>NZ_JBEDNP010000028.1:0-24852 GCF_040105315.1 Pseudonocardia tropica
GACCTCGGTGAGAGTCGATCTTTGGACGGACCGACCTCTCCTACCGGGGTCCCGCGCCCCTGTTGATCATCTCCGTGTCCTCGGCGTGTCGCCGTCCGGAGCCGCCACTACTGGGAAAGCCTCATTGTGCGTCAGCGTAGCGAGAACTGCACGGATCGACGATGCCGAAACGAGTGACCAAACGCTGTCCGGTGTGTGCGTGTGCGTTCATAGGCGCCGCCGAGCTACCGGGTGACGCTCCGGCTGCGGAGCCGGGCCAGGTGCGGGCGGGCCCGTGGGAGAAGGTGTCGAGCCCGAGTTCGGTGCCGCTCGGGGCGACCCGGCCGGGGGGCGGTGCGCGGCGAGAGCGGCAGCCACCGCCGCGGCGGACTGCTCGGCCTCGGCGACGGACTGCGACGAGTCCCCGGACGCGGGCGGCTCGGGCGCGGGGGACTCGGGATCGGCCGCCCCCGTGTCGGCGGGTCCGGCGGCGTCGGAGCTGCTCGGCTCGGGGGCGGCGAGCCCGGCCATCTCCGCGTCGATCTCCCGCACGCGGGCACGTGCCTGTTCCAGCTCCGCGGCGTGGGCGAACGGACGCTCGAGCTGTTCTGTGGCGCGTTGGGTCTCCTCGCCGGTGCGTTGGAGGTCGTCCTGCACGCGGGTGAGCTTCTCGTCGAGGCCGGCGACCCGGTTCTCCATGCGCACGACCAGCGAGCCGGGCTTCTCGCTGGTAGACAGCTCCAGCAGTTGGGACTTGGAGCCTTCCACGACGCCGCCGTGGCTGGTCCCGGAGACCCGTAGCTCGTAGCCCGCGCGCGGCCCGGCGGACCACACGAACGCGTCGAAACTCTGGCCGCCGAGGCGGGCGATGCCGGGGATCTCGGTGGGCCGGGTGCTCTCCGGGCCGGTGGCCGCCGCCGTGAGCTGGCCGATCAGGACGGTGCCCGCTTCGTTGCGATCGGTGAGGCGTCGTCCCCCGGTCTCGATGGCGAACTGCTCGCCTCGGGTGTCGGTGCGGCGCTCGATCGCCGCGCGCAGCGCCTCGATCTCGCCCTCCAGTTCGGGGACGCGGCCCTCGTGGACCTCGATCGTGTAGCGCAGCCGGGAGCGGGTCTGCACGTGCGAGCGTTCGAGGCGTTCCAGCTTGGTCAGCTCGGCGTCGGCCTTGGCCTTGTCCAGCAGCAGCGGGTTCCCGGCGGCGAGTGCCTTGACCTCGTTGTAGTTGAGCGCGGTGTCGCCGATATCGCCCTCGATCTCCCGGACGTCGAGCCGGCCGTTCATCAGCTGCGAGATGAACGCGGCCTTGCGCGCCAGCGCCTGCCACATATAGGCGTCGAAGGTGCCTTCGACGACGTAGCGGTTCAAGGCGATCTCGCTGTACTGGTTGCCCCGGCGCAGCGCCCGGCCGTCACGCTGGGCCAGGTCGGCCGGGCGCCACGGGCAGTCCAGATGGTGCAGCGCCACTGCCCGGTTCTGGACGTTGGTGCCCACCCCCATCTTGGAAGTGCTGCCGATGAGCACCGAGACCTCGCCTGCGCGGCAGGCCTCGAACAGCTCGGCCTTCTTCCGGTCGTTGGCGGCCTCGTGGATGAACCGGACCCGCTCGCGGGGCAGGCCTCGTTCGACGAGCTGGTCGCGCAGCTCGGCGTAGACGTTCCAGCCCGGCCGCTTCGCGCCGTCGCCGGGGGTGCCGAGGTCGCAGAAGACCAGCTGGAAGCCCCCGCGGCGCGGATGAGGCTCGCCGTCGGCGTCGAGGAACTCGTCATCGCTGTGGGCGTGGTGGATCCGCGCGATCTCGTCAGCGGCGATTTCGATCTTGGACTCCCCGAACGGCATGTCCCGGCCCAGGAGTCGTAGATCGAGCGCGCCGGCGCGGCCGTCGCTGGAGATCTTGAGCATGTTGTCGACGTCCGGGAGCACCGCACGGGCCTGGACCTGCTCGGCACGGTCGCCCAGCTCGGAGATGAGCTGCTGCTGCCCTTCGGTGGCCGGGATCAGGAAGGTCCGGGGTGCGCGCTGGCCGTCCTCGGGGCGCGGCAGCAGATCCGGGCGGGGCAGGTTGAGGTCGTCGGCGGTCTTGACGTCACCGGAGACCCACCACATGCGCAGTAGCTCGGGGACGTTGTGGAAGCGGGCGAAGCGGCCCTTCATCCGGAAGCTGCTGCCGTCGGGCGAGAGCTCGACGTCCGACACGGTCGCGGCGAACGTCGCCGCCCAGGCGTCGAAGTTCAGCACGCCTGCTTGTTCGAGCAGGTCAGGGCGCAGGTAGCGCTGCATGACGTGCGCCTCGGTGATCGAGTTCGCGATCGGGGTCGCGGTGGCCAGGGTGACCACCCGGTGCCCGTGCTTGTTGCGCAGGTAGTGCAGCTTCATGTCGAGGTCCTGGGCCCGGTTGGAGCCGTCGATCGCTGCGCCGGCGATGTTGCTGGCGGTGCGCAGGTTCTTGTAGTCGTGGGCCTCGTCGACGACCACGTAGTCGATGCCGGTGGCCTCGAACGTGACCGCGGGGTCGTAGTCGCGGGCGATCTTGTCCTTGATGCGCTCCTGGGCGTTGTCGAGCCGCTGCTGCATCCGCTTGACGGCGCGGTTGCTGCTGCCTTCGGCGCGGCCTCGTTCCAGTGCTTCGCGCAGCGTCTCGAGCTCGGCGTCGAGGTAGGCCTCCTGCGCCTCGGGGCGCATCGGGATCCGCTCGAACGCCCCGCGGGTGATGATGACCGCGTCCCAGTCACCGGTGGCCACCCGGGCGACGAAGGCGCGGCGGGCGTCCTTGCGCAGGTCGGCCGAGGAGGCGGCGAGGATCCGGGCCCGGGGGTAGAGCTGCTGGAACTCTCGGGACCACTGTTCGATCATGTGGTTCGGGATGACGATGCAGGGCTTGCGGACCATCTGCAGGCGGCGCAGCTCCATGACCCCGATCGCCATCTCGGCGGTCTTACCGGCGCCGACCTCGTGGTACAGCCCGACGGCGGGCTCGGAGATCATCCGGGCGACCGCGGCGTACTGGTGCGGGTTCGGCTCGAAGGTGCGGGTCAGGCCGGGCAGCGACAGCGTGACGTCGTCGTAGTTGCGCAGCACCGTGGAGTTGAAGCGGTCGTTGTAGACGCGCGCGAGGTCCGTGGCGCGCTTCGGGTCCTCCCAGACCCACTCGGAGAACCGCTGCGCGAGTTCGTCGGCCTTGGCCTGCGCGGCGGTGGTGGCGGCCGGGTTGAGCACATGGCGGGTCGTCGGGGACCCGTCGGCGGTGAGGGTCTCGATCTCGTCGCGCACCACGATCGACTTCTGGGCCAGCAGCGCGGCGGCGAGTTTCGGGGCCGGGTAGCGCTCGGTTCCCCAGGTGCTGGTGGCCGCGACGGAGAACTCGTTGCCCTTGACCTCCCAGTTGGTGCCGTAGGTGTGCTCGACGCTCAGCCGCGGTTCGTCGAGGGTCTCGCGCAGGAAGGTCTGCACGTAGCCGGCCTCGATCCACGGCACCCCGAGGCGGGCCACGATGTCCTCGGGAGCAATGTCGGGCGGGACGACCTCGCGCAGCGCGGCGGCGTTGGCGGCGTAGGCAGGCTCGTCCTCCGCGGCGGCGAGCGCCTGATCGAGCTTGCGGCGCACGTGGCCGGACAGGTACTCCGCGGCGGGAACGAGCTGGCCGTCGCGCGCGGGGTCGGCGAAGACCAGCTCACCGAGCGAGGTACGGGCCTCGGTCTCGTCGACGCCGAGCAGCCGCGCGATCTCGGACAGCTCCACCTGCCCGTGGGTGTCCATGCAGATGGCCAGCGCTTCGGCCGGGGTGTCGGCGCCGCGGGCCGGGGTCCGCGGGGCGATGACCCGGTCGCTGAAGACGTCGGCCTTGGTCGCGGTGCCGGTGCTGGCGTCGAACACCTCCAGCGCGAGCACGATCGGTGCTCGCGGGTCGGCCCGGAAGCCGCCGAGCTTGTCGACGATGCGGGCCTGGATGTCGTTGCCGGCCTCGTCGACGCGGCCGGTGCGACGCCACTTGAACCGGTTGATCGGGCCGTAGCGGTCGACGTAGGCGTCGTAGTAGCGGTTCAGGTCCGCGCGCAGCTCCTCGATGCTCTCGGAGTGCTCGAAGGTCGCCGCTTCGGCTTCGAGCAGCGTGACGGTGGTGTCGCGCAGCTCGAGCAGCGCCCGCAGCTCGGCCTGGCGGCTCTTGGGGACCTCGAACGGCTCCACGGCACCGTCGGTGACCTGCTGGAACTGCCCGTCCGCGTCGATGAGCAGGTGCCCGTCCTCCAGGTCCAGCTCCGGGCCGGGCAGGGCGGCGCGCTGAGGAACCTCGGGCAGGGTCGGGGAGTGGAGCAGCGCGTCGCGGCGGGCGCGGTCGACGACCTGGGCCAGGCGCTCGGCGAGCAACTCGGCCGCGGGCCGGTCGGAGACCACCCGTGGTTCAGCGGAGCTGTACTGCCCGGACCCGCTGGTCAGGGTCCCGCACAGCATCTCGGGATGCTGGACGAACCAGGAGTTCATCCGCACCTGTTCGTCGCCGATGTCGACGACCTCGGTCAGCTCCCAGTCGAACGGCTGGGGCACGCGGTCGGGCTCACGGCGGCGGAACACCAACAGGTCGGTGATGACGTCGGTGCCGGCGGTGCGCTGGTGGGCGGCCTGGGGCAGCCGGATGGCGCCGACGAGGTCGGCGAGCTCGGCCATCTCGCGGCGGGCGGAGGGGTTGCGGGCGTCAAGGGTGTAGCGAGAGGTGATCGCTGCGACCAGACCGCCCGGGGCGGTCAGGTGCAGGCTCTTGATCAAGAAGTGGTTGTGGATCGAATGCCGGCCGGTGTTGTGGACCTTGTCGCTGAGCACGGTGCGGGCGAACGGGACATTGCCCACGACGAGGTCGAAGCTGCCGTTGGGAAAGCGGCTCTCGGCGAAGGACTCACTGCGGATCTGGGCCTGGGGCTGCAACGCGGACGCGATCGCCGCAGTGGTCGGCTCCACCTCGACCCCGACCACCTGCGCACCGGCGGGGGCGAGCCCGATGTAGTTGCCGGTCCCGCAGCCGGGTTCGAGGACCCGCCCGCGCTCAAAGCCCAGCTCGCTCACCGCCGTCCAGACCTGTTCGACCAGGTCGGGGTCGGTGTAGTGGGCGTTGAGCATGCTGGAGCGGGCGCGAGCGAACTCGGTGGCGTCGAGCATCTCGGCGAGCTGGTCGCGGGCCCAGGACATCTCGGGGCGCAGGTCGTCGAAGACCTCAGGGACCGCGCCCCACCCGGACCAGCGCGCCAGGTCCGCTTGCTGGGCTTCGGTGGCCGGCCGGTCACCGAGGGAGCGCAGGGTGGACAGGGCGGCGAGGTTGGCCTGCACCCGCGCCTTGGCACCGGTGGGCGGGCGCACCGAGCCCGGCCGGAACTGGCCCGCCGCGGCGGGCCGTTGTTCCTGCTCGGTCACGGCAGGCTCCGACGGCGTGGCCGGGACCGTCGGCGCGGGCGGCTCGGCGGCGGTCTCGGCGGCCTGTGATCCCGGGCTGAGCGCCCGGGCGGAGGTCTCGCTGTTGCGGGCGTCGCGTTCGGCCGCGGCCTCGCCGGCCCGGCGGCCGATGTCGGGGTTGAGCTGGCCGATGCGGGCGATCAGCTCGTCGCGCCAGGTGCGCTCGTCGGCGAGGATGGCCGGTTCGAGCATCGCGTCGAGTTGGTCGAAGCCGAGCCGGTCCAGCACTGCCTGCCGGGCCGGTTCCGGAAGCGCTGCGATGGTCGCCGACCACTGCTCCGGGGTCTGCATCCCCTCGTCGCGGGCGTAGAGCCGCAACACGGTGGTCGTGGCCAGCTCGGCGGCCCGCTCCTGCGGGCTGCGGGTCAAGGCCGCGAGCTCATCGGACTCTTCCCGGTCGTCGGGAGCGGGGGAGGGGGCCGGTGTGGTGGCCTGGGCGGCAGCCTTGTCCTGCTGCGCTTTCTCGTAGCGCTCGCGGGCTTCGCGCCGGGAGGCCTCCCGGCGCTGTCTGTGCTCGGCTTCTTCGCGGCGGCGGGTCTCGCGCCACTCGGGGGTCTCGATGTCGAACGCGGCCGTCTCCCCGGGTCCGGCGACCCGCCAGGTGTGAGCGTCACTGGTGCGCACCCACACCCTGCCGTCCGCGGTCCGGCGCATCCGGACATCGCCGGACTCGCGGGCCACGACGCGGTCCTCGACACCGGGCATGGCACTCGCCTCGACCCCCGCGGGCGCGGCCGGCGGCGTGGGCGGTGTGGTCGGGGCTTCGGGGCGGGGCCCGGAGGGCTCGGCGGCCGGGGCGCTGTCGGCCTCGTGCTCGGGTGGGCTCGCCGTCTGTGGCTCGGCAGGGGTGATCGTGGCCTGCACGGTCTGGCCCGGACTGTCGCCGGTCGCCGGGTCCGGCAGCGCCGCGACCCGCCGACGCAGCGCGAACAGGCCCTGTTCCTCGGCGGCGTAGCGGCGTCGGTCGCCCGCATCGGGCACACGGCCGGGGCCGCGCAGGTTCGTGGCGGTGATGTTGAGTTCGTTGTCGAGCGTGGCGAGCATCGCGCGCTTGTCGTGGACCCGCAGCGTGGTGCCGTCGACAGTGGGGTAGCCGCCGTAGAGGTCGTCCTGCTCGGGGTCGTCGTCGAGCACGTCGGTGATGCGGATCCGCAGGAGGTTCGCCGTCACCTCGGTCAGCGCGACCTCGGTGGCGTCGGGGAAGCGCGCCGGGTCGTCGGACTCCGGCCCGCGTGCGGCCGGGGCACTGCTCGGTTGCGTGGCCGTGACGGGGTCCGGTGCGGCGGGTTCGGGTGTCGACTGCTCGGCCGGTGCCGGCGGGGCCGCCTCCGGCTGTGGCGCGGCGGGTGTGGTGGTCGGGGCCTGCGTGGCGATGTGGCCGTCGATCAGGGACCGGACCCGGTCCCAGTACTCGTGGCGGCCGGGGTCGAGACGTGCTGCCTGGTCCATCAGCGAGCGGGCGGTCACGAACTCCCCGGCGTCGAACCGGGCGCGTGCTTGGACCGAGATGCGCTCGGCCTGCTCAGGGTCCGGGCGCACCGGCGACTCGCCCGCCGAGCCCGGGGCCGGGGCGGGGGCTGGGGCTGGTTCTACCGGTGCGGCTCGGCCGGAGTCGGGTCGTCCGCCTCCGGGGGCAGCAGAACCCGCTCGGCGAGGACCTGCTCCTGGGCCTGGGCCTGGATTCGGTTGAGCCGGCCCACCTGGTCCAGGTAGGTCCCGGCCGGGCCCTCCTGGTTGGCTCGGTCCGCTGCCAGGGTCTCGATCTCGTCCTGTACCTCGTTGCCCAGCGTCGTGAAGTGCTGCTGCGGGTTCGTGATCTGGGCGTACCGGTTGGGCAGGTAAGTCTGCCAGTGCTGCATCGCCTGGCGTCCGTAGCGGTTCATCGGTGTCCTCCTGATCGTTCGACGGCACCTCGGCCGCGGGCACGGGGGGCTCGGTGGGGTCGGGTCCGCCGAACAGGGCCTCCAGCGGAAGCGGCTCCTGGTTCATGGAGCGGCGACGGCTTGGTCGGGGCACTGATTGTCCTCCCTGCTCACGCTGGCGCATCCGGCGACACGGGGTCTGAGCCGCCCGAGATCGGGCTGGCTATAGCTGGTCGAGCTGCTCGTCGAGGACGAAGAAGTACTCCGGCGGCGGGTCGAGTTGCCCGAGCTTGGTCACGAAACGCTCGGTGCCGTGGTGTCCGCCCTCGCAGGCACTGAACGGGCCGTGTTCATCCATCAGCGTCGCGAGCTGGCGGTCGAGGTGGTCGTAGTAGGTGGCCAGGGCGTTGCCCTCACCAGCGGCGATCGCTTCGGTCCAGGACCGGCGCAGCGCATCGAAACGCGCGATCGCCTCCGGGTGCAGCCACCAGCTACGACACCAGCGCAGCCGGCCCTTGTTCTGCGGCAGCCGGCGTTCGAGCAGCTGGGCGATGTGGTCGCGCACCCACGGGATGAGCTCACGCATGTCCAGACCGGTGTCGGGTTCCTCCGGTTCCGGTGGGGCTGGGGCGGAGGTGTCGTCGGACGCGGCGGCGTCACCGGACCGCAGCAGGTCGGCAGCCTCCGGCGTGGCGTCCTCTATTTCATCGAACACAATCTCGATGCCCTCGACCCGGTGATCGAGTCCTCCCAGCCGAGCGGTGAGGGTCCTGTGGTCCGCGCGCAGCCGGGTGAGTTCGGCAAGCACCGCCGCCCAGTCACCGGGCGCGATGTCGTCGTTGGGCTCCGGGTCGGTCATGTCGTTCCACCGCGGGGGGCGCGCTCGCGGGCGGCGAGGCGCTGGGCGAGCGGGTTGCGGGGCCCGAGCGCGGCTACCGCCGACTGGCGGACCTGGGCGGTGGCCTCGGCGGCGTGGGCGCTGATCGTCTCGGCGTCGCCTTCGCGGTACCAGGGCATCAGCTCCAGCAGCACCGGGCGGCGCCCGGCGGAGAGCAGGATGGCGTGACGCTTGTCGAGCGAGCCCACGTCGGCGACGGTCATCACCGGCTTCTCCCGCATCGACGTCGAGGTGGAGCCGCCGCCCCGGCCGTACTGGTGGGAGTAGGTCGGCACCTCCAGGGGCCCGATGAGGTCGCTGATCCAGCGCGCGAACTCGGGGTCTTGCACTCCGGCGCCGACCAGCTTGATCGTGGCCGCCGACCACATCTTGTCCATCCCGGACTTGCCCCAGACCGCGACGCCCTGCTGGTAGGACTGCAGAAACGACAGCACCTGGATGCTCATCGACCCGAAGTAGGAGTACAGGTCGGGCAGGCCCGCGATCGGGCACACGTTGGCGGCCTCGTCGAGCACCGGGCGCAGCGGGGGATCGAGCCGCCCGCCCTGGGCGGTGGCGGCCTTGGCGGCGATGCGCAGCAGGTGATCGACCAGGGCGGCGACGACCGGGGCACCGCTGCCGGCGCCTTCGCGGGTGAGCAGATAGAGGGTGTCGCGGGGGACCGGGTTGCCGGAGCTGTCGGCCTGGTAGCCGACCAAGAATCGCCACGGGTCGAACTCCTCCACCGGGCCCTGGGGCGGTTCCCGCCACGTCGAGGGTGGGGTGACCAGTCGGGCGACGGCCTCGGACTCCAGGGCCCCGAGGGCTGTCAGTGCGGTCTCGAACAGGCCGCCGCGGGTCTCGGAAGGGGCGTCCTGTAGTCCCCGCAGGCCTTCGGCGACCTCGGTGAAGCCGCTGGCCTCCAGCAGGCCGGCCGGTTCATTGGCTTGGGTGGCCAGCCATGTGCGGACGTCGCGCAGGCTCCGGTCGGGGCTGCACGATGCGGCCAGGACGAGCTGGGTGAGTAGGCGCTCGGCGCCTCTGGTGAAGAAGGGGTTGGCGTCGTTGGAGTTGCCGGCACCGACGGTGCGGGAGAAGTGAGCCACCAGATACCCGGCATCGGCCAGGTCCTTGATGTCGGCGAGCGGGTTCCACCACCAGCTCTGCTCGACCCCGGCGATGCCTTGCGGGTCGGCGACGAAGCAGCGGCCCAACTCGGCGCGCAGCCCGATGCTCAAGGTGAAGACGTCGACCTTGTTGCTGGTCGCGATGACCGGGCCGGGCGCGGAGAGGATCGCGGGCACGACCTGGGCGGAGGTCTTGTTCGACCGTGGCCCGGCGATCATGATCATCACGTCTTCCTCGGAGGCATACAGCAGTCGCGACTCGCCGACGCCGCCGAGCCGGCGCCCCAGGCACAGGCCCAGGTCCCGGTTGTCGATGCGGTCCTGCTCGGCCAGGGATGGGCGCAGTTGCACTGCCCTTTTCTGTGCTGCACGACCGCGCATGTCGCGGGTGTCGCGGTGACCGGCCATCGCCGAGCGCGGTTCGCCCCGCCGGCCCGCGCGGGAACCGATCCAGACGCGGACGCCGACGACGAGGCCGAGCAGCAGGGCCAGCCCCACGGCCAGCACGGACCAGAACACCGGGCGCGAGCCGTCGGTCCCGATCAGGGGGTCGAGGGTGCCCGTCCCGGCTGCGGAGACCATCGCCCGCAGCGTCGGTCCCCCGAAGCCCGGGACAGCCTCGGCCGCGGCGCCGGCGGCCGTCCAGCAGCACGTCATCGCCGCGAACCCCGCACCGAGGACCCCGAACCCGACCAGGGGGACGGCCAGCTGCTGCCACGGGATCGGCGCCGCAGGCGTACTCATCAGGCGTGTCCGGTGCGGGGCTGCCAGGCGGTGTCGGTGTTGTAGAGGTCGCGTTCGCTGGGCATCAGCGACAGGGCGACGGGCAACCCCATCCGTTCACCGGACTTGATCAGGTACCGGCCCCGGCCGGGGTGGGTGCTGCCGGTCATCCAGGTCGGCGGCGCGGCCCAGGCCCGCACCATTGCGGCCTCCGACGCGGTGAGCGGGCTGATCTCGTTGATCGCGGCGAGCTCCTTGTCGGCCATGCCGCCGAGCACCATGACGCCGTTGCGTTGGGCCATGCCGCGGGCCTTGGCCCGGTCGGCCTCGGTGGGCAGCGCTTCGAGGTCGTCGAGGGAGTGGGTGACCTGCGCGGAGATCTCGCCGCGGTGGCGGCCCAGGCGGGTGACCCGGTCGGAGCGTTCCACCAGCCCGGGGGCGACGCGCAGCGCGCGCCAGAGCTCGTCCTGGATGCGGAAGATGTTGCGGTGGCGGCCCGTCGCCGCCGAGCCGTCGATGACCGCGGCCGCCCACGCCCAGGACGAGAGCATCGCTGCGGCCACGACTTCGTCCTCGTCGTCGTCGAGGGCGGAGATGTCCAGTGACAGCGCCGGGGTGTCGAGGTCGGCCGTGATCGAGGACTGGCGGTCGAACAGGCCCCGGATCGCGCCGGCGCAGAGCAGCTCCAAGGTGTTGACCAGGTCCCTGGCGTCGCGGCGGAAGGCCAGCGTGGAGTCGCAGGCAGCGATGTCGAGCAGCAGCAAGGGCGGGCTGACCAGGATCCGCACGACGTCGGGGATGATCGGCTCCTCGCCGTCGGTGGTGCCATCCACGCACAGGTCGAGTGCGGCACCGAGCAGGCGCCGTTCGGTCACGCTGATCTCGGCACGGCGCACGATGACCACGAGCGCTTCGAGCAGCGACAGCCGACGGGCCCGGATGGTTTCCGAGAGCCGGGCGTGTTCGTCGCCGCTGGTCTGGGCGAGCGCGGCCCGCAGGGGGCCGGCGTCGAGCGGGTTGAGCGAGTGCAGGCCCCGCCCGATCCGCCACACGCGCCCGTCGAGGTGCTCGACCAGGCGGGTGTACTCGCCCTTGACATCACCGGGGACCACGGCGGTGAACCCGAACGCGACCAGCCCGGTCATCAGGCGTTTCACGATCGTCGACTTGCCGATGCCGGGCTGGCCCTGGATCCACATGCCGGTGTTGGACACCAGCCCCTGTCGCAGCCACTCCGCCGGGTCGAGTCCCACGGGCTCGGCGGTGTGCATGTGGTGGCCGATGGGCACCCCGGGCGGTGCGGCGCCCGAGCTGACCGCGAACGGGAACATCCCGCACACCTGAGTGGTCGTGCCCTGCCACATCACCCCGGGCTCGGCGCTGGCCGCACGCCCGCCGCCGGGCAGCGCCCAGCCCAGAGCCCGGGGTACCGGGCGACCGCGATACGGCTCACCGGGGTCGAGCTGATGCTGCTGCGGGGGCAGGGAGATCGTGGTCACGGAAGGCTCCTGGTCAGGCAGGGGACGAGGTGCATCGGTGGGTCATTTGCGGGGGCGGCGGGCCAGCTCGGCAGGGTTGATCCCGAGACCGAGGGAGGCGGCGAACCCGGTGATCTGCGCGCCGCGCAGGCGCCGGAGCCGCACCTTGGCCTGCCCGGCGCGCTGTTCGACGTCGGCGGTCGCGGCGGGCATCTGCTCGGCGTCGAAGACGGTGGTGGTCACGTACAGGGTGAACCGGCCGACGCCGGCGCCCTCGGCCTCTTCGCGGGCGCTCTGCACCGCGCGCGAGAGATCGTCGCGGTCACGCTGGGTCTCGTCGCGCTTGGTCTTGTGCGCCCACATCCGACGGACCTGGGTGTTGGTGATCTCGCGCTCGACCTCGTCGGCGGCGGCCCCGGCCGAGAGCGGCTCGTAGAGCAGGCTCACCCGTCGTGCGAACGGGCCCGCGGCCAGCAGCGGCACCAGCACGCGGTCCATCACCGACTGGCGAGGTGCCTCGACCATCGCCCACGACACCGACAGCCCCGAGTCGTGCTGCCAATGATCCCAGCTCTCCTGGAAGCTGACCGGGCCCGCCTCGGCCCAGCGCAGCAGTTCGTCGGAGTGCTCGTCGTAGTCGGTCAGGTCCGAGCGGCTGGCCGGGTCGTAGGCGACCCGCAGCCGCCCGGTCAACCAGGCGGCCGTCGCGCGGCCGCGCACCGCGACGCCCGCCATGGCCAGGTGGGACTCCAGCCCGGGCAGCCAGCGTGTCACCTCGGCGACACCGGCGGCCAGATCCGGCGGTCGGGGTGTGGCCAGGGCCGGGTCGAAGGTCACCGAGACCCGGCAGTCGACCTCGGCGGACGAGGACGGGGCGGTGGCGGCGAGCTCGGCCATGACCGCTTGCGCGGAGGCCGGGGCGCGCGGGTCGATGCGATCGTTGACGTAGTCGCGCAGGGTGGTGCCCCCGGTCGGGGACGTGTCGATGGTGACCGCGACGTGGCGGATCATCGGCTGGTATCCCAGGTCGGCCAGGAACGCGCCCCAGTTCGCGACCCAGGCGTCCGCCTGGCCCTGATCGGCCAGGTCCAGCCCGACCGGCGAGACCCGCAACACCGCGGTCAGCCATCCGGTGCGGCGGTCCCAGAGCAGGCCCTGCTTGCCGCCGCGCCCGTCATCGGTGGACAACGGCACGATCGGCCCCATCGGGCCGGGAAGGTCGTGGCGGCGCAGGTGGTCGGTGACCATCCCGCCGGTGCGTTCGGTCCAGCCGGCCGCCTTGCTGCGGGTGAAACGCAGACGTCGCATAACCACATCCGAAAGTGAGCTACCACCGATCTTGATAACCACTGCGCCGATCACGAGAGCACCGAGGACCAGGGCGACCGCGCCTGCCCGGCCCGAGAAATTCAGCACCGTGACGGGGATGGCGATCGCGAGGAAGACAGTCATGGTCTGGCCCGTGCCGAGCTGACCGATGCCGAACCCGCGGGGCGGGCGCCAGTTCCCGTAGGTGCGGGGCGCGGTCACTGATTACCTCCTTGCCCGGACGGTCCGGCACCGTCCGGTCCTTTACTCGGTGGTGCACCGCCGAGATCCTGTGGTTGCGAGGCGAAGCTGTCGGCGGCTGCCCGGCCCTTCTGCACCGCGCTCCCGGCCACCGCAGCCGCGGCGCCCGCGGGGCCGGCCGCTGCGGCGGCGCCCCCGGCTGCAGCGCCCCCGGCGGCACCTGCCCCGGCGGCTCCACCGGCGCTTTGGCCTGCTGCGGCCCCTCCTGCGGGGGGCCCTCCTCGTGCCGCCGCAGCCCCGGACGACCCACCGCCCGGTGTGCCACCGCCCTGCTTGGACGAGGACGAGGAATGGGGATGTGGGCTGCCGGTCGAACCGCCACCGCCCCCCGGCGGCCCACCGGTGCCCTGTCGGCCCCCGCCTCCGGCTCCACCGGCGGGCAGCGCCTTCTGGCTGCCTCCGCCCGTCGGGGTGGCGGCGCCCTGGGCCCATCCCGGGGCGCTACCGGGGCCGGTCATCTCCTGGCGCCGCGAGGAACCGACCGCACCCATCGACACCGCGCCGGTCGCAGCACCGGCGATCACGCCGCCGGCAGAGCCCCCGCCGCCGACCGCTACCTGCGCCCAGCTGAAGAACTTCAACGCTGCGGGCAGCGCGACCACGGCAATGAGCAGGACCACGATCCCGGTCAACACGGCGACGAAGTCCTCGCCCTCGGCGACCAACCCCAGCCCGATCGCATAGATCAGCGCCGCCAGCGGCTTGTAGATCACCAAGCCGATCAGCCAGGCCACCATCGTCGGCAGCCAGCGGCGCGTGGCGTTGGTCAGCACTCCCGCCGCCGCCAGCGGCAGCAACGCGACAAGCACCAGGATCGCGGCCTGCCGAAACAGCAGAATGAGCCACTGGATCAACCCCAGAACTACCACGGCCAGCGCTACGACAAGTTTCAAGGTGGGAACGATCGGTGCGTTCCCGAACGTGCTGTTGACCTGCTCGCCGAACGCCGGGAGCGTGTTTTCGAGCAGCGCTCGTGACAGCTCGTCCGCCATGTCGAGCGCAAGATTGAGGGCGAGTAGGGCCGTGGCGTTCACGACGGCGAACTTCAACAGGCCGAGGCCGACCTCAACCAGTGGTTCCCGTCGCCCCGAGATCATCAGGCGGCCGAGCTGGGCCAGCATCGACACCGCCAGAATCAGCATGGCGATAGGTCCGACGAAATCGCTGACCGCGCGCACCTGCGTGACCTGCTGCAGTGGCGACGGCACCAGCAGCCACCAGGTCATCAACATGCCCAGAAGTTCGCCGGCCGCATCCCCGAAGTCGTCGGCCAAGAAGTCGATTACGAACATGCGTGTGCGCGATCCCCGTCAATCAGGTAAAGGCGGTCATACGACGAGCGCGAAAATCGACGGAAGTGCCCCCATGACCGCGACCCCGAGAAGTACCATTCCGATTTTTTCGATGCCGCTGACCGCGTAGCCGCTGCGGTTTTTCGAACCGGTCATGATCAGCCCGACACCGATGAGGCCGGCACCTGCGGCGAGTACCAGCAGTACGGCTTTCATCGTGGCGATGATGGTGTTGGCGTTCTCCCCGAGTTTTCCGGGCAGCTGGCCAGGGCCCGGATCCGGGATGAGCGGTGGCGGGCTCTGCGGCAGGGAGTAGACGTCGAGGACGCTGAGGAGTTGAGACACGGCAAGGCGCTCCGGAAGTGAAGGTGGCTGCTGATCAGGCGGTGCGGGATCGGTGGCCGCTGTTCTGTTTGATGACTTCTCCGACCAGCGCCCGAAGGGCCTTGGCGAAGGTGCGGACCCCCTTGGGGAGGTCCTGCTCGGCCTCGGTGAGCACAGTCGCGGCCCTGTCGTGGGGTGACTCGACGTCGCGCCAGTCAGCGACCAGCGGGATCCGGACCACCGAGCTCACGTACGGCTCGGTGATGTGCACCTTGTTCTGCGTGTTTGGTCCCCAGGCCGCGTTCGGCACGTCGTCGACGATCGCCAGGACCGGCGGCGGAGCGGCGGCCGGGGTGTACTGCAGCGCACGCTGAGCGGAGTGCAACGAGTTCGACGTCGAACGGCACACGAGCACGTGCACGGGACGGTGGGCGCGGTAGATCCCGGCGTCGTAACCATGGAGCGCTTCAGCAAGCAGAGTCGTGCCGACTCCACCCAGAACACCCGCCACGATCGGAGGTTCGCGCACGTCTGTCACCGTCCTCAGACTGACGATTTTCAGGCCGCGGATAGACTACACTTTGTATCTTCTTGAGTGGCAAGATGATACGAATCTTGTGGGGGGTCCGACGTGTCTCTGATTGAGTCCGGCCCGGAGGGCGCACCGCCGGGGCGGCTGCGCAACCTCGCACGCTGGGCAGGCGTAGGCATCGCCGTCGGTCTGCTCGTCGGCGGCATGTACGCGGCATGTGTGCCCGGCCAGCACACCGACCCCACAGCGCCCGATGAGGCGGCGCCCGGCGCCGCACAGACCGCCGGGCCCCACGCCGCCCCCGACCACGACCCGCTGACGACCGCGCGCCGCTGGCTGAAAGCCTCCCGGACGGTGAGCTTCACCGACCCACGCCCGGTCACCTGGACCGAGCGGGTCGCCCCGGTACTGACCGGGGCCGCCGCGGCGGACAACACCGCCACCGCGCAGAACCCCGCGACCGGGGCGGGCTGGGAGCAGCTGGTCGCCGACCGGTGCAGCACCACGGTCAGCGAGATCGGCGCGGTGATCCCTCCCGAGGCCCCGCGCACCGACCGCCAGGTCTATGTCCAGGTGACCGGGACCGTGCGGACCGGGTGCGAGGTCGCCGACGGGCTGACGGCGCCCCCGGAGCAGACGGCAGCCACCGTCGCGCTCACCCTCGAGCCCGATGGCCTGTGGCGCGTGAGCGAACGGCTCTACTGAGCCGCACCGCACCAGCAGCGACCGGGGGAGCTCACTGTGTGCCGGCGCCGCCGGTCAGGGAAGCCGAGTCCGCGGCGTCGTAGATGGTGCGGGCGGCCTCGTCGAACAGCGGGGAGACCAGCGACGTGTCGTCGCCCCCGGAGACCACGCCGACGAGCTGACCGCGCCCATCGGGCGCGTCCGGGCCGGTCAGCCACGGCCCGCCGGAGGCACCCTCGGTCATGTCGCAGTCCATCGCGAGCACCCGCCCGGCGGGCTGGTCGGGTTCGCGGGCGAACTCCTCGACCGCGGCCGAGCCGATGCAGCCGCGCAGCGACTGGCCGTCGTAGCTGCCCAGGGCCGGATAGCCGAGCGCGGCGACCTCGACCTGCTCGCCGACCGTCCAGCGGATCCCCTGGGCGCCGAGGACCTGCTCGGGTAGGCGGCCCTCGCGCGGCAGCAGGGACACGAACGCGAAATCGGTGTCGGCGGCGACGTCCTCGATCGGGGAGTTGGCCTGTTGCCACGCCGGCGGCAGGAAGGCGGTGTCGACCGCCCACCGCCCGTAGGGCTCCTCCCCGCCGGCCCAACCGGGAATGAAGTGCGCGCCGTCGAGCCGCCAGGCCCCGTCGAGCCACACACAGTGCGCCGCGGTGGCCAGCAGCCGCCGTGACTGCGATGCGACCACCGCGGCCGAACACTGGTGGCGGCCGCCGTCGACGACCAGGACCCCGACCGAGGACGCCGAGAGCCCGCCGACGATCGGGCCCGCCTGCCCCCGCACCGGCAGCCCCCCACCCGGACCGTCACCGGCCGGGCCCGGGGCGGTCACCTGCAGGCCCGCGATCCGCGGGCCAGTCGGGGAGTCGGAGGCCGGGAGCACGCACGCCAGCACCACGGCCACCACCGCGGCCACCGGCAGCGCGCTCATCCTGCGGATCGTCATCAGGGTGCGTCGGCCTAGTTCAGGCCCAGCTGGGCAGAGCAGGACGGCCAGGCATTCCAGCCCTGTTCAGCCTGGACCTTCTCGGCGACGGCGATCTGCTCTTCCTTGCTCGCCTCGTGTGCCTGACCTTCGCCACCGAAGGCCTGCCACGTGCTCGGCGAGAACTGCAGGCCGCCGGAGTAGCCGTTACCGGTGTTGGTCGACCAGTCACCGCTGGCCTCACACTCGGCGAGACTATCCCAGGTCGAGGTGTCGGTCCCGCCGGTCTCGCCGCCCGTGGCGGCCGGGGTCGCCTGCGCCCCCTCAGGATCGCGGGGCTGCTCACCCCCGCCGTCGTCGGCCGGCTCCTCCGGTGCCGAATCGTCCTCGGCCGGGGCGCCCGACTCCTGCCCGCCCCCGCCAGCGGCCTCCTCGTCGTCGCTGGAGCGGTCGGTCGACTCGTCCGAGGACGAGCCCGGTTCGGACCCAGCGCTGTCGGCGGCGGAGTCCGAGTCCGGCTCGTCGTCGAGGTCGATCCCTTCGAGCTTCTCCAGCACGCTCTCGGCGGTCGGGTCGATGTCGGCCGCTGCCTCGGCCTTCTCGGTCAGCTCCTCGACGGCGGGCTTCAACCCCGGACCGTCCGAGGAACCACCCGGTGACGAGCCCGAGCCGGAACCCGAGTCGCGGCTGATGGAGGTACTGGTGTCGGAGCGGTCGGTCCCCGAGTCCCCCGACGAGGCGGCGGAGTCGCTGCTTCCCGAGCTGTCCGCGTCGTTGCTGGTGGAGTCACGGCTGGTCGAGCCCGAGCCACCGGAACCGGTCGACCCGGACCCGGTGTCGGAACTGCTGGTCTGCGACGAGGTCGAGGAGCTGTCCGACCCGGTGTCGCCGAGGTTGTTGAGCTCGTCGAGCTTGTCCAGATCGGCAGGCTCGGCGCCGAGCTTCTCGAGCTGCTCGCGGTCGACCACCTGCAGCACCGAGTCCCGCACGCTGCCGGCCTCGGTGTCCTTGCTGGCCCCGAGGGTCTGCATGAGCTCGCCGACCAGCTCGATCGCGGCCTGGGCCTTCTCCAGGTCCTCCGGTGAGCCGCTACCACCCGACGAGTCCGACGAACTCGACGACGTCGAGCTGGAACCGCTGTCCGACCCCGAGCCGCTGCTGTCCGTGTCGCGGTCCGCGGAGCCGGAACCAGCCGAGTCCGACCCGGCGGAGCCGGAGCCGGAGTCGTCCTCGTCGCCTGCGGCGGTGTCGTCGGCCGAGGAGCTGGCATCCGAATCGGAGGAGTCCTCATCCTCGTCGTCCGCGCCGATCGCCTCCGACGCCGACCCGGAGCCGCTGCCGGTGTCGCGGCTCGAATCGTCGGCCGAGTCCGCACCACCAGACCTGCTGGAATCCTCGCTGCCGGAGCTGCTCGAATCCTCGCCGTCGGAGCCGTCGGAGTCCTCGTCCGATTCCGAGTCCTCACCGGAGGGCTCGCCGCCGCCGGAGGACTCGGACTCCCCGCCGTCCTCCGGCGGATCCTCAGCCGGGGCCGCCGGGGCCGCCGGGGCCGCCGGGGCCGCCGGGGCTGCCGGCGCGGCGGGGGCGGGTGCGTTCACCGCGGCCGGCGCGGCGGTGGCTTCGGCCTGGTCGGTGCAGGTGGTCTCCGGCAGCGGCGGTTCGGCCTGACGGTTCGGGTTCGCCGCGGCGGGCCCCTTCCCGGAACCCGAACTGCTCACCGCCGGAGACGGCGCGACCGCCTCCTGTGCGGCCTCGCGGGCGGACTCGACCGCGCCGACCGCGTTGTCGGCAGCACCACCGAGGGACTGGCCGATGCCTTCCAGCGTGCCGCCCTCGTCACCGGGCGGGGGCGGTTGCTTGGGCAGCAGGTCCGCCGGGGTCGGGCCGAGCCCTTCCTTGGCGAGCACTACCGCGATCTTGTGCAGCTGCGGATCGGTGGTGCCGTTGAGCTGGTCGGAGACATCGACGGCCTTCTGCCGCCACCCGGGCGGCTGCGTCGCCGGGGTGAACCCCAGCCCGGCCAGCTCGCGGGCCACGTCCTGCTGGCGCGGGTCGCCGCTCACGGCGAGGCGGGTCATCAGCGCCCGGGTCTGAGTACGGGTGTCGCGGGCGGCCGCGAGCTGGCGCACCGTCTTCCCGGTGTTGCAGCCATCAGCGGTCAGGCCGACCTCGGCCGAGAGCGGACCCGCCACGAACGCCATGCCCAGCAGCGCGGTCGCGGTGAGGATGGCGATCGGGGTGCGCCGCGGCCGCGGCGCGGTCTGGGCGGGATCGGTCTGGAGTGGGATCACTCCGTAGCGGTTGCGAGAAATACGCATCTCACGGACTCCGTGATGTGATCGGGGGTGCTCACCGGAAATCGGGCTCGGATACGCGCCGAGCGCGTCAACGAGGTGCGGCCATCGATCAGCCCTTGCTGTTCTGTTCTTCGGTCAGCGATGTGCTCGAATCGGAATCGGTGGATCCCTCACTGCCTTCGGAGTCGGTCGAGGAACCCTCCCCCTCGTCCAGAGACCACTGCTTGACCCAGTCCACATGCATCTCCCCGGGGTCGCTGTCGCCCTTGGGGAACCAGTCGAGCTGGATGCACAGGTGCATCGGGCCGGGCGGCAGGATCGAGGTGTCGGTGGTCTTCCACCACTCCTCACCGTCGAGGAACGTGGTGACACCGTCCGGGGTCCACTCGACCGCCCAGTTGTGCCACTCCGTGGCGTCGACCTCGACCTTGCCCTGGACCTGGGAGTTGTCGGCGCCGTAGTGCAGGAAGATGTTCACCTCGTCGCGGTCATGACTCATGATCTCCATGAAGTCGATCTCGCCGCCGACCGGGAAGTCCTCCGCGGTGGGCCACAACAGCAGCAGCGCGTTGTAGGACGGGGACCCCTTCGGGGCCTTCACCCGGCCCTCCCAACGGCCGTACTTCTGCGAGTTGCCCGACCAGGCCATGCCCCCGGTGGTGCCGTCCCCGGTGCCCTCGATGGTGAGGATCCCGTCGGAGACCGACGCCGCGTCCGGGCTCCGGATCCCGTTGCCGGCGTGGCCGGGGCCGTCGTAGAAGTTCCAGCCGCCGTCGAGGTCCTCGAAGTCGTCGACCACGTCGGGCTCACCCCAGTCGAACGCCTCCGCCGCCGTCGCGCCCTGCGCCCCGGACCCCGCGCTCGAGCCGCTGCCCGAACCCCCACCGGACCCCGAGCCGCCACCAGACCCACTGCCCGAGCCGCTACCGGAACCCGAGCCGGATCCGGAGCCGTCCTCGTCCTGGTCGTCGTCCCCGCTGCCCCCGGAACCGGTCTCGGTGCAGGACTCCGGGACGAAGTCCGCCTTGTCGGCGCCCTCGCTGACCAGCGCCTGGCGGATGCGCTTGGCACGCTTGGAATTGTCGACCTCCAGCTCGGCGAGCACGTGCGAGGCGGTGATCCGCCACTCGCAGTCCACCCCGTCGTCCGGGGCGGCCAGGACGCTGCCGGTCAACGAGGTGGTCAGCGCGAGCGCCACACCGGCCAGCTTCTGCCTCACTCCCGACTCGTCTCGGGACGGAACCCGTGCGTGGCCAACCCCCCGTGGCGGGGGTGGTTGAAGTTGTCGGCGACGGTGGCGGCCAGTTCGAGAACGGCATCGCGGGTCCCGGGGGCAAGCGCATCGAAGTCGATCTGGCTACCGGCCTGCAGGTGCGGGTCCGGCGGCAGCTCGACCACGGCACGGCACCGGGCGTCGAAGTAGCCACGGATGACCGACTCGTCGATCTGGGCCGACTGCCGGTCACGCGAGAGCACCACGATCACGTGCTCGAGCAGCGCCTCGTGGCCGTGTGTGGCCAGCCAGTGCATCGTCTTGCGTGCCCGCGAGGCGCCGTCATGAGTCGGGGCGCCGACAATGACCAGCGAATCCGCGTGCGTTAGTGTGGCCTGCAGAGCTGAATGCATCAGGCCAGTACCAGAATCAGTGATGATCACCTCGAAATACTTCGACAAAAGCTTTAGCACCGATTCGTAGTCTTCGGCCGAAAAGGCCTCCGACAATTCGGGGTCCTGCTCACTGGTCAGGACCTGAAGTCGGCGGGTGAGGTGGGTGAAGCGGGCCAGATCGGTCGAGGACCGGATGTTGGAGATGTTGTCGAGCAGGTCACGGACGGTGCTCTGCGCGGCGAGCTTCTCCCCGACCAGGCGGTCGCCGAGGGTGCCCGCGTCGGGGTTGGCGTCCATGGCGATGACGCGGTCCCCGCGGTACTCGGCCAGCCCCAGGCCTAGCGTCGCGCTCACCGTCGTCTTCCCGACCCCGCCCTTGAGGCTGATCACCGCGGTGCTGTGCGCGCCGTGCAGTCGAGTCTGAATGCGCTCCAGCTGCTTGCGCAGCCGCACCTCGGCCTGGGACAGGCCGGGGTTGATGCGTCCGTTGGTGATGCTGTAGCAGAACCCGCGCCAGCCCTCGGTGGGGCGGGCCTTGCGCTGCCGCACTGCCTCGCCCAGCAGGTCATCGTCGGCCTCCCACTGCGGCCGGTAGACCGCGGGCCGCTCCGGGGCAGGGCTGTCGACCTCGTTGGGTGAGGTCGGCGCGGCGCCGCGGGCAAGCCCGGCCGGTGGCAGAGGCGTCTCGCGACCGCCCGACGCCGGGGCAGCGCCGGAGCCGGCAGAGGCCCGACGGTCCGGGGCAGGCGAGGTGGACGATGCATCGCGCTCGGCCGTCGGTCGCGCAGCGGCGTCGTCGGGGCTGTCCGTGCGCTCCTCGCCCTGGGCCCAGGGCAGGGGAGCGGGCCGCAGTCGCGCACGGCGGCCGTCGATCGGGGTCGGAGCGCTGGCAGCGGTCTCGGTGGCGTTCGCGGTCGTGTCGCTGAAGACCGGGGCCTCCCAGGTGCGCTGCAGCGACGGCGTCGGGGTGGTCGAGGAGGGCTCGGGGGCCGATGCGTTGGTCATGAGGAGTTCCCAGTCGTGAACGAGGGGCCGGGCAGGAGGGGATGGCGGGGCACGGCGGTCAGCCGCTGTCGGCGGGAGGCAAGGCGAACAGCTCGACGACCAGATGACCGAGGTCATGGCGGCGCACCGGGATCCCCAGGCGCTGCCAGATGCTCATCACCTGTCTCCACCCCGGGGCGCTCGCCGCGGGAACGGCCGACCAGCGCGCGCCCAAGGGCAGCTCCGGTCGGGGTGGCGAGGGCCCGGCCGAGGACTCGTCGCCGACACCGTCGGAGTCGTGCTCGGCGTCGTGGTCCTCGGCGTCGGCGTCGGCGGCCGGTTCCGGCTCGGGGATCCGCTCGAACACCTCGACCAGCACCTTCACATCGACGGTGATGCCGTGGCTGTAGGGCAGGACCTCCCCGGCGCGGGCCTGCACGGCTCGCCACCGGCCCTTACCCGGCTTGTCGCCGGGCCAGCCCAGCAACGCGTCCGAGCGTCGCGCAAGGTAGGGCTCGAGGGCCATCCGGCGTCGATCCGGGTCGTCCTCGTCGCAGGACAGGTAGTCCAGTGCGAAGCACTCCGCGAGCTGGCGAGCCTCGTCGACCCCGACCGGGCGCAGCGCCTCGACCGGGCGGTCGACCGTGGTGCGCGCGGCGCGGGCGTCGTCGCTGGCCCGCGCGGAGGGCAGATAGAGGTCCTGGTCCGTGCTGTCCTGGGTGACCCAACGCCCGGACGGCAGCGGGCTCTGCGGAATCTCCGACGCCGCGTCCCTGCCCTGCTGCGGCGCAGGGAACGTCACCGTCAGCTCGGAGTAATAGTCCTCCGGGGTCATCGTCGGCTGCGTCGGACCCTCCCGGTAGAGGGCCGTGGCGCCGTTGACCGGCCGCTGCTCGTCGGGGAAGTAGTCCTCGTCGCCGTCACCGTCCCCGTAGCCCGGATCGTGGAACTCGGGCTCGTAGTCGACGTAGGGCTCGGCCTGCTCGGAGCCGTCTACGTAGGCGACCTCGTCGCCCCGCTCAGCTGTGTCCGGCGCAGCAGCCTCGGCACCGGCCACGGCAGGGGGCGGGCCTGATGAGGCCGGGGGTCGCTGTCGGGGGCGAGGGGGTGCCTCGTCCGCGCCCCACCACGGGGGTAGCGCCGGGGGTGCCGCACGCGTACGCCGGCCGATCACCACCACGTCTCACCTCCGCACGTCAGCCGCCGTGCTGCGAGCTCACCTCCCCGAGCACGGAGGCGAGCGTTGAGACGGCCGTCAGCGCGCGAACTGTACTACATAGTGATTGCAGAAATATACGCTCAGTATCAACTGTCACGGCGCAGATGTTGGGCGCCTGGAAAGGGTGATCCAGGCGTACGGCTGGCAGCAGTGCGCAGGGTGACTGACGAGTAGGCTTCGTCACGCTCGCCCCGGGCGCAGTCCGGGAGCTTGCCGCTGAACGGGAGCAGCCGAACGAAGGAACGCCGCCCATGGCCGAGGAACACAGCACGCAGGCGGCGAACGGTGCGCGCAGTGGATCGGCAAAGAGAGTGGCTTCCAGCCGCCCGACAGCACAGAGCAAACCGCATTCCGACAGCGGATCCGCTGTGGCCGACGCCGAGTTCACCGCCCGGATGAACAGCCTGTTCGCCACGGTGCTCAACGACGACGGCCAGGAATACTCGGTCTCCGACGTCGTCCGCTGGATCAATGCCACCGGCGGATGGAGCTCCCGCGAACGCCTCAACGCGCTGCGGAAGGGGAAGGCGGTCACCGACCTGCGGCCCGATTCGCTCGAGGCAGTCAAGGTCGCCGAGTTCTTCCGCGTCCCCGCTTCCTACTTCACCGCCCCACAGCCGCCTCAGATCGACGGCGCCGAGCAGCACCGGCTCATCCAGCAGCGGCTGAGCAGCTACCGGCGCGGCACCATCCCGCAACGCGTGTACTACCTTTTCACTGTGGTCGTGCAGGCCGACGGCCGCCCCTACCCGGCCACCTATGTGGCGCGCTGGATCAACGCCAATGGCGGCAAGATCACCAACGTTTACATCCAGAAACTGACCTCCGGAGAACGCGGCGAGCGACCCCAGTCGTCGTACCTGCAATGGATCGGCAAGTTCTTCGGCATGGGGCTGAGCTTCTTCTACGACGAAGACCCGCCCGAGGTCGACGGCCAGTACCAGAACGCGATCATCATGCTGCGCGATCCCGCCAGCGCCGAGCTCCAGCAGCTCTACGGCCGGCTCAGCCCGCTGCAGCAGCAGGGTGTGCGGCAACTGATGATCACGCTGGCCCGCGACAACGACCCCACGTTCGTCGAGCCAGGCCGCCACGACGACGACCGCGACGACTGAAACTCCCTGCGTCCGTGAGTGCGTGACCGAGAGCGGTGAGCAGGCCGCCGAGCGGAGAGCGTTGACGGCCCGGCTCAGCCGGGCCTACTCGTAGACGATGTCGAGGTCGAAGGAGTCCGCGTCGACGTCGTCCTCGATCGCGAGGACGTCGCGGCCCATCAGCTCGACCTCGCCCTCGAAGCGGGCCTGTGTGTAGAGGTCGCGCTCCGGGATGTGGATCAGTCAGAACTCGCCGTCGCGGCGCACGGTCGCCGTGTAGCGCGGCCTGCCGGAGTCAGGCCGCACCGTCCTGCCCCTCGTCGCGGAGCATCTGGCGCAACGCCTCGCGGTTGTTCTCCACGAAGGCCGACCAGCCGACCGGAACCCGCGCCCGGAACTCCACAGGGACATCATCGACACGCATGTGCACGACGTTCTCGCCGGACTGCGCCAGCCGGTCCGGATCGAGAGTCAGGTCGTCTGCCCGTAGCGCCACGCTGCCGCTGTCGACGAGATCGCTCATCAGCGCTGCGCGCGCCTCCCTGGCGTTCGGGCCCTCGGACCACTCCAAGACGACGCCCCCCGACATGGCGGGCCAGTAGTCCAGCTGACAGTTGCTCAGCTCGCTGCCACGAATCGCGAACAGCAGTCGACCGAGCACCTCGGATTGCGGGTGATGGGAACAGGCCGCGTCTGCAGGCGGGTCGAAACTCATTGAACCTTTCCCAGTAGGGATTTGATCATGTGGTGTGGCCGTGTTCGATGTGGAGCAGCACGAGCGCGGCGGCGGTGATGGCGCCGATGCGCCAGGGGCAGAGGCTGACCCGGCGCAGCGCTTTGAA
>NZ_JBEDNP010000029.1:0-20526 GCF_040105315.1 Pseudonocardia tropica
CACCCTCCGCCCGATGTAGACGACGGATCTCGGCCCAGTCCTCCACCGACAACACCCCCTCAGCGTCGTCCAGAAGGGGTCAATCCCAATCCGACGTCAGGGGGTCAGTCTCAGCCCGTCGTCGACACGGACATGCTGCGTTACACATCATTGACGATTTTCCTCCCGGCCCGGGCCAGCAGAATAGGCACCGACCTCATCGAGTGTCGTCCGTGGACCCGGTGCACCTGGCCCCGTGCCGTCCTCGTCGCTGGTCCTACCGGCCCGGTTCCGCTGCGAACATCGGGGGCCACCCACGGCGTGGCGGCCCACCGAATCACACAAGGGGGCTGCCGACACGATGTCCCAGATGCAGATCGAGTTGCTCGGGAACCTGCGCGTGCGACCGACCGCTGCCGTGCGCTGCACCGAGTCGAGCAAAGCATCCGAGCTGCTGTGCTACCTGTTGGTGCACCGCGACCGGCCACGCAACCGCGAGCAGCTGACGTCTCTGCTGTGGCCCGAGGGGGCACCGGACCGCACCCGGAAGTACTTTCGTCAGGCGTTGTGGCAGCTTCGGGCCGTCGACGACGACGGCGCGGAGCCGCTACGACTGGTCACGGCGGAGGGAGCGTGGGTGCGGGTCAACCCCGCCATGGACCTGGATCTGGACCTGGACCATTTCGAGGATGCCTACGCCCGGTGCGGCAACCCGGCTGGCCCCGAGCTCGACCGCGACAGTGCCACCGTCCTCGGCGACGCCGTGCGGATCTACCGGGGCGACCTGCTCGAGGGTTGGTATCAGGAGTGGTGCGTGCCCGAGCGGGAGCGTCTCAGGGCCATGTACCTGACCATGCTCGACCGCCTGATGCTGCACTGCATGACTCACGGCGACTATCAGGCGGGAGAGGCCTACGGCCAACGCAGCCTGCGGCACGACCACGCTCGGGAACGGACACACCGCAGGCTGATGGAGCTCTACCGGTCGGCGGGAGAGCACGGGGCCGCACTGCGCCAGTTTCGTCTCTGCCACGACGTGCTGCAGGACGAGCTCGGCGTGCCGCCCTCCAGGGCGACGGTCGCGCTGTACGAGCAGCTGCGCCGCGAGTCGGGCATGTCCTCCCCGACCCTCCCTCCTGCCGACGACGGGGTCAGGGGCGGGAACGCGGACCTGAAGTCGGTGTCGGACCTGCTGGAACGCCTGCGGAACGTGCGCGGAGCGCTCGCCGACATCGAGCATCAGGTGACGCGTGACATTCGCAAGATCGAGATTCTGATGGGTCACACCAGCGTCGCCCGCCCGGCACCACCCCGCCGGCCGGAGCCATGAACCCGACCCCTATCGAACTGTGCCAGAGGAGACGACCATGAACCGGAACGCGACGACCATCGCTGCCGTGGTGGCGTTCGTACTGTTCGCCGGCATCTACCTTGGTGTAGCCGCTGCGAACGACGGAATCACCGTCGTGCAGTGGATCGTCGCCCTGATCGGCGGGCTGGTGCTCGCCGCGGTAGCCGCGGCCCTCGCGGCTGCGATCGGTCGCCGCCGCTCGGGTGGGGGTCGAAGCTGACCCCGCCGCCCGGTGAGTGAGTCGAGACGATGCGACGCCGGGTGCTTCACCGGCGCCCCCACACAGGTCCACCGTCGTGGTGCTCGACGCAGTCTCAGCCCTGCTCACATTGACGCTCGCCGGTCGGTCGTGCGTTCGAGCACCAGCGCGACACCATCGAGGCGCGCCACCCTCAGCAGTCTCGGCACGGTCGAAGCCACTCGGGGCGAGTTAATGACCGCCGGCCACCGCGTCCCCGATCGGGCCGGCGACGTCGGGGTCTGAGAGGTAGTCGCCGATAGAGTGTGGATCCGAGGGATTGAAGGTCCGCTCGTCGCGGATCCGCTCATCGCCCTGTGTGAATCGGGGAGCAAGCGGATGTACGAGCGCGACGACGTCGAGTACGTCGAAGGCGTTGAGCCACCACGTAGTCTCCCGGCCGGGTGTACCCGGGTGCGGGGAGATGGCCGGGGGAACCGGCCTGTCCGGCGTGCCCTCGGGCGCGCCGAACAGGTTTCGGCGAACGACCTGGTACCCCAGCGGCGACCCGACGGTGACCAGTAGCCGCAACTGGATGTCGGCGACAAACTCCGCGCAGAGGTCATAGGCGACCACCGACCCCAGGCTGTGACCAACGATCACAAGGTCCTGGTGGCCGTCACCGACCGCACGCTCGATCTCGTGCCGCGCCTTGTCCAGCACGGCTTGGCGCATCGCGTCGTCCTCGAGATAGTAGGCGACATCGCGCAGGAATCGCTCGATGATCCACTCAGGAGTGCCGGTCTTGTCCGCGAGGAACTGCAGGGCCTCTCGGACGATCTTGCCTTTGAGCAGGTCTGAGATACCGGCCTCGCGGCCGTCGGCCACGGCCTCCTCCCCGGCGAGTAGCTCGTCCAGCGCGCCCGGGTCGGTACGGGCCATCCGGCGTCTCGCGCTAAAGCCGAGCTCGGCCGCCGCGTCCAGCGTCATGTCCTGGGCGGCGCGGAACGCCGCGGGCTGGACGGGGGCCGACTCCAAATCGGGAGAGTTGCCGCCGGCTGCCTCGTGCGCGGCAATCATGTCGGCCAGCAGGTTGCCGTAGAACGGGAAGTAGACGTCCTGCTCGGCGATCGGGCCCCGCCCGGCAAGGACGAGGCCTTTCGCCAGCCCGGCCAGCCACGCCCGCTTCTTGCCGTCGACGTGGGCACGGACCGCCTCGTCGGACCGGCCCAGCTCAGGAGGCATCTCCTGACTCCGTCCGTGAACGAGTAGCACTGCGGTCATCGGTTGCCTCCGATCCTCAGAAGTTCCTCGACCAGGGCGTGTGCCTCCCGACCGGCGTCCTCGCCGAGAGTCCGCGCCTGGACGTCGGCGACGATGGCCGAGATACGTACTCCCTTGTTCGCCACCCACACCCGCCGGGACTCCGACGTGGCGGGTGTGACGACCCGCCCGTCGACGTCGATCTGCTCGCCCCGGTCGTTGCGAGCCGATTCGGCGCTGCGATGGAGCGCGACCAGCTCCCACGCGTCGCTGAGCACCGGGGCACCGGATGAGCCCGGCTCACTGTCGGTCTCGTAGGTCAGGTAGCGGTCGTCGTCGACGCCGATGAGCAAATTGTTCCTAACCGCGATCTCGCGGGGGCGACCGTCCGGGTGCTGGATGATGTTCACCGGGTGTCCGCTGAGAATCTTGCCCGTCGCTGCCCGCATCGGGATCCCCCCGAACACTTTCCCCGGAGCCTTACCGCCCACCAGCGGGGACACCGCGACCAGGGTGTAGTCGAGCTCGGACTCCGGGCTGGTCACGAAGCACCGGCCGGGATCCAGCGCCACCTCCTGTGAGCGGGAGATGCGACTGCGCCCGTCCTCGACGTACCGGAAGGTCACCACGCTGCCCTCAGCCACGACAGGATCAGCCAGAACATGGTTGTTGGTGAGCAACAGCCATGGCGACACCAGGAAGCCGGTGCCCTTCTCTCGCGCGGTCAGGATCCTGGCCACGGCGTCACACCGCTTCGCGCCGTCGGTCAGCCAGCGGCTGGGCAGAAAGTCCGCCGCCGCAAACACCCGTTCCAGCGCCTCATCGATCTGGCGCTCGGTCGGCTCACTCGGCAGCTCGATGCCGTGCCGCTCGGCGTAGCTGATCTTGCGATCGGGGCTCTCGCGGCGCCACGCGAGTTCCGGTGCAGCCCGAACCGCGTTGCGCCTGTCCTGTGGTCGTTGGATCCGGCGCGGCGGATCCTGGGGGCGGGCGTCGATCCGCGGCATCTGATATCCCTTCGCCAGAGGGGTTTACACTGCAGGTCTCGCACCCGGCGACCGGACTGTTACTGGTTGACACAGCCGAGCCCGCGTCGCATAGCCCGATGGCGTTGCGACGGCGTCGGCGCCGCAACGCTCGGGTGCGCGAACACTCCGGCACTGGCGTCGCAGGTCCTGGCCGCGCTCAATACCCGGACAATCGTCGTCCCCGGCACCGCCGCGTTCGCCCGCGTCATCGCCGGGGTCGCCACCGCGATGCGCGACGTCCACACCGAGCGGGACGACCTGGCCGGGTGCAGGCGTCGAGGACCACCGCTAGTTAGAGGAAGCCCTCCCAGGTCCGCAGGTAGGAAATGTTGGCGACCCACAGCTGGTCCGGTGCCTCGGCGACGAACTGGCGCTTGACCAGGTCCGGGACGACCGCGCCGGCGACGATGCGGCTGCGTTTCGTGCCGTGGCGACGTCGGTGGATGCCCTCGATGCCCGCGACGGTCATCAGCCGGGCGACCCTCTTCGGGTTTCAGACCTGGCCGCGGTCACGAATCTCGGCAGTCAACCGGCGGGCGCCGTAGGTGCGGCGGTGCTCGGCTCAGGCGTCGTGCAGTTCGTTCGCGGCGTGCGCGTCATCGAGGTCGATCTCGGAGATCACAGGCCGGCCGCGACCGATCCAGTCGTAGAACGCTGAGGTGCTGACTGCAGGACCCGGCACAGGAGACGGACGGGGTAGGTGGTCTTCTCCGCGGCGATGAACCCGTAGACCTGCTCTCGGGTCACCGGTCTGTCTCCCGGGCGAAGAAGACCGCGGCTTTTCGCAAGACCTCTTTCTCGAACTCCAGCTCCGCGAGCCGGCGGCGCAGTCGGGCGAGCTTGGCGCGTTCCTCCCCCGCTGACCGCGGCCGGGCCATCGCGGCGTTGCCTGCGCAACGCTTCGACCCAGTTCCGTAGGGTCTCGTGGTTGGCAGCTCGCGAACGACTCCTGGGCGGGCGGCTCCTCCGGCTCGTCGGCGGGGAGGTCCCGGCCGTCCGCGGTGCCGTCGACGGTGCCGTCGACGAGCCGGGGCCGGACGGCGGTCCTGCGGTGGTGGTCGATGATCGCGGTGCGGGCGATGCGGTACATCCAGGCGTCGAGGGCGAGCTCGTCGTGCAGGCCGGGCGCGGCCCGGTAGAGCCGCAACAGGGCGTCCTGGGTGATGTCCTCGGCGTCCTGGCGGTGGCGGACCCTGGCCCGCACGAACGCGCCGACCGCGGCGGCGACGGCCCCGGCGTCGGTGTAGCAGCGGCACTGTTCGGGGCTCGCGCGGCCACAGCAGCCCTGGTCTCCCGCCATTCCGACCTCCTCGTGGCCCGACCGGACCCGACCCGGTACGTCGCGGGCAGCGTGCCGGTCCCGGGCACCGCGGACCAGGGCCGTGAGTCCTTCCGGTGGGCGCGAGCGTCCTCATCCGGCGACGGAACGACGAACCGACCGGAGGAGGACTCCATGACCACCACCACCGAACCGACCGAGGTCCTGCTCGAGGTGCTCTACCTCGACGCACGGACGTGCTCGCCGTGCCGGGCGACACTGGGCGCGGTCGACGAGGCCGCGGCCGAGCTGGGCCGGCACCTGGAGGAGACGGGCCGCAGGCTCACCGTCCGCACGATCCACGTGACCGACCCGCAGCAGGCCGAGGAGCTCGGCTTCGTCAGCTCACCGACCGTCCGGGTCGACGGCACCGACATCGAGCTCGACCTCCGTGAACAGCCCTGCGGGACCTGCAGCGCGCTCGCCGGCGAGCAGGTCGAGTGCCGCACGTTCGCCTGGCGGGGCGAGCGCCACCCGTCCCCGCCCGCCGAGATGATCGTGTCCCGCATCCTCGACCACCTCGACGGGACTCTGCCCGCCGCGACCGGCCCGCGGGCCTCCGGCGCGAGCAGCGTCGGACGGTTCCTCACCGCGCGCGCGGTGCCGTGAGGCCGGCGGGGACGCGCGGTGGTGGGCCACGGTGGCGGCGATCCCGTCGTCGTAGGGCGTGGCCCGCCCGCCGAACCGCCGCAGGAAGTCCGACCCGTCGACGACGAACGGCATCTCGAAACTGGTAGGTCATCCCGGGCCCGATTGGCGCCGGCGGCCACACCGGCCCCCAGGGCGCGGCCGAGCCTGCTGCCGATCCGGTGGGTCGCCGTCGTCGCCCTCTCCGAGGGTGGCCAGAGTGCGGGCGAAGTCGTCGCCCCAGGTCGTACCGCCGCTGGCACCGACGACCACGTGCCTCCCGCCCGTCACCGCGGGCTCCGGCGGCACACCGGGGTTCCCGGCACCGTCGACAGGGGTCAGGACCGGGCCGGGACGGCCGTGACCGGGGCGGCGTCGACCGTCCGATCCACCCGTGCGGACGGTCCGACGAGCCGTGCTCCGGCGATCCGCGCGACGCCGCAGCACACGACGACGAGCAGCAGCGCCGTGAACCAGACGCCCTCGAGCCAGTCCCAGACCTCGAGCGGTCGGGCGGCGTAGACCGTCGGCCAGTACACGAACGGCGCCTGCACGAAGATCGCGGCGTTCGCGACGACGGCGGTCCACCAGACCCACCGGCGGTCGGTGAGCAGCGCGAGGCTCAGCGCGAGCATTGCGCCGTAGACGACGACCGACAGGACGGTGAACTGGTCGATCGCCAACCCGGTCCCCTGCTGGGACCGGTAGACCTGGAGTGCGGCGGACATGGTGTAGGCGGCGACGCCGGCGACTGCGGCGACACGGCTCAGTGAGTTCGTCATGGCCCGACGGTCGCCCCCGGGCCTTGTGCCCGTCTTGCGGACGGCTTGCCCGCCGGGTCGGCCCGGCGTCAGCGCATACCGGGTACTCCCCCGGTGGCCCGCAGGAGACCGAGCACGAACCGGGTCGTGGCGGCCAGGCCCCGGAGGCGTGCACGAAGTTCCGGTCCCTCTCCCACGCTGCGCAGCGCGTCGGGGATCGCGGGGACGGCGTGGAACACGGTCATCGCGACGGCGTGGGCCCGTGCCACCTCGGCGAGCGGGATCGTGCAGCCCTCGTCCCTCAGGCCCCGGACGTAGGCCGGGAGGCACACCCGTTCCAGCCCGGCGAGCTGGCCCGCGGGCCGCAGGCCCAGCTGGACCTCGCCGACCAGGAGCTGGCCGAGGTCGAACCCGACGGGTGCGGTGCCCCAGAACCCGAAGTCGACCAGCACGACGTCCTCGGACCGCGCGTCGAGCAGGAGGTTGTCGGTGCACGCGTCGCCGTGGGCTGTCAGCCGCGGGCGGGACTCCAGCTCCTCCACCAGGGCGGGCAGGGCGGCGGCTGCACCGAGGACGCCGCGCCGCAGCCGCTCGTCCACGGTCTCGGCCACGAGCGGGTGCCGCCAGAGGTCCCCGTCGGTGAGCTCGGGGACGACGACGGCATCCAACCAGTGCTCGGCGTACCCCCGCGGGGTGCGGCCGACCGGGACGGCCGCGGCGATCGGCGCGACGGACGGGGAGGCCGCGAGCCGGCCCAGCAGCCGGGCGGCGCGCCGGTGGCGCACCAGGTCCCACCGCTCCCGGCGCACCGGCACGTGCTCGAGCCAGACCGCCGCCGACTCGTCGTCGAGGTCGGCGACGTGGTGGACGCGGGGCAGGCGGAGCCCGGGAGGCAGGCGCCGGCCGAGGTCACCGCGGTAGACGTCCGGCTCGGTCCGCCAAGGCAGCAGCGACGCCAGGGTCGAGCGCAGCGGCTCGGGCACCGCCGCGGACAGCGGCGACCTGCGCCAGGACCGGACGACCTTGACGAACAACGCGTAGTCCCGGGTCCGGCCCGCGTCGTCGACGGCCGAGCCGGACACGAGGTGGCGGCTCGCCGTCGTGAGAGCCGGCCGGTCGTAGGGATGAGACCGCAGCCGGACGGTGAGCAGGCGCGCCCTCCGGCAGCCCGTCCGGTCCGCGACCATCGCCGTGAGCCGGGGCAGCGGCTCCGGGCCCAGCCCCAGCTCGGACAGTCCGGCGGCGGTCGAGGGGTCGAGCACGTCGGCCCGGGCGCCGGTCCCGGCTCCGATGGTTCTCACATCGCCACGTCCCCGGCCGGGACGACGATGCCCCGCACGGTGAACTCCTGCGGAGGAGGTGGCTGCGGTCCGGGCCCGTCACCGCCCAGCCCGGCGAGGATCGGCCCGACCAGCTCACGGTCCGCGCGCTCGCAGGCGGCCCGGTCGGTCCACACCTCCACCACCTGGAAGCCGGTCCCGGTCTCGCGGCACACGTGGAGGACGAGCCCGTCGACCTGTCCCCCGGTGCGGCGCAGCAGCTCCGCGTGGACCGCGTCGTAGACCTCGACGGGGGCGGGCACGTCCCGCACGTGGGCGTACCAGGTCATGACCGCTCCCCACCGGACGGCCTGCCGCTCGCGTCGACCGTGCCCGCCGGCCCGGCCCCCGGCGGGAACGTGGCGCCGAGCGCGGCGACCCCGGGGCCGGACAGGTCGGCCAGCGCGGCGGGCCTGCCCGTCACGAGCAGCAGCAACGCCGAGATCGGCCCCTCCACCCGGACCCCGTCACCCGCGCGCCATCCCACGTCCGTTGCCACCAGCTCGACGCCGTGCAGCCTGCGCTGCGCCCGGAACGGGAACGACCGGTTCCAGACGTGGTCGGTCGCCGCCGCGGCCGCGTCGACCGGCATCGGGTGGGTCCGTCCGAGCGCGCGGGCGATGTCCTGGCCGTGACACAGGACGTCGACCATCGGCTCGCGCGGGGTGACGAACGGCGCGGTGCGCCGGGAGCCGACCATCGCCCGCAGCCGGGGCGCGAACTGCTCGACGGGCAGCCGGGCGTGGCGGACCGCGGTGTCCCGGATCATCCGGTCGAAGCCCCCGCCGGCGCGGACGAGCGAGACGGTCGCGGAGAGCAGGCCCGTGTGGGCCAGGGTCAGGTGCGCGGCGACCTCGCGGACCGACCAGGCCGAGCACAGCGACGGCGCGTCCCACTCGGCGTCCGAGAGATCGTCCAGCAGGTCCGCCAGCCGGCCGCGCTCGTCGTCGATCGCGCGCCACACGAGTTCGGTGTCCATGGTGTGCCTCTTCGGTTCGACTATCGTACTATAGTGATTCGACTATCGAACTGATGTCAAGGGGGAACGGCTCATGCCGTACGCGGCTGACGACGAGACGGCGGACGACGCGGGCGACGACGGGCCGCTCACCATCGGCCTGCTCTGCTTCATCGTCGCCCGGGCCATGGAGGACCGGGTCCTCGCCGACCTCGCGGCCGCGGGGTTCGACGACATCACCGTCGCCCAGGCGCGCGTGATGGCCCGGGTCGGCGCGAAGGGCACCCGGTCCACCGAGCTCGCCGAACAGGCGCGCGTCACGAAGCAGACCGTCACGTTCCTGGTCGACCAGCTCGAACGCGCCGGGTACGTCCGGCGGGTGCCGGACCCGGTCGACGCCCGTGCGCGGCTGGTGGTCTTCGCCGAACGGGGCCTCGCGGCCCAGGAGGTGGCACGCCGGACGGAGGTGGTCGTCGAGCAGGAGTGGACGCGCCATCTCGGCAGGCGGGCGACCGGGCAGCTGCACCGGACCCTCTCCCGGCTCCGCGAGATCACCGACCCCTACCTGTGACCGCCGGGCGCGGACGGGCCCGACGCGCGTGGTTCAGAACCCGCCGCGCCCGCGGTGGCCGCTCAGCCAATCCAGGTAGGCGGGCAGGCGCCATCGCCGCGCCAGCGACTCCGCGACGACGGCGTGGGCCCGTGCGGCGTCGAGGTCCCCCAGCGTCGCCAGGGCCAGGGCGAGGTAGCCGTCCACCGGTCCGATCACCGCGGCGACCCCGGTGACCGCCATCCGCCCGGTGTAGGGCGCGAGGATGCGACGCGACCGCTCGGCCGACGCCCGGTCGCCGAGCGCGTACGCGGCCTCCGCCTCCCAGCAGAACGAGGTCAACGTCTGCCAGGTCGGCGCGGGCTCGGAGTAGGGGCGTTCGGCGGCGTGCTCGCGCAGCTCGTCGTGCATGCCGGCGCGGGCGAGCATCCCGTGGATGCTGCCCCAGCTCAGGGGCTCGTCGGCGGTCCCGGCCAGCAACATCGGCAGGATCGTGGGCAGCGTCGGTTCCCACACCTGGGTGAGCACCTGCGCGGCGGCCGGGAGGAGCTCGTTCGCGGGGACGGCGACGTCTCCCGAGGTCTCCTGCAGCCGGGCGAGCCGGCGCCCGGCCGCGACACGATCCCGGCGCATCACGGCCAACGACAGCTCGATCATGTCGATGGTCAGCAGCACGTACGGTAGCCGGTCGCGCTCGGCGATCTCCTCGGCCCGCGCCCGGTACTGGTCCCACCCGTCCGGGCCGTCCAGCTCGAGACGGTCGGTCGCGACGCCGACCAGGGCCACCGCCTCCGCCGCGGGATCACCCGCCGCGCGGGCGGCGTCGACGCCCTCGCAGGCGTACCGGAGCCGGTCGGGTGTCCACTCCGGGGCCCAGGACGCGACCCACGCGGCGCGCAGGGCCCAGGCCAGCAGCGCCGGGTCGTCGACGCTGCGGGCCATCGCCAGCCCGGTCTCGACGAGCGCGCGCCGCTCGGCCGTCGCGTCGCCGTCGTAGTAGAGCTCGACGGCCAGTGCGAGCTGCAGCCGGGCGCGGCTCGCCCGGTCGTCGTCGGCCGCGTGGCGCAGCGCCCAGCGCAGGTCGTCGACGACATCGGCGAACACCTCGAGCCAGATGTGTGGCGTCCACACCGCGTACTGGCTGATCGTCGTGGCCGCGATGGCGACCCGGTCCGGCCTGCCCATCGCCCGGCCCAGGGCGATCGCCTCGAACGCGGCGTCGACGACCTCGGTCCACCGGGCCGCGTGGGCCGCGTCCCGGGCGACGGTGAGCAGCAACGCGAACCGTTCCTCGTCCCCGGCTCCGGCGCGACGGGACGCCGCGACGGCCTCCCGGCCCATGCGGGCCGCCTCGCGGTAGTCGGCCAGCTCGCGCGCCTGCGCGGCCGCGGCCGCCGCGGCCCGCCAGGCCCGGGCGGCATGGGTGGGCCCCGCGGCGAGCCAGTGCAGGGCCAGGTCCGCGACGCGCTCACGCAGCGGTAGCAGACGCGCCAGCACGTCGTCGGTGTCCAGGGCGTGCGCCACCCGCGCGTGCCGGCGGGCCCGGCGCGACGGCGGCAGCGTCAGGTGCACGGCGTCGCGGGCCAGGGCGTGGCTGAACGCCATCCGGTCACCGTGGTCGAGCACCAGACCCGCCGCGACGGCGACGTCCAGGTCGTCGGCGACGTCGTCGGGATCGGCGTCGGCGGCCGCCGCGACCGTCTCGGCGAGGAACGTCCGCCCGGCCACCGCCGCCGTGCGCAGCGTGTCCTGTGCCCGGGTAGGCAGCTGTTCCAGTCGCCGGGTCACGACGTCGCGCACCGTGGCCGGGACGTCGCCCGCGTGGTCGGCGCCGAGCCGGGCCAGCTCGACCAGGAAGAACGGGTTGCCCTCCGCACGGCGGTGCCAGGAGTCGACGACGGGGGCCGGCACGTCGGACCGGCCGATCGCGTCAAGGAGACGGGCGGTCCCGACGCGGTCCAGGCCTCCCAGGTCGAGCCGCGTGGCGTGCCGGCGCGCGAACGCCTCGGCGACATGGGCCAACGTGCCGGCCGGCTCCGGATGCGGCCGTCGGGTACCCACGACGCACACCCGGCTCGGGGGCAGCGTCGCAAGGAGGTGGGCGAGAGCGCGCAGCGTCGCGTCGTCGGCCCAGTGCAGGTCGTCGAGCACGACCAGCACCGGCGCCGAACCGGCGGCGTCGAGCACCGCGGCCGCGATCCGTTCGCGGACCGCGAACGCCGCCCGGCCGGGGCCGTCGGTGTCGGTGTCGGCGGGGGTGGGCAGCTCGTGGCCGAGGTCGTGCAGCACGGCCAGCCAGGGCCACAGCGGCGGGGCGCCGTCGTCCTGCGAGCACCGTCCGACGCCGACCGCGAACCCGGCGGACCGGGCGGTGTCGACGAGGTCCTCGACGAGCCTGCTCTTGCCGATCCCGGCCTCGCCGACGACGTGCGCGGCCGTCGGGACGCCCGCCGCCGCGTCGGTGAGCAGGCCGTGCAGCAGCGCGCGCTCGCCGTCCCGGCCGACCGGGGCATCCGGACGCACCGGCGCCGGGCGCTCCGAGACCTCCTCCGGTCGGCGCTCCCCGGCGGCCACCGCGGTCACCGGCGTCGGGAGCGCGGGCTCCAGCCACGCCGCCTGGTGGAGGATCCCCTGCTCCAACGCCCGCAGCTCGGCGCCCGGGTCGAGCCCGAGCTCGTCGGCCAGCAGCTCCCGGACCCGGCGCAACGCGTCCAGCGCCTCGCCCTGACGCCCGGCGCGGGCCAGGGCCAGCGCGTGCAGCGCCCAGAGTCGTTCGCGCAGCGGGTGCGCCGCGGTCACGGTCTCGGTCGCGGACAGCACGCCGACGTGCTCGCCCAGCGTCAGCAGCCCGAGGAGGCGGGCCTCCTCGGCCGCGGTCCGCAGCCGGTCGAGACCGGCCCGCGCCGCGCAGACGTCAGGGTGCTCCGGCAGGTCCGCGTAGGGCGTCCCGGACCACGTTCCCAGCGCCGTGTCCAGGCAGTCGACGAGCCGGACGGCCCGGTCGCGCTCCGGCCATCCGCCGGTCCCGCCGCCGTCGAACTGCGACGCCAGCGGCGCCAGCTCCCGCTCGGCCGCCGCCACGCCGTCGGCGAAGGCGTGCGTGTCCACGTCGGCGGCCGCGACCCGCAGCACGTACCCGTGGTCGGTGGTCTCCACGACCGAACCGGCCCCGCGGGCGGCACGGTCGGGCTCGAGCGCCGTCCGGATCCCGGACAGGTAGGCGTGCAGTGCGCCGTGCGCGGCGCGCGGCGGCTCCCCCGCCCACACCAGGTCGGCCATCCGGTCGGCTGGCACCGGACGGCCGGGGACGAGCGCGAGTGCCGCCAGCACGGCCCGCGGCTTGCGGGAACCCAGGTCCACCGGGCACCCGGCCCCGCCGTCGGGCCGTACCGCGCGCGTCGCGCCGAGGACGCAGATCCGCACCCGTCCACGCTAGGGCGAAACACCCCAAGACGGACCGAAGCTCAACACAAGTGGGGATCGCGATCCTCGTTCCGACCAGGGACACCCCCCGAACGGAGCTCACGATGACCACCACCCAGGTTCTCCTCCCCGGCCAGACGTTCGTCGCCGAGGGACCGCACGACCAGACCGGCATGTACCTGATGCACCACGCGTTCCGCCGGGACCTCGCCCGGTTCGAGAGCGCCGTGCGCAACACCCCGGTCGGCGACGACGGCGTGTGGCGGGCCCTCGCGGCCCGCTGGGACCGGTTCGCCGAGGTGCTGCACCACCACCACACGATCGAGGACACGGCGATCTGGCCGGTGCTGCTCGACGGCGTGCGGGGCGATACGGAGGACACCGCGACGCTGCACGCCATGGAGGCCGAGCACGCACACGTCGACCCGGCCCTGGCCGCGTGCCGCGACGCGTTCGCCGCCATGGCCTCGCACCCGTGCGACGACCACCGCAACGCACTCGACGTGCACGTCACCGCCGTGCGGACGTTGCTGGCCGACCACCTGCGCCACGAGGAGACCGAGGCACTGCCGATGGTGCAGCGCGTGATGACCGACGAGCAGTTCGCCGCGTCGGAGGCGGCCACGGCGCAGGGCTACCCGACCCGGATGGTACCGTTCCTCGTCCCGTGGGTGTGCGACGAGGTGCCCGGCGTTGTGGCGACGAGGTTCCTGGCTCAGGCCGGCGCGGTGTACGCGCTACTGCTGCGGGTGCTGCGCCGCGGGTACGCCCGACGGGAGAAGCGGGCGTTCCGGTACGCCTGACCCGCACGCGGAACGGCCGGCCGGTGTCCACCGGCCGGCCGTTCTCGTGTTCTCAGCGGGGCGGGCGGAGCAGGAAGTCGCAGCACGACGCCCCACCGGCCATGGTGCCGGTCCGCTCGAACCGGACCGAGCGCGGCATGGCGGCGTAGGCGAGCCGGTCCCCGTGACAGAAGACGGGGGTGAGCTCGGCGGCGCCGTGGTGGCGCAGCACGTCCAGGTAGAGGCACCCGGTGAAGTCGAACGCCAGGCCCCACTCGTCGTCGCGGCGCCAGGTGACGGCGAAGCCCGGGGCCGGAAACAGCCGCGGCACCAGGCGCCGGTTGAGCCGGCGCACCGCCGCGAATCCGGGCCCGAGCCGGTCCAGCAGCGCGACCGCGCCCAGGACCGGGCGCATCTGCGCCGCGACGAGGTCCTGCACCTCGGCTCGGGCCCGCGCCGGGTCACCGAGCTCGCCCGAGAGCACCTGGTAGGCGGCCAGCGCCGGAGTGATCGACTGGCGGACGTGGAAGCGCGACGTCCGGTCCGGTGGATCGGGACGGGCGGCGAGGATCCGCCGGTACTCGTCGTCGACGGCGCGGGCCAGCCGCGTGCCGGCGTCGCCGTGCCGCGCGGTCAGGGCGCGCCGCCACCATCTCCGTCGCGGGAGCCGGCTCACCGCGTCGCTCCCGCGGCGCCGTCGGATCGGCGGGCTCCGGTCGCGGAGCCCTCCCGCAGGAACTCGAGGACGGCCGTCTCGAAGGCGCGGGGCCGCTGCTTGACGACGGCGTGGCCGCCCCCGCGCAGCAGGCACAGTGGCGCCCCGGGGATCAGCCGGGCCGTCCCGGTGATGTTGTCCGCCCCGTAGAACGGGTCGTTCTCGCCGCCGACGACGAGCGTGGGGGCCGCGATCCGGCCGAGCGACCCGGCCACGTCGAGGTGGACGTCCGAGTCGAGCACCGTGGCGAAGTCCGCCCCGCTGCACGGCGTGCCCAGCAGGGACTTTCCGGCCAGCCGCATCACGATCCGGACGACGGCGTCGGGGACCGCGCCCTCCGCCACGTCGACGCCCATGCGTGCGTAGAGCGCCGGCCAGTCCCCGGCCAGCGCGAGGTCGCGCCAGATCCCGGCGACCTCCCGGCCGTGCTCGGCGAGGCGGTGCGCGGTCATCGCCAGCACCAGCCGGTCGACCAGATCGGGGTGGTCGACGGCGAGATGCATCGCGCTCGACCCGCCGCTGGACATCCCCATCACGTGCACGGGGCCGTCGCCGATCTCGGACCGGACCAGCGCGGCGACGTCCTCGCTCATGTCCCGGGCCGAGTATCCGGCGGGCATGTCGGGTCGCCTGCTGGTGAGGTACACCGCGAAGTCGCGGGTCAGCCGGGGCAGGCCCAGCCGGAACCCGAGACGGGTCGTCCGGGTGGGCGGCCGGTGCTCCAGCTCCGATCCGGTGATCACCACCAGCGGCGGGCCGGAGCCGCCGAGCCGGGCGTACGGGACACCGTTGGCGGACCAGCCGACGAACCCGGTCATCGCGGACCTCCTCCTGCCCGGACGCTCAGCGGTCCGACGAGGACGCGAGCCGGTCCCGGCCCGCGGACGGCGCGAGCCCGTGCTCGGCCACGACGCGGCGGACGAACTCGGCGAAGTCGGTCGGCCGCCGCCCGAGCAGCCGCTCGGTGGCCGCGACCTCCGACGGCTTCGTGGCCACCGCGACACCCCGCAGCAGCCGGAACGAGGCGATCCAGTCGTCGCGCCGGTGCCCGCTCAGGTGGGCCCGCAGCGCCGACTCGACGGCGGAGTCGTCGTCGCCGGCGTAGCGGACCGGGATCCCCAGCGCCCGGGACCACTCGGCCGCGCACTCTGGCCCGGTCAGCGACCGCGGCCCGACCACGGGGTAGCAGCCCGACGGGAACCCCGGATCGAGCAGGACCCTCGCGGCAGCCTCGCCGAGGTCGCGCACGTCGACGCGGTTCAGGCCCTTGCGGTGGGCGGTCTGGACGAACTCGCCCGCCCGGATGACGTCGAGCAGCACCTCGTCGGTCTGCATGAAGTTCGTCGGCATCAGCACGACCGGGTCGTTCCGCGACGTCTCGACCATGTGCCCGATAGCGAGCTTGCCGCGGTAGCGGGGCATCATCCGCCCGTAGATCCGGCGCATCAGCCAGGCCTGCGCCCGGGTGCGGCCGGTCACGTGCACGCCGGCGAACACCAGGCGGGCACCGGCGCGTTCACAGCTCGAGACGACGGTGCGGGCGAGCTCGATCTCATCCGCCTCGTGCGGCGAGATCGCGAACACGACCCGGACACCGTCCATCGCGTCCCGCACCGACGCGGGATCGTGCAGGTCCCCGATCTGTATGTCGAGGCCGTCGGTGGTGGCGAGCCCGGCGGGGTCGCGCACCAGGACGCGGGCGCGGGCTCCGCGACGGTGCAGGGCGGCGAGGACCTCGCGGCCGACGAGACCGGTCCCGCCCAGGACGAGGATGTCGGCGGGGCGGTCGGACGGAGATGGGGACACGGCGTTCTCCCGGTGGCGTGTGCGGACCCTGACGAGCGTCACGCTCGCGCGGGGAGGTTGCGACGGTCTTGTGTCCGGCTTGGAACGAACGCTCGGTGTTACTTCGACCAACGTGCAGATGTACGCCCCTTCGCCCGGACCGGGGGTCCGGGCCCCGGAAGGGCACCCCGGGGTCACCGGCTCACACCGAAGGGATCGGACGCCGCCGTCGACCACGACGGCGGACCGGTGCCATCATCGGTGCCGGCCGGGTACGGCGACCCGGCAGGGACGGGTGGGTGACACGTGACCGACGAGGTTGGCGGACCGGGCAGGCCGGACCGGAGGGCGCTCGGCGAGCGGGGCCGCCCGGGCCCCGCGGTCGCGCTCGGCGTCGTCGCGTCCGCGCCTCGCGACGCCGGCGCCGTGCCGCGCCGGGTCGCGGCGCTGCTGGCCCCTCCCCCGGTCGCGGGCCGATGGGCCGTCGCGGTCGGCGCGGGGAAGGCGTTCCTGTCGGTCGTCGCGGCCGCCGAGAGGGTCCGCGACCTGGGTTACCTGCCGGCGCTGTGGTCCACGATCTGAACCCCGGTCCGCCCGCCACCGGGCGCGTCCCGGTCCCGCTGACCCCGATCCTCGGCCGCGAGTCCGAGCTCGCCGCGGCCCGGGACCTGATGCGCGCGCACCGGCTGGTCACCGTCGCCGGGATGGGTGGATGCGGCAAGACTCGGCTGGCCGTCGAGCTCGCCCTCCCGGACCCGGACGCGGTGTTCGTCGATCTCGCACCGCTCACCGACCCCGGTCTGGTGCTGCCGACCGTGGCGCGGTCGCTGGGCCTGCGCGAGGCCGGTGCCACGCCGGTGACGACGACGTTGCTGCGCCATCTCGACGGCCGCCGCGCGCTGCTGCTCCTGGACAACCTCGAACATCTCCTCGACGCCGCGGACCCCGTCGCCGACCTCCTCTCCCGCTGTCCCGGGGTGCAGGTCCTGGCCACCAGCCGCGCGCCGCTGCGGGTCCCCGGGGAACGGGTACTGGCGCTCGCCCCGCTCCCGGTGCCGCGCGACGAGCGCGACACCGCCGCACCGAGCGTGCGGCTGTTCCGGGACCGGGTCGGTGCCACGCCCGATCTCGACGACCCCACGGTGACCGCCGTGTGCCGCGCCCTCGACGGCCTGCCGCTGGCGATCGAGCTCGCTGCCGCGCAGGTGGGGGTTCTTGGGGCGACGGCGGTGCTGGAACGGACCCGGGCCGACAGCGGGCCGGTCCTGCCCCGTCGCGGCGTGCCGGCCCGGCACCGCAGCCTCGACGACACCCTGACCTGGAGTGTCGGGCTGCTCGGCGAGCGCGCACGGCGCCTGTACCGCAGGCTCTCGGTGTTCGCGGACTCCTGGACCGCGGACGCGGCCCGTGCGGTGTGCGGACAGGACGGCGAGGACCCGCTGGCCGCCCTAGCCGAGATCGTGGACCAGTCGCTGGTCGAGTGCGTGCACCGCGGCCCGTCGGTCCGGTACCGGATGCTGCGCCCGGTGCGCGAGCACGCCGCCGCCCTGCTGGACCGGGCCGGCGAGGCCGAGGCGCTGCGCGCGCGGCACGCGGTCTGGTGCCGGGCACTGGCCGCCCGGGTGGGTGCGGTGTCCTCGGGTCACGACGAGCCCTCCGCGCTCGACGCCGCCGCCGCCCAGCTCGACGATCTGCGTGCCGCGCTGGACCGTAGTCCGGCCGCGGACACCGCCGAGGGTCTGCGCACGGCGGCCGATCTCTACTACTTCTGGGACATGCGCGGCTACCTCGGCGAGGGCACCGACCGGCTGACCGGTCTGCTGGACCGCCCGGAGTCGCACATCGATCCCGGCGCCCGGCAGGTTGCGCTGCGCGCATTGGCGCTGTTGCAGACCTGGCGCAACGAGCAGGACCTAGCCCGGACGGCGTTGCGGGAGGCCGCGGAGCTCGCCGAGCGCGCCGGCGACGAGGGCGGCGTGGCCTGGTGCGCGGGCACCCTCGCGATCTCCCACTTCGTCGTCGGCGACATCGACGGCGCCGTGGGGCCCGCCGAGCGGGGCCTGGCCCTGGCCCGCCGGACCGGTGAGCGGATGCCGCTGCTGCGCACCACCTGCGGGCTGGGCCTGCTGCGGTGGACCGAGGGACGGCGGGCCGAGGCCGTCGCGCTGCTCGAGGAGAACGCCGCTCTCGTCGCCCCGTCCTGGTGGGGCAGGGCGAAGGCGACGTGGTTCCTCGGCTGGTTCTCCTATCTCGGCGGGGACCTCGACCCCGCCGCGTCGCGGTTCCGGGACGCCGCCGACGCGTTCGAACGGGTCGGGGACTCCCGCTCGCTGCCGGACTGCTGGGACGGCCTGGGTTGCATCGCCGTCGAGCGGGGCGAGCACGACGAGGCCCTGGAGCTGTTCTCCCGCGCGGACTCCCTGCGCGCGCGAGGCGGGTCCCGGCGCAACCCGTACCTGCGACCGCACTGCGAGCAGGCCGAGCGACGCGCCCGTGAGGCGCGCCCCGGACGGGTCACCCCCCGCGAACGCGAGGTCGCCGGGCTGATCGCCGCCGGTCTAACGAACCGGCAGATCGGCCACCGGCTCGGTATCAGCGAGCGGACCGCGGAGCGTCACGCGGAGAACCTGCGGGCCAAGCTGGGGGTCGGTACGCGCGCCCAGATCGCGGCCTGGGCCGCGGCGGTACCCACGCGGGCCTGACGCCGCCCTGGCGGGAATCACGGATACCGGCGAGACGGCTGCGGGCCGCACCGTGTGCGAGGTCCCGACAACACACCGACAGGAGAATCGCCATGACCACCACGACCAGCCCCGACGTCGCCGTCGTCGAGCGGGGGTACGCCGCGTTCGCCGGCGGCGACGTCCCCGGCCTGCTCGCGCTGCTCGACCCGCACGTCCGCTGGACCGAGGCCGCAGGCAGTGCCTATCCGGGCACCCACATCGGGCACGACGAGGTCGTGGGCGGTCTGTTCGCCCGGCTCGGGCAGGATTGGTCGACGTTCGCGCCGGAGGTCGACGAGCTGGTCGATCTCGGCGGGCGGGTGCTGGCGCTCGGCCGGCTCACCGGCGTGCACCGCGGGACCGGGAAGTCGATGAGCTCCCGCTTCGCCCACCTGTTCACCGTCACCGACGGCCGGGTCACCGCATTCGAGTCCATCAACGACACGGCGTCGGCCCTGTCCGCGATGACCTGACCCGACTCCGTTCCTTCGATACCCGAGAAACAGGGGGGCCGACAAATCACACCGTCCACCTTTTCCTCGATTCTCACGCCGATCGGCAGGCGAACCAGCCGACCGAGCAGCTCGCCCACGGGGCCCGGATAGGACTCCGCGGCGCCGAGCGCGGCCGCACGCAGCTGCATCGCATCCGGGGGGACATCACCGACGATTCGGAGTCACTGCTCACATGTTCTCCCGCAACGCATCCGGAACGAACCCCATGCGGATTCGACACGGAACAGACTGCCCGAGCCCGGCTCACGTCACGACGTCCGTACGGCCGAAGAATCGGCAGAGACTGATGCCGGAAAGAACGGCGGGCCACGACAATCGAGCTTGCGAAGAATCGCGTTCTCGAACAATGGCGGCGCACAGACTGTACGTCGGACGAGATTGTCGGCCGACGAGAGGGTCGGGCGGGCGCTCAGACCGCGGGACCGGTGTCGGCGACGCCGCTGCGTTCCCTCCGGCACGGCCGCCCGCACCTCGTCTACGTCTCGATCGTCAGGGTCGACCGGCAGCGGCGGCACGGACACCGACCGTCCGGGGCGACGGGGACGGACGCCCGCGGCGCCGTCGCGGGCGTCCGGCCAGCGAGCCGGGCGATGCCGCACCCTCTGGGCCTCGGCGCCCCGGAGACGGCCGCACCCTCGCCACCCTGGGCGACGCCGACCTCGGTCGCGTCTGGCACGTCCCGCACCCAGCGCCGACGACCGACTGGAATTCGTCCGGTCGGTGACGCGCCGGGTCGGGACCCGGGTACCCACCTACCGGATCGGTAGTCGGCTCGGCCGTGAGCTCGGCCGTGTGTGGCCCCTCGCACGGACCGGCGCCGACCTCATCTACCAGTTCGAGATGCCCTTCATCGTCGACGGTTCGGCCTTCACACGTCGCTTCGGGGGGCGGCCCACGCCCGACGACGACGGCGTCGGCGAGACTCTCGCCTGGTACACCGCCGGCAGGCCCTCCGCACTCGCCCTCGACCCGCACGGCGCGGCCGACGTGCCGTACCCGCGCGACGGGAACGCGAGCCGGGGACGTCCGAGCTCCGGAGCAGTGCCCTCGACCGCGACCGGGCGGTGACCGGGAGTGGGCACGGGCGGAGTGGCTTTACTTCTATCGGGTTGTAGAAGTAACGTGGCTCTTCCGGAAATGGAGTGCAGGTGAGGGCGTGATCGACCGCGCGGGTGGGGTCGTGTCGCTGCGGTGAGGCGGGCCCCGAGAAGTTGATGATGAAGGTTCCTACACCGAACATCGTCGAACGCC
>NZ_JBEDNP010000002.1:0-484306 GCF_040105315.1 Pseudonocardia tropica
TCGTCACCACCGAAGCCGCACCGACCGGCAGCGAGGCACTCATGACAACCGAGGCAATAACCGCCTAGAATCCCGAACCAAGATCACGCGGAGTCGATCTCATACACCACTCCGCCGGACGTGACCCCTAGCAGAAGACCTCGAGAGCTGACCTCACGAGGTTTCACAACACGCTCTGAGGTGTCCGTCCCCCGGGCCCGGTGTCCTGGCAGGCTGGAACGGATGAGCACCGACGGCCTGTTCGACATCGACCCCGGGGGCGACGGGCGCGACACCGGTGACGGCGACGCCGTCCGTCCCGACGCGCCGCTCGCCGCGCGGATGCGCCCGCGCACCCTCGACGAGGTCGTCGGCCAGGCCGACCTGCTCACGCCCGGCGCGCCGCTGCGCCGCCTGCTCGACGGCGGCGCCGCGGCGTCGGTGCTGCTCTACGGCCCGCCCGGCACCGGCAAGACCACCCTCGCCCGGCTGATGGCCGGCGCCGGGGGAGCGGAGCGGCACTTCGTCGCCCTGTCGGCGCTCTCGGCCGGGGTGAAGGAGCTGCGGGCGGTCATCGAGGAGGCCCGCCGGCGTCGCGACCGCAGCGGCACCACCACGGTGCTGTTCATCGACGAGGTCCACCGCTTCTCCCGCACCCAGCAGGACGCCCTGCTCGGCGCGGTCGAGGACCGGCTCGTCCTGCTCGTCGCCGCGACCACCGAGAACCCGTCGTTCTCCGTCGTGTCCCCGCTGCTGTCCCGCTCACTGGTGCTGCAGCTGCAGTCCCTCGGGGAGGACGACGTGCGCACCCTGCTCCGGCGCGCCGTGACCTCCGAGCGGGGCCTGAACGCGACCGTCGAGCTCGCCGAGGACGGCGAACAGGCACTGGTCCGGCTCTCCGCGGGCGACGGGCGCCGCGCGCTCACCGCGTTGGAGGCGGCCGCCGACGGCGTCCTCGGCGCGGGCGGCGACCCGGTGATCGACCTCGCCGCCGTCGAGCGGGCCGTCACCGAGGTCGCCGTGCGCTACGACCGCGCGGGCGACCAGCACTACGACGTCATCAGCGCGTTCATCAAGTCCATCCGCGGCTCCGACCCCGACGCCGCCCTGCACTACCTGGCCCGGATGCTCGTCGCGGGGGAGGACGCCCGGTTCATCGCGCGCCGGCTGATGATCCACGCCTCGGAGGACGTCGGGCTGGCCGACCCGACCGCGCTGCCCGCCGCGACCGCTGCCGCCCAGGTCGTGCAGCTCGTCGGGATGCCGGAGGCGCGGATCGCGCTCGCCCAGGTCACCGTGCACCTGGCGACCGCACCGAAGTCGAACGCCGTGATCACCGCGATCGACGCGGCGATGGCCGACGTCCGCTCCGGCAGGGTCGGTGGGGTCCCGCCGCACCTGCGCGACGGCCACTACGCCGGCGCGCAGAAGCTCGGCAACGCCGTCGGCTACCGCTACCCGCACGACGACCCCGACGGCGTCCTGCGCCAGCAGTACCCGCCCGACGACGTCGTCGGCGTCGACTACTACGCCCCGTCCGGGCGCGGGCACGAACGTGTCCTCGCCGAGCGCCTGCCGAAGCTGCGCCGCGTCGTGCGCGGCACCCGGGACTGAGCCCGCGCGCTCAGCCGGTGGTCAGGGTCAGCCCGAGCGCCCCGGTCGCGGTGCGGATCGGGGTGAAGTAGCTGGTGCAGTTGCCCTCGCCGCCCGCGCCGGTGTGCACCCCCTGGGCCTGCCCGGACGAGGTGATGTAGGGGGCGCCGGAGTCGCCCTCCTGGGCGCATGCCGCCACCGAGGTCAGCCCGGACTGGCTCTGGCCCTCGAAGTTCACCGTCATGTCGGTGCGCTGGACCGTGCCGCAGGACCGCCCGCTGGTGGACCCGTACAGGCAGACCGTGGAGCCGACGGGTGCCGGACGGCTGCCGGCCACCCGGATCCCCGACACCGTCGCCGACACGCTGCCCGAGTCGACCGCGATCGCGCCGACGTCCACCCCGCGGCCCGCGGTCTCGACCTCGGAGCCGATCGTCGAGCCGTCGGTGGCGTACCAGGACGACGAGCCCCGGGTGCAGTGCCCGGCGGTGATCAGCCAGTCGCTGCTGCCGTCGGAGGCGGCGAACCCGGCCGTGCAGCGACGGGTCCCGTCGGTGATGGTGTCGCCCCCGCCGACCGCGGCCTGCCGGTGCGCCGGTGCCGCCACCCGCTCCACCCGCACCGCGGACGGGTCGAGACCACCGGTCAGGCCCACGGCCAGCGCGTCGGCGCCCGGCCCGTCGACGACGCTCAGCACGACCTGCTCGGTGCGGGGGTCGACGCCGTAGGAGTCCAGACCGGCGGGCATCCCGGTCGCGGTGCGCCCGGCCAGCGCCGACAGCACCGCGGCCGGGTCGCGGCGCGGCTCGTCGCGCACCACCGGCGTCGCGCCGAGCGCGGTGACCAGCGGGGCGGTCGCGGCGTCCCAGGTGCCCACCATCAGCCGTCCGTCGGCCAGCCACGTCCCGGCCAGCGCGGGCCCGAGCGCCTCGGTCACCGCGGGTACCAGCGCCGCGGCCGCGTCCTCGCCGACCGCGACCGGGGGGAGCACCGGGGCCGCGGTCGCCGGCACGGCCACCCCCACACCGATCGCGACGGTGCCGAGAGCGGCGAGCAGGAGGCGGTGCGGGCGACGCAGAGGCACGAGCGGTCCTTCGGGCGAGCGGAGCGTGACACCCGGCCCAACGACGCTGCTCCGCCCGGGTCACGGCCCGCAGGCGGAGGACACACCTCCGACAGGGTTGGACGTCCGTCCGTGCCCGAGGTTGCCCCTATGAGGACCAGAGCCCCTACTGTCCGTCCACCTATACCGCAAATTGTGCATGTTGATTGACCCCGAACGGGTGCACCGGAAGGGTTGATCGCAGGCCGGGGCGCGGCCGAGCGGACCTGCCGGCAGCGCCGACCACCACCGGCGGAGAACAGCGCGACAGTCGCACCGCCCGACCTCTCCTGGGTCGGACGGGCGGTGCCGGCGCCTGACGCGACCCCCGGGTCGCGACTGAGGAGAGCTGGGCAGATGCACGACGGACCCGTGGCCATCGCGACCGCACCCGAGGACACCGCCGAGGAGGCCGACTCCCGGCAGGCGGCGGACCTGCTCCCGCCGGAGATGCTGGCCGCGGCCGTCGCCGGCGACGAGCGCGCGGTCGCGCTGCTCCTGGCGAAGGTGCACCCGCAGGTGGAGCGCTTCTGCCGGGCCCGGCTGGGCCGGCGCGAGACGATCCTCGGCTCGGCCGACGACGTCGCGCAGGACGTCTGCATGGCGGTGCTCGCCGTGCTCCCGGACTACCGGCCCTCGGGGATGTCGTTCCGGGCGTTCGTGTTCGGCATCGCCCGGCACAAGATCGCCGACGCGTTCCGGGCGATGGCCCGCAACCGCTGCGACGCCGTCGAGGAGCTGCCCGAGCGGCTCAGCCGCGAGGAGGACCCGGAGCAGGTCGTACTCGACGCCGAGCGCAACGACCGCCTGTCCGAGCTCATGGGCCTGCTCGGCCCGCGCCAGGTCGAGATCCTCACGCTGCGCATCGCGGTCGGGCTGACCGCGGAGGAGACCGCCGACGCGCTCGGCTCCACCCCCGGCGCGGTCCGGGTCGCCCAGCACCGCGCGCTGCAGCGGCTGCGCCGCGAGCTCGAGGACCGTGCGTCCCGCCGGGCGGGCGTCCGGGTCGTCGCCGTCCCCGCCCCGCGGACCCCCGTCCGCGCCCCCCGGGTCCTCGTCCCCGCGCCGCGGACCCACCTCGACGCCCCGCTGCCGGTCGCGGTCTGACCGGGGCGTGACGGCGGAACCGCCGGCCTCCGGTCGACCCCCCGGACCGGGAGCACGGCGGGACCCGCAGACGGCCGGTGCCGGTGCGCTCGGGCGCGCACCGGCACCGGCCGTTCCCTCCTGCGGGTGCCGGTAACCTGGCACGACCGGCCTCCCGCGGCGTCCCCACGCCGCGCGGCCTACGGTGTGGCGCGGGCGCAGGGCGCCCGCCCCGTCGCCGACCCGTCGCCAGCCGTACCCGTCACGAGAGACCCACCGGTGCAGACCCACGAGATCGTCCGTCGTTTCACCGCCCACTTCGAGAGCAACGGGCACACGCCCGTCCCCAGCGCCTCGCTGATCCTCGAGGACCCGCAGCTGCTGTTCGTCAACGCGGGCATGGTGCAGTTCAAGCCGTACTTCCTCGGCGACGTCCCCGCGCCCTACCCGCGCGCGACGTCGATCCAGAAGTGCGTCCGCACCCCGGACATCGACGAGGTCGGCAAGACCACCCGGCACACCACGTTCTTCCAGATGGCCGGGAACTTCTCCTTCGGCGACTACTTCAAGCGCGGCGCCATCGAGTTCGCCTGGTCGCTGATCACCCGCAGCCAGGACGAGGGCGGCTACGGCTTCGACCCCGAGATCATCTGGGTCACCGTCTACCACGACGACGACGAGGCCATCGCGCTCTGGAAGGAGATCGCCGGCCTGCCCGAGGAGCGCATCCAGCGCCGCGGTGGCGACGACAACTACTGGGACATGGGCGTCCCCGGCCCCGGTGGCCCCTGCTCGGAGATCTACGTCGACCGCGGCCCGGAGTTCGGCGCCGAGGGCGGCCCCGAGGCCGACGAGGACCGCTACCTCGAGATCTGGAACCTCGTCTTCATGCAGGACGAGCGCGGCGCGCTGTCGCCGAAGAAGGGGCACCCGCCGATCGGCACCCTGCCGCACAAGAACATCGACACCGGGATGGGTGTCGAGCGGGTCGCGTTCCTGCTCCAGGGCGTCAACAACGTCTACGAGACCGACCTCGTCCGCCCGGTCATCGCCAAGGCAGAGGAGCTGTCCGGGAAGCGCTACGGCGCGGGTGGCCCGGAGGGCGAGATCGACGACGTGCGCTTCCGCGTCATCGCCGACCACGCCCGCTCGTCGCTGATGATCGTCGGCGACGGCGTCACCCCCGGCAACGAGGGCCGCGGCTACGTGCTGCGCCGGCTGCTGCGCCGCATCGTGCGCTCCGCCCGGCTGCTCGGCGTCACCGGGCCGTGCCTGGGCGAGTTCGCCGCCGTCGTCCGCGACACCATGGCGCCGACCTACCCCGAGCTCGCGACCGACTTCGAGCGGATCTCCGCGGTCATCCGGGCCGAGGAGGACACCTTCCGCGCCACGCTGACCGCCGGCGAGCGGATCTTCGAGGGCGCGGTGTCCCGCGCCCGTTCCGCCGGCAGCGACACCCTGCCCGGCGACCAGGCGTTCGCGCTGCACGACACCTACGGCTTCCCGATCGACCTGACGCTGGAGATGGCCGCCGAGGCCGGGCTCACCGTCGACCGGGAGCGCTTCACCGCGCTGATGGACGAGCAGCGGTCCCGGGCCAAGGCCGACGCCGCCGGGCGCAAGGTCGGCTTCGTGGACGCCTCGGTCTACCGGGCGGTGCTCGACACCCACGGCGCCACCGACTTCCTCGGCTACCAGACGCTGCAGTCGGAGTCCCGGGTCGTCGGGCTGCTGCGCGACGGCGCCACCGTGCCCGCCGCCCACGAGGGCGAGCAGGTCGAGGTGCTGCTCGACCGCACCCCGTTCTACGCCGAGGCCGGCGGCCAGCAGGCCGACACCGGCGTGCTGCGCGGAGCGTCCTTCGAGGTCCGGGTGGACGACGTCCAGTCCCCGGTGGCCGGGCTGCGGGTGCACCGCGGCGTCGTCACCGCCGGCACCGTGACCCTCGACGCCGAGGTCGTCGCCGAGGTCGACCGCACCCGCCGGTCGGCGATCTCGCGGGCGCACACCGCCACCCACCTCGTGCACGCCGGGGTCCGCGGCGCGCTGGGCAGCGCCGCCGCGCAGGCCGGGTCGCTCAACGCCCCGGGCCGGCTGCGGTTCGACTTCACCTCGCCGACCGGGGCCGTTCCGCCCGCGGCGCTCGTCGAGATCGAGGAGGAGGTGAACGCGGTCCTGCAGTCCGACCGGGAGGTCCAGACCTACGAGACCTCCATCGACGAGGCCCGCTCGCTCGGCGCGATGATGCTGTTCGGCGAGAAGTACGGCGACCGGGTGCGCGTCGTCGACATGGGGGACTACTCGCGCGAGCTGTGCGGCGGCACCCACGTCGGGCGCACCGGCGAGCTCGGCCTGGTCCGGGTGCTGTCCGAGGCCTCCATCGGCTCCGGGGTGCGCCGCGTCGAGGCGCTGGTGGGGCTGGACGCGTTCAAGCACGCCACCACCGAGCACCTGCTGGTCAACCAGCTCGCCGACCAGCTCAAGGCCCGCCCGGAGGAGCTGCCGGAGCGGATCAACGGGATCGTCGAGCGGCTGCGGACGGCCGAGCGCGACCTGGAGAAGCACCGCGCCGACGCCGTCCTGGCCTCGGCCGGGGCGCTCGCCCAGCAGGCCGAGGACCTCGACGGGACCGCCCTGGTCGCCGTCACCGCGCCGGACGGCGTCGGGGGCAACGACCTGCGGACCCTCGCCGCCGACGTGCGCGGCAAGCTGGGCGACCGGCCCGGCGTGGTCGTGCTGTTCGGCGTCGACGGGGAGAAGGTGTCCTTCGTCGTCGCCACCACGAAGGCGGCCCGGGACAAGGGGATCGCCGCCGGGAAGCTGATCGGGGAGTTCGCCGCGGCCGTCGGCGGGCGCGGCGGCGGCAAGCCCGACCTCGCCCAGGGCGGTGGCACGGACCCGGCCGGGATCGACGCCGCGGTGCAGAAGCTGCGCGCCGCGCTGCGTCCGTGACCCCCACCCGCGGGCGGCGCCTGGGCATCGACGTCGGCGCCGTCCGCGTCGGGGTCGCGATGTGCGACCCGGACGGGATCCTCGCGACCCCGGTCGAGACCGTGCCCCGCGACGCCGAGGGTGGCGCCGACGTGCGCCGGATCGCCGCGCTGGTGGCCGAGCACGACGTCGTCGGCGTCGTGCTCGGGCTGCCCCGGAACCTGCGCGGCGAGGACGGCCCGGCCGCCGTCGCCGCCCGGGAGTTCGCCGCCGCGCTGGAGGCGGGGCTCGCCACGGCCGGCTGCGCGGTCCCGGTCGAGCTGACCGACGAGCGGATGACGACCGTCGTCGCGACCCGGCAGCTGGCCGGGCGCGGCGTGCGCGGCCGCAGGCAGCGTGCGGTCATCGACCAGCAGGCCGCGGTGGCCATCCTGCAGGGCTGGCTGGATACCACCCGCGGAACCTGATCACCGTGACCGGGGGTGACCACGGGCCGGGCCCGCGGCGGATACCCTCGAGCCCGTGACCGGCGCCGGCGAGAACGACGTGACGTCCCGGGGCCCGATGTGAGTGTGACCGCGGGGCCCGTGCGGCACCGTCCGACCCCGGAGCACTTCCGGCGGCGGCGGCTCGCCCTGCTGGGGTCGGCGCTACTGGCCGGCGCGGTGCTCGTCGCCGTCGGCCTGTACCTGCGCGGCGCCGACGACTACGCCGGCTCCGGCAGCGGGTCGGTCGTGGTGCGCATCGAGTCCGGCGACACCACCAGCGCGATCGGGGAGACCCTGGTCGGGCTGGACGTGGTGAAGTCCCGGGCCGCGTTCGTCGAGGCCGCCGCCGAGGAGCCCGACATCCAGCGGGTCCAGCCCGGCTACTACGAGCTCCGCTCGCAGATGTCCGGTGACTCCGCGGTGGAGGGGCTGCTCGACCCGGACCGGCGCGTCGGGTTCTTCGACGTCAAGGGCGGTGTTCAGCTCGACGACACCCGCGCCCCGGACGGCACGGTCTCCCCGGGCGTGCTGTCCCAGATCTCCCGCGCCACCTGCCTCGGTACCGCGGACGGGGACGCCCGCTGCACCGACGTCGACGCGCTGCGCGCCGCGATGGCCGACGCCGACCCGGCCGCGATCGCCGTCCCCGGGTGGGCCCGCGCGGGCTACCGGGCGGCCGCCCCCGAGCGCCGGATGGAGGGCCTGGTCGCCCCCGGCCCGTACGACCTGGACCCGCGCGGCACACCGGAGCAGGTGCTGCGCCAGGTGCTCACCGCGTCGGCGACCAGGCTGGAGGCCGCCGGGCTGGGCGGGGAGAACGCCTACCGCACCCTCGTCCTCGCCTCCGTCGTGGAGAAGGAGGCGCTCGTCCCCGACATGCCGAAGGTGGCCCGGGTGATCGAGAACCGGCTCGCGGTGAACCAGCGCCTGGAGATGGACTCCACCGTCAACTACCCGCTCGACGTGCAGGCGCTGCGCACCACGGCCGAGGCGCGCGGCACCCCCGGGCCGTACAACACCTACCTCACCACCGGGCTGCCGCCGACGCCCGTCGCCTCGGTGTCCACCGCGGCGCTGTCGGCCGCGGAGTCCCCGGCCGCGGGCCCGTGGCTGTTCTTCGTCCGCTGCACCACCGAGGGCGCCTCCTGCTTCGCCACGACCTACCCCGAGCACCTCGGTAACGTCGACCGCGCCCGCGCCGCCGGAGCGTTCTGACCCATCACCGGGCGTGCATGCAACCTGGGCCCAACCCGTGACGCCGCTCACTGCGCGCCGGTAGACCGGGACGCGACAACGACGTCAGGCGAGAGGATCCAGCGATGCGTGCGGTCGTCTACCGGGGACCCGGGAACCTCGACATCACCGACGTGCCCGAGGGAGAGGTGGGTCCCGGCGAGGTCCGGCTCAGGGTCGGGTTCAACGGCATCTGCGGGTCGGACCTGCACGAGTACTACGCGGGCCCGATCTTCATCCCGAACGGGGAGAAGCACCCGCTGACCGGCCGCGAGCTGCCGCTGACCCTCGGCCACGAGTTCTCCGGGACCGTCGTCGAGATCGGGTCGGGGGTCGAGGGCGTCACCGAGGGCGACCGGGTCGCGGTGATGCCGCTCTACACCTGCGGGACGTGCTCACGCTGCTCCGAGGGCCGCTACAACGTGTGCGCGCAGATCGGCTTCCACGGGCTGATGGCCGACGGCGGCATGGCCGAGACGACCGTCGTCCCCGCGCACATGCTGCACCCGCTGCCGGAGAACGTGTCGCTGGAGATGGGCGCCCTCGTCGAGCCGATGGCCGTGGCCTACCACGCGGCGAAGCTCGGCGGGTGAACCCGGGCGACACCGCGCTGGTGTTCGGCGCCGGACCGATCGGGATCGGCCTGTGGTTCGCGCTGCGCGGCACGGGCGTGGAGGACGTCCGCGTCGTCGAGCCGTCGGCGACCCGGCGCGGCGCGATCGAGCGGCTCGGCGCGCACACCCTCGACCCCACCGCCCAGGACGTGCCGGCGATCGTGGCGGAGGCGACCGACGGCCGCGGCGCCGACGCCTGCTACGACGCCGCGGGGGTGGCCCCGGCCGTCGCGACCGCGCTGGACTCGCTGGGCGCGGGCCGCCCGATGGTCAGCGTCGCGATCTACGAGACGCCGCTGGTGACCCCGCTGCTCGACCTGGTCCTCGGTGAGTCCCGCATCCAGGGCTCGCTCTGCTACACCCACGAGGACTACCGGGCGGTGATCGAGCTGATGGCGGGCGGCCACTACGACACCACCGGCTGGATGGAGAAGATCGCCATGCGCGACGTCGTCGAGGAGGGCTTCGAGGCGCTGCACGCGGGCCGGAAGATGAAGGTCCTGGTCGACCCGTCCCTGGTCTGACCGCGGGTCACTGCCCCCAGAAGCCCTCCGGCGGCCGGGGCGAGGGTGCGGCGCACGCGTCGGTGACGACACCCGCGCCGCGCCCGAGGGCGCGGGTGTCGGCGTCGTCGAGGACCCGGGCCGGGAACGGGTCCCCGGCCGCCCGGCGGGTCACCCCGGGCACCGGCAGCCCCCGGTCCGACGCGGCCAGCACGAGGTTGCCGAACCGGCGCCCGTGCAGCACGTCCGGGGCGGCGAGGAGGGCGAGCTCGGCGAACGCCGCCCCGGCCGTCGCGATCTGACCGGGCAGGAACGGCCAGGGGGCGCCGTCGCCGAGGTTCGCCACGTGCATCCCGGTCGGCGCGAGCACCCGCCGGACGGCGGTGAGGAACTCCGCCGTTGTGACCTGGGCCGGGGTGCGGGCCCCGGCGAACACGTCGACCACCACGACGTCGAACGACGCCGGCGCGAACCGCCCCAGGGTGGCGCGCGCCTCCCCGGTCACCACGGCCAGCCCGTCGGCGACCCCCGGTCCGGGCAGCCGGTGCGCGACCAGGGCGGCCAGCTCACCGTCGAGCTCGACGACGGTCTGGGCCGACCCGGGGCGGGTCGCGGCGACGTAGCGGGCCAGCGTCCACGCCCCGCCGCCCAGGTGCAGCACCCGCAGCGGCACCGCGGGCGGCGCGGCGAGGTCGACGAGATGGGCGATCCGGCGGACGTACTCGAACTCGAGGTGCTCGGGGTCGTCGAGGTCGACGTGGGACTGGGCGGTCCCGTCGAGCAGCAACGTCCACGACGACGGCCGCGCCGCGTCCTGCACCAGCTCGGCGACACCGTGGTCGACCTCGGCGCGGACCACCGCTCCGGCCCGTCGGTCACCCTGCGGCGCACTGGAACCCATTCCGGTCATCCTGCCCGCGCCCGGCGGGCTGTCCACAGGCGGGCAACCCGTCGGTCCGGACGGCCCGGCCCGCCCCAGGATCGAGGCATGGACCTCGCCGCCACCGCCACCGCCACCGTCCTCGTCGCCGCCGTCCTCGGCGGGGGTGCCGGCGTCGCGACCCGGCGCTGGCTGGCCCGGCTGCCGCGCGGCGCACCGGTGCCGGCCGGGTGGTGCGAGGCGGGGCTGGCGCTGTCCGGGGCGGCGACGGCGGGGCTGGTCGTGTCGGGGCTGCTCGACCCGCGGTGGACGGCGCTGCTCGCGGTGCTGTCCTGGCTGGCCGTGGCGGGATCCGCGACCGACGTGCTGGTGCGGCGGCTGCCGAACGCGCTCACCCTGCCCGCGCTCGCGCTGGTGCCCGCGGCGCTCGTCCCGGCCGGGGGTGCCGCGGTGGGGCGCGGCCTGGCCGGGGCGGTGCTGCTCGGCGGCGCCTACCTGGTGGTGCACCTGGTCTCGCCACGGGCGATGGGCGGCGGCGACGTGAAGCTCGCCGGCCCGGTGGGCGCCGCGGCCGCCGGTGCGGGATGGACGGTGCTGCCGGTGGTCGCGGTGCTGGCCGCGGTCGTCTCGGCGGCGGTGGCGCTCGTCGCGGTCGGGGCCGGGCGGGCCGGGTGGGGGAGCAGGCTGCCGCACGGCCCGGTCCTGCTCGGTGCGGCACTGGCGGTCGTGGTGCCCGCGGTCGTGGTGCTGTCGGGGGCCCGGATCCCCGGGTGAGAGGATGGTCGCCGTGCTGCGATGGATCACCGCCGGGGAGTCCCACGGTCCGGCCCTGGTGGGCGTGCTGGAGGGCATGGTCGCCGGGGTCTCGGTCACCACCAAGGAGCTGCAGGCCGAGCTGGCCCGCCGCAAGCTCGGCTACGGCCGCAGCCCGCGGATGGCGTTCGAGGCCGACGAGCTGGAGGTCATCGGTGGCCTGCGGCACGGCCTCACGCAGGGCGGGCCGGTCGCGGTCCGCATCGCCAACACCGAGTGGCCCAAGTGGGAGACGGTGATGGCCGCCGACCCGGTGGACCCGGAGCTGATCGCGCACCGCGCCCGCAACGCGCCGCTGACCCGGCCCCGTCCCGGCCACGCCGACCTCGCCGGCATGACCAAGTACGGCTTCGACGAGGCCCGCCCGGTCCTGGAACGCGCCAGCGCACGCGAGACCGCCGCCCGCGTCGTGCTCGGCACCGTCGCCAAGGCGTTCCTGCAGCAGGCCCTCGGCGTGACGATCGTGTCCCACGTCGTGGGCATCGGCGCCGTCGACGCCCCGGACGACGAGCCGCTGCCCGGCCCCGCCGACCTCGACCGCATCGACGCCAACCCGGTGCGCGCCTTCACCGACGCCACCGGCGCCGCGATGGCCGCCGAGATCGACGCCGCGCACGAGGCGGGCGACACCCTCGGCGGGGTCATCGAGGTCATCGCCTACGGGATGCCGGTCGGCGTCGGCACCTACGTGCAGGCCGACCGCCGGCTCGACGCACGGCTCGCCGCCGCACTGATGGGCATCCAGGCGATGAAGGGCGTCGAGATCGGCGACGGCTTCCGCACCGCACACCGCCGCGGATCCGTCGCTCACGACGAGATGGTCCCCGCCGGTTCCCCCGGGCAGGGGCCGGCGGGCACCGTGCCGGTCACCCGGCTCACCAACCGGGCCGGCGGCATCGAGGGCGGCATGACCAACGGTGAGCCGGTCCGGGTCCGGGTCGCGATGAAGCCCATCTCCACCGTCCCCCGGGCGCTGCGCACCATCGACACCACCACCGGCGAGGAGGCCACCGCCATCCACCAGCGCTCCGACGCCTGCGCCGTGCCGCGTGCCGGGGTCGTCGTCGAGACGATGGTGGCGCTGGTGCTGGCCCAGGCCGCACTGGAGAAGTTCGGCGGCGACTCGCTCGACGAGACCCGCCGCAACCTGGCCTCCTACCTGGCGGGGCAGCGGTGACCGCGCCGGCCCCCACCCCGGCCCCCGACGCCGAGGGCCGCCCCTGGGTGGTGCTCGTCGGCCCGCCCGGGTCCGGCAAGAGCACGGTCGGCTCGCTGCTCGCGCAGCGGCTCGGGCTGAACTTCGCCGACACCGACGCCGCGATCGTCGCCCGCATCGGCAAGCCGATCGCGGAGATGTTCGTGCAGGAGGGCGAGGCCGCGTTCCGCGCGCTGGAGCGCGAGGTCGTCGCCGAGGAGCTGCGCGCCGGGCACGGCGTCCTCGCCCTCGGCGGCGGCTCCGTGCTGGCCGCCGAGACCCGCGCACTGCTCGCGGGGCACCGCGTCGTCGCCCTCGAGGTGGACCTCGCCGACGGGATGCGCCGCACCGGGATGTCCACCGCGCGCCCGCTGCTGGCCGGGGTGAACCCGCGGGCGACGTTCCGGGCGCTGCTCGCCGAGCGGGCCCCGCTCTACGCCGAGGTCGCCACCGTGGCGGTCACGACGGTGCGCCGCAGCCCCAACCAGGTCGTCGCCGCCGTGCTGGCCGAGCTCGGGCACGGCCCGTCCGCGCTGCCCGAGGCCTCACCGGACGCCGCCGACCCGTTCGACCGGCCCACCCCGCGCCAGGACTCGACACTGCCGGCGCCCGGCTTCGGCTCGCCGCAGGACGGGGCCGGCACCGAGCGGGCGGAGGCCCGATGACGTCCACCCCGTCCGGCACGCTGCCCGACACCTCCGGCACCACCGAATCCGACGGCTCGGTCCGCATCGACGTCCGCACCGAGCAGCCCTATCCGGTGCTCGTCGGCGCCGGGGTGGCCGCGCGGCTGGCCGAGGTCGTCGCCGGCACCGGGGCGGGCCGGGTTCTCGTGCTGCACCCGCCGACGCTCGCCGACCGCGCCGGTGCCGCCCGCGCCGAGCTGGAGGCCGCCGGGCTGGCCGCGTTCACCCACGAGGTGCCCGACGCCGAGGACGGCAAGTCCCTGGCCTCGCTGGCCGACTGCTGGGACGCCTGTGCCGGTGCCGCGCTGACCCGGGCCGACGTGGTCGTCGGGTTCGGCGGGGGAGCGGTCACCGACCTGGCGGGGTTCGTCGCCGCGACCTGGATGCGCGGGGTGCGGGTCGTGCACGTCCCGACCACGCTGCTCGCGATGGTCGACGCCGCCGTCGGCGGGAAGACCGGCATCAACACCGCCGCCGGGAAGAACCTGGTGGGCGCCTTCCACGAGCCGTCCGCGGTGCTCGTCGACCTCGACACGCTGCGCACGCTGCCGCGTCCCGAGCTCGTCGCCGGGTCCGCGGAGGTGTGGAAGGCCGGGTTCATCGCCGACCCGGTCATCCTCGACCGCGTCCGCGCCGACCCGGCGGCCGCGCTGGACCCGGCCGGGCCGGTGCTCGGCGAGCTGGTGCGCCGCGCGATCCGGGTGAAGGCCGACGTCGTCGGGGCGGACCTGCGCGAGTCGCACCTGCGGGAGATCCTCAACTACGGCCACACCCTCGGCCACGCCGTGGAGCGCCGCGAGCGCTACCGGTGGCGGCACGGCAACGCCGTCGCGGTCGGCCTGGTGTTCGCCGCCGAGCTGGCCCGCGCCGCGGGGCGGCTCGACGACGCCACCGCCGACCTGCACCGCGAGGTGCTGGAGCTGGTCGGGCTGCCGACGCGCTACGAGCCCGGCGTGCTCGACGAGCTGACCGAGACCATGCGCGGGGACAAGAAGTCCCGGGCCGGGACGCTGCGCTTCGTCGTGCTCGACGGCCTCGCCGAGCCGGGGCGGCTGGAGGGCCCGGACCCGGCGCTGCTGGAGACCGCGTACGCCGCGATCTCCGGCTGAGACCGCGGTAGCCACACCTCAGCCGAGGGCGGGGTGGGTACGCGACCCGACGGCCTGCACGAGCAGCAGCACCCCTGCGGCCAGGGCGAACGTCCCGACCAGCCACAGCATCGCGAGGATCCCGGACGCGGGCCACAGCAGCAGCAGTACTCCGAACAGCACGTCGAGAACGGCCCGTCCGGCGATCCACCCCCACGGCCCGCCGTGCCTGCGGACCTCGTTGGCCGAGACCGCGGTGACGACTCCGGCGACGATCGCCCAGAACGCGACCACGTAGAGGAAGAACAGCGCCGCGGTACCGGGCAGCGCGAAGGCCGCCAGACCGGCGACGACCGACACCACGCCCTGCGCGACGGCCCAGCCCCAGCCGGGGCGCTCGCCCCGGTGCCGGATCCCGAGCACGACCGCGACGACGCCGTCGACCAGCGCGTACGCGGCGAAGACGTAGATCAGCACCAGCAGGGCCAGGCCAGGGGTCACCAGCACGGCCAGCCCGAACAGCAGGACCAGGACACCGCGGAGCACGACGAGTCCGCGGACCCCGTGTGACGTGGCGTCCTCGGCGGTGGGCGCCCGTCCTGTTCCGTCACTCGCGTCGACCATGGTCGCGCTCCGTCCGGGTGGAGGGGTTGTGGCGGGGAACGATCCCACCCGCGCCGGAGCCGCGACCGGGGCGAAGGTCCCCCCGCGGCACCGGCGTTCCGGCGCGGATCGCGGTGGGGACCGTGGGAGAGGATGACCGGGTGCGCGACGTGATGCGGGACGGCCTGCGACGGCTCCGGGAGCTCCCCGCCCGGTCGCCTCTGGCGGGGCACGCCCGCCGGGCCGCCGACCGCTACCGCCACCAGCGCGGCAACCACCTGTCCGCCGCGGTCGCGTTCTACACCGTGATCGCGGCGGTGCCGCTGCTGCTCGTCCTGTTCTTCGCCCTCGGGCTGCTCGTGTTCTGGCGCACCACCACCCGCGACGACCTGGTCCTCGCCGTCGAGGCGGCGTTCCCGGCCGGGCTGACCGGCGCCGTCGCCCCCGCGGTGGAGGCCGCCGCCGACCGCAGCGGGTCGCTCGTCGGGATCGGTGCGCTCGGGGTGCTGTGGGCCGGGTCGACGTGGACGTCGTACCTGCGGGAGGCGCTGTCGGCGCAGTTCCGGCTGCCCGCCGAGCGGATCGTCTCGCCGCGCCGGGTCCTGTGGGACCTGGGCGCGCTGGGCGTGCTCGGCGCGGCCGTCCTCGCCTCGGTGGTGGTGACGTTCGCCGTGACCGGGCTGGCCGGGTTCACCCTGGAGCTGGTCGGCGTCCGCGACGCGCTCGGCGGCCGGGTCGCGCTACGGGTGCTCGGCGCCGTCGTGGTGCTGGTCCTGGACTGGGCCGTGTTCTGCTTCGTGCTGGCCCGGCTGCCGCGCCGGCCGGTCCCGCCGGGCCGGGTCGTGCGCCCCGCCGCCGTCGGCGCGGTCGCGCTGGAGCTGCTCAAGCTCGGGGTCGCGCTCGTCGTCGGCGTCGTGTCCGACACCGCGGGCGGGGCCGTGTTCGGCACCGTGCTCGCGACGCTGTTCTTCCTGTTCCTGCTGTCGCGGCTGCTGGTGTTCTCCGCGGCGTGGATCGCGACCGACGGGACCGACCCCGCACCCCGGTCGGAGACCGACGTCGTCGAGGACCCGGCGCAGCGGGTCCGGTAGCGCCCGCAGGTCCAGCTCGGCGGCGAACAGCGCGCCGTAGCGGGCCTTGCGCCCGGAGCGCGCCGAGAGGAACCGGCGCAGGTTCTCGTCGTCGCCGCGGCCGCGGCGGCCGGGCTGACGGGCCAGGGCGTGCAGCGCGGCGAGCTCGCCGCAGGCGTCGAGGACGGCGTGCACCCGCGCGGTGCCGAGCGCGCGCAGCAGCTCGTCCTCCAGGTCGGCGTCGCACACCCGGACCGGCACCGCCGCCCCGGCGGCCCGGCGGCAGTACGCCGCGGCCCCGGCGTCGCACAGCACGGCGACCCGGTCCGGGGCGGCCGGGGCGAGGGCCGCCAGGGCGGTTCCCAGGTCGGTGTAGCCGTGCAGGACGACGATCGCCACGTCGCCGGGCGGGGTGCCGCGACGTCGCGCGAGGGTCTCGAGCACCGCGGCGTCGCCGGCCCCCTCGACGAGCACCACCGCGGCCGGGGTCACGACCCGGCCGTCACGGTCCGGCCGTCATGACCCGAACGCGGCCACGAACTGCTCGGCCGAGGTCGCCCGGTAGACGGTGTTGGTGGCCCGCACGTCGTCGAGCGGGGCGTTCGACGCCGGCGAGTACCGGTGCCCCGGGTAGACCGTCGGGTTGCCCTTCAGCGCTGCCAGCTGCTGCAGCGAGTGGTACATCTGCGCGGTGTCGCCGCCCGGGAAGTCGGTGCGCCCGCAGCCCTGCAGGAACAGCGTGTCCCCGGCGACGAGCCGGTCGCCGTCCGGGCCGGGCACCAGGAAGCACTGGCTTCCCGGGGTGTGGCCGGGGGTGTGCAGCAGCCGGATCGCGACGTTCCCCACCTCGACGACGTCGTCGTGGTCGTGCGGGGTCAGGTCGGTCGCCGACAGCCCGGTCACCCGCGTCACGTAGTCGGCCTCGGCGCGCTGCACGTGGATCGGCACCGGGTGCGACCCGACCAGCTGCGCGACGCCGACGAGGTCGAAGCCCATCATCGTGCCGCCGACGTGGTCGGGGTGGTGGTGCGTGGCCAGCACCCCGGTCAGGCGCATGCCGTCGGCGTCGAGGGTCGCGAGCAGCTCGTCGGGGGAGTAGGCCGGGTCCACGACGACGGCCTCGCGGGTCTCGTCGTCGCCGATCAGGTACGAGAAGTTGACCATCTGGGTGGCCACCGGGTCACCCACGGCGTAGTCCTGGCCCGACAGCAGCTGGCGGAAGTAGAGACCCATGGCCGTGACCCTAGACATAGGGTTCGGACCATGTCCCACCCCGCCCGGCGCGACACCCTGCGCGCCCTGCTCCCCGCCGCCGGACTGGACGCGCTGCTGGTCACCGACCTGCTCGACGTCCGGCACCTCACCGGGTTCACCGGCTCCAACGCCGCCGCGGTGGTCGCCGCCGACCCGGGCGAGGACCTGCTCTGCACCGACGGGCGCTACCGTGTCCAGGCCGCGGAGCAGTGCCCCGACCTGGAGGTCCTCGTCGACCGGCCGAGCGCGCCTGCCGCCGCGGCCCGGGTCCCCGCCGGGCTGACCCTCGGCTACGACTCGGCGACCCTGACCGTCGACGGGCTGGCCGCGGTCCGCGACGCCGTCCCCGGCCGCAGGCTGCGTCGCGCCCCCGGCCTGGCCGGGCGGCTGCGCGCGGTCAAGGACGCCGGCGAGGTCGAGCGGATCGCCGCGGCCTGCGCGCTGGCCGACACCGCGCTGCGCGCCCTGCTCGACGACGGCGGCCTGCACCCCGGGCGCACCGAGGCCGAGGTCGCGCTCGACCTCGACGACCGGATGCGCCGCCTGGGCGCCGACGGCCCCGCCTTCGACACCATCCTCGCCGCGGGCCCGCACTCCGCGGTGCCGCACCACCGCCCCACCGGCGCCGAGCTGCGTCGCGGCGACCTCGTCAAGATCGACTTCGGTGCGGCGCTGGACGGCTACCACTCCGACACCACGCGCACGTTCTGCCTGGGCCCGGCCGCGGACTGGCAGCGTGAGCTGCACGCCCTGGTCGACGCCGCCGCCGCGGCCGGGCGGGCCGCCCTCGTCGACGGGGCGTCGGTGACCGCCGTCGACGCGGCCGCCCGGGACGTGATCACCGCCGCCGGGCACGGCGACCGGTTCCCGCACGGACTCGGTCACGGGGTCGGGCTCGCGGTGCACGAGCCGCCGTGGCTGGGGCTCACCGCCACCGGGCGGATCGACGCCGGCAACGTCGTGACCGTCGAGCCGGGCGTCTACCTCGACGGACGGGGCGGGGTCCGGATCGAGGACACCCTGCACGTCGTCGCGGGCGGCCCGGCCGTGCCGCTGACCGGGCTGCCCCGCGGGCTCATCGAGATCTGAGCGCCTCCCGCCACGGCACGGTCGCCCCGATCCGCAGCACCGACCGCTCGTAGACCCGGGCGCCCGCCTTCGCCAGCAGGACCAGCGCCACCAGCATGACCAGGGCCGATCCGGCGACGTGCCAGGCGGTCGCCGCCCCGTCGGCGATCATCAGCGGCATCAGCATCGCCGGGAACGGCGGGATCCACGACAGCACGCCGAGCACCGCGGAGTCCGGCGAGCCCAGGAACCAGAACGAGACGCCGTACATCGCGAACAGCAGCATCATCAGCGGCCCGGTGGTGGTGTTGACGTCCTCCTGGCGCGACACCAGTGACCCGGCCGCGGCGTAGAGCACCGCGAAGAACGCGTAGCCGAGGACGAACCAGCCCAGCGCGGCGCCGAACACCCCGAGCGCGGTGCCGGTGATCGTCAGCAGCCCGGTGGCGATCCCGGCGCCGATGCCGACGACGCCGTAGAGCAGCAGCTGCACCAGCCCGACCGCGCCGATCCCCAGCACCTTGCCCCACAGCAGGTGCAGCGGGCGGATCGTCGACAGCAGCAGCTCCACCACGCGGCTGGACTTCTCCTCGACCACGCCCATGGCGACGGTGAGGCCGAAGCCCACGATCTGCATGAACATCACGATCAGCACGACGAACGACAGCGCGGTGCGCTGCCCGGCCTCGGGGTCGGCGGGGTCGAGCGCGTCGACGGTGAGCCCGGCGGGCGGGGTCGCGGCGGCCAGCTCGGCCGGCGTGAGGCCCACCGTCGCCAGCGCGGCCGCGGTGGCCCGGTCGGCGAGCGCGGCGTCGAGCACCGCGCGGGTCGCCGCCGGCACCTCGGAGTCGACGACGGCGACCGCGCCCGCCGGGCCGCCCGCGGTCAGGGCGACGTCGAGGTCCCCGGCGGCGACGGCGTCGCGCCCGGCGGCCGCGGACGGCACCTCCCGGACCTCGACGGGCAGGCCGAGCCGCTCCCCGGCGGTCGTGACCGCCGCGGCGAGGGCGGCGTCCCCGGCCACCCCGACGGTGGGCCGGTCGTCGCCGCCGGAGCCGAACACCGCGTAGGCGACCATGCCGCCGACGATGACCAGCACCATGATCGCGTTGCTGATCCAGAAGCTGCGCTTGTGCACCTGCACCCGGAACTCGCGACGCGCGACGAGCGCGACCGCGCGGTGCGCGGGCAGGGTGGCGGACCCGGTCATGCGACGACCTCCCGGTACAGATCGGTCAGCGACGGCGTGGTGAGGGTGAAGCCGCGCACCGGCCCGGTGGCGAGCGCCGCGGCGAGGACCCGCTGGTCGTCGGCGCCGTCGCCGAGCGCCAGGACGGTGCGGCCGCGGTCGTGGGCGAGCACGGTGACCCCGGGCAGTCCCTGCGCCCAGCCCGGCGCGGCGGCGGGGGCGTGGACCTCCAGCCGGGTGCCGCCACCGCGGCGCACCTCGCCGACGGTGCCGACGGTCCGCATCCGGCCGGCCACGAGGATCCCGACCCGGTCGCACAGTCGCTGCACCAGGTCGAGCTGGTGGCTGGAGAACAGCACCGGCACCCCGGCGCGGGCCTTCTCCCGCAGCACCTCGCTCATCACGTCGACGGCGACCGGGTCCAGCCCGGAGAACGGCTCGTCGAGCACCAGCACCGCCGGGTCGTGCACGAGCGCGGCGGCCAGCTGCACGCGCTGCTGGTTGCCCAGGCTGAGCGCGTCGACGGTGTCACCGAGCCGGTGGTCGACGCCGAGCTGCTCGGCCCAGCGCAGGACCGCCCGGCGCGCCGCGGCCCGGTCGACGCCGTGCAGCTCGGCCAGGTAGGTGAGCTGCTCGCCGACCTTCATCTTCGGGTACAGCCCGCGCTCCTCGGGCATGTAGCCGATCGTGCGGCGCACGTCGAGGTCGACCGGGCGCCCGCCGAGGCGGACCTGCCCGGAGTCCGCCGCCAGCACCCCGAGGGCGATCCGCATCGTCGTCGTCTTGCCGGCGCCGTTGGAGCCGACGAAGCCGAAGATCTCGCCCGGGCGGACGTCGAAGCTCACCCCGTCCAGGGCGACGGTGCCGCCGTAGCGCTTGGTCAGCGCGTCGATCTCGAGCGTCGCGCCGGTGCCGGTCACCGGCCCGGCCCGGAGCTGCTGCTGTGCTGTCATCGGTCCCTCCCCGCTCGTGGGGACCGACGCTACGAGCCGGGTGCCCCCTCGCGGATCGGCGCGCAGGACGAGATCGGCGACGCGGCGGGGTCGTCCTCGCGGACGAGCGGGCCGCGGGGCAGCACCGCGCGGACCGTCCACCCCGGACCGTCGCCGGGGCCGGTGTACAGGTCGCCGCCGAGCAGCGCGACCCGCTCCCGCATGCCGAGCAGGCCCAGGCCGGAGCCGGTGCCGTCGGGCCGGTGACCGGGCACCGGGCCGTCGTCGTCGACCTCCACGACGACGGGTTCGTCGGCGCCGCCGTGGGTGACCCGCACCCGGGTGGGGGTGGGCCCGGCGTGGCGCAGGGTGTTGGTCAGGGCCTCGGTGACGATGCGCCGCGCGAACAGCTCGGCCTCGCCGGGCGCCGCCGCCGGAGAGCCCTCGACCGTCACCGCGACCGGCAGCCCCGCCGACCGCGACGGCGCGACCAGTGCCTCCAGCGCGGCCGGGGACAGGTCCGCGCCGTCCGGGTCCGGACCCAGGTCGGCCAGCGCGGGCAGCGCCTCGGCGACCCGGCGGACCGAGTCGGCGATGTGCCCGAGCGCCTCGGCGCGCGCCGCCGGGTCGGCGGCGAGCCGCGCGGCCCCGGCCTGCACCGCCACCGCGGAGACGTGGTGGGCGACGACGTCGTGCAGGTCGCGGGCCACCCGCAGGCGTTCGCGGGTGAGCGCGTCGCGCACGCCCGCCTCGGCGAGCGCGCGCCGCCGGGCCGCGGTGTCGAGCCGGTGGTGGCGGACCGCGACCCCGGCCGCCCACAGCGGCACCACGGCCAGGAAGTTCAGCACCACCACCGACTCCGGGTAGCCGAGCCGGTCCCAGACCCCCGTCAGGACACCACCGGCGACGACGACGAGCGTCGACACCACCACGGCCACCGCGGACGTCACGACCGGCGCCGTCGTCGCGGCGCCCCAGACCAGCAGCACCCAGGCCGACTCGGCGAACACGTTCGAGCCGTCGAGCAGGCCTGCGGCCATCGACCCGGCCCCGGCCAGCAGCAGCGCCGGCACCGGCGCGGTCCGCCACCAGGCGACGAGTGCGAACTGCGCCACCACGACGACCGCCGCGGCCGGGTTCCGCCACGGCAGCGCCAGCATGCGCAGGAACCCGTCGACGACCGGCTGCCCGGTGTCCACGCCGGCCACCGGGGCGACCAGCGCCCCCATCAGCAGTGCCGGGACCACGAACGCGACGAGCGCCCACAGCCCGGCCCGGTCGGGTACCGGCAGCCGCCGCCGCTGCGGTGCGGCGGGCACCGGCACCGCGGCGGCGACGGGACCCGGCTCGGCGGCGGCGGGCGCGCGGAGCACACCCAGGACCCGGCGCATCGCGGCCAGCACCGACCGGGCCCGCTCCCGCACGGCCCGCAGGTCGGCCTCGGTCGCGTCGGGGCCCAGCGCCCCGGCCTGGGCGACCAGGCCGCGCAGACCGCTGAGCACCCCGCCGCCGATCTCCTCGGCGATCCGGGACCGCTCGGCGTCCAGCGCGGTGCCGTGCCGCAGCCGGTCGGTCTCGGCGCGTTCCCGGTCGGCGCGCAGCGCGGCGGACCGGCTCCAGCGCCCTGCGACGGCGGCGATCACCAGCAGCGGCGCCACCACCACCGAGCCGCCGACGAGCATCCCCGCCTCGGTCGCCGGATCCGGCGACACCGGGACGCGCAGCAGCCCGGCCAGGCCGAGCGCACCGAGCCAGGGCAGCGTCACCCACGCCGCCGCGCCGACCGGTCCGCGCTGCGGAGCCCGCGCGACGGAGAACGCCAGCAGCGGCCACAGCAGCGCCGCGAACCCGCCGAGCAACGCCATCGCCGGGGCCGCGAGCACGGCGAGGACCAGGTAGGCGCGCCGCGGCCGGTGGCGGCGCAGCAGCACGGTGGCGGCCATCGCCAGGCTGAGCACCGCCGCCAGCGCCACGGACAGCGGCGGGGCGAGCCGGTGGGCGTAGCCGGGGATCTCCATGACCAGGGCGGTGACCAGCTCCTGGGCGACCAGGATCAGCGCCAGCACCGCCAGCGCGACGTCCCCGGCGCGGGTGCCGGGCAGCGGCGCGGGAGCGGGGGCGTCCGGGCCGGGCTCAGCCGTCGGCACCGGCCGCTCCCACCAGCCCGTGCTCGTAGGCGAACACCACCAGCTGCACCCGGTCGCGCAGCCCCAGCTTGGTGAGCAGGTTCGAGACGTGGGTCTTGACCGTCGTGCCGCCCAGCACCAGCCGGTCGGCGATCTCGGCGTTGGACAGCCCGGCGGCGACCAGCCCGAGCACCTCCCGCTCCCGCTCGGTCAGCCCGGCCGCGGGCCCGGCCGGGGCGGGCGGGTCGGCCGGGACGAACGAGCCGACGAGCCTGCGGGTGACCGACGGCGCGAACAGCTCGTGCCCGGCGTGCACGGTGCGGACCGCGACCTGCAGGTCCTCCGGCTCGACGTCCTTCAGCACGAAGCCGGACGCGCCGGCCCGCAGCGCGTCGTAGACGTGGCGGTCCAGGTCGAACGTCGTCACCACCAGCACACGGATGCCGGGGTCGCGCAGCGCGCGGATCCGCCGGGTCCCCTCGATGCCGTCGGTGCCGGGCATCCGGACGTCCATCAGCACGACGTCCGGGCGCAGGGTCTCGGCCAGCTCGGCGGCCTCCGCGCCGTCCCCGGCCTCCCCGACGACGTCGATGTCCGGCGCCGCCGCCAGCACCGTCCGCAGCCCCGCCCGCACCACCGCCTGGTCGTCGGCCACCACCACCCGCACCGTCATGGCGCCCATCCTGGCAGGTCGCCCGCCCCTCGGGCGGGCCGGTGAACCGGGTGGCGGTACCCTGACCGACGCACGAATCCGAGATCCGAGCAGGAGAGCGCGCACGTGGCGACCACGAACGACCTGAAGAACGGCCTGGTCCTGAACATCGAGGGCCAGCTGTGGACCGTGACGGCGTTCCAGCACGTCAAGCCCGGCAAGGGCGGTGCGTTCGTTCGCACCACGTTGAAGAACGTGATGTCCGGGAAGGTCGTGGACCGGACCTTCAACGCGGGCACCAAGGTCGACACCGCGACGGTGGACCGCCGCGACATGACCTACCTGTACCGCGAGGGCACCGACTTCGTCTTCATGGACGGCGACACCTTCGACCAGATCCCGATCCCGGAGAAGGCCGTCGGCGACGCCGCGCGCTACCTGCTGGAGAACGCCTCCGCCCAGGTGTCGCTGCACGAGGGGGAGCCGCTGTTCATCGAGCTCCCGACCTCGGTCGAACTCGTCATCTCCCACACCGACCCGGGCCTGCAGGGTGACCGCTCCACCGGCGGCACCAAGCCCGCGACCCTGGAGACCGGCGCCGAGATCCAGGTGCCGCTGTTCCTGGAGAGCGGCACCAAGGTCAAGGTCGACACCCGGGACGGTCGTTACCTCGGCCGCGTGAGCTGAGGTGCGCGCACGCACCAAGGCCCGTAAACGGGCACTGGACATCCTCTTCGAGGCCGAGGCACGTGGTGAGGACGCACTGTCCGTGCTCACCGCGCGCCGCGAGACCGACGACGCGCCGCCCGTGCAGGACTACGCGGCGCGGCTCGTCGAGGGCGTCGCCACCCACCGGGACCGGATCGACCAGCTGATCGCCGAGCACGCCGAGGGCTGGGACGTCGACCGGATGCCCGCGGTCGACCGCGGCCTGCTGCGGCTCGGGATCTACGAGCTGCTGTGGGTCGACGACGTCGACGACCCGGTCGCGATCACCGAAGCCGTCGAGCTGGCCCGGACGCTGTCGACCGACGACTCCCCGCGCTACGTCAACGGGGTGCTCGGACAGATCTCCGACATCGCCGAGCACCTGCGCGCGACCCTCTGACCAGGGCCTGAACGCACGAAGGGCGGTGGCCGGGGGACTGTGCAGACCCCGGCCACCGCCCGACCGGTCGCGTCACCCTTCCCCTGGGACGCGGCCGGTGGATCAGATCATCCCACGTGCTGCCCGGGACGCGCCTCGGGTGGTAGCACTCCCCAGTCGATGAGCTGGTCGGTCAGCTCGCCGGGGGACATGTCGTAGATGATCGCGAGCGAACGCAGGTCCTCGGCGCGGATCGAGAGCACCTTGCCGTTGTAGTCGCCGCGCTGGCTCTGGATGGCCGCGGCGTAGCGGGCCAGTGGCCCGACCTTGTCCGCGGGGAGCTGCTGCAGCCGCTCCAGGTTGATCACGATCTTCGTCGCGGGCTCGCTGCCGGAGGGGATGCGGCCCTCGGGGAGCAGCTCGGCCACCGGGACGCCGTAGAAGTCGGCCAGCTCGGCCAGCTTCTGCACGGTGACCGCACGGTCCCCGCGCTCGTAGGAGCCCACGACGACCGCCTTCCAGCGTCCGCCCGACTTCTGCTCGACGCCGTGCAGGGAGAGCCCCTGTTGCTGCCTGATCGCCCGGAGCTTGCCCCCGAGCGCCTTGGCGTAGTCGCCCATCGATCTCCTCGTTCCTGACGGTCCGTACCGGTGTGGCCGGACCGGCCGGTCACCGGCGGTGCACCGGTGGCGTTGCCGCGCTGCCGCGTCGTCGCCCCTGTGGGTGGTCCCGTTCGGGGCGGCAGCTCCGGCGGGGGCCGGCGTCCCGACCGTCCCGCGCGTCGCGGCGCTGCTGCACGCGCGCTGATTGATACGGAGAGTAATCCTCCGGGTCCGGTCCGGCACCGTCAAGTTCGACCCCCTGCTCGGGGGGTTGACGAGCGGTTTCCCACACGAACGGGGCAGTCCACGTCCCTCGTCAGCGGTAGCGCAGGGTGTGGGTCCGCGATCCCACCACCCGCCCCTGTGGGTGCGCATGGGCAGAATCGGGTATCGCAAGGTGGCGCTCCGGTCCGTTGTCGACCATCGCGCATCGTGACGGGAACGTGACCTCGAACGGGTGAGGCGGCTGTGGCGCGGCTCGCGGTGTGACGCGCTGCGGCCGTCCCGCGCGGGCACCCGCCGAGTTGCTAGGTTGGCGCACAGCTCGTGCACGACCGTCCTTTAAGACCCGTCCGGTGAGGCGGGGAAGGAGACCACCTCGTGGCGCACCACCGCCGCGGGGACGCCGACGCGGAGCAGCCCGCACGGGAACTGCTGTCCGCCGCCGACGTCACCCGCACCGTCGCGCGCATCGCGCACCAGATCATCGAGAAGACCGCCTTCAGCGCCGAGACCCCCGACGGGCTCGTGCTCCTGGGGGTCCCCACCCGCGGCGTGCACCTGGCCCACCGGCTCGCCGCCGCGATCACCGACTTCGCCGGGGCCGCACCGGCCGTCGGCTCGGTCGACGCCACCCTCTACCGCGACGACCTGCGCCGCGGCCCGGCCCGCGCGCTGGAGTCCACCGCGGTGCCCGAGGGCGGCGTCGACGACCGGCTCGTCGTGCTCGTCGACGACGTCCTCATGTCCGGGCGCACCACCCGTGCCGCGCTCGACGCCCTGCGCGACGAGGGCCGCCCGCGTGCGGTGCAGCTCGCCGTGCTGATCGACCGTGGCCACCGGGAGCTCCCGATCCGCGCCGACTACGTCGGCAAGAACGTCCCGACGTCGCGCTCGGAGCAGATCCTGGTCTCGCTGACCGAGATCGACGGCAGCGACGGCGTCTGGATCACCCAGGGAGAGGGGGACAGGTGAGGCACCTGCTCTCGGTCGCCGACCTCGACGCCGCCGAGGCCACCGCGCTGCTCGACACCTCCGACCGGCTGCGCGAGGCGCTGCTCGGCCGTGAGGTGCGCAAGCTGCCGACGCTGCGCGGCCGCACGGTCATCACGATGTTCTACGAGAACTCCACCCGCACCCGGGTGTCGTTCGAGATCGCCGGCAAGTGGATGAGCGCGGACACCGTGAACGTGTCCGCGTCCGGCTCGTCGGTGTCGAAGGGCGAGTCGCTGCGCGACACCGCACTGACCCTGTCCTCGATGGGCGCGGACTGCGTGGTCGTGCGCCACCCCGCCTCGGGGTCGGCGCACCGGCTCGCGCACTGGGTGGACACAGCGGGGAGCACAGGCGGACCGCGCATCGGCACCGACCGCGCGGTCACCGGCACCCCCACCGCGATCGTCAACGCCGGCGACGGCACCCACGAGCACCCCACCCAGGCCCTGCTCGACGCCGCCACCCTGCGCGACCGGCTCGGCGGCATCGCCGGGCGCCGGATCGGGATCGTCGGCGACGTGCTGCACTCCCGGGTCGCCCGGTCCAACGTGCTGCTGCTCGCGACCCTGGGCGCCGAGGTCGTGCTCGTCGCGCCGCCGACGCTGCTGCCCACCGGCGTCGAGTCCTGGCCGTGCCGGGTGTCCCACGAGCTGGACGCCGAGCTGCCCGCCCTCGACGCGATCATGATGCTGCGCGTGCAGTCCGAGCGGATGCACGGCGGCTTCTTCCCCTCCGCGCGCGAGTACGCGGTGCGCTTCGGGCTGTCCGAGGACCGCGCGAGGCTCCTGCCCGACCACGCGGTCGTCCTGCACCCCGGCCCGATGATCCGCGGCATGGAGATCGCCCCCGCGGTCGCCGACGCCCCCAACGCCGCCGTCCTGGCCCAGGTCCGCAACGGCGTGCACGTGCGGATGGCCGTCCTCTACCACCTTCTCGCCGGAGCTCCCGAATGACCGACCTGCTGATCCGTGACACCCGGCCCTACGGCGGGGACCCGGTCGACGTGCTCGTCGCCGACGGCGTCGTCGCCACCATCGGCACCGGCCTGACCGCGCCCGGGGGTGCCGAGACCCTCGACGCCGACGGCGCCGTGCTGCTGCCCGGCTTCGTCGACCTGCACGTGCACCTGCGCGAGCCCGGCGGCGAGGAGTCCGAGACCATCGAGACCGGCAGCCGTGCCGCCGCGCTCGGCGGGTTCACCGCCGTGTTCGCGATGCCGAACACCACCCCGGTCGCCGACTCCGACGTCGTCGTCGAGCACGTGCGCCGGCGCGGCGAGGAGATCGGGCTGGTCGACGTGCACCCGGTCGGTGCGGTCACCGTCGGCCTCGGCGGCGAGAAGCTCGCCGAGCTCGGCACGATGGCCGCCTCCCGCGCCGCGGTGCGGATGTTCTCCGACGACGGCCGCTGCGTGAACGACCCGCTGATCATGCGCCGCGCGCTGGAGTACGCCTCCGCGCTCGACGTCGTCATCGCCCAGCACGCCGAGGACCACCGCCTCACCGGCGGCGCCCAGGCCCACGAGGGCGCCGTCGCCGCGCGCCTCGGGCTCGCCGGGTGGCCGGCCACCGCGGAGGAGACGATCGTCGCCCGCGACTGCGCGCTGGCCCGCGAGGCCGGCGCGCGCCTGCACGTCTGCCACATCTCCACCGCCCGCACGATCGACGTGCTGCGCGCAGCCAAGGCCCAGGGCGTGCGGGTGTCGGCCGAGGTCACCCCGCACCACCTGCTGCTCACCGACTCCCGGCTGACCGGCTACGACCCGGTGAACAAGGTCAATCCGCCGCTGCGCACCGCCGACGACACCCGCGCGATGCGCGAGGCGCTGGCCGAGGGCGTGATCGACGTCGTCGCGACCGACCACGCCCCGCACGCCGCGCAGTACAAGGACACCGAGTGGCAGGCCGCGAAGCCGGGCATGCTGGGCCTGCAGACCGCCCTGTCGGTGCTGGTCGAGACGATGGTGGAGCCGGGTCTGCTGGACTGGCACGGCGTCGCGCGGGTGCTGTCGGAGCGCCCCGCGGAGATCGGGAACCTGCCCGACCAGGGCCGTCCGATCGCGGAGGGGGAGCCGGCGACGTTCGCGCTGGTCGACCCGGACGGGGTCTGGACGGTCCGCGGTGCGGAGCTGGCGAGCAAGGCGGCGAACACGCCGTACGAGGGAATGCGACTGCCCGGAACGGTGGTCGCGACGGTGCTGCGGGGACGCATCACCGCGCAGGACGGGAAGGTTGTGCAGTGACCGCGCTACTGGTGCTCGAAGACGGGCGGATCTTCCGCGGACAGGCGTACGGCGCCACCGGGGAGACGCTCGGTGAGGCCGTGTTCACCACCGGCATGACCGGCTACCAGGAGACCCTGACCGACCCGTCCTACCACCGCCAGATCGTGGTGGCGACCGCACCGCAGATCGGCAACACGGGCTGGAACGACGAGGACGACGAGTCGCGGGCGATCCAGGTCGCCGGCTACGTCGTGCGCGACCCCGCCCGGCGGGCGTCGAACTGGCGGGCCACCGGCTCGCTGGCCGACGCCCTGCGGGACCAGGGGGTCGTCGGGATCGCCGGGATCGACACCCGCGCCGCGGTGCGCCACCTGCGCGAGCAGGGCGCCATGCGCGCCGGGATCTTCTCCGGCTCCGCCCTCGCCGCCGACGACGAGCTCGTCGAGCGGGTCAGACAGTCCCCGCAGATGGAGGGCGCCGACCTCTACGGCGCCGTCACCACCGCCGAGACCTACGTGGTGCCCGCGGTGGGGGAGCGGCGCTTCGTCGTCGCCGCCCTGGACGTCGGCATCAAGTTCAACACCCCGCGGATGATGGCCGCCCGGGGCATCGAGGTGCACGTCCTGCCCGCGTCGAGCACCATCGAGACCGTCGAGTCGCTGCGCCCGGACGGCTTCTTCCTGGCCAACGGCCCGGGTGACCCGGCCACCGCCGACGGCCCGGTCGCGCTCGCCCGGCAGGTCCTGGAGCGGCGCATCCCGCTGTTCGGGATCTGCTTCGGCAACCAGATCCTCGGCCGCGCCCTCGGCCGGTCCACCTACAAGCTGCGCTACGGCCACCGGGGCATCAACATCCCGGTCGTCGAGCACGCCACCGGGCGGATCGCGATCACCTCGCAGAACCACGGCTTCGCGGTGTCCGGCGAGGCGGGCGAGGAGTTCGACACCCCCTACGGCCGCGCGCAGATCACCCACACCTGCCCCAACGACGGCTGCGTCGAGGGCATGGCCGGGCTCGAGTTCCCGGCGTTCTCCGTGCAGTACCACCCGGAGGCCGCCGCGGGCCCGCACGACGCCGCGGACCTGTTCGACCGCTTCGTGGCGCTCATGACCGAGTACCCGGTCGGCTACGCCGGCGTCGCCGGGCAGCGGCCCGAGGGCACCGCGCCCGCGCCGTACCCGCGGCCCGAGGCCGAGACCCACTCCGGGAGCGAGCCCCCCTCCGAGGCCCGGCCCGGGGCCGGGACCGAGGCGGCGCCCGCGCCGGCGATGACCGCCCAGCCCGACCCGGCCACGCCGCCGACGGCGACCGCGGCCCCGTCGGTCGACCTGCGGCCCGCCCCGGCCGCCCCGGCCGCCCCGGCCGGCCCGGCCACGGCCCCGGCCGCGGGCGGGTTCGAGCCGGGCAGCCCGGAGGGCCCGCACACCGGGGCCGACGCCGGACCGGACACCGGCGACGAGCACACCACCCGGCTGCCCGTCACCCCGCCGGCCGGGACCCCGGCCACCGGCCGCGACGAGATCGAGCCGCCCACCGGCCGGATGCCCGCCGTGGGCCGCCCCGGCACCCCGGACCCGCTGACGGCGCCGTTCTCCGACATCGAGGACGCGCTGCGGCGCGACGGCGGCACGCCCGCCCACCCGGGTGCCACCGCCGACCCGGACGCCGAGGGCACCCCGGCCGAGCCGGCACCGGGCGCCGACCCGGTGTCCGGCCGCGCCCGGCCCGTCGACGACCGCCCGTGGCCGCCACCGCCCACCGGATCCCCATCCACCCCGCAGCACCCGGACCGGCACGACCAGGCCCGGCAGGAGGACCACTGATGCCCCGCCGCGACGACATCGACCACGTCCTGGTGATCGGCTCCGGGCCGATCGTCATCGGTCAGGCCTGCGAGTTCGACTACTCCGGCACCCAGGCGTGCCGGGTGCTGCAGGCCGAGGGCATCCGGGTCTCGCTGGTCAACTCCAACCCGGCGACGATCATGACCGACCCGGAGTTCGCCGACGCCACCTACGTCGAGCCGATCACCCCGGAGTTCGTCGAGAAGGTCATCGTCGCCGAGCGCGACAACGGCACCCCGGTCACCGCGATGCTCGCGACCCTGGGCGGGCAGACCGCGCTCAACACCGCGATCGCGCTGCACGAGAACGGTGCCCTGGAGCGCCACGGCGTCGAGCTGATCGGCGCCGACGTCGACGCCATCGAGCGCGGCGAGGACCGGCTCAAGTTCAAGGACATCGTGATCGGGGTCGGCGGCGACGTCCCCCGCTCCCGGGTCTGCCACTCCATGGAGGAGGTCCGCTCCGCCGCCGACGAGCTGGGCCTGCCCGTGGTCATCCGGCCGTCGTTCACCATGGGCGGGCTCGGCTCGGGCATGGCGCACTCGGCGCAGGACCTGGAGCGCCTCGCCGGCGCCGGGCTCGCCGCCTCCCCGGTCACCGAGGTCCTCATCGAGGAGTCGGTGCTCGGCTGGAAGGAGTACGAGCTGGAGCTCATGCGCGACCACCACGACAACGTGGTCGTCATCTGCTCCATCGAGAACATCGACCCGATGGGCGTGCACACCGGTGACTCGATCACCGTCGCCCCGGCGATGACGCTGACCGACCGCGAGTACCAGCACATGCGCGACGTCGGCATCGCCGTGCTGCGCGCGGTCGGCGTCGACACCGGCGGCTGCAACATCCAGTTCGCGATCCACCCCGAGACCGGGCGGCTGGTCGTGATCGAGATGAACCCGCGCGTCTCGCGGTCCTCCGCGCTCGCGTCGAAGGCCACCGGCTTCCCGATCGCCAAGATCGCCGCCAAGCTCGCCGTCGGCTACACCCTCGACGAGATCCGCAACGACATCACCGGCGAGACCATCGCCGCGTTCGAGCCGTCGCTGGACTACGTCGCGGTCAAGATCCCGCGGTTCGCGTTCGAGAAGTTCCCCGGTGCCGACCCCGAGCTGACGACGACCATGAAGTCCGTCGGCGAGGCGATGGCACTGGGCCGCTCGTTCCCGGAGGCGCTGGGCAAGGCGCTGCGCTCGATGGAGCGGGCCCGGGCCGGCTTCTGGACCGCGCCCGACCCCGAGGGCGAGCCGGAGTACACCGTGCCGGTCGACGGCCGCATCTACGAGGTCGAGCGCGCGCTGCGCGGCGGCCAGTCGGTCGACGACGTCGCCAAGACCTCCGGCATCGACCCCTGGTTCGTCGACCAGATCGCGCTGCTGGGGGAGATCCGCGCCGACCTCGAGGCGGCACCCGTCCTCGACGCCGACCTGCTGCGCCGCGCCAAGCGCTACGGCCTGTCGGACCGTCAGCTCGCCGCGGTGCGCCCCGAGTTCGCCGGCGAGGACGGTGTGCGCACCCTGCGCCACCGCCTCGGCATCCGGCCGGTCTACAAGACCGTCGACACCTGCGCCGCCGAGTTCGCGGCGAGGACGCCGTACCACTACTCGGCCTACGAGACCGACCCCTCGGCCGAGTCGGAGATCGCCCCGCAGACCGAGAAGCCGAAGGTCCTGATCCTCGGTTCCGGCCCGAACCGCATCGGGCAGGGCATCGAGTTCGACTACTCCTGCGTGCACGCGGTCATGGCGCTGCGCGCCGCCGGGTTCGAGACCGTCATGGTCAACTGCAACCCGGAGACGGTGTCCACCGACTACGACACCGCCGACCGTCTCTACTTCGAGCCGCTGACCTTCGAGGACGTCCTGGAGGTCGTGCACGCCGAGCAGACCTCCGGCACCGTCGCGGGCGTCATCGTGCAGCTCGGCGGGCAGACCCCGCTGGGTCTCGCGCAGCGCCTCACCGACGCCGGGGTGCCCGTCGTCGGGACCTCCGCGGCCGCGATCGACCTGGCCGAGGACCGCGGCGCGTTCGGCGAGGTCCTGCGCAAGGCAGGCCTGCCCGCACCGGAGTTCGGCATGGCCACCTCCTTCGAGCAGGCCCGGGGGATCGCCGCCCGGATCGGCTACCCGGTGCTCGTGCGGCCGTCCTACGTGCTCGGCGGACGCGGCATGGAGATCGTCTACGACGAGGCGACCCTGGCCGGCTACATCGCCCGTGCCACCACCATCTCCCCGGACCGCCCGGTGCTGGTCGACAGGTTCCTCGACGACGCCATCGAGATCGACGTCGACGCCCTGTGCGACGGCGAGGAGATCTACCTCGGCGGCGTGATGGAGCACATCGAGGAGGCCGGGGTCCACTCCGGTGACTCCTCGTGCACCCTGCCGCCGATCACGCTGGGCTCCTCGGTGCTGTCGAAGGTCCGCGAGGCCACCGCCGCCATCGCGCACGGCGTCGGCGTGCGCGGGCTGCTCAACGTCCAGTACGCCCTGCACGGCGACGTGCTCTACGTGCTGGAGGCCAACCCGCGGGCGTCGCGGACGGTGCCGTTCGTGTCCAAGGCGACGTCGGTGCCGCTGGCCAAGGCCGCCGCCCGGATCATGCTCGGCGCCACCATCGCCGAGCTGCGCACGGAGGGGCTGCTGCCGGCCGACGGCGACGGCGGCGCGCTGCCCGCCGACTCCCCGGTCGCGGTCAAGGAGGCGGTGCTGCCGTTCAACCGGTTCCGCAACACCGCGGGCCAGGGCGTCGACCCGCTGCTCGGCCCGGAGATGAAGTCCACCGGCGAGGTCATGGGCTTCGACTCCGCCTTCGGCCCGGCGTTCGCGAAGTCGCAGGCCGCCGCCTACGGCTCGCTGCCGACCTCGGGCACGGTGTTCGTGTCCATCGCCGACCGCGACAAGCGGGCGATGGTGTTCCCGATCCGCCGCCTGGCCGACATGGGGTTCCAGGTCCTCGCCACCGAGGGCACGGCGGAGATGCTGCGCCGCAACGGGATCGACGTCACCGTGGTGCGCAAGCACAGTGAGGGCTCCGGACCGGAGACCCCGACGATCGTCGACACAATCCTCGCCGGGGACGTCGACCTGATCGTCAACACCCCGGTCGGGAACCCCGGTCCGCGCGTGGACGGCTACGAGATCCGCGCCGCCGCGGTGTCCCGCGGTGTGCCGTGCATCACCACGGTGCAGGGGACCGCGGCCGCGGTGCAGGGCATCGAGGCGCTCGCCTCGGGCGGGCTCGGCGTGCGGTCGCTGCAGCAGGCGCACGCGGCGTTGAAGGCGGAGGCGTGAGCTTCGCCGCCCGGCTCGACGGGGCCGTCGCCACCCACGGGCCGCTGTGCGTCGGGATCGACCCGCACCCGGCGCTGCTGGCGGCCTGGGACCTCACCGACGACGCCGACGGCCTCGCCGCGTTCGCCGACCGCTGCCACGCGGCGTTCGCCGCGGCGGTGTCGGTGGTGAAGCCGCAGGCGGCGTTCTTCGAGCGGCACGGCTCGGCGGGCGTCGCGGTGCTGGAGCGGCTGCTCGCCGGGTTCGCCGGCTCGGGCACGCTGACCCTGCTCGACGCCAAGCGCGGCGACATCGGCTCCACCATGGACGGCTACGCCGACGCCTACCTGCGCGTCGGCGCGCCGCTCGGGGCGGACGCGCTCACGCTGTCGCCCTACCTGGGGTTCGGGTCGCTGGAGCCGGCGCTGACCGCTGCCGACGAGGCCGGGCGCGGGGTGTTCGTGCTGGCCCGCACGTCCAACCCGGACGGTGCCGCGGTGCAGTGCGCCACGACGGCGGACGGGGTGAGCGTCGCCCAGCGGATGGTCGACGACGCCGCCGCCCGCAACGCCGGTGCGCAGCCCCGCGGCGCGGTGGGGGTCGTCGTCGGCGGCACCCACGAGCACGGCCTGGACCTGACCGCGCTGAACGGCCCGGTGCTGGTGCCCGGGCTCGGTGCCCAGGGCGCGAGCCCGGCCGACGTGGTGTCGCGGTTCGCGGGCACCGCGGGCCCGGTCCTGCCGGTGTCGGCGCGCGGTGTGCTGCGGGCCGGCCCCGACGCCGTCGCCCTGCGGGACGCGGCGCACCTCCTCGGTGAGGAGCTGGCCTCCACGGCCGCCGGGTCGCACTGAGCGGGCGCCGGGCCCGGTGATCGTCTCCTCACTCGTCGCGATCACGGAGTCCGAGACCGGGCGCGCGCCGGGCGGTCCGCTCCATCCGCCGGGCGCCCCCGGGCGCACCGGGACGCCGATCGGGCGCGTCCGGCGGCGGACCGGCTACCCCGTCCGGCGGGCAGCACTGCGCCGACCCGCCGTACGGGGGAGCCGGATGGCACCCCCGCAGTGGTTCGAACAGCGTGCCGTTGATCACCTCCTGACGACCGAAACCGGAGGTGGGACCCCCATTGACGCTTCCGTGGAGGTCGTGGGTACGTTCGAATACGACGCCGGGGACGTCCCCCGGACGGGTCGGTGCGACCCACCACCCGATCGCTGACGCGACACCCCGGCGCGAGCCGGGATCACGGCGGCGAGAACGACGAGAACGACGAGAACGACACAGGAAAGTACGGAGGAACCAACCGTGGCCCTTCCCCAGCTGACCGAGGAACAGCGCGCCGCCGCGCTGGAGAAGGCCGCGGCCGCGCGCCGGGCCCGGGCCGAGCTGAAGGACCGCCTCAAGCGCGGCGGCACCACCCTCGAGGAGGTGCTGAAGAAGGCCGAGACCGACGAGGTCCTCGGCAAGATGAAGGTCTCGGCGCTGCTCGAGGCCCTGCCGAACGTCGGCAAGGTCCGCGCGCAGCAGATCATGGAGGAGCTGGAGATCGCGACCAGCCGCCGCCTGCGCGGCCTGGGCGACCGCCAGCGCAAGGCCCTGCTCGAGCGCTACCCGAGCTGATCCGGGCGTCCCGTGACCGACACCTCCTCCGTCATGTCCTCCGGCCGGACCGGCCCCGCCCGTGGGCGGCTGCTCGTGCTGGCCGGGCCCTCCGGGGTGGGCAAGAGCAGCGTGGTCGCGGGACTGCGCGAGGCGCTGCCGGAGCTGCTGTTCAGCGTGTCCGCCACGACCCGGCCCGCGCGGCCGGGCGAGGTGGACGGGCGTGACTACCGTTTCGTGTCCCGCGAGGAGTTCGACGCGCTCATCGAGCGCGGCGAACTCCTCGAGTGGGCCGAGGTGCACGGCGGGCTGCAGCGCTCCGGCACGCCGCGGGTGCCCGTCGAGCGGGCCCTCGACGGGGGCCGTCCGGTCCTGGTCGAGGTCGACCTGCAGGGCGCCCGGTCCGTCAAGCGGGTCCTGCCCGAGGCCGTCACCGTCTTCGTCGCACCGCCGTCGATGGAGGAGCTGGCCCGCCGGCTCACCGACCGCGGCACCGACACCCCCGAGCAGCGCGAGCGCCGGCTGCGGACCGCCATCGAGGAGATGGACGCCCAGGGGGAGTTCGACGAGGTGGTCGTCAACGACGACCTGCAGGCCGTGATCGGCCGGTTGGTAGCATTGGCGGTCGACCGCGGCGCCGTCTGAGCGCCCCCGGTCCCCCTCGTCCTTCAGGAGTCCACCACGTGAGCACGCCCACCGGCACCTCCACCGCCCCCGAGGGCATCACCTACCCGCCGATCGACGACCTGCTCGGTCAGGTCAGCTCGAAGTACGCGCTGGTCATCTACGCGGCCAAGCGCGCCCGGCAGATCAACGACTACTACTCCCAGCTCGGTGAGGGCCTGCTCGAGTACGTCGGCCCGCTCGTCGAGCCGGGCCCGCGCGAGAAGCCGCTGTCGATCGCGATGCGCGAGATCCAGGCGGGGATGCTCGAGCACACCGAGGGCGAGTAAGACCTCTCGATGGCTCCTCCCGAGGTGCTCCTCGGCGTCTCCGGCGGCATCGCCGCCTACAAGAGCGCCGAGGTGCTGCGTCGTCTGACCGAGTCCGGCCATGCGGTGCGGGTGATCCCCACCGAGTCCGCGCTGCGGTTCGTCGGGGCCGCGACGTTCGAGGCGCTGTCCGGCCGGTCCGTCGCCACCGGGGTGTTCCACGACGTCCACGAGGTGCCCCACGTGGCCCTGGGCAAGGGTGCGGACCTCGTCGTCGTCGCCCCGGCGACCGCGGACCTCATGGCCCGCCTCGCGCACGGCCGCTCCGACGACCTGCTGACCGCCGCGCTGCTGACCGCCCGGTGCCCGGTGGTGCTGGCGCCCGCGATGCACACCGAGATGTGGGAGCACCCCGCCACGGTCGACAACGTCGCCCTGCTGCGTGCCCGCGGCACCGTGGTGATCGAGCCCGCCGCGGGCCGGCTGACCGGCGCGGACACCGGCAAGGGCCGGCTGCCCGACCCGGCCGAGATCGTCGACCTGGCCCGGCTGCTGCTGGAGCGCCCGGACGCGCTGCCGCGCGACCTGGAGGGCCGCCACGTGGTGGTCAGCGCCGGCGGGACCAGGGAGAACCTCGACCCGGTCCGGTTCCTCGGCAACCGGTCCTCGGGCCGGCAGGGCTGGGCGCTGGCCCGGGTCGCCGCCCAGCGCGGCGCACGGGTGACGCTCGTCGCCGGGCACACCGCGGACCTCGGCGCCCCGGCCGGGGTGGACGTGGTCGCCGCGGGGACCGCCGTCGCCATGGAGGCCGCCGTCCGCGGTGCCGCCGCCGACGCGGACGCCGTGGTGATGGCCGCCGCCGTCGCGGACTTCCGGCCGGTCGACACCGCCGCCGACAAGATCAAGCGTGGCGACGCGGAGCCGGCGCCGCTGCGGCTGACCCAGAACCCCGACATCCTCGCCGGGCTCGTGGCCGACCCGCCCCGGCCGGGCCAGGTGGTGGTCGGGTTCGCCGCCGAGACCGGCGACGCCGACGGCGACGTGCTCCACCACGGCCGCGCCAAGCTCGCCCGCAAGGGCTGCGACCTGCTGGTGGTGAACGCGGTCGGCGACGGCAAGGCCTTCGAGACCGCGGACAACGCCGGCTGGCTGCTCGGCCGCGACGGCGGCGAGGAGGAGCTGCCGTTCGGCTCCAAGGCGCTGCTCGCCTCCCGCATCTGGGACGCGGTCACCCCGCGCCTGCGCTGAGCACCCCGCACACGACGTCGGGCCCGCACCGGAGAACTCCCGGTGCGGGCCCGACGTCGTGTGCGGCCGGGCTCAGTCCTCGTCGAAGAAGGAGCTGCGGGTCGGCGCCGCCTCGTCGGAGGAGGAGTCGGACCCCTCGCCCGACCCCTCGTCCGACGTGGACGGCGTCGCCGACGAGGTCGACCGCGGCGAGGACGTGGACGGCGTCTCCGAGGAGGCCGAGCGCGGGCTCGCGGTCGACGGCGTCGACGAGGACGGCGACGAGGTCGACCGCTCGGTGCTGCTCGGGGTCAGCGAGTCCTCCGACGATCCGGAGTCCTCGGCACCGGAGGTCGACACGTACCGGGTCATCGCCCAGCCGCCGTACTCGGGGAGCTCGACGAACCCGTCCCGGGTCTCCCCGGTCGAGGTGGACTCACCCCGCTCGCACACGCCGACGATCGGCGCGTCGGCCTCGGGCTCGGAGCGGACGTTGACGCTCTGGGTGCAGGTGCCGGTACCGGCGGCCGACGCGGTACCGGCGATGATCCCGGTGGTGGTGACGCCGGCCACGGCCAGTGCGCCGAGGACGGCTGCGACGCGTCGCGAGTTCGGCTTCATGGTGGAACAACCTCCGTGCCGCCGGGGCCGGGGAGGCCACCGTGCGGATCCGTTCGTGGGCGACCCCGCGGGGCGTGCGAGGTGTTGTCCCGCCCAACGAGCCGACGCCCGTTCGATTCGTGAGCGGAGGGTCAATCACCCCATCCGGCGACGCTGGGTAGCGTCATTGCGGCGCGTCGTCACGCTCCGTGTGTGAGTTCCGTCCTGGGTACTCCCATACGGGCGGCCGGTCTGGACTACTCTGCATGCCGAGGGGCGCTCGCGATCATGGTCGTGCGTCCGAGCGAGCGTGACAGCGTCGTCGCGCCGGAGCGGAGAACGTTTCCAACGGGATGGAGAAACTGCGCGTGTCAACCACGAGCCGTCGCCTGTTCACCAGCGAGTCGGTCACCGAGGGCCACCCCGACAAGATCTGTGACGCGGTCAGCGACACCATCCTCGACGCGATGCTCGCGCAGGACCCGAGCAGCCGGGTGGCCGTCGAGACCCTGGTGACCACCGGTCAGGTGCACGTCGCCGGTGAGGTCACCACGGGCGCCTACGTCGAGATCCCGCAGCTGGTCCGGGACACGATCCTCGAGATCGGCTACGACTCCTCCGCCAAGGGCTTCGACGGCGCCTCCTGCGGCGTCAACGTCGCGATCGGTGCGCAGTCGCCCGACATCGCCCAGGGCGTCGACACCGCCTACGAGAAGCGCGTCGAGTCCGCCGAGGACGAGATCGCCAAGCAGGGCGCCGGCGACCAGGGCCTGATGTTCGGCTACGCCTGCGAGGACACCCCCGAGCTGATGCCGCTGCCGATCGCGCTGGCGCACCGCCTGTCGCGCCGGCTGACCGAGGTCCGCAAGAACGGCACGCTGCCCTACCTGCGCCCGGACGGGAAGACCCAGGTCACCATCGAGTACGACGGCGACAAGCCGGTCCGCCTCGACACCGTGGTCCTGTCCTCCCAGCACGCCGCGGACGTCGACCTCGACGGCATGCTGGCCCCCGACATCCTCAAGCACGTCGTCACCCCCGAGGTGGAGGCGCTGGGCTGGGACCCGTCGCAGCCGCGGCTGCTGGTCAACCCGACCGGCCGCTTCGTGCTCGGCGGCCCGATGGGTGACGCGGGCCTCACCGGCCGCAAGATCATCGTCGACACCTACGGCGGCATGGCCCGCCACGGTGGCGGCGCCTTCTCCGGCAAGGACCCGTCGAAGGTCGACCGCTCCGCCGCGTACGCCATGCGGTGGGTCGCCAAGAACGCCGTCGCCGCCGGGCTCGCCGGGCGGATCGAGGTCCAGGTGGCCTACGCGATCGGCAAGGCCGCCCCGGTCGGGCTGTTCGTGGAGACCTTCGGCACCGAGAACGTCGACCCGGCGCGGATCCAGGCCGCCATCGAGGAGGTCTTCGACCTCCGCCCGGCCGCGATCATCCGCGACCTGAAGCTGCTGCGCCCGATCTACGGCCCGACCGCCGCGTACGGCCACTTCGGCCGCACCGACGTCGAGCTGCCGTGGGAGGACACCTCCCGCGCCGACGCGCTCAAGTCGGCCGCCGGCGCCTGAGCACGGCGTCCGCCCGCCCCGTGGCCGGGACCGCACCCCGCGGTCCCGGCCACGGCCGTCTCCGGGCGGCGTCGGTGGCTCGTGGTAGACCCTCGGCGTGAGCTCTCCGCGTACGGCCCCGGCGGCCCGCACCCGCCGCCCGGGTCGCAACCGGGGGGAGTGGCAGCCCGCTGCGGCCCGCCCGGTCGCGCGGGTGCTGGTCGACGTCGCGCTGCCGCACCTGGACCGGACCTTCGACTACCGGGTCCCGACCCACCTCGACGACGCCGCCGTCCCCGGCGTGCGGGTGCGGGTGCGGTTCGCCGGTCGGATGGTCGACGGCTTCCTGCTGGAACGCTCCGAGGACACCGCCCACGCCGGGAGGCTCGCCTGGGTCGACAAGGTCGTCTCGCCCGAACCCGTGCTCACCGCCGAGGTGGCCGGGCTGGCCCGGGCCGTCGCCGACCGCTACGCCGGGGTGATGGCCGACGTCCTGCGGCTCGCGGTACCCGCCCGGCACGCCCGCGTCGAGGCCGAGACCCCCCGCGAGCGCGGCACGACCGCCCCGGCCCCGGTCGACCGCGCCGGCTGGGAGGCCTACCCGCGCGGCGGGGCGTTCCTCGACGCGCTGGCGGGCGGGCGCGCCGCGCACGCCGTCTGGCAGGCGCTGCCGGGGGAGGAGTGGGCGGCCCGGCTGGCCGAGGCCGCCGTCGCCACCCGGTCGGCGGGTCGGTCGGCGCTGCTCGTCGTGCCCGACCAGCGCGACGTCGCCCGGCTGCACGCGGCCTGCGCGGCGCTGCTCGGCGAGGACGGCGTGGTGGCCCTCACCGCGGAGCTCGGGCCCGCCGAGCGCTACCGGCGCTGGCTGGCGGTGCGGCGGGGGAGCGTGCGGGTCGTCGTCGGCACCCGGTCCGCGGCGTTCGCCCCGCTCGGCGAGCTCGGTCTGCTGGCCGTCTGGGACGACGGCGACGACTCCCACTCCGAGCCCCGAGCCCCCTACCCGCAGGTCCGCGACGTGCTGGTGCTGCGCGCGCACCGCGAGGGCGCCGCGCTGCTGCTCGCCGGGTTCGCCCGCACCGCCGAGGCGCAGGTGCTCGTCGAGACCCGCTGGGCGAGTCCCATCGCGGCCGACCGTGCCGGGGTGCGCGCCCGGATGCCGCGGGTCACCGCGATCGGGGAGACCGACACCCAGCTCGTGCGCGACCCCGCCGCCCGCGCGGCCCGCGTCCCGGGCGTCGCTTTCGAGGCCGCCCGCGCCGCGCTGACCGCGGGCCGCCCGGTGCTGGTGCAGGTGCCGCGGTCGGGGTACCTGCCGTTCCTGGCGTGCGCGTCCTGCCGCGACGCCGCCCGCTGCCGGCACTGCGCGGGGCCGCTGGGCCTGCCCCGTTCCGGCGCCGGTGCCGAGGGCGCGCTGCCCGCCTGCCGCTGGTGCGGCCGCGCCGAGCCGGCGTTCCGCTGCGGGCACTGCGGGTCGCGACGCCTGCGGGCCGGGGTGGTCGGCGCAGGGCGCACGGCCGAGGAGCTCGGCCGCGCCTTCCCCGGCGTCACCGTGCGCACCTCCGGCGGGGGCGCCGAGGTCCTCGACACCGTCCCGGCCGGGCCCGCCCTGGTCGTCGCCACCCCGGGCGCGGAGCCGGTCGTCGACGGCGGCGGGGCCGGCTACGGCGCCGCGCTGCTGCTCGACGGCTGGGCCATGCTCGCCCGGCCCGACCTGCGCGTCGCCGAGGAGACGCTGCGCCGCTGGTTCGCCGCGGCCGCCGGGGTCGTGCCGCACACCGACGGCGGCCGGGTCGTCGTCGTCGCCGAGGCGTCGGTGCCGACCGTGCAGGCGCTGGTGCGGTGGGACCCGGCCGGGCACGCCGAGGCCGAGCTCGCCGAACGCGCCGAGGTGGGGTTCCCGCCCGCGATCCGGATGGCCTCGGTGGAGGGGCCGCCCGCCGCCGTCGCCGAGATCTGCGACGTGGTGCTCGGCGCCGGGCGCGTCGACCCGTCCCCGCCCGAGGGGGTGGAGCTGCTCGGACCGGTCGAGATCGACCCGCCGGACCGGCCCGGGGCCGGCCACGGCACCGCCGACGACGTCCGCGAGCGGGCGCTGCTGCGGGTCCCGCGCCGCGCCGGGCGCGACCTGGCCCGGGCCCTGCACGACGCGCAGGCCCTGCGCACCGCCCGCAAGGCCCCCGAGACCGTGCGGGTCCGGCTCGACCCCGACGAGATCGACTGAGCGGGGCGCCGGGTCACCGCCGTGACACCGGAGGGGACCGGCGGTGCCGCAGTGGCACAATGGAGCGCTGATCACCGCATTCGTCCGCCGTGAGGGGAAGCCCGTGTCCATCCAGCCCGTCCGGCTGTTCGGCGACCCGGTCCTGCGCACCCGCGCCACCGAGGTCACCGACTTCGACGCGGAGCTGCGCAAGCTCGTCACCGACCTGACCGACACCATGCACGACGAGGGCGGCGCCGGCCTGGCCGCGCCGCAGATCGGCGTCGGCAAGCGGGTGTTCGTCTACGACTGCGACGGATTCTCCGGGCACCTGGTCAACCCGACCTGGGAGGCCGTGGGCGACGACGAGCAGTTCGGCATGGAGGGCTGCCTGTCCATCCCCGGGCTCGGCTGGGACTGCCGGCGCACACTGCACGTCGTCGCGCGGGGCTGGGACATGCACGGCGAGCCGCAGACGATCGAGGGCTCCGAGCTGCTGGCGCGGGCCATCCAGCACGAGACCGACCACCTCGACGGCGTGCTGTTCGTCGACCGGCTCGACGCCGAGACCCGCAAGCTGGCGATGCGCGAGATCCGGGAGGCCGCCTGGTTCGGCGAGCCCGAGCCGGTGGTCAAGGCGAGCCCGCACCCCATGTTCGGCAAGGCTCGATGAGGCTGCTGTTCGCCGGCACCCCCGACCCGGCGGTGCCGTCGCTGCGGGCGCTGCTGGAGCACCCCGGCCACGAGGTCGTCGCGGTGCTGACCCGCCCGGACGCCCCCGCCGGGCGCGGCCGCAGGCTCACCCGCTCCCCGGTCGGCGAGCTCGCCGACGCGGCGGGGATCCCGGTGCTGACCCCCGCGAAGCCGTCGGACCCGGAGTTCCTCGACACGCTGCGCGCGCTCGCGCCGGACTGCGCGCCGGTCGTCGCCTACGGGGCGCTGCTGCCCCGCCCGGTGCTGGACGTGCCCGTCCACGGCTGGGTCAACCTGCACTTCTCGCTGCTGCCCGCCTGGCGCGGCGCGGCCCCGGTGCAGGCCGCGATCCGGCACGGCGACGACGTCACCGGCGCCACCACGTTCCGGCTCGAGGAGGGCATGGACACCGGGCCCACCTACGGCCTGGTCACCGAGACCGTCGGCGCGACCGACACCGCGGGCGACCTGCTGGGCAGGCTCGCCGAATCCGGTGCCCGGCTGCTCGCCGCGACCCTGGACGGCATCGCCGACGGCACGCTGACCGCCGTCCCGCAGCCCGCCGGGGGGGTCTCGCTCGCGCCGAAGGTCACGACCGCCGACGCCCGCGCCGACTTCACCGCCCCGGCCGCCGCGCTGGACCGGCTGATCCGCTCGGTCACCCCCGAGCCCGGCGCGTGGTGCGGGTTCCGCGACGACCGCCTCGGCCTCGGCCCGGTCCGCCCGCTGCGCACCGGTGAGGTGGAGCTCGCGCCGGGGGAGCTGCGGGTCGAGCGCCGCCGGGTGCTGGCCGGGACCGCCACCGTCCCGGTCGAGCTGGGCGGGGTGAAGCCGAAGGGCAAGCGATTCATGCCCGCGCCGGACTGGGCCCGCGGCGCCCGGATCGACGGCGTCGAGTACCTGGGCTGACCGCCGCCACCCGCCCCGGTCCGGCGCACCGACCTCCGACACCACACCGACTTCCCGACATCCCGGACGACGGCCGGCCCCCGGCCACGGCGGACCACCGCCGAGGAGACCACGTGAGCGAGCAGGACCCCCGACCCGACCGCGACCGGCCCGACCGCCCCGAGCGGCGCGCCGGCGACGACCGGCACCGCGGTGGCGACCGGCCGGGCGGTGACCGGTCGGGCGCCGACCGGGCCCGTCGTGACCGGTCGCGCGACGACCGCGGCCCGCGCACCGGGTCCGGCTGGGGCGGCGGCTCGGGGTCCGGCGACCGGCGCGGCGGGTCCGGTGGTCCGGGTGGCTCCGGAGAGCGCCGTGGCGGTGGGTGGCGCGACTCCGACCGGCCCAGCCACTCCCGCTCCGGTGGCGACGTGGCCCGCCCGCGCGACGGTGGCGACCGTCCCCGCGGCGACCGCCCGGTCCGGGGCCGCGACGACCGACCGCGGGGCGACGACCGCGCCCGCGGCGGGGACCGCTCCCGGGACGACCGTCCCCGCGGCGCCGACCGCGGCCGCGACGACCGGCCCCGTGGGGACCGGCCGTACCGGGACCGTGACGACCGTCCCCGCGCCGACCGCCGCGACGACCGGCCCCGCGGTGACCGCTCCGGCGGCGACCGTCCGCGCGCCGACCGACCCCAGGGCGACCGACCCCAGGGCGACCGCTCCCGTGACGACCGTCCGCGCGGTGACCGCCCGCAGGGCGACCGTCCCCGCCCCGACCACGGCGACGACCGCCGCGGCGGCCGCGACGACCGTGGGGACCGGGGCGGCGACCGCGGCCCCCGCCGCGAGCGCACGTCCGGCCCCCGCAACTCCGGCCCGCCCCGCGGCCGCGGCGGCCCCGCCAGGCCCCCGGCCGTCGACCCCGCCCGGCAGGCGGCCTACGAGTTGCTGACCGCCGTCCGCGAGCGCGACGCCTACGCCAACCTCGCGCTGCCCGGCATCCTGCGCCGCCACCGGCTGCGCGACCGCGACGCCGGCCTGGCCACCGAGCTCGGCTACGGCACCCTGCGCGCCCAGGGCCTGCTCGACACGATCATCGACGCCTGCACCGACCGCCCGTTGGCCAAGATCGAGCACGCGCTGCTCGACGCGCTGCGCCTGGGCGCCTACCAGCTGCTGCGCACCCGGGTGCCCGACCACGCGGCCGTCACCACCTGCGTCGAGCTGGTGCGGTCCGACCACGGCTCGCAGTCGGCCGGGTTCGTCAACGCGGTGCTGCGCCGCATCGGCGAGCACACCGAGGCCGAGTGGCTCGACCGCCTCGCCCCCGACCCCGCCGAGGACCCGGTCGGCGACGCCGCGCTGCGCCACGCCCACCCGCGCTGGATCGCGCAGGCCTTCGCCGACGCGCTCGGCGGCACCGGGGAGGAGCTGACCGCCGCCCTCGCCGCCGACGACACCCGGCCGCGCGTGCACCTGCTCGCCCGGCCCGGCGAGATCACCGCCGAGGAGCTGGCCCTGGCCACCGGCGGCGAGCAGGCGCCGTACTCGCCCTACGGGGTGCACCTGGAGCCGGGCAGCGGCGACGTCGGCGAGCTCGACGCCGTCGCCGAGGGGCTCGCGATCGTCCAGGACGAGGGCAGCCAGCTCGTCGCGGCCGCGCTCGCCCGCGCCGCGCTGCTGGGCGAGGACACCGGCCGCTGGCTCGACCTGTGCGCCGGCCCGGGCGGCAAGGCGTCGCTGCTGGGCGGGCTCGTCGCCGCCCGGGGCGGGACGCTCGACGCGGTCGAGTCCAGCGAGCACCGCGCCGACCTCGTCCGCCGGTCCGTCGCCGAGCTGCCGGTCACCGTGCACGTCGCCGACGGCCGGGAGGCCCCGCTGCCCGACGGCGGCTACGACCGGGTGCTCGTCGACGCGCCCTGCACCGGGCTGGGCGCGCTGCGCCGCCGCCCCGAGGCCCGCTGGCGGCGCCGCCCCGAGGACATCGCGACGCTGACCCGGCTGCAGCGCGAGCTGCTCGTCGCCGCGCTGCGTCACGTCCGCCCCGGCGGCGTCGTCGCCTACGTCACCTGCTCGCCGCACGTGTCGGAGACCGTCGGCGTCGTCGGCCGGATCGTCGGCCGCGAGGGACGCCCCGGTCCGGCCGGTGCCGTCGAGCAGCTCGACGCGCGCGCCTCGCTGCCCGGCGAGGTCCCCGGCCTCGGGGACGGCCCGACCGTCCAGTTGTGGCCGCACGTGCACGGCACCGACGCGATGTTCCTGGCGCTGCTGCGCCGCCCGCTCGAGGACTGACCGCGGTGTGACGGCGGCCTCGCCCACGGGTGCGGGGCCGCCGGCGAGCGGCCAGTAACCTCCTCCGCGTGCACCCGATGATCGCGCCCAGCATCCTGTCGGCCGACTTCGCCCGACTCGGCGAGGAGGCCGCCGCCGTGGGCGGCGACGGGACCGGGAACGGTGCGGACTGGCTGCACGTCGACGTCATGGACGCGCACTTCGTGCCGAACCTGACGCTCGGCCTGCCGGTCGTGCAGAGCCTGCGCGCCGCCACCGACATCCCGCTCGACTGCCACCTGATGATCTCCGACCCGGACCGCTGGGCCCCGGGATACGCCGAGGCGGGTGCCCGCAACGTCACCGTGCACGCCGAGGCCGCCCACGACCCGGTGATGCTCGCGAAGAACCTGCGCGCCGCCGGGTCCCTCGCCGGGCTGTCGATCAAGCCCGGTACCCCGCTCGACCCGTGGGTCGAGGTGCTCCGCCACTACGACACGCTGCTCGTGATGAGCGTCGAGCCCGGCTTCGGCGGGCAGAGCTTCATCCCCGAGGTCCTCGACAAGGTCCGCACCGTCCGCAACCTGGTCGACACCGGGCACCTCACGGTGCTCGTCGAGATCGACGGCGGCATCAACGCCGACACGATCGAGGCGGCCGCCGAGGCCGGCGTCGACTGCTTCGTCGCCGGGTCCGCCGTCTACGGCGCCGACGACCCGGGCCGCGCCGTCGCCGCGCTGCGGGACAGCGCCCGCCGGGCGAACCCGCACCGCTGGACCGACTGAGCCCGCCGCGGACGACCGAGCGACGGAGCACACCGGAGTGGACCGCCCGACCGGCACCGACGAGCGCACGGCCGCGGCCATGCGCCGCGCCCTCGCCGCGTCCGCCGAGGTCCACGGCACGACCAGCCCCAACCCGGCCGTCGGCTGCGTCGTCCTCGACCGCGACGGCGTCGTCGTCGGCACCGGTGCCACCGCACCGCCCGGCGGTCCGCACGCCGAACGGGCCGCGCTCGCGGAGGCGGGGGACCGCGCCGCGGGCGGGACCGCCGTGGTGACCCTGGAGCCCTGCAACCACACGGGCCGCACCCCGCCGTGCGTGGACGGCCTCCTCGAGGCCGGGATCGCCCGGGTGCACGCCGCCGTCGCCGACCCCGACCCGGTCGCGGCGGGCGGGCTGGACCGGCTCCGTGCCGCCGGTGTCGATGTGACGCTCGGCACGCTCGCCGACGAGGTGGCCCTGGGCCCGCTGCGCGGCTGGCTGCACCGCACGCGCACCGGGCGCCCCCACGTGACCTGGAAGGTCGCCACCACGCTCGACGGCCGGGTCGCCGCCGCCGACGGCACCAGCCGCTGGATCACGGGCCCGGCCGCGCGCGGCGCGGTGCATGACCTGCGCCGCAGGATGGACGCGATCGTCGCAGGCACGGGTACCGTCCTGTCCGACGACCCGGCGCTGACCGCTCGCCGGCCCGACGGCACCCTGTTCGACCACCAGCCCCTGCGGGTGGTGGTGGGACACCGCGACGTCCCGCCCGGCGCCCGGTTGGCCCGGACCGACGAAGCCGGCACCGCCGACGTGCTCCACCTCCGCACTCGCGATCCGGGGGAGGTGCTCGCCGAGCTCGGCCACCGGACCGTGGTGGACGTGCTCCTCGAGGGCGGACCGACCCTCGCCGGTGCGTTCGTCGCCGCAGGACTCGTCGACCGGGTGCTCGTGCACCTGGCCCCGGCCCTGCTCGGCGCGGGACCGCACGCCCTCGGCGACGCGGGCGTGGTAACGATCGCCGACATCGTGCGGTTGCACGTGGACGAGATCCACCGCGCCGGCGACGACGTGGTCATCGACGCACGACCGGCACCGGGCCCGACCGGGCCGGACGTGCCGCAGTAGGAGGGACGGGCGATGTTCACCGGGATCGTGGAGGAGGTCGGCGAGGTCGTCGACGTCCGCACCGACGACGACGTCGTCGTGCTGACCGTGCGCGCGGCCCTGGCCGCCGAGGTCGGGCACGGGGAGTCGGTCGCGGTGAACGGCTGTTGCCTCACCGCCGTCGTGACCGGGCCGGGCGCGGCCACGCTGACCCTCGAGCTGGTGCCCGAGACGCTGAAGCGGACCTCGCTCGGCGCCGTCGGCGCCGGGTCCGGGGTCAACCTGGAGCGCGCGGTACCCGCCGGCGGCCGGCTCGACGGCCACATCGTGCAGGGCCACGTCGACGGTGTCGGTACCGTGGTGTCCCGTACCCCCGGCGAGCGCAGCGACGAGGTCCGCTTCTCGCTGCCCGCCGAGCTGGCCCGCTACGTCGTCGAGAAGGGCTCCGTCGCCGTCGACGGGGTCTCGCTGACCGTCGCCGCCGTGTACCCGGACGGGTTCGGGGTGGCGCTGATCCCGACGACCCTGGCCGAGACCACACTGGGGTCGCGCGCCCCGGGGGATCCGGTCAACCTGGAGGTCGACGTGATCGCCAAGTACGTGGAACGCATGACCGCGGGGTACCTGCAGGGCCCCGGGTCCGGACAGGAAGGGGTCGCGCGGTGAGCGAGCCGTGGGAGTCGCCGGTCACGCCGGCAGGCCAGGGGTCGGGCACGCTGCCGGACGCTCCGCACACCGCGATGACGCCGTCGGAGCGGGCCGATCGTTTCGCCCGGATCGAGAAGGCCATCGCCGACATCGCCGAGGGCAAGCCGGTCGTCGTGATGGACGACGAGGACCGTGAGAACGAGGGCGACCTCATCTTCGCGGCGTCGAAGGCGACCGCGGAGCTGCTGGCGTTCACCGTCCGCTACACCTCCGGCTACGTCTGCGTGGCCATCACCGGTGGGGCCTGCGAGCGGCTCGACCTGCCGCCGATGCACCACACCAACCGGGACTCCTTCCGCACCGCGTACACGGTCACCGTGGACGCGAAGGAGGGCGTCACCACCGGCATCTCCGCCCAGGACCGCGCGCACACGATCCGCACGCTGGCCGACCCCGAGACCGACCGGCACGACCTGGTCCGGCCGGGCCACGTCGTGCCGCTGCAGGCCCGCGAGGGCGGTGTGCTGCGCCGTCCCGGGCACACCGAGGCCGCGGTCGACCTCGCCCGGATGGCGGGCCTGCCCGCCGCGGGCGCGCTGTGCGAGATCGTCTCGGAGAAGAACACCGGCGAGATGGCCCGCGGCGAGGAGCTCGGCGTGTTCGCCGCCGACCACGACCTCACCCTGATCACCATCGCCGACCTCATCGCCTACCGGCGCCGCTACGAGAAGCACGTCGAGCGGGTCGCGACCGCGCGGATCCCCACCGGCCACGGTGACTTCCTCGCCTACGGCTACGACTGCACCCTCGACGGCACCGAGCACATCGCCATGGTGATGGGCGACATCGCCACCCCCGCCGACGACGGCGAGAACGTGCTCGTCCGGGTGCACTCCGAGTGCCTCACCGGCGACGTCCTCGGCTCGCTGCGCTGCGACTGCGGCCCCCAGCTCGACGCGGCCCTGGAGGCCGTCGCCAAGGAGGGCCGCGGCGTCGTGCTCTACATGCGCGGGCACGAGGGCCGGGGGATCGGCCTGTTGCACAAGCTGCAGGCCTACCAGCTCCAGGAGGCCGGCGCCGACACCGTCGACGCCAACCTCGCGATGGGGCTGCCCGCCGACGCCCGGGACTACGGCATCGGCGCCCAGATCCTCGCCGACCTCGGCGTGAGGTCCATGCGGCTGCTCACCAACAACCCGGACAAGCGCGCCGGGCTGGAGGGCTACGGGCTGCGCGTCGTCGGTCGCGAGCCGATGCCGGTGCGCGCCACCCCGCAGAACCTGCGCTACCTGCGGACCAAGCGCGACCGGATGGGCCACGACCTGCCCGATCTCGGCGAGGTCGCCGACCCGGCACTCTGACCCGGCCGCGCGCCGCGCGCCGGGAGACCCCGTGGCGCGGCGCGCGGGCCGAGAGGCGAGAATCGGTCCATGAGTGGTGAGGGCCGGCCCTCCGGGGCCACGCAGCTGGACGCGAGCGGACTGCGGGTCGGGGTGGTGGCGGCCCGCTGGCACGCCGAGATCGTGGACCGGCTGCTGGAACGGGCCGTCGCCACGGCCCGCGAAGCCGGCGCCGAGCCCACCGTCGTGCGGGTGCCCGGCACCGTCGAGCTCCCGGTCGTCGCCCAGGAGCTCGCCCGCGGCCACGACGCCGTCGTCGCGCTCGGTGTCGTCGTCCGCGGTGGCACCCCGCACTTCGAGTACGTCTGCGACGCCGTCACCGCGGGCCTCACCCGCGTCGCGCTCGACGAGTCGACCCCGGTCGGCAACGGCGTGCTCACCACCGACACGGTGGACCAGGCGATCGACCGCTCCGGCGCGCCGGGCGCAGCCGAGGACAAGGGTGCCGAGGCCTGCATCGCCGCACTCGAATCGGCGCTGGCGCTGCGCGACCTGCGCGCCGGCGCCCCGATCCGCCCGTGACCCCGACCCGGGTCAGCACAGGGAGACTCCAGTGACCGAGCAGCCGACCGACTCCACCACCCCCGTCCCGGCCACCCCGGTGGCGCAGACGCGGACCGGACCCGGACCGGACGCGGTGACCCTCCGACCGCGGGTCATCCGCTGGACCGCCTGGCTCAGCGCCGCCGGCGTGATGGTGTTCTTCCTCATCGCGGCCTACTTCATGCCCGCCGAGGACACCGGGGTGATCTTCCAGCCGGCCGACCAGGTCGCGATGATGGTCATCGGGGCGTTCGTCGCCGGCGGGCTGCTGCTCATGGCCCGCCCCCGGGTGCGCGCCGACACCCACGGCATCGAGGTCCGCAACGTCATCACCGCCCGGTGGTACGACTGGGCCGACGTGCACGGCGTCTCGTTCCCCGACGGCGCCGCCTCGGCCCGCCTGGAGCTGCCCGACGACGAGTACCAGTCGGTGCTCGCCGTGCAGGCCGTCGACCGCGGGCTGGCCGTGCGCCACGTCCGCACCCTGCGCACGCTGCACCGCGCCGCCGTCCTGGGCCCGTGACCCCGGCTCAGGCGCCGATGCACGGCGCCCCGGCCCGGCCGTCCAGGCGCGGGCCGCCCAGGTCGGCCCGGTCGGCCGCGGCGGCCCCGTGCCGGAAGCCGCTGCCCGACACCTGCGGGCGCCGGGCGCGGCGCAGCCGGCCGAACTCGGCGTCGTAGGCGCGGTCGACCTCGGCGCCGCGGTCGGCCAGCACCAGCTCGGTCGACGCCGCCGCCCGCCCGGTCTCGGCCTCGGTCTCGCCCAGGGCGGAGCGCTCGGCCTCGCACAGCCGCTCGTACACCCGGCCCGCGAAGCCGTAGATCCAGGACCTCCGGTAGGCCGCCACCGACTCGCCCGGGTCCGGCGGGCGGACCGCGGCGAGCGCGGCCGTGGCCTGCAGCAGCAGCGAGGTGTAGAGCAGCTCCACCCGCTCCCGGTCCGAGGCGAACCCGAACACGGTGACCGCGGCGACCGAGCCGCCCCGCTGGTCGTGCATCACCCACCGGCACCGCAGCGCCGACGCCGTCCACCCCATCAGCCGGGCCTTCGCCCCGCTGTAGGGGTTGTCGACGGTGATCCGGCTCCGGCCGATCGGGTCGGCCCGCGACGGCCCGGCGCCGGGCGCCGCCGCCAGCAGCGCCTCGTCGATCCCGTGCCGCGCCATCAGCGCGAACGCCTTGTCGGTGTAGATCTCGGCCTCGTCCGGGGTGCCGGCCCGCTCGGCCTTCGCCAGCAGCTTGCGGATCCGGTCCAGCCGGGCCCCGGGCACCTGCTCACCCGGCGCGGTGCCGATGTCGGTGCGGGGGCCGGTCTCCTGCGCGGTGCTCACGGCGGTCTCCTCGGGCTCGGTATGGTCGAACTCGTGTTCGAGGGCGAGGTGTACCGGACCCTACCGACAGTTCCGGCGGCGCCGCGCGAGGTCCCCGGCCGACACGCGTCCCTACACCTCGTCCGGGGCCCGCGCCGAGGCCGGGGCCGGACCGGGACCGTCGGTGCCCGCAACTACCCTGGGAGCCACCATGGCCGACCCCAGCACCTACCGTCCGGCGACCGGGACGATCCCGGAGTCGCCCGGGGTGTACCGCTTCTCCGACCCCCGTGGCCGGGTGATCTACGTGGGCAAGGCCAAGAGCCTGCGGCAGCGGCTGAACTCCTACTTCGCCGACCTGTCCGGCCTGCACCCGCGCACCCGGCAGATGGTGACCACCGCGGCGAAGGTGGAGTGGACGGTCGTCGGGACCGAGGTCGAGGCCCTCCAGCTCGAGTACAACTGGATCAAGGAGTACGACCCGCGGTTCAACGTCCGCTACCGCGACGACAAGAGCTATCCCGTGCTCGCCGTGACGATGCACGAGGAGTACCCGCGGCTGCACGTCTACCGCGGCCCGCGCCGCAAGGGCGTGCGCTACTTCGGCCCGTACGCCCACGCCTGGGCCATCCGCGAGACCCTCGACCTGCTGCTGCGGGTCTTCCCCGCGCGCACCTGCTCGACGGGGGTGTTCAAGCGACACGGCCAGATCGGGCGACCCTGCCTGCTCGGCTACATCGACAAGTGCTCCGCCCCCTGCGTGGGCACGGTCACCGCCGACGAGCACCGCGACATCGTCGAGGACTTCTCCGACTTCCTGTCCGGGCGCACCGACCGGATGGTCCGCCAGCTCGAACGCGACATGGCCGAGGCGTCGGAGAACCTCGAGTTCGAGCGCGCCGCCCGGATGCGCGACGACCTCGGCGCCCTGCGCCGCGCCCTGGAGAAGCAGGCGGTCGTGCTGGGCGACGGCACCGACGCCGACGTCGTCGCCTTCGCCGAGGACGAGCTGGAGGCCGCGGTCCAGGTCTTCCACGTCCGCGGCGGCCGGGTCCGCGGCCAGCGCGGCTGGGTGATCGACAAGGTCGAGCCCACCGACACCGAGCAGCTCGTCGAGCGGTTCGTCTCCCAGTTCTACGGCGAGCAGCACGCCCTCGCCGGCGCCGCCGACGACGCCGTCCAGCCGGTGCCCAGGGAGATCCTGGTCCCGGTGCTGCCCTCCGACACGCCCGCGCTGGAGCGCTGGCTGACCGGGCTGCGCGGCTCCAGGGTGGGGATCCGGGTGCCGCAGCGCGGCGACAAGCGGGACCTCGCCGCGACCGTCGCGCGGAACGCGACGGAGGCGTTCGCCCAGCACAAGCTGCGCCGCGCCGGGGACCTCACCGCCCGGTCGGCCGCGCTGCAGGAGATCCAGGAGAACCTGGAGCTCGACCAGGCGCCGCTGCGCATCGAGTGCATCGACATCAGCCACGTGCAGGGCACGAACGTGGTCGCGTCGCTGGTGGTCTTCGAGGACGGGCTGCCCCGCAGGTCCGAGTACCGCCGCTTCGAGATCCGTGAGGCCGCCGCCGAGGGCGACGTGGCCTCGATCGCCGAGGTCGTGCGCCGCCGCTTCCGGCGCTACCTGGCCGAGACGGCCGACGAGCCGGCCCCCACCGAGGGCTCCGGGGAGGTCGCGCCGGGCGACACCGTGCGCACCGGGATCGACCCCGAGACCGGGCGGCCCAAGAAGTTCGCCTACCCGCCGAACCTGCTCGTCGTCGACGGCGCGAAGCCGCAGGTCGACGCGGCGGCCGCGGAGCTGGCCGGGCTGGGGATCACCGACGTCGCGGTGTGCGGGCTCGCCAAGCGCCTCGAGGAGGTCTGGCTGCCCGACGACACCGACCCGGTGATCCTCTCCCGGACCAGCGAGGGGCTCTACCTGCTGCAGCGGATCCGGGACGAGGCGCACCGGTTCGCCATCACCTATCACCGCCAGCGTCGTTCGCAGGGCATGACGGCGTCCGCGCTCGACGGGGTCCCCGGGCTCGGCCCGGCCCGCAAGCAGGCGCTGCTCAAGCACTTCGGGTCGGTGCGCAAGCTGCGCGCCGCCGACGTCGACGAGATCGCCGGTGTGCCCGGCTTCGGTCGCCGGACCGCCGAGTCCGTGGTCGCGGCCCTGCACGCCGGAACCGAGGGGGAGAAGGCATGACCGACGACAACGGCGAGGTGACCGCGGGCCCGGGGATCGAGGTCGCGGTGGTCAGCGGCCTGTCCGGGGCCGGGCGCAGCACCGCGGCGAAGGTCCTGGAGGACCTGGGCTGGTTCGTGGTGGACAACCTGCCGCCCGAACTCATCGCCACGATGGTCGAGCTGGGGTCGCGGGCCCGGGGGGAGGTGGCCCGCATCGCGGTGGTGATGGACGTGCGCTCCCGCGCGTTCACCGACGACCTCGGTGCCGTCATCAAGGACCTCGACGGCCGCGGCTACCGGCCGAAGCTGCTGTTCCTGGAGGCCTCCGACGCGGTGCTGGTGCGCCGCTTCGAGCAGAACCGCCGCTCCCACCCGCTGCAGGGCGCCGGGCGCATCACCGACGGCCTGGGCGCCGAGCGTGAGGTGCTGCGGCCGCTGCGGGAGGACGCCGACCTCGTCGTCGACACCTCGAACCTCTCGGTGCACGACCTGCGCACCCGGATCGAGGGCTCGTTCGCCCAGGAGAGCGCGCACGCCGCGACCCGGGTGACGGTGCTGTCGTTCGGCTACAAGTACGGGCTCCCGCTGGACTCCGACCTCGTCGTCGACGTGCGGTTCCTGCCCAACCCGCACTGGATCCCCGAGCTGCGCCCGTTCACCGGCCGCGACCGGGAGGTCAGCGACTACGTGCTGTCCCAGGAGGGTGCGGAGGAGTTCGTCGACCGCTACCTGGAGCTGCTCGACCTCGTCGGCGCCGGGTACCGGCGCGAGGGCAAGCGCTACCTGACCGTCGCCGTCGGCTGCACCGGCGGCAAGCACCGCTCGGTGGCGATCTCGGAGGAGATCGGGCGCCGGCTCGCCGACCGCGAGGGCATCCAGGTCAACGTCGAGCACCGCGACATGGGGCGCGAGTGAGCCCACGCCCACCCGAGCGCACCGGGGGCCTGCGGGTGGTCGCGCTCGGCGGTGGGCACGGCCTGCACGCCACGCTGACCGCGCTGCGCCGCTGTCCGCCGGTCACCGACATCACCGCCGTGGTCACCGTCGCCGACGACGGCGGCTCCTCGGGGCGGTTGCGCCGCGAGCTCGGCCTGCTCCCGCCCGGCGACCTGCGGATGGCCCTCGCGGCGCTGGCCGGCGACGACGAGCGGGGCCGGTTCTGGTCCGGGCTGGTCCAGCACCGCTTCGGCGGGACCGGCGCGCTGGCCGGGCACGCGGTGGGCAACCTGCTGCTCGCCGGGCTGCTGGAGCGCGACGGCGACCCGGTGCGCGCACTGGCGACCGTCGGCGAGCTGATGGGCTGCGCCGGCCGGGTCCTGCCGATGGCCCGGGTGCCGCTGGACATCGAGGCGGAGGTCGCGCTGGACGGCGTCGACGGCGCCCACCTGATCCGCGGCCAGGTCGCCGTCGCCTCCACCCCGGGCCGGGTGCGCCGGGTCTGGCTGCGGCCCGCCGACCCGCCCGCCTGCGACGAGGCCGTCCGCGCGGTGCGCGACGCCGACGTCGTGCTGCTCGGACCCGGCTCGTGGTTCACCAGCGTGCTCCCGCACCTGCTCGTGCCCGGGCTGCGCGACGCGCTGCTGGAGACCCCGGCGGCCCGGGTCGTGCTGCTCAACCTGGCGCCCGAGCCGGGGGAGACCGCCGGTTTCTCCCCCGAGCAGCACCTTGAAGTACTGTCCGGGCACGCTCCCGGTCTGCGGGTGCACGCCGTCCTGGCCGACGCCGGGTCGGTGAGCCTGCCGGACCGGCTGGACGCGGCCGCCGCCGACCTGCTGGTCCCCGGCGGACGGGTGTGGCCGGCCGCCGTCGCCGACGCCCGGGCGGCGACCCCGCGGCACGACCCGGACGCACTGGCCGGGGCACTCGCCGACGTGTTCGGCGCTCTGACCCCGCGCCGGCTCCCGACGGAGAACGGCACGCACGACAGCCCGCAGCACGACAGCCCGCAGCGCGGAAGGAGCTCCCGATGGCCATGACCGCCACGGTGAAGGACGAGCTGAGCCGGCTCACCGTCACCAAGCAGTCGTCACGGCGCGCGGAGGTCGCCTCGTTGCTCCGCTTCGCAGGCGGCCTGCACATCGTGGGCGGCCGGGTGGTGATCGAGGCCGAGGTCGACACCGGCTCGGTCGCCCGCAGACTGCGCCGCGAGATCCACGAGCTCTACGGCCACACCGCCGACGCGCACGTGATCACCGCGGGCGGTCTGCGCCGCAGCGCCCGCTACGTGATCCGGGTGATCCGTGACGGCGAGGGACTCGCCCGCCAGACCGGGCTGCTCGACAACCGCGGCCGCCCGGTGCGCGGGCTGCCCCCGCCCGTGGTCTCCGGTGACCTGTCCGACGCCGAGGCCGCCTGGCGCGGCGCGTTCCTCGCGCACGGGTCGCTGACCGAGCCGGGCCGCAGCTCCGCCCTGGAGGTCACCTGTCCCGGCCCCGAGGCCGCGCTGGCACTGGTCGGCGCGGCACGCCGGCTGGGCGTCGCGGCGAAGGCCCGCGAGGTCCGCGGCGCCGACCGGGTCGTCGTCCGCGACGGCGACGCGATCGGCGCGCTGCTGACCCGGATGGGCGCCCACCAGAGCGTCCTGTCCTGGGAGGAGCGCCGGATGCGCCGCGAGGTCCGGGCGACGGCGAACCGGCTCGCGAACTTCGACGACGCCAACCTGCGCCGCTCGGCGCGGGCCGCGGTCGCCGCGGCGGCCCGGGTCAGCCGCGCCCTGGAGATCCTCGGCGACGAGGTGCCCGAGCACCTGCAGGCCGCCGGGCGGCTGCGGGCCGAGCACACCCAGGCGTCGCTGGAGGAGCTGGGCCAGCTGGCCGACCCGCCGATGACCAAGGACGCGGTGGCCGGCCGCATCCGGCGGCTGCTGCAGACCGCGGACAAGAAGGCCGCCGAGCTCGGCATCCCCGACACCGAGTCCGCCGTCACCGCCGAGATGCTGGAGGAGGACGGCGGCGGCCGCTGACCGCGGTCACACCCCGTCACGAGGGGTGTGCGGGGCGTCGGGCATGATGCCGCCGTGACGATCCCGGGCTCCACCCTCCTCGCCGTTCATCTCGATCGATCCAGCATGCTGCGGCCGCTCCTGCCCGCACTACGTTCCGGTCTCGCGGACCTGCTCGCCGAGCAGGACGCCCACGACGGTCACCTGCAGGTCGTCGTCGCCACCGGGGGCGACCTCACCCGCTCGCTGCCCGACGGCACGCACCCGCCCGCCGTCCCGGTCGGCGCCGCCGAGGCCCGCACCGCGCTCCCCGCGAAGCTCCGCCCGCTGGGCGGCCCGGACCTGCGCGGCGGCGCGGCCCGGCTGCTCGGCGCCGTCGGCGACGAGCTCGCCGCCCGCGACGAGGCCGACCGCCCCGAGCGGGTCGTCGTCCTGCTCGTCGGGGAGGGCGCCGTCGGCGACACCTCCGCGGTCCGCGAGCGCATCGTCCACCAGCAGACCACCTACGCCTGGGAGTTCGTGCTGGTCGACGTGACCACCGGCACGATCCCGGCCGCCGCGGGTGCCCGGGCGGCCGCGTCCGGGGAGAACCGGGGCGAGGGTGGGGACGCCGCCGTCGCCGTCGCCGAGCGGCCCGCGGGCGACGGGGCCGAGCGCTTCGGCGTGCCGGTCACCGCCACCCTCACCGCGGGCCCGGGCGCGACCGGTGTGACCGCCGCGCTGTCGGCGGCCTCGGCGTTCGTGACCCGGGCCCGCGACGGGCGTCCGCACGAGCCGGTCGAGGGCTTCTCCGACGACGAGCGCGCCGCCGCCGACGCCCCCGACACCCGTCCGGGCTGGCGCCGCCTGCTCCGCCTGGCCTGAGCACGCCCGCGACGGCCCCGTGGCCCGCCCGGGCACGGGGCCGTCACGGGTCCGGATACCGGCCGGTACCGGTCCGTCCCCACACCGCGGACCGTCCGGAGCGGCCCGACCGCGCCCGATCCTGCGAGCGCGGCGCAGGTCACGGGCACTACGGGGGTCGCGACGGCCGATGCGCCGATAGGGTGGCGGCCGAGCACGGCACGCGCCGGCGCCCACCCGGGTGCCGACCCGCGATCGACCTGCCACACCCCACCGCCGGGACCCGGCGGGCCGGGGGAGAAGACGACAGGCACGACGAGCCCTGGAGGCATCTGTGACGGTCCGCGTAGGAGTCAACGGCTTCGGCCGCATCGGCCGGAACTTCTGGCGGGCGGTGGACGCCCAGCGCGCCGCCGGCACCACGGACATCGAGATCGTCGCGGTGAACGACATCACCGACAACGCGACGCTCGCGCACCTGCTGAAGTACGACTCGATCCTCGGGCGTCTGCCCTACGAGGTCTCCACCTCCGGCGACGAGATCGTCGTCGACGGCAAGGGCTTCAAGGGCCTCGCCGTCCGCGACCCCGCCGAGCTGCCCTGGAAGGACCTGGGCGTCGACGTCGTCGTCGAGTCGACCGGCATCTTCACCAAGCGCGACGCCGCGGCCAAGCACCTCGACGCCGGCGCCAAGAAGGTCGTCATCTCCGCCCCGGCGACCGACGAGGACATCACCATCGTCAAGGGCGTCAACGACGGCGACTACGACGGCTCGCAGAACGTGATCTCGAACGCGTCCTGCACGACGAACTGCCTCGCGCCGCTGGCCAAGGTCCTCGACGACCTGCTGGGGATCGAGAAGGGTCTGATGACCACGATCCACGCCTACACCCAGGACCAGAACCTGCAGGACGGTCCGCACAAGGACCTGCGCCGGGCCCGCGCGGCCGCGCTGAACGTCGTCCCCACCTCGACCGGCGCCGCCAAGGCGATCTCGCTGGTCATGCCGCACCTCAAGGGCAAGCTCGACGGCTACGCGCTGCGGGTGCCGATCCCCACCGGCTCGGCCACCGACCTCACCGTCGAGGTCCGCAAGGAGGCGACGGTCGAGGAGATCAACGCCGCGTTCAGGGCGGCCGCCGAGGGCCCGCTCAAGGGGATCCTGTCCTACACCGAGGACCCGATCGTCTCCTCCGACATCGTGACCGACCCGCACTCGACGATCTTCGACTCGGGTCTGACGAAGGTCATCGGCAACCAGGTCAAGGTCGTCGGCTGGTACGACAACGAGTGGGGCTACTCCAACCGCCTGGTCGACATCACCGGTCTGGTGGCGTCGACGCTGTGAGGACCCTCGACGACCTCCTGAACGAGGGGGCCGAGGGCGTGCAGGGCCGGACCGTGCTGGTCCGCTCCGATCTGAACGTTCCCCTCGACGACGACCGGAACATCACCGACGACGGCCGCATCCGCGCCTCGGTGCCGACGATCCGGGCGCTGTCCGGTGCGGGCGCGCAGGTCGTCGTCACCGCGCACCTCGGTCGTCCGAAGAACGGGCCGGAGGAGAGGTTCTCCCTGGCCCCGGCGGCCCAGCGGCTCGGCGAGCTGCTCGGCGCCCCGGTGCGCCTGGTCGAGCTCGGCACGCCGCTGCCGTCGATGGCCGCCGGTGACGTCGTGATGCTGGAGAACATCCGGTTCGACGCCCGCGAGACCAGCTCCGACGACGCCGAGCGCGGCGCGTTCGCCGACGAGCTCGTCGCCCTGGTCGGCGACGACGCGGCGTTCGTCTCCGACGGGTTCGGCGTGGTGCACCGCGAGCAGGCGTCGGTCTACGACGTCGCGCAGCGGCTCGACGCCTACGCCGGCGGGCTCGTCCTGTCCGAGGTCGAGGTGCTGCGCACACTCACCGGGAACCCGGAGCGGCCCTACGCGGTCGTGCTCGGCGGGTCCAAGGTCTCGGACAAGCTGGCCGTGATCGAGGCGCTGCTGCCCAAGGTCGACACGCTGCTCGTCGGCGGCGGGATGTGCTTCACGTTCCTGGCCGCCCAGGGCCACGGCGTCGGCTCCTCGCTGCTGGAGTCCGACCAGGTCGAGACCTGCCGGAAGCTCCTGGAGTCCGGCAAGATCGTCCTGCCGACCGACGTCGTCGTCGCCGACGCGTTCTCCGCGGACGCGACCACCCGGACCGTCGCCGTCGACGGCATCGACGACGGCTGGCTGGGCCTCGACATCGGGCCCGAGTCGGTCCGCGAGTTCGCCGCCCGCATCGAGGACGCGAAGACGATCTTCTGGAACGGCCCGATGGGCGTGTTCGAGCTGGCGCCGTTCGCCGAGGGCACCCGCGGTGTCGCGCAGGCGATCGCCGACGGTGACGCCTTCTCGGTCGTCGGTGGCGGGGACTCCGCCGCCGCGGTCCGGGCGCTCGGCATCGCCGAGGACGCGTTCTCCCACATCTCCACCGGGGGCGGCGCGTCCCTGGAGTTCCTGGAGGGCGCGACCCTGCCGGGCGTCGCCGTGCTGGAGGAGGACGCCTGATGGCCACCCGCAAGCCCCTCATCGCGGGCAACTGGAAGATGAACCTCCACCACCTCGAGGCCATCGCGGTGGTGCAGAAGCTCGCCTTCGCCCTGCCCGACCGGTACCTCGACAAGGTCGAGGTGGCCGTCCTGCCGCCGTTCACCGACATCCGCAGCGTGCAGACGCTGATCGACGGCGACAAGCTGCGCCTCGTGCACGGCGCCCAGGACCTGTCCCCGCACGACTCCGGTGCCTACACCGGGGACGTGTCGGGCGGCATGCTGGCCAAGCTGGGCTGCACCTACGTCGCCGTCGGGCACTCCGAGCGCCGCGAGATCCACGGCGAGGACGACGCGGTCGTCAACGCCAAGGTGCTCGCGGCGCTCAGGCACGGGATCACCCCGATCCTGTGCGTCGGCGAGGGCCTGGACGTCCGCGAGGCGGGCACCCACGTGCAGCACTGCACCGACCAGCTGCGCGCGGCCCTGAAGGGTGTCACCGCCGAGCAGGCGGCCGGTCTCGTGCTCGCCTACGAGCCGGTCTGGGCCATCGGCACCGGCAAGGTGGCGGGCCCGGCCGACGCGCAGGAGGTCTGCGCCGCGCTGCGTGCGACGCTGGCCGAGCTGTACTCCGACGACGTCGCAGGGACGGTCCGCGTCCTCTACGGCGGCTCGGTGAAGTCGTCGAACGTGGGCGAGATCGTGGCCGGGACCGACGTCGACGGCGCGCTCGTCGGCGGCGCCAGCCTGGACGCCGAGGAGTTCGCGAAGCTGTCGGCGGTCGCCGCGGGTGGTCCGTTGCCGTGAGGTAGTGCGACGAGCCCTCGCATCGGGCCCGGTCCGAGTCGACTCGGACCGGGCCCGACGTCGTCCCGAGCCCGAGCGCTCAGAACCAGCCCAGCATCAGCACCGCAGGGAACACGAAGACGAGGACCACCCCGGTGGGTGCGACCGTGGACGAGGTGAGCCGAGCCGCGAGAGCGAGAGCAACGAGCAGCGCCGCCGCGGAGATCCCCGCTGCCGACGCCCCGGTCACCGGACCACCTGGTCCCCCGATCAGCCCGCGAACCGATGCGAACAAGCCGAGCAGGCTGAAGCCGAGAAGGGGCAGGATCAGCACCTGGTCGAGTCCGTCCTGCCACATCGGACGATGGGGGAGAAACGCCTCCAGAACCACGGCGATGATCAGTGTGGCGATGATCTGCGATGTGGTCGCGTAGAAGTCCGACTCGGGACGCGGCCAACGCTGTCCGGCCGACACCCCGATCAGCAGGGGGATCGACAACAGGAGAACCACGGTGATCTGCGGTGTGTGTCGTACGATCAGCCGCCCCGGCCGTCGTGGAGGCGGTTCCGGTCTAGTTGCTCCGGATGATGAATCCAATGACCACTCCTACCGCCATCACGATGAGCCCGAGAATCCCCCATCCGGCAAACGCCTCGGCGTTCTCGATGATCACGCGCACCATTGCGACCTCCCCGAAGCAGTCCGACGGATTCCGGTCCGACTCGCCCCGTCGCACCTCCGCGTTACCGAACGGCGTCGTAGCGCGGATGCCCCGCTCCGGGACATCGGGCGAGACGGGGGTATCGTCGGCGCTTCCGGCGAGCGACCACTGATGGGGAAGCGCACGTGATCCTGACCCTCCAGATCATCCTGATCGTGACCAGCCTCCTGCTGATCGCGATGGTCCTGCTGCAGCGCAGCAAGGGTGGTGGTCTGACCAGTCTCTTCGGTGGCGGCGTGCAGTCGAGCCTCTCGGGCTCGGCGGCGGCGGACCGCAACATCGCTCGCTACACGGTCTTCGTCGGCCTCATCTGGCTCATCGCGGTGGTCGGCAACGGCCTGCTGCTGGCCACCGGCTGACGGTCGGACGGACGAGAGGGAGCGGGACATGGCAGGCGGCAACGCGATCCGCGGTACTCGGGTCGGTGCGGGACCGATGGGCGAGAACGAGCGGGGCGAGACCGCCCCGCGCGAGCGCATCCCGTTCTACTGCGCGAACGGGCACGTCAACAACACCTGGTTCGCCGCGGAGGCCGAGGTCCCCGAGACCTGGGACTGCCCGCGCTGCGGGCTGCCGGGCGGACGCGACGCGGAGAACCCGCCCGCCGCGCCCCGCACCGAGCCGTACAAGACGCATCTGGCGTACGTGAAGGAGCGGCGCAGCGACGCCGACGGCGAGGCCATCCTCGAGGAGGCCCTGGGTCGGCTGCGGGCCTCCCGGGAGCTCTGACCCGGTCCCACGGCGCGCCCGGGTCGTGACCGGGCGCACGTGCGGGTTAGATTCGGTGGTCATGAGCCGCTGGACGCTGCCCCCGGACCGGATCCCCTCGGCATGGTTCAACGTCGTGCCGCACCTGCCGACGCCGCCGCAGCCGCCCCTGCACCCCGGGACCCGCGAGCCGGTCGTCCCCGAGGACCTGGCGCCGCTGTTCCCGACCGCCCTGATCGAGCAGGAGGTCAGCGCCGAGCCGTGGGTCGACGTCCCCGGCGAGGTCCTCGACATCCTGAGGCTGTGGCGGCCCACGCCGCTGGTCCGCGCGACCCGGCTGGAGAAGGCGCTCGGCACCCCGGCGCGGATCTACTTCAAGGACGAGTCGATCTCGCCCTCGGGCAGCCACAAGACCAACACGGCCGTGGCCCAGGCGTTCTACAACGCCCGGGAGGGCACCACCCGGCTCACCACCGAGACCGGCGCCGGCCAGTGGGGGACCGCGTTGTCGTTCGCCGCGGCCCAGTTCGACCTGGACCTGAAGGTCTACATGGTGCGGGCGTCCTACGGGCAGAAGCCCTACCGGCGGATCGCGATCGAGACCTGGGGCGGCGAGGTCGTGCCGTCCCCGGTCGACGAGCCCGACCACCCCGGCTCACTGGGCTCGGCCATCTCCGACGCGGTGCGCGACTGCGTCGGCCGCTCCGACACCCACTACGCGCTCGGCTCGGTGCTCAACCACGTGCTGCTGCACCAGACCATGATCGGCCTGGAAGCCAAGGAGCAGCTGGCGCTGGCGGGGGAGCGGCTGCCCGACGTCGTCATCGCGCCGTGCGGGGGCGGCTCGAACCTGGGCGGGATCGCCTTCCCGTTCGTGCCGGACTCCGGCGTGCGGCTGCTCGCCGTCGAGCCGCTGTCGTGCCCGACGCTGACCCAGGGCCGCTACGACTACGACTTCGGCGACACGGCGGGTCTCACCCCGCTGATGCCGATGTACACCCTGGGCCACGACTTCGTGCCGCCGTCGATCCACGCCGGCGGGCTGCGCTACCACGGTGACTCGCCGCTGGTGTCCTCACTGGTCAAGGACGAGCGGATGGAGGCCGTCGCCTACCCGCAGGGGAAGGTGTTCGAGGCCGCCATCCAGTTCGCGCGGACCGAGGGCAAGATCCCGGCGCCGGAGTGCGGGCACGCCATCGCGGCCACCATCGACGAGGCGCTCGCCGCGAAGGAGACGGGGGAGGAGAAGGTGATCCTGTTCAACTACTGCGGTCACGGCTTCCTCGACCTCGCCGCCTACGACGACTACACGAACGGCCGGCTCGACGAGATCGGCTGAGCCCCGCCCGCACCACGACGGCCCGTCCCCCGGACCATGTGGACGGGCCGTCGTCGTGCGGGCGGTCAGCGGCGCAGGCCGCGCAGCAGGGCCGCGGTGTCGCGGCGGCGGGCCCACGCGACCACACAGACCGCCACCAGGGTCAGCGCCGGGAAGGCGACCATCGCGGGCATCAGCACCACGGTGACCGCGGTGGCCCCGACCATCAGCGCGACCTGGCAGACGGCGGCGAGCCCGCACAGCCGCGGGACCAGCAGGGCGACCGCGCCGGCCAGCTCCAGCCAGCCGACCACGACCATGCCGACGGTCCCCAGGCCCAGCAGGTCGAACCCGGCGACCGCGACCGGGTCGGCGGTCACCTTCGGCACCGCCGCCATCACGAAGACCCCCGCCAGCAGCACCTGCAGCACCCACAGGCCGACGGTGGCGGCACGCGGGCGACGGGTGGCGGAGGTGGCGGACGCGGTCCCGGTACGGGTGGTGCTGGTCATGGCGGGCTCCCTCGGTGCTCGCGGTCCCGGGTCGGGGCCGCCGTTGCAGGGGAGACCCGGGCCGTCGCCGGAACTCATCGGTGCGCCCCGGTCCGGGTTCGGACCGTCGGTCCCGGCTGCGTCGTTTGTCGCGTCGGGGGCGTCTGCGCGGGGCCGTGCCGGATGCCCGGACCCGACACCCACCGGAAACCACACCCGGTTGCTCCACGAAACACCGCGGGCGAACCATCCCTGCCGGGGTCGGGGAACTGCGACGACGGAGGACGCGTGGGCGTGAATGCGGGAGACACCGCGTGGGTGCTGGTCAGCGCCGCGCTGGTGATGTTGATGACGCCGGGACTGGCGTTCTTCTACGGCGGGATGACCCGCAGCAAGTCCGTGCTCAACATGCTGATGATGAGCACCATCTGCCTGGCCGTGGTCAGCGTCCTGTGGGCGCTGTACGGCTACAGCTGGGCCTTCGGCGACGACGTGGGCGGTGGCCTGCTCGGCGGCGGGGAGTTCGCCGGGCTGGCGAACACCGTCGGCGCGATGGTCGGTGTCGGCAGCGACGCGGCCCCGTGGCCGGGCACCGACGCCCTGCCCGCGCCGGCGTTCGTGATGTTCCAGCTCATGTTCGCGGTCATCACCCCGGCGCTGATCTCCGGCGCCGTCGCGGACCGCACGAAGTTCTGGGGCTGGACCGCGTTCGTCGTGCTGTGGGTGAGCATCGTGTACTTCCCGGTCGCGCACTGGGTGTTCGCCTTCGACGGCTTCACCGGCCCGGACAACGTCGGCGGCTGGATCGCCAACACCCTCAAGGCCGAGGACTTCGCCGGCGGCACCGCGGTGCACATCAACGCCGGTGCCGCGGCGCTCGCGCTGGCGATCGTGCTCGGCAAGCGGCGCGGCTGGCCGCGCGAACCGATGCGCCCGCACAACCTGCCCTTCGTGCTGCTGGGCATGGCGCTGCTGTGGTTCGGCTGGTTCGGCTTCAACGCCGGTTCCGCGCTCGCCGCCGGTGACCTCGCCGCGACGGCGTTCACCAACACCATGCTCGCCACCGCCACCGCGCTGATCGGGTGGCTGCTCGTGGAGCAGTTCCGCGACGGCCACCCCACCACCCTCGGCGCGGCCTCCGGTGCCGTCGCCGGGCTGGTCGCGATCACCCCGGCCTGCGGGTTCGTGCAGCCGGTCGGGGCGCTGGCCGTCGGGCTCATCGTCGGCGTGGTGTGCGCGCTGGCCGTCGGGCTGAAGTTCCGCTTCGGCCTCGACGACTCCCTCGACGTCGTCGGCGTCCACCTCGTCGGCGGCATCGTGGGCACCCTGCTCATCGGCTTCTTCGGCGACAACAGCGTCAACTCCGCCGCCGTCGGCGACAACGGACTGTTCTACGGCGGCGGTCTGGTCCAGCTGGGTCGCCAGGCCCTCGCCGCGGGCGCGGTGCTGCTGTACTCCTTCGTCGTCGCACTGGTCCTCGGCTACCTGATCAAGGTGACCATCGGGTTCCGCGTCGACGAGGAGAACGAGGCGACCGGCGTCGACGAGACCGAGCACGCCGAGACCGCCTACGACTTCTCGTCGCTGGGCACCCGCGCGCTCGCCGGGGCCTCCCGTCCCGCGACGCCGGCCACCCGCGAGTCCGTGGGGGAGACCCGATGAAGCTCGTCACCGCCGTCGTCAAGCCGTTCGCGCTGGAGGACGTCCGCGGTGCGCTCGAACACCTCGCCGTGCTCGGGCTGACCGTCGGGGAGGTCCGCGGGCACGGCAGGCAGAAGGGGCACACCGAGATCTACCGCGGCGCGGAGTACTCGGTGGACTACGTGCCGAAGGTGCGCATCGAGACCGTCGTCGACGACGAGATCGCCGACAAGGTCGTCGACGCCATCGTCGAGGCGTCCCGCACCGGCAAGATCGGCGACGGGAAGATCTGGGTGCAGCCGGTCGAGACCATCGTGCGGGTCCGCACGGGCGAACGCGGAACCGACGCCGTCTGAGCCGTCAGCGCGTCGCCGGACGGGCCGTCCGGCGGCGCGCCGCCCCGCCCTCGGGGGCGACGGCACCCGCGGCGTGCGCCGCACCCAGCTCCGCCGCCGCGGCGGCGAACACCGGGTCGAAGAACAGGAAGCTGAGCAGCTCCGCGCCGTGGGTGGTGTCGGCATCCGGCACCGCGCCGCCCACCAGCCGTTCCAGCACCGCCAGCGACGGGTTCCGCAGCGCGCGCAGCCCGCCGTACTCGCGGCGGCGCACCGCGTCGGCCAGCTCCGCCAGCTCGGTGGCCCGGTCGCCGGGCGGTCCGGCGAACCAGGTGTCGATCCGGCGGTGCCGCCGGTCCTCGCCGCGGTCGACCAACACGTTGACCGCACGCAGGGTCCGCAGGTCCTCGGTCACCCCGGCGCCCAGCACGATGCGCAGCGCCAGCGCGGCGACCGCGTACACGTCGGGGACCCGGTCGGCCGGGGACAGCGCCGCGGCCGACTCGCCGAACGGGACGTCCGGAGTCGTCGCGACGACACCGACCCGGTCCGCGCCCAGGCGCAGCGCGGGCTTGAGCGGGGTGTTGAGCCGGACACCGCCGTCGAGGTACCAGCCGGGCGCCTCGCCCTCGATCCGGCGCGGCGCGAACAGCACCGGCACCGAGGCCGAGGCCAGCAGGTGGTCCGGGCCCAGCCGGGCGTCGACGTAGCGGATGTCGCGCCCCGGGTCGTACGGCGGCAGCGCCACGTCCGGCCCGCGCTCGACGAACACGGTGGTCCCGCCGGTCCCGGCCGCGGTGCACGCCACCCCGACGGCGTCGACCCGGCCGCGGGCGACGGCGTCGTGCAGCCGGTCCCAGTCGACGACCCGGTCCACCACCGGTCGCAGCCGGTCGGCGTCGAGGAGGCGGGTCACCCGGTCCGGCACCAGCAGCAGCCTGCGCAGCCACGACGGGACCCCGGCGAGGTCCCCCAGGTAGGCCGCCGTCACCTCCACCGCCGACGACGGCAGCGCCACGACCTCGTCGGTGCGCACCGAGGACCAGCGGGCGACGAGCTCGGCGGCCGCGGCGTCCGGGGCGACGTCGGACAGCCCGGCCAGCGCGGCCACGTTCAGCGCCCCCGCACTCGTACCGACCAGCACCGACGGCGCCGACCACCGCCGCGCCATCCGCGGCAGGAGCTCGGTCAGCGTGCCCGCCTCGTAGGCCCCGCGCGCCCCGGCGCCGGCCACGACGAGTCCGGTCCGAGCCACGCGGCCAGGCTACCCGCGGTAGGCCTTCTCCAGGACGACGGCGTCGAGCTTGCCGTGGGTGGCGTACACGGCCCGTGCGACCCGGGACCGGGCGTCGGTGTCCGGCGAGGTCAGCCACTCCCGCACGCCGGGCGGGATCACCTGCCAGGACACCCCGAAGCGGTCCTTGAGCCACCCGCACGGCTGCTCGACACCGCCGTCGACGAGGGCGTCCCAGTAGCGGTCGACCTCCTCGACGGACTCGCAGTGCACCTCCATCGAGATCGCCTCCGACAGGGTGAACACCGGACCGCCGTTCAGCGCGGTGTAGGGCTGGCCGTTGATCCGGAACCCCACGGTCAGGACCCGGCCCTCCTGGTCGGGGACCTCCGGGCCGTAGTGCACGACGGTGTCGATGCCCGAGTCCGGGAAGATGCCGGTGTAGAACCGTGCCGCCTCCTCGGCGACGCCGTCGAACCACAGGCACGGCGTGATCGGCTTCATGGGGGTCTCCTCTCCGTGCCACCCCGGGCGGAGGCGGCGTGTCAGAGAAGACCGGCCGGGCGCGCCGTTCTCATCGCACCGTCGGGGCCGGCACCGTCGGGACCTGCGCCGTCAGGACCGCGGCACCGGCCGGACGTGACCGGCGGCGCGGGTCGCGCGCTCCCGGGCCGTGTCGACGTCGTCGGCGTAGGCGACCGCGACGCCCATCCGGCGCCGCTCGGTCGCGGTCGGCTTGCCGAACAGCCGCAGGTCCGCGCCCTCGACCGCGAGCGCCTCGGCCACGCCTTCGTAGGCCGGGGCGTCCAGCTCCTTGCCGCCGTAGACCACCGCCGACGCACCGGAGGTGCGCAGCGTGGTGTCCACCGGCAGACCCAGCACCGCACGGGCGTGCAGCTCGAACTCCGAGAGCCGCTGGGTCGCCAGGGTGACCAGGCCGGTGTCGTGCGGGCGCGGGCTGACCTCGGAGAACAGCACCTCGTCGCCGCGGACGAACAGCTCCACCCCGAACAGCCCCCACCCGCCGAGCGCCTCGGTGATCCGGGCGGAGACGTCCCGGGCGGCGGCCAGCGCGGCGTCGGACATGGGCTGGGGCTGCCAGGACTCGACGTAGTCGCCGTTCTCCTGGCGGTGCCCGATCGGCTCGCAGAACGCGGTGCCGCCGGCGTGCCGGACGGTGAGCTGGGTGATCTCGTAGTCGAACTCGACGAAGCCCTCGACGATCACCCGCGGGTTCGACACCCGGGCTCCGGTGCGGGCGTACTCCCAGGCCGCCTCGGCGTCGTCGGCGCTCGTGAGCACCGACTGCCCCTTGCCCGACGACGACATCACCGGCTTGAGCACGCACGGCAGCCCGACCGTCGCGACGGCCTCGCGGACCTCGTCGAGGGTGTCGGCGAAGACGTACGGGGAGGTGGGCAGGCCCAGCTCCTCGGCGGCGAGGCGCCGGATGCCCTCACGGTCCATGGTCAGCTTCGCGGCCCGCGCGGTGGGCACCACGGTCGTCCCGGCCGCCTCGATCTGCAGCAGGGCGCCGGTGGCGATGGCCTCGATCTCGGGGATGACGAGGTCGGGCGCCTCCTGCTCGATGAGCGTCGCCAGCGTCACCGGGTCGGTCATGTCGATCGCGTGCCAGCGGTGCGCCACCTGGTGGGCGGGGGCGTGCGGGTAGCGGTCGACGGCGACGACCTCCACGCCCAGGCGTTGGAACGCGATCGCGACCTCCTTGCCCAGCTCACCCGAGCCGAGCAGCAGCACGCGGGTGGGGTCCGGGCCGAGCGGGGTGCCGATACGCATGACGGGGACCCTAACCGCAGGTCCACGCGCGACACCCCGCCCGGGCGCGGCATCTCACATCCGCGGGGCCACCCGTCAGGAGACCCGGGCGACGAACCCGTCGGGCAGGTCCGCGGCGGCCTCGGTGTCGAGCAGCCAGCGGGTCGTGACGGTGCCGCGGGCCCCACCGACCGGCAGCTCGGTCTCCGGCGTGCCGGTCAGCGCGCCCGCGACGGCCGGGGCCTTGCCCGCGCCCGCGGCCACCACCCAGACCTCCCGGGAGCGGCGCGCCGCGGCCAGGGTCAGCGAGATCCGGGTCGGCGGCGGCTTCGGGCAGTCGAACACCGCGACGACCGTCGCCGCCTGCTCGTGCACGGCGGGGGAGTCGGGGAACACCGACAGGGTGTGGCCCTCCTCGCCCATCCCGACCAGGGTGACGTCGAACGCGGGGACGCCGTCGTCGTCGGGACCGGCCAGGTCGTCGAGCAGCCGGGAGTAGTCGGCGGCCGCGGCGAGGGCGTCGTCACGGGTGCCGCCGCCCGCCGGGGCCGCGGGCATCGGGTGCACCCGCGCCGGGTCCAGCGCCACCGCGTCGAGCAGGGCCTCGCGGGCCTGCCGGTCGTTGCGCTCGTCGTCGTCGGCGGGGACGAAGCGCTCGTCGCCCCAGAACAGGTCCACCCGGGCCCAGTCGACGGCGTCGCGCGCCGGGGAGGCGGCGACGTCGCGCAGCAGCTGGATCCCGACCCCGCCGCCGGTGAGCACCAGCCGCGGGACGGTGCCCGCGGCCTGCAGGTCCACCAGCGCGGTGACCAGCCGGGCCGCGGTCGCCGCGGCGAGTGCATCCTTGTCCGGGTGCACCGCGACCTGCACCTGCGTCGCGGCGCTCACGCGCGCACCTTCACCGGGGTACGGCCGCGGGTCACCTTCGCCACCCCGGCGAGGGCCTCGGCGTAGACCTCGTCCGGGTCGAGCCTGCGCAGCTCCTCGGCGAGACAGTCCGACACGTGCCGACGGGCCAGCGCGATCAGCCGTTCCGGCTGGCCGGGCTGGGTCAGCCGGGCGGTCTTGCCGTCCGGGCGGGCCAGCTCGACGTCACCGGACGGGCGCGTCAGCCGGACCAGCGAGAGCCCGTTGTCCCTCTCCGACGGAGAGCGCTTCACCTTCACCCCCAGGCTCGCGGCGAGCCAGCCCGCGATCAGCTCGGTGGACGGCGACACCGCCTCCCCGGCGACGACCGCGGCGCTGATGTTCTCGTACGGCGGCACGTCCAGCGCGGCCGCCAGCTGGGCCCGCCACTGCGTGAGCCGGGTCCAGGTCAGGTCGGTGTCGCCGGGCGCGTAGTCCTTGCGGCGCGCCTCGAACGCCTTCACCGGGTTCTTCGACGACAGCGCGTCGGTGATGCGGCGCTGCGCGAGGCGGCCCACCGCGTCCTCCGACGGCGAGGCGGGCGCCTCGTTCGGCCACCACGCGACGACCGGGGCGTCCGGCAGCAGCAGCGGCATGACCATGCCCGCGCCCGCCTCCTCGGCCGCCAGCGGGCCGTAGCCGCGCAGCACGATGACCTCGCTGGCGCCGGCGTCGCCGCCCACCCGGATCTGGGCGTCGAGCCGCGGCGAGGCCCGCCGCTGCCCGCGGGCCAGGACGATCACCCGGCACGGGTGCTCGCGGCTGGCCGCGTTGGCGGCGTCGACGGCGCGCTCCAGCTCGGGCCCGTCGTCGGTGACGACGACCAGGGTCAGCACCCGGCCCAGCGCGAACACCCCGCCGGACTCGCGGAGCTCGACGAGCTTGCGGTTGACCGCCGAGGTGGTGCTCGACGGGAGATCGATGATCACGATGGGGTCTCCGTCTTCTCCGCGACTGCCGTCCGTGCGCTCACGGCCGCCTCCAGTGGCGCCCGGTGCGGGCCAGCATCTCCTCGGCCGACACCGGGCCCCAGGACCCGGCGGGGTAGGAGTCCGGGCCGCGCGCGGCGCCGGCCCAGTGCTCCAGGACCGGGTCGAGGATCTCCCAGGACCGCTCGACCTCCTCGTTCACCGGGAACAACGACGGCTCGCCGAGCAGCACGTCGAGGATGAGCCGCTCGTAGGCCTCGGGGGAGGCCTCGGTGAAGGCGTTGCCGTAGCCGAAGTCCATCGTGACGTCGCGGACCTCCATCTGGCTGCCCGGCACCTTGGACCCGAAGCGCATGGTGACGCCCTCGTCCGGCTGCACCCGGATGACCAGGGCGTTCTGGCCCAGCTCCTCGGTCATGGTCGCGTCGAAGGGCAGGTGCGGGGCCCGCTTGAACACCACGGCGATCTCGGTGACGCGGCGGCCCAGGCGCTTGCCGGTGCGCAGGTAGAACGGCACCCCGGCCCAGCGGCGGTTCTCGACCTCGCAGGTGATCGCGGCGAAGGTCTCGGTGGTCGAGTCCGGGTCGAAGCCCTCCTCCTGGGCCAGGCCGGGCACCTCCTCCCCGCCCTGCCAGCCGCCCTCGTACTGGCCGCGGGCGGTGGTGGCGTCGAGCGGGTGCGCGAGCCTGACCGCCTTGAGGACCTTGATCTTCTCGGCGCGCAGCTCGTCGGAGGAGAACGACGTGGGCTCCTCCATCGCGGTGAACGCCAGCAGCTGCAGCAGGTGGTTCTGGATGACGTCGCGGGCGGCGCCGATGCCGTCGTAGTAGCCGGCACGACCGCCCAGACCGATGTCCTCGGCCATGGTGATCTGGACGTGGTCGACGTAGTTGGCGTTCCAGATCGGCTCGAACAGCTGGTTGGCGAACCGCAGCGCGAGCACGTTCTGGACGGTCTCCTTGCCGAGGTAGTGGTCGATGCGGAACACCGAGTCCTCGGGGAAGACGTCGTTGACGATCGCGTTCAGCTCGACGGCCGAGGCGAGGTCGTGGCCGAACGGCTTCTCGATGACGACCCGGCGCCACACGTCCGGGTCCTCCTGCGCGGACAGCCCCGAGCGGGCGAGCTGCTTGCAGACCACCGGGAACGCGCCGGGCGGGATCGACAGGTAGAACGCGTGGTTGCCGCCGGTCCCGCGCTTCTCGTCCAGCTCGCGGACGGTGCGCTCCAGCTCGTCGAAGGCGGCGTCGTCGTCGAAGGAGCCCTGGACGAACCGCAGCCCCTCGGCGAGGCGGTCCCACACCTCCTGCCGGAACGGGGTCCGGGCGTGCTCGCGCACGGCCTCGTAGACGACCTGGCCGAAGTCCTCGCTGTCCCAGTCGCGGCGGGCGAACCCGGTGAGGGCGAAGCCCGGCGGCAGCAGCCCCCGGTTGGCGAGGTCGTAGATCGCGGGCATGAGCTTCTTGCGGGACAGGTCCCCGGTCACTCCGAAGATCACCAGTCCGCAGGGGCCGGCGATCCGGGGGAGCCGCTTGTCACGGGGGTCGCGCAGCGGGTTGGTCCGTCCGCCGTTCGCGGTGGGCATCGCCCCTCCTAGTACTGGTGTTCTCGTGATCGGGGCACCGGGGGTCACGGCTCTGTCGAGGGCCCTGTCGACGTCTGTGTCGATGTCACCGCCCTGGCCAGGGTGACCAGCCCGGCGAGCCGGTCGGTCAGGTGCAGCCGGAGCACCGGACGTCCCCGGCGTCGCTGGTCGTCGACTACCGCCCGGGCCTGTGCCGCGTGCAGGCTATCCAGTCCCGGCCCGGGCGGCACGGTGCCCGCGCCGACGGACCCCGGGAGGTCGGCGCCTGGTCCGTCCCCGGTCAGGTGACAGTGCACCGCCACGTCCGGTGCGCCGGTGTCGCCGCTGCGGCACGCCGGGGCCCAGCCGAACGCGACGGGCAGCCCGAGCCGGGCCACCAGCGGCCCGCGCAGCACCGCGACCGAGGCGTCGGACTCCGGGTCCAGCCAGGCCGAGACGACCGCCGGGGCCCCGTCGGCGACGGCGGCCAGCGCGTCGAGCGCACCGGCGACCGTGCGGGTGCCGGGCGGCAGCCAGTCCCCGGCGTGCACGGCGATCCCGCCGTCGACGAACGACGGCTCGGGGTCGGGACCGTCGGCGGGCGCGGGCGGCGCGGGCGCGAACGGGTCGGTGTCGAGGACCCGCCCGGCCAGCGCCGCGGCGGCCTGCCACAGCACCACCGCGGCACCCGGGCCCGCGTCGAGGCGCACCGCGCCGTGGCCCGGTCCGGGCCGCGGACCGGTGCCGTCGGCGTGCACGTCCACGACGCCCGCGGGTGCGGTGGGCTCCTGCGGGCCGGGGCCCGCGCCGACCGGCTCGTCGGGCGGCACCGGCACGACGGTGAGCCCGGCGGCGGTGAGCAGCGGGGCCAGCCAGCCGGTGAGGGCGGGCGAGCGCTCGGCGTCGCGCAGGGCCAGCAGCGAGCCACGGCCCGCGGCCAGCGCGCCGGCCAGCAGCAGCGCCGGGTTGTCCGGGTCGTCGGCGGCCAGCGCGCGCTCGGCGGCCACGGCGTCACCCAGGACGGCGGGCACGTCCGCCCCGGCGAGCCCCGCGGGGACCAGCCCGAGCGGGCCCAGCACGCCGAAGCGGCCCGGCACGTCGGCGTCGAGGGTGACCACGACCGGGCCGGGGTCGCCGGGGACGTCCAGCGGCGAGCCGGGCTCGGTCAGGTGCACGGTGCGCGCGGCGAGGGCGTCGGCACCGACCTCCTCGGCGATCGCGGCGGCGACCACCCGGGTCACGGCCGCGACGACCGGGTCGGTGCCCGCCGCGTCGGCGACGACGAGGACGGTCTCGGCGAGCTCCCCGGACAGCGCCTCCGCGACCTGCACCGGGTCCGCGGAGTCCAGCGCGGTCAGCCGGGTCCCGCCCGGGTCGGTGCCGGCGACGACGCGGGCCGCGGCGACCGCGTCGGGCGTGCCGACGAGCAGCACCCGGTGCGCACCGGCGACGGCGAACCGCTCGCGCAGCGCGGCGACCTGCCCGGCGAGGGGCCGGCTGCGGGCGGCGAGCCCGGTCCAGCCGGTACGGGGCGGGGCCCCCGCGGCGCGGGTCCCCCAGACGCTGGGGTCGGCGTCGGCGAGCCGGGAGGCGACGGTCTCGCCGGCCAGCTCGGCGGCGATCCGCCGGGCCGCTCCGGCGAACGGCTCACCGGCGAGCCGCACCCGCACCGGGGACGGTGCGGGTGCGGACGGGCCGCCGGTGGCGGCGGAGCCGAGGTCGGCCCCGTCGCCACCGGGAGTGGCCTCGTTCAACTACTTCGCGGAGTCGAGCTGGCCGCGGACGGTGTCCTGCAGCTCGGTCCAGGACTTCTCGAACTTCTCGACGCCCTCGTTCTCCAGGGTGAGGAACACGTCGTCGAGGTCGATGCCGAGGTCCTCCAGGTCGGTGAACACCGTCTGGGAGGCGCCCGCGGTGTCGCTGACCTTGTCCCCGTCGACCTCACCGTGGTCGGCGAAGGCCGTCAGGGTCTTCTCCGGCATGGTGTTGACGGTGTTGTCCACGACCAGCTCGGACACGTACAGCGTGTCGGGGTAGTCCGGGTTCTTCACCCCGGTGGAGGCCCACAGCGGGCGCTGGGCGCGCGCACCGTGAGCCGCGAGGGCGTCCCAGCGGGCGCCGGAGAACGCGTCGCGGTAGGCGGCGTAGGCCAGCCGCGAGTTCGCCACCGCCGCCCTGCCGCGCAGGCCGAGCGCGGCGTCGCCACCGATCTCCTCGAGCCTGCCGTCGATCTCGGCGTCCACCCGGGACACGAAGAACGAGCCGACGGAGTGGATGCGGGACAGGTCCTGCCCGTTCTCCCTCGCCTGCTCCAGGCCGGTCAGGTAGGCGTCCATGACGAGCTTGTAGCGCTCGACGGAGAAGATCAGCGTCACGTTCACGCTGATGCCCTCGGCGGTCGCCCGGGTGATGGCCGGCAGGCCCTCCTCGGTCGCCGGGATCTTCACCAGCAGGTTGGGCCGGTCGACGGCCTTCCACAGGTCCTGGGCCTGCGCGACGGTGCCCTCGGTGTCGTGCGCGAGGCGCGGGTCCACCTCCAGGGAGACCCGGCCGTCGACACCGCCGGTGCGCTCCCAGACCCCGGAGAACACGTCGCAGGCGTGCTGCACGTCGGCGACGGTGATCTCGCGGATCGCGGTGTCGATGTCGGCATCGCGGGCGGCCAGCTCACGGACCTGCTCGTCGTAGGCGGCGCCGTCGGCCAACGCACCGGCGAAGATCGTCGGGTTGGTGGTCACCCCGACGACGTGCTTGTCCTCGATCAGCTCGGCGAGGTTCCCGCTGGCCAGGCGCTCCCGGGACAGGTCGTCGAGCCAGATGGACACCCCGGCCGCGGACAGTGCGGCCAGTCGATCGTTGCTCATGGTTCTCTCCTTGCGATCGGGTGCCGTCGGTTCAGGAGGACTTCTCGGTCGCGGCGAGGGTCTCCCGCGCGGCCGTGGCGACGGTGTCGGCGGTGAAGCCGAACTTCTCGAACAGGGTGGCCTGGTCGGCGCTGGCACCGAAGTGCTCGATCGAGACCGACCGGCCGAGCTCGCCGACGTAGCGGTACCAGGGCATCGCGATGCCGGCCTCGACCGAGACACGGGCCCTGACCGCGGTCGGCAGCACCGACTCGCGGTACTGCTCGTCCTGGGCCTCGAACCACTCGACGCACGGCATCGAGACCACCCGGGTGCCGACGCCCTCGCCCTCGAGCTGCTCGCGGGCGGCCAGCGCCAGGTGCAGCTCGGAGCCGGTGGCGATGATGATCACCTGCGGGACGCCGGACGCGGCCTCGGCGATCACGTAGCCACCGCGGGCGACGCCCTCGGCGGAGGTACCGGCGACGGTCGGGACGTTCTGCCGGGTCAGCGCGAAGCCGATCGGGCCGCCGTCGGGCCGCTCCAGGGCGGCCTTCCAGGCGTGGGCGGTCTCGTTGGCGTCACCGGGGCGCACCATCGACAGGCCGGGGATGGCCCGCAGCGCGGCGAGGTGCTCGATCGGCTGGTGGGTGGGGCCGTCCTCGCCCAGGCCGATCGAGTCGTGCGTCCACACGTAGATCGGGTTCGTCCTCATCAGCGCGGCCAGCCGCACGGCCGGGCGCATGTAGTCGGAGAAGACCAGGAAGGTACCGCCGTAGACCCGGGTCGGGCCGTGCAGCGAGATGCCGTTGAGCACCGCGCCCATGGCGTGCTCGCGGACACCGAAGTGCAGCGTGCGGCCGTAGGGGGAGGTGGTCCACATGCTCGTCGACGCCGACTTGGGCCCGAACGAGTCGACGCCCTTCATCGTGGTGTTGTTCGACTCGGCCAGGTCGGCCGAGCCGCCCCACAGCTCGGGCAGCACCTCGGCCAGCGCACCGAGCACGGCGCCGGAGGCCTTGCGGGTCGCCATGCCCTTCTCGTCGATGTCCCAGTGCGGGAGGGACGCCTCCCAGCCGTCGGGCAGCCGGCCGGCCTGCAGCCGCTCCAGGAGCTCCTTGCGCGCGGGCTCACGCTGCTCCCACTCGTCGAAGGTGCCCTGCCAGGAGTCGTGCCGGGCGCGGGAACGCTCACCGATGGCGCGGGTGTGGGCCAGCACCTCGGCGTCGACGTCGAACTCCTTGTCCGGGTCGAAGCCCAGGACCCGCTTGACCTCGCGCACCTCGTCGTCGCCCAGCGCGGAGCCGTGCGAGGCCCCGGTGTTCATCTTGTTCGGTGACGGGTAGCCGATCACCGTCCGCAGGATGATGATCGACGGGCGCTCGGTCTCGGCCCTGGCGGCCTCCAGCGCGGCGAGGATGCCGGTGACGTTCTCGCCGCCCTCGACGACCTGGACGTGCCAGTTGTAGGCCTCGTAGCGCTTGGCCGTGTCCTCGTTGAGGGCGATGTTGGTGTCGTCCTCGATGGAGATCTCGTTCGCGTCGTAGATCACCGTGAGGTTGCCCAGCTCCTGGCGACCGGCCAGCGACGACGCCTCGGAGGTGACGCCCTCCTCGATGTCGCCGTCGGAGGCGATCACGTAGATCTGGTGGTCGAACGGCGAGGAACCCTCGGGGGCGTCCGGGTCGAACAGGCCGCGCTCGCGGCGGGCCGCGATCGCCATGCCGACCGCCGAGGACAGACCCTGGCCCAGGGGCCCGGTGGTCATCTCGACGCCGCGGGTGTGGCCCCACTCCGGGTGGCCCGGGGTCAGCGAGCCCCACGTCCGCAGCTGCTCCAGGTCCTCGCGCTCCAGGCCGTAGCCAGCGAGGTAGAGCTGGATGTAAAGGGTGAGGCTGGAGTGCCCGGCCGAGAGCACGAACCGGTCACGGCCCATCCAGTCCGGGTCGGCCGGGTCGTGGCGCATGACGCGCTGGAACAGCGTGTAGGCCAGCGGGGCGAGGCTCATCGCGGTGCCGGGGTGTCCGCTGCCGCACTTCTGGACCGCGTCCGCGGCCAGAACTCGGACGGTGTCCACGGCCTTGCGGTCGAGGTCGGTCCAGTCGTCGGGGACGTGCGCGCGGGTGAGCGCGGCGACGGCGCTGTCCCCGGCGTGGGGGGACGTAGCGGTCTCGGACAAGGCGATGGCTCCTGTACTCGCGTCGACGAAGGTCGGTCTGCCGGTCGTGGATCCGGATGCCCGCCCGGTGGTCGCGGCCACTCCGGTGGCGGCGACGTCGGCGGGTGTCGTGGTGCGACCCGGATCACCTGGCGGCGCCGTCGCCGCCCCGACGCGGGACACCCTACTGCTCACGCCCGCGGCCTGCGGCTTTGCGCCTCCCGGCGATCGGCGGCCGGGACCGCCGGGGGCCGTGTACCCGGCGGGCCCGCGACGCATGCCACCGGTTAGCATCGACGCGCTGTAGAACTAGGGTGGTCGTCACCGCGGCGACCACCCCGTGTCCACGGCACCGAGCCGGTGCGGCCCCTCGGGCGGCGCGGCACGGGATCACTACGTCGAACCGAGCGAGGTACGGACAGGTGAGCGCACCCGCGTCAGGGCGGAGCCGGGCCGACGAGGCCGGGGTCCCGGCCGAGCACGTCCCGGCCGGACCGGACGCCGCGCCGGCGGCGACGCCCCCCGCGACGACCGTGGTGGTGCCTGCGGCACCGACCGGGCGTCTCGCCCGCGTCCGCGCCACGGTGGCGGCCTATCTGGGCCTCACCAAGACGCGGATCATCGAGCAGCTGCTCGTGGTCACCGTGCCCGCGATGTTCCTCGCCCAGCGCGGCGTGCCCTCGCTGTGGCTGATCGCGGCCACCCTGGTCGGCGGTGCCACCGCCGCGGCCGCGGCGCACGCGCTGAACTGCGTCGTCGACGCCGACATCGACCAGAAGATGGCGCGCACCGCGCGCCGTCCGCTGGCCAAGGGGCAGGTCCCCACCCGCAACGCGCTGGTGTTCGGCCTGGTCCTGTCCGCGTTGAGCTCGGTGTGGCTGGGGCTGACCACCAACTGGCTGGCCGCCGCGCTGTCGCTGGCCGCGATCGCGTTCTACGTGCTCGTGTACACGATGCTGCTCAAGCGGCGGACCTCGCAGAACATCGTCTGGGGCGGGGCCGCGGGCTGCATGCCGGTGGTGATCGGCTGGGCCGCGGTGACCGGCACCGTCGAGTGGCCCGCGCTGGTCATGTTCGGTGTGATCTTCTTCTGGACGCCGCCGCACTTCTGGGCGCTGGCGATGCGCTACCGCGAGGACTACGCCGCCGCCGGGGTGCCGATGCTCCCGGTCGTCGCGCCCGCGCCCGCGGTGTCGGTGCGGATCGTGGTCTACAGCTGGGTGATGGTGGCGTGGAGCCTGCTCCTGCTGCCGGCGACGTCGTGGGTGTACCTGGCGGTGGCGCTGCTCGGCGGGGCGTACTTCGTGTTCCGGGCGCACCGGCTGCACCACCAGGTGAAGGAGCGCGGCGAGGTCTCCCCGATGCCGCTGTTCCACCTGTCGAACATCTACCTGTGCGTGCTGTTCGCGGCGATCGCCGTCGACGCCGCGCTGGGGCTGCCGGTCCTGTTCTGAACCCGGCACCGGCAGCCCCGGTGGCCGCGCTCAGCGCAACAGGTGCGGGGTCTCCCACTGCGCGTCCAGCACGTGGTGGTCCAGGAACGCCCAGACCGTGCGGTACCAGATCTTCGCGTGGTTCGGCGCGAGGACCCAGTGGTTCTCGTCGGGGAAGTACAGGAACCGGTGCGGGTTGGCCCCCGGGTCGGCCTGCCGGGACACCAGGTCCCACCACAGCCGCAGCCCCTCGCCGATCGGGACCCGGTGGTCGCGGTCGCCGTGGATCACCAGCATCGGGGTGACGATCGCGTCGGCGTGGTGGTGCGGGCTGTTGGCCTGCGCCATCGCCGGGGTCATCTCGGTGAGCCAGTACTCGGCGTGGTCGGTCGTCGGCCCGAACTGGTCGAGCGCCCACAGGCTCGCGTGGGTGACCACGGCGGCGAACCGGTCGGTGTGCCCGGCCACCCAGTTGGCCATGTAGCCGCCGAAGGAGCCGCCCATCGCCGCGGTGCGGGTCCCGTCGATCTCCGCCCGGGCGACGGCGGCGTCGGTGGCGGCCATCAGGTCGGTGAACGGCGCGCCGCCCCAGGCACCCCAGCCGCGCTGGACGAAGTCCTGGCCGTAGCCGGTCGACAGCGCCGGGTCGGGCAGCAGCACGGCCCAGCCCCGCGCGGCCATCAGCCACGGGTTCCACCGCCACGACCAGGCGTTCCAGCTGGCCAGCGGGCCGCCGTGGATCCACAGCAGCAGCGGCGCCGGGTGCTCGGCGTCGGCGCCGTCGGGCAGGACCAGCCAGGCGCGGACCCGGGTGCCGTCGACCGCGGTGGTCTCCAGCTCGGTGAGCGTGCCGGGCAGCACGGGCGCCGCGGCCGGGGCGGGCAGGAGCTCGGGGTCGGCGTCGCGGCCGTCGGCGGGGACGCGGACCGGGGCCGGGGGCGCGTCGTAGGCGTGGCGCAGCGCGTAGACCCACCGCCCGTCCGGCGACGGGCACGGGTCGGCGTAGGTGCCGTGGTCGCCGGTGAGCCGGGTGACGGTGTCGTCCTCCGGGGTCGCACCCAGGTCGATCCGGAACAGCGGGCCGCGGCCGTTCTCGTCGGCGGTCACCACCAGCGCCGACCCGTCGCGCGTCCAGCGGGCCGCGGTCGGCCAGCGGTCCCAGCCCGGTGCCACCGGGCGTGGCGCGCCACCGGCGAGCGGCACCAGGACCAGGTCGATCCGCGGCGCCACCTCCGGGGTGGAGACGCGTTCGCGCAGCGCGACGACCCTCCGCCCGTCCGGGCTGATCCGGGGCGCGCCGTACTCGTGGCCGTCGTCGTCGGTCAGGTCGCGGTGCTCCCCGGTCGCGGTGTCGACCACGACCAGGCCGGGCCGCCAGGTTCCGTGGCCGTGCGCGCGGTACCAGCCGGTCACCACCGAGCCGCCGTCGGGGGAGACGTCGAACGCGGTCTCGTCCAGCGCGCGGCCGGGCGCCGGCGTGAGGTCCGTCCACGGGTCCGTGTCCTCCGGACGGGCCAGGAGCAGCCGTTCCTCGGCCGGTCCGAGGTCGTGGTCCCAGTGCCGCACCGGGTAGCCGGTGTGCAGGATCGCGGTGACCTTGCCCTCGGTGCGCGCGGTGCGGCGCTGCTCGTCGTCGTCGGTCGTCACCGCGCCGGGCAGCGTGGGGGAGGACACGACGACCGTCCCCGCGTCGGCGGCGACGGCGACCGCGGAGATCCCGCCGGGCCGCGACCCGGCGGGCTCGGCCTCACCGCCGGCCGCGGGCAGCCGCCACAGCGCGGTCGGCGGCTCGGTCTCCCCGCCGGCGTCGGGGTCCGGGCGGGCCGACCGGAACAGCAGATCGCCGTCGGGGGTGAAGACCGGCCCCGACTCGCCGGCCGCGCCCCGGGTCAGCCGCCGCGCCGGGGCCTCGCCCGCGGGGTCGACCTCCCACAGCGCGGTCCGGTAGCGGGTGCCGTCGGCGTCGAGCTCGGCGACCCCGGTGACCAGGCGCCTGCCGTCGGGGGACAGGGCGAGCCCGCCGAGGCGGGGGAGTGCGACGTAGACGTCGAGGTCGTGGAACGGGGTGTCGGTCACGCCGTCGGTTCTACCGCACCCCGCGCGGCGGACCGACCCCGTTCCGGAGCCCTCAGGGGACGAGCAGCACCTTGCCGGTGGTGCGGCGGCCCTGCAGGTCGTCGTGCGCGGTGCGGGCGTCCGCCAGGTCGTAGCGGTGCCCGATCCGCACGTCGAGGCGGCCCGCGGCGACCTCGCCGTAGACGGCGGCGGCGCGGGTGCGGAGCTCGTCGGTGGTGGCGATGTAGTCGAACAGCTTCGGGCGGGTCAGATACAGCGACCCGGCCGCGTTGAGCCGCTGCGGGTCGAACGGCTCGACCGGGCCGGACGCGGCGCCGTAGAGCACCAGCGTGCCGCGCGGGCGCACCGAGGCGAGGCTCGCGTCGAAGGTGCTGCGCCCGACCGAGTCGAACGCGGCGTGCACGCCCGCGCCGCCGGTGAGGTCGCGGACGGCGGCGGCCAGGTCGTCGACGGCGGTGTAGTCGATCACCTCGTCGGCGCCGGCGCCGCGGGCCAGCTCGGCCTTCTCCGGCGTCGACGTCGTCGCGATCACCCGGGCGCCCTTCGCGACGGCCAGCTGGGTGAGCAGCAGCCCGACGCCACCGGCGGCGGCGTGCAGCAGGATCGTCTCCCCGCCGCGCAGGGCGACACAGTCGTTGACCAGGAAGTGCGCGGTCATGCCCTGCAGCGCCGCACCGACCGCGACGTCGTCGGCGACGCCCTCGGGCACCGGGACGGCCTTCGCCCAGGGCACGGCGACCTGCTCGGCGTAGCTGCCCAGGGTGTTGGCCCAGGCGATCCGGTCCCCGACCGCGACACCGTCGACGTCCGCGCCCAGGGCGGTGACCCGGCCCGCACCCTCCAGCCCGGCGACGTAGGGCGTCTCCATCGGGTAGACGCCCTCGCGCTGGTAGGTGTCGATGAAGTTCACCCCGGCCGCGGCGACCTCCACCAGCACCTCGCCCGGACCCGGGACCGGGGCGTCGGTGTCGACGACCTCCAGCACCTCGGACCCGCCGGGCCTGCTCACCCGTACCGCACGCATGTGTCCTCCTCGTCGCTCGCCGCTGCTGACGGGCCGATCATGCCCTCACGCGTCGCGGCGGAGCATCCGGGAGACGAGCACGACCGCGGCGACGGCGAACCAGCCCGCCGCGAGCCCGGTGCTCGACACGAGCCCGTCGGTCGGGAGCGGGTCGCGCAGCACGTCGACCCCGGCGGCCCAGCCGTCGGTGAGCAGGAACGGGCGGATCGGCTCCAGCGCGGGGATCGCCCCCAGCACCCCGGACAAGATGATCCCGCCGAGCACCGAGGACAGCACGACCAGCGGGTGCTCGGTGAACGACGACACCGCCAGCGCCACCGCGCCGACCGCGGCGAGCTGCCCCAGCGTCCACAGCGCGACCAGGGCGATCCGGCCGGCCGCGGAGGTCAGGTCCAGCACCGAGCCGGACATCGTCAGCAGCGCGCCGCCGTCGCCGACCACGGCGGGGGGCCCGATCAGCGCCCACCCCGCCACCAGCCCGACCACGCAGACCACCGCGACCGCGACCGCGGCCACCACCAGCACCCCGAACGCCTTCATGGCGACCAGCCGCAGCCGCCCCACCGGGGCCAGCAGCAGCCCGCGCAGGGTGCCGTGCTGGGCCTCCCCGGCGATCGCGTCCGCCGCCGCGACGGTGACCACCAGCGGCAGCAGCAGCGCCATCAGCAGGGTCAGCGCCGCGACGGGCAGGGTCAGCCCGTTGCCGACGACCTCGGAGAGCAGGCCGCGGCGCGGCCCCTCGGCCAGGACCAGCCCGACCGCCATCAGGACCGGCACCGCGCCGAGCAGGGCGACCATCACCCAGGTCCGGGGCCTGCGCAGCACCCAGCGCAGCTCGGCGCCCAGCAGCCGCCGCCACGACACCGGCCGGGGCGGGGCGGGCGGGGCGCTCACGCGTCGCCCTCGGTGATCCGGGTGAACAGCTCCTCCAGGCCGGTGCGTCGCCGGGCCAGCCCGTGCACCGCCACCCCGGCCCCGACGAGGCCGGCGAACAGCCGCGGCCCGTCGGCGTCGGCGGCCAGGACGACGGCCGCGCCCTCGGCCCGGGCGTCGGCGCCCGCGGCCCCGAGCTCCCGCAGCGCCGCCGCCGGGTCGGTGGTCGCGATCTCCCAGTCGCCGTCGGCCGCGCCGAGCAGCCGGTCCAGCGGTCCCGCCGCGAGCAGCGTGCCCTGCTTGAGCACGGCCACGTGCGTGCACACCGCCTCGACCTCCGACAGCAGGTGCGACGACAGCAGCACCGTCGCCCCGCCCGCCCGCAGCTCGGCGACGATCGTCCGGATCTCCCGCGTCCCGGCCGGGTCGAGGCCGTTGGTGGGTTCGTCGAGCACGACGAGCCGCCGCGGGACGAGCAGCGCCGCGGCCAGCCCGAGGCGCTGCTTCATCCCGAGGGAGTAGCCGCGGAACCGGCGCCCGGCGGCCGCGTCCAGACCGACCCGCTCCAGGGCCGCCTCCACCGCGGGCCGCACCTCGCCCGGCGCGAGCCGCGGCTCGGTCGCGGCGACCCGGCGCAGGTTCTCCCGCCCGGACAGGAAGGGGTGGAACCCCGGCCCCTCGACCAGCGCGCCGACGTCGGGCAGCGTCGTGGCGAGCCCGCCCGGCACCGGGAGCCCGAGCAGCTCGACGCCGCCCGAGGTCGGCGTGGTCAGCCCGAGCAGCATCCGGATCAGCGTCGTCTTGCCCGACCCGTTGGGGCCGAGCATCCCGAACACCGACCCGGCCGGGACGTCGAGGTCCACGCCGTCGACGGCGGTGACCCGCCCGAACACCTTGCGCAGGTCCCGGACGCGGGCGGCCGGGAGCTGCTCGTCCGCGGCCCCGTCCGCCACGTGGCCGGCGGGGGCGGAGCGGGTGGTCGTCACCGGGCCAGGGCCTCGCCGAGGACGTCCGGGCCGACGGCACCGGCGGCGACGCGGCCGTCGTCGCTCAGGATCGCCGAGCCCGCGTTCGTGGTGATCTCGCGGCCGGCGCCCCACGGTCCGGACACCGGGATGCCGAGCGCGGACAGGTCCGGGCCCCGCTGGTCGCCGGAGCGCTGCGGGACGCGGCCGACGACCACGGTGTCCCAGCCCTCGCCGACGACGGTCGGCGCGGCGGCCCGTGGGGGCGTGCCGCCGGGACCCCCGGGGCCGGGCTGCTCCACCGTCCCGGCGGTGCCGTCGCGGACGGTGGCACCGGGCGGCGGGGTGAAGGTGAACAGGGCCGGGTCCTGCGGGCCGAACGTGACGTCGTCGAAGCCGATCCGCAGCACCGGGTCGGCGCCGGCGCCGAGGACGGTCAGCTCCAGCGGGGTCCGGGTCTGCGCGTCGACGGCGGCGCGGACCTCGCGCAGCACGGTGCGCTCACCGGGCTTCGGCGCCAGGACCAGGGTGTACGCGGGGCGGCCGGCGACCTCGGTGGTGCCGTCGACCCGCAGCACGCTGGTGGCGCTCAGCCGCGCGACGACCGTCCGGGCGACCTCGGCCGGGTCCTTCGCGGCGTCGGCGTCGGGGGCGTGCCCCCGACTCGGGAACCGGGTCGCGGTGCGGTCGGTGGAGTCGTAGGCCCAGGTCGTGGCGCCGTCGCGGACGTAGGTGCGCTCGCCGTCGTCGCTCGGGACGGCGAGGCGGCCGTCGCCCTTCCCGTCGGACCAGACCCGCGCGGTGGAGGTGCCGTCGGTCAGCCCCTCGGCGGGCACGCCCGGCACGGCGGGTAGCCCGAGCCGGTTGTCGACGGCGACGGTGCCGGCCAGCGCGACCGGCTCCGCCGCGACGACCGACGCGACGAGCTGCTCCGGGGTGACGGGCGGCAGCTCGGGGGCGGCGGAGGCCCGCGTGGTGAGCAGGCCCACCGACAGCGACACGATGAGGGCGACGGCGAGGGCGGCCGCGAGGACCACGGCGATCCCGCCGCGTCGCAACCGGGATGCGGAGGTCATGGCTCCAGAGTGCCCGAGTGTCACCCGATCGTGCAGCGGCCGGTCGGACCGACTCAGACCGACGCGGCGGCGGGCTCCGGCGCGGCGGTGTCCGCCGGGTCGCCGGTCGGTGTGGCGCGGGGGTCGACGGCGGCCGGGCGGGTCGCGGTCCCGGCCCACACCCAGGCGGCCGCGGCGGCGGTCAGACCGGCGCCGAGCACGTGCAGCGACACCAGCAGCTCCGGGACCCCGAGGGCGTACTGGACCCCGCCGAGCGCGCCCTGGGCGAGAACGACCACGACGAGCACCCGGAAGCGGCGCAGCAGCGACCGCGGGGCGGACACCGCGTGCAGCAGGAACCCGAGCCCGACCAGGGTGCCGAGGTAGAGGAACAGGGTGTCGACGTGCAGCTGTGCGAGCGCGGGGATCGGCACGTCCAGGCGCGGGGTCTCCGGGTCGCCGCCGTGCGGACCCGCCGCGGTGACCAGGGTCCCCGCGACGAGCAGGACGCCCAGCACGGCGGTGGAGAACAGCACCAGGCCACGCCCGGCGACGGGCACGGTGCGGGTGACCGGGCCGTCGGCCTCGCCGGCGGCGCCGACGAGCAGCACCGCGAACCAGACCAGCACCATCGAGGCCAGGAAGTGCAGCATCACCGTCCACCAGGCCAGCCCGAGCAGCACGGTGATCCCGCCGATGACGGCCTGCGCGACGACGCCGAGCGGCATCGCCAGCGCCAGCCCGGTGAGCCGGCGACGCCGCGGCCGGGTGTACAGCGCGCCGAGCAGCGCCGCGCCCGCGGTGAGCACCACCAGGATGCCGAGCAGCCGGTTGGAGAACTCGATCCACATGTGCAGCGGCGCGATCTCGGCGTGGTCGACCGGGATCATGCTGCCCGGCTCGCACTGCGGCCAGGTCGAGCAGCCGAGGCCGGAGCCGGTCACCCGGACCACCGAGCCGGTCACCCCGATCCCGATCTGGGCGACGAGGTTCGCGATCGCCAGCCGGCGCATCAGCACCGGCGGGGTGGAGGGCACGCGCGACAGCAGCACACTACGCATCGTAGAAGACGGGGCTCAGGTCCAGCGCACCAGCCGCGACGCCGCCACCCCGGCGACGACGGCCCAGCCGGTCAGCACCAGCAGCGGCCCGGCCGGGGGGAACTCGCCCGCGCCGAGGGCCGAGCGCAGTGCCTCGGCCAGCGCCCCGGAGGGCAGCCACGGCGCGAGCGCCGCCAGCGGCCCCGGCAGGTCGGCCACCGGCACGACGATCCCGCCGGCCAGCAGCAGCGCGAACCACACCAGGTTGGCGACGGCGAGCACGATCTCCGCGCGCAGCGTCCCGCCCAGCAGGATGCCCAGCGCCCCGAACGCCGCCGCACCCAGCAGTACCGCCAGCACGGCGCCGTCGAGCCGGGCACCGGCGGGGGACCAGCCCAGCAGCGCCGCCAGCACGCCGAGCAGCACCACCTGGATCACGACGACGGCGGCGACCGCGGCCAGCCGCCCGCACACCAGCAGCCAGCGGGGCAGCGCCGTCGCGGCCAGCCTGCGCAGCGCGCCGTAGCGGCGGTCGAAGCCGAGCGCGATGGCCTGGCTGGTGAACGCCGAGCTCATCACGGCCAGTGCCAGCATGGAGGCGAACAGCCACGCCACCCGCGGCTCCGGGGCGGGCACCGCGGGCACGAGCGTGAGCCCGGCCAGCAGGGCCGCCGGGATGAGCAGGGTCAGCAGCACCTGCTCGGCGTTGCGCAGCGCGAGCCGGGTCTCCAGGCCGCCCTGGGCCCGCAGCATCCTCAGCACCCGGCCGCGGCCGGGTGCGGGGGTGAACATGCCGTCGGGGAACGGCGGGGTCGTCCGCGGGGTCGTCACGGTCGCAGCTCCCGTCCGGTGAGGTCGAGGAAGACGTCCTCCAGGCTGCGGCGCACGACCTGGACGTCGTCGGCGAGCACGCCCTGGTCGGCGCACCACGAGGTGATGGCGGCGAGCGCGCCCGGGTCGATCCGGCCGCGGACCCGGTAGCGGCCGGGGGAGGTCTCGCAGCTGGTGTAGCCGGCGGGCAGCCGGGCGTCGAGACCGGCGACGTCCATCCCGGGCCGGGCGCGGAAGCGCAGCTCGGTCTGGTCGCCCGCGGTGAGCTGGGCGGGCGAGCCGTGCGCGACGACACGGCCGTGGTCGATGATCACGACGTCGTCGGCGAGCTGCTCGGCCTCGTCCATCAGGTGGGTGGTCAGCAGCACCCCGACGCCGTCGCGGCGCAGCGCCCGGACCAGGTCCCACACCAGGTGGCGGGCCTGCGGGTCCAGACCGGCGGTCGGCTCGTCGAGGAACACCAGCTCCGGGCGCCCGACCACGGCGCACGCCAGCGCCAGGCGCTGCTGCTCCCCGCCGGACAGCCGCTTGTACGGGGTGCCCGCCCGCGGGCGCAGGCCGAGCACGTCGATGAGCATGTCCACGTCGAGCGGGTGCGCGGCGCAGTCGGCGACCAGGTGCAGCATCTCCCCGGTCCGCACGGCCGGGTAGGCGCCGCCGCCCTGCGGCATGACGCCCACCCGGGGGCGGACGGCCTCGTCGGCCGGGTCGTGGCCGAGGACCCGCACCCGTCCGGCCGAGGGCGCCCGGAACCCGGTGCACACCTCGACCGTCGAGGACTTCCCGGCGCCGTTCGGGCCGAGCAGGGCGAGCACCTCGCCGCGGGCGAGGTCGAGGTCGATCCCGTCGACGGCGGTCGTGGCGCCGTAGCGCACGACGAGGCCGCGGATCTCCAGGGCGGCGCTCACCGGGCGGGCTCCGGGTCCGACGGCGCGCGGGTCCCGGCGCCGGCGTCGCCCGGGGTGCCGGTTCCGTCCGTGCCGTCGTCCGGGCGGATCGGGTCACCGGCGTCGACGGTGTCGCCGGGGGACCGGATCAGCCGGGCGACCACGTACAGCGCGAGGGTGTACATGGCGGCGCCCGCGGTGATGGCCAGCGGCAGCTGGAACCCGCGGAAGAAGAAGTCGGCGCCGGTGGGCGGCACGACCAGCGCGAGCACGACCGACAGCAGCAGCAGGCCACGGCGGTAGAACGGCATCGCCCGGGTCGCGACCAGCGGCAGCAGCGCCCAGAACAGGTACCAGGGGTGCACGACGGGGCCGAGCAGCACGACGGCGCCGAGCCCGAGGCCGGTGCCGGTGACCGGGTCGACCCTCCCGCGCAGGCAGCCGAGCAGCAGCACGACCACGATCACCGCGATCGGCAGCACGAACAGGCTGCGCATCAGGCCCATCGTGGTCTCGGTGTGGTCGCCGAGCCCGGCGAGCCTGCCGACCTGCCCGGCGAGCAGCCCCAGGTTGGTGCTGATCGACATGGGCGAGATGAGCACGCTGGGCGCGGAGAGCCCGCGCACCCAGTTGAAGCCCAGCCCGGTGGCCAGGCTGAAGAAGGTGAGCACGGCCGCGGCGATCGCGGACAGCCAGGCCGTCATCACGGCCCAGTCGACGAGCCTGCCGCCGCGCCTGCGGACCAGGTACACGCCGACGAAGCCCAGGGCGAGCAGCGCCGGGAGCTTCACCGAGGCCGCGGCGACGACCAGCGCGGCACCGCCGGTGATCCGCCACCACGGCTGGACGGTGTCGTCGCGCCCGAGCATCACCCAGAGCCCGAGCAGCAGCAGCGGCAGCATGATCGATTCGTTGTGGATGCCGCTGACCATGTGGAACAGCACCAGCGGGTTCGCCGCGCCGAGCCACAGGACCAGGCCGGCGTCGAGGTCGAACCGGGAGGCCAGCCGGGGCAGCACCCACACCATCAGCGCGACGCCGACCAGCGCGAGCAGCCGGTGCTCGAGGATGCCGAGTACCACGTTCTCCCCGGACAGCGCGGTGATCCCGCGCCCGAGGCCGAGGAACAGCGGACCGTAGGGCGCCGGGGTGTCGCGCCAGACCGTCGGGATGCCGCGGACCAGCGGGTCGTCGATGCCGAGCGCCTGCGCGGGGCCGATCGAGTACGGGTCGATCCTGCGGGCGAGCGTCGCGCTCTGGGCGAGGTAGCTGTAGATGTCCTTGGAGAACATCGGCGGCGCCAGCGCCAGCGGCACCCCCCACAGGATCGCGGTGCGGCCGAGCTCGCGGCGCTCGGGCGCGGGGTGGTGGGCCCCGCGGGTGGTGAGCATCCGGGCGATCCACAGCCAGGCCGTGACCACCATGAGCATGCCCGCGTAGGTGACGGCGATCGCGAGGGTGACGTTGCGCGAGGGCAGCCCGATCACGCGCAGCCCGTTGAGCGGGTTCGGCACCGGGAAGGCCCCGGAGCCCAGCGCGCTGATCCCCATCAGGAGCGCGCCGGTCAGGCCGAGGATCCGCGCGATCCGGGCCTGTTCGCGCAGGCCGCGCCGTGCCCGGTGCCCGGTCGACGGCGGTGCGGCGGGGGGATCGGACGGCGCCGCACGCGTCGGGGGGTCGTCGCGCCCGGGCGGGGCGACCTCGGGCGTCACCATGGGAGAAGAGGCTAATGGTGCGGCCACGGGGGGGCCGGAACCGGCCCTCACCTGCGTGTGGAGTGAGCCCGGTCACCACGGTGGGGGGTCTGTTTTGCCGTACCGACCGATATACGCAACACTGATGTTGTGAAAACGGACCGGACAGCGCCGCGGCGCCTCGACGACCCTGCCTGTGGGCACGGCGTCGGCGGCGACGTCGTGGTGCCCGCCGGTTCCGCGACGGGTACCCGCGCCCTCGTGGCGCGGGTGCTCATGGAGCAGGGTCCGGTCACGGCCGCCGTCGTGGCGGCCGAGCTGGAGCTCACCGAGGCCGCCGTGCGCCGGCATCTCGACGCGCTGATCGCCGACGGCGAGGCGGAGGTCCGGGCCCCGGTCCGGTCCGCCCGTCCGCGCGGCCGCGGCCGTCCGGCCCGGGAGTACCTGCTCACCGACACGGGCCGGGTCCGGTTCGGGCACGGGTACGACGACCTGGCCACCCAGGCACTGCGCTTCCTCGCCGAGACGGCGGGGGAGGAGGCGGTCGACGCCTTCGCGCGGCACCGGGTGCGCGAGCTGCTCGGGTCCGACCTCGATGCGGTGACCGCCCCGGCGGAGCCCGCAGAACGCGTCGAAGCGCTGGCCCGGGTGCTCAGTGCCCGCGGCTACGCTGCGCAGGCCCGCCACGGCGGCTTCGGGGTGCAGCTGTGCCAGCACCACTGCCCGGTGGCCCACGTGGCCACCGAGTTCCCGGAACTCTGCGAGGCCGAGACGCGTGCGTTCGCCGAGCTGCTGGGTACGCACGTGCAGCGGCTGGCCACCATCGCCCGCGGCGACGCCGCGTGCACCACACACGTCCCGCTCGAGGATCCCGAACTCCTCGCGCGGGCGAGAGGTAAGAAGCAAGGCCGTTCCGTCACCGTGAGTGGGAGACCCACTGCGCAGGTGCGGCAGGTGCAAGAAGAAGGGGGCTCCGCCGACGGCGGGACCCTCTCCCACCACGGTCCCCGAAAGGGAGGCAGTCCTTATGACGACCACTCCTGATGTGCGCACCGAGCTCACGCAGGAGGAGACGATCGCGGCGCTCGGCCGGTACGACTTCGGCTGGGCCGACTCCGACGAGGCGGGCTCCATCGCGAAGCGTGGCCTGTCCTCCGAGGTCGTCGCCGACATCTCCCGCCTGAAGAGCGAGCCCGAGTGGATGCTGGAGTTCCGGCAGAAGGCGCTCGACATCTTCGGCAAGAAGCCGATGCCGCGCTGGGGCTCCGACCTGTCCGGGATCGACTTCGACAACATCAAGTACTTCGTGCGCTCCTCGGAGAAGCAGGCAGCCACCTGGGACGACCTGCCCGAGGACATCAAGAACACCTACGACAAGCTGGGGATCCCGGAGGCCGAGAAGGCCCGCCTGGTCTCCGGTGTCGCGGCGCAGTACGAGTCCGAGGTCGTCTACCACTCGATCCGCGAGGACCTCGAGCAGCAGGGCGTCATCTTCCTGGACACCGACACCGCGCTGAAGGAACACCCGGAGCTGTTCCGGGAGTACTTCGGCTCGGTCATCCCGTCCGGTGACAACAAGTTCTCCGCCCTGAACTCCGCGGTCTGGTCCGGTGGCTCGTTCATCTACGTGCCGCCGGGCGTGCACGTGGACATCCCGCTGCAGGCCTACTTCCGGATCAACACCGAGAACATGGGCCAGTTCGAGCGGACGCTGATCATCGTCGACGAGGGTGCCTACGTGCACTACGTCGAGGGCTGCACCGCGCCGATCTACAAGACCGACTCGCTGCACTCGGCCGTCGTCGAGATCGTGGTCAAGAAGGGCGGCCGCTGCCGCTACACCACGATCCAGAACTGGTCGAACAACGTCTACAACCTGGTCACCAAGCGCGCCAAGGCCGAGGAGGGCGCGACCATGGAGTGGGTCGACGGCAACCTCGGCTCCAAGGTGACCATGAAGTACCCGGCCGTGTGGCTGATGGGTGAGCACGCCAAGGGCGAGGTCCTCTCGATCGCGTTCGCGGGCGAGGGCCAGCACCAGGACGCCGGCGCCAAGATGGTCCACCTCGCGCCCAACACCTCCTCGACGATCGTGTCGAAGTCGGTGGCGCGCGGCGGCGGGCGCACGTCCTACCGCGGCCTGATCCAGGTCAACCCGCGGGCGCGCAACTCCCGCTCGACGGTGAAGTGCGACGCGCTGCTGGTCGACACGATCTCGCGCTCGGACACCTACCCCTATGTCGACATCCGCAACGACGACGTGTCGATGGGGCACGAGGCCACCGTCTCCAAGGTCTCCGACGACCAGCTCTTCTACCTGATGAGCCGTGGTCTGACCGAGGACGAGGCCATGGCCATGGTCGTGCGCGGGTTCGTCGAGCCCATCGCGCGCGAGCTGCCGATGGAGTACGCGCTGGAGCTGAACCGGCTGATCGAGCTGCAGATGGAGGGTTCCGTCGGATGACGACGAGTGACGTTGCCGGCCTCGCGCCCGAGCTGAAGGGCGCCAAGGAGGGGCAGGGCGAGGTCCCGATCGCCTCGGCCGGCGAGCGCTTCCAGTCCTTCGACGTGGAGGCGTTCGAGGTACCCGGTGGCCGCGAGGAGAACTGGCGGTTCACCCCGCTGCGCCGGCTCAAGGGCCTGCACGACGGCAGTGCCGCGTTCGAGGGCACCGCGCCGGTCTCGGTCACCGAGGCCGCCGGGGTGACCGTCGAGAAGGTCGGCCGCGACGACGCCCGGATCGGCGAGGGCGGTGTCCCGTTCGACCGGGTCGCCGCCGCGGCCTGGTCCGGGTTCGGCGAGGCCACCCTGGTCACCCTGGACGGGGAGAAGCTCGATCCGGTGACCGTCACCGTGGACGGCCCCGGCGAGGGCGTCACGGCGGCCGGCCACCTGCACATCCGCACCACCCCGCACACGCAGGCCACGGTCGTCGTCGTGCACCGGGGGTCGGGCGTGCTGGCCGACAACACCGAGGTCGTCCTGGGCGACGGCTCGCAGCTCACGCTGGTCGTGACCGAGGAGTGGGCCGACGACGCCGTGCACGTGGGCGCCGAGCACTACTCGATCGGGCGCGACGCCACCCTGCGGGCCACCACGGTCCAGCTGGGCGGTGACCTGGTCCGGGTCTCCTCGACCGTGCGCTACGCCGGCCCCGGCGGCGACGCCGAGCTCGTCGGGCTCGGCTTCACCGACGCCGGCCAGCACCTCGAGCAGCGGCTGCTGGTGGACCACGCGGTGCCGAACTGCAAGTCCAACGTGCTCTACAAGAACGCGCTGCAGAGCCTGACGAAGGACTCCTCGCACGTGGTGTGGATCGGCGACGTGCTGATCCGGGCCGCCGCCGAGAACACCGAGACCTTCGAGTTCAACCGGAACCTGGTGCTCACCGAGCACTGCCGCGCCGACTCCGTGCCCAACCTGGAGATCGAGACCGGCGAGATCGTGAGCGCGGGCCACGCCAGCGCCACCGGCCGGTTCGACGACGAGCAGCTGTTCTACCTGCGCAGCCGCGGCATCCCCGAGGACCAGGCGCGTCGCCTGGTCGTCCGCGGGTTCTTCGGCGAGGTCCTGAACAAGATCACGCTGCCGGAGCTCAAGGAGCGCCTCGAGGCGGCCGTCGAGGCCGAGCTCGCGCTCACCGGCGTCTGAGCGCAGCTCGGCACCGATTCCGCACACTTCCCGAATACGGAGCGACCACCACCGATGTCCACTCTGGAGATCAAGGACCTGCACGCCTCGGTCGAGACCGAGGACGGCCCCAAGGAGATCCTGCGCGGTGTGAACCTCACCGTCCGCGCGGGCGAGACGCACGCGATCATGGGGCCGAACGGCTCCGGCAAGTCCACGCTGGCCTACGCCATCGCCGGGCACCCGAAGTACACCGTCACCGGTGGCGAGGTGCTGCTGGACGGCGAGAACGTCCTGGAGATGTCGGTCGACGAGCGGGCGCGGGCCGGGCTGTTCCTGGCCATGCAGTACCCGGTCGAGGTCCCGGGCGTGTCGATGGCGAACTTCCTGCGCTCGGCGGCCACCGCCACCCGCGGCGAGGCGCCGAAGCTGCGGACCTGGGTCAAGGAGGTCAAGGAGGCCATGGCCGGCCTCGACATCTCCCCGGAGTTCGCCGACCGCTCGGTCAACGAGGGCTTCTCCGGCGGTGAGAAGAAGCGCCACGAGGTGCTCCAGCTCGAGCTGCTGAACCCGAAGTTCGCCGTGCTCGACGAGACCGACTCCGGCCTCGACGTCGACGCCCTGCGCGTCGTGTCCGAGGGCGTGAACCGGTACCGGTCGAGCGGCGAGACCGGCGTCCTGCTGATCACGCACTACACGCGGATCCTGAACCACATCAAGCCGGACCGCGTGCACGTGTTCTCCGGCGGCCGTGTCGTCGAGTCCGGCGGCCCCGAGCTGGCCGACGAGCTGGAGAAGAACGGCTACGTCCGGTTCACCCAGGCCGACAAGGCGGCGGCGGACCAGAAGGCACTGGCCTGACCATGACCCTCACCCACGGAACCGGGACCACGGCCGGCCACAGTGCCGATGCTCGTTCCGCCGGCGCTGCTCTCGGTGCCGACGCCGTGGCCCGGATCCGGGCGGACTTCCCGATCCTCGCGCGCACCGTGCGCGAGGAGAAGCCGCTGGTCTACCTCGACTCCGGTGCGACCTCCCAGCGGCCGCGCCAGGTGCTCGACGCCGAGCGCACGTTCCTGGAGCGGCACAACGCGGCCGTCCACCGGGGCGCGCACCAGCTCGCCGAGGAGGCCACCGACGCCTACGAGTCCGCCCGGGCACGCATCGCGGCGTTCGTCGGTGCGAACGACGACGAGGTCGTGTTCGTCAAGAACGCGACCGAGGGCATCAACCTGGTCGCCTACGGCCTGGGCAACGCCTCGGTCCGGACCGGGCTCGACGCCGCCTCCGAACGGTTCGCGCTCGGCCCCGGTGACGAGGTCGTCGTCACCGAGCTGGAGCACCACGCGAACCTCATCCCGTGGCAGGAGCTGTGCCGGCGGACCGGCGCGACCCTGCGCTGGTACTCCGTCACCGACGACGGCCGGATCGACCTCGACTCGCTCGAGCTCACCGACCGGACGCGGGTCGTGGCGTTCACCCACCAGTCGAACGTCACCGGCGCCGTCGCGCCGGTCGCGCAGCTGGTGGAGCGGACCGCCGCGGTCGGCGCGCTGACCGTGCTCGACGCCTGCCAGTCGGTGCCGCACATGCCGGTCGACCTGCACCGGCTCGGGGTGGACTTCGCGGTCTTCTCCGGGCACAAGATGCTCGGGCCCTCCGGGGTCGGCGTCCTCTACGGCCGCCGGGAGCTCCTCGAGGCGCTCCCGCCGTTCCTCACCGGTGGCTCGATGATCGAGACCGTCCGGATGGAGGGCGCGACCTGGGCGCCGCCGCCGCAGAAGTTCGAGGCCGGGGTGCCGATGACGTCGCAGGCCGTCGGCCTCGGCGCCGCGGTCGACTACCTCGGGGCGATCGGGATGGACACCGTCGCCGCGCACGAGGCGTCGCTGACCGCGGCCGCGCTCGAGCAGCTGTCCGCGATCGACGGGCTGCGCATCGTCGGCCCGCCCGGGGCGGAGCTGCGCGGGGGAGCGGTGTCGTTCGTCGTGGACGGCATCCACGCCCACGACCTGTCCCAGGTGCTCGACGACGCCGGTGTCGCCATCCGCGTGGGTCACCACTGCGCCTGGCCGCTGCACCGGCGCTTCGGCATCGTGGCCAGCGCCCGGGCGTCGTTCGCGGTGTACAACACCCTGGACGAGGTCACCGCGCTGGCCGACGGGGTGCGCGCCGCCCAGACGTTCTTCGGGACGGTGTGACGTGCAGCTCCAGCAGATGTACCAGGAGATCATCCTGGACCACTACCGCGACCCGCACGGTGCCGGTCTGCGCGAGCCCTACGACGCCGAGACCCACCACGTGAACCCCACCTGCGGGGACGAGGTCACGCTGCGGGTCAAGGTCGACGGGGACGTGGTCACCGACGTGTCCTACGAGACGCTGGGCTGTTCGATCAGCCAGGCGTCGGTGTCGGTGCTGCACGACCTCGTCGCAGGCAAGCCGGTCGGCGAGGCGTGGAAGATCATGGCGTCGTTCCAGGAGATGGCCCAGGGACGCGGCAGGGTCGAGCCCGACGAGGACGTCATCGGCGACGGCGTGGCCTTCGCCGGCGTCGCCAAGTACCCGGCGCGGGTCAAGTGTGCTCTCCTGGGCTGGATGGCATTCAAGGACGCGGTGAGCCGCACCGACGCCCGCATCGAGAACTCCGAGGGGAGTCCGGCATGAGCGAGACCACCGAACAGAGCACCTCCGAGGACGTGGTGCGCGGCGCGGCGGGCATGCCCGAGCCGCCCGCCCGGGCCGACGCCGGTGACGGCGCGACACTCGAGGCCCTGGAGGAGGCGATGAAGGACGTCGTCGACCCCGAGCTGGGCATCAACGTCGTCGACCTCGGCCTCGTCTACGGCATCGACCGGGACGGCGGAACCGCCGTCATCGACATGACGCTGACCTCGGCGGCCTGCCCGCTGACCGACGTGATCGAGGAGCAGACCCGCTCCGCGCTCACCGCCGGTCCCGACGGCGGCCTCGTCGACGACGTCCGGATCAACTGGGTCTGGATGCCGCCGTGGGGCCCCGAGAAGATCACCGAGGACGGCCGCGAGCAGCTGCGGGCCCTCGGCTTCCGGGTCTGACGACCCCGCACCGCCCCCGACGGGCCGGATCCCCACCAGGGGGTCCGGCCCGTCGTCGTCTCACGGGAAGTAGACCTCCCGCAGCCGGTCCTCCAGCCCCGCGACGGCGCCGGTGTCGACACCGAGGTGCTCCTCCAGCGCGTCCCGGACCCGGGCGGGGGAGGTGAGGTCGTGCCGCGCCACGTCGCCGTCGGCGGTGCGCACGGTGAGCCGGGTCCCGTCGAGGGTGGTCCGGTGCTCCGGGGTGGTGCGCGCGGCGACGAGCCCGGTCCGGAAGTGCGACGCCGGGTGGTGGGTCAGGTACCAGGAGCCCAACGCGAAGTCGACGTCCGGGGTGGGGGCCAGGTCGAAGACGTACTGGTCGGCCCAGTCACCGCTGCCGCGCCGCTGCAGGACCCAGGCGCCGTGGTCGTCGCGGGCGTAGCGGTAGGTCGCCTGCGGGGTGGGCTGCTCCAGTCCGGCGACGAGGCGCAGCGCGGTGGTCGGCACCGTCGAGCCGAACCCGGCGTCGACGGTGAAGCGGCCCTCCGTGGTGTCGACGAGGGTGAGCCGGTGGGTGCGCGACGTCGGCGGGTCCGCCGGGGCCAGGCCGAGGCGGACCCGGCCGACGAGCGGGGTGACCTGGTACCCCACCGCGGCCAGCACGTCGTACAGCAGGCGGTTGTGCTCGAAGCACCAGCCGCCGCGACGGCCGTGCACCAGCTTCGCCGCGACGCCGTCGGAGGTGGTCGGCGGCTCGACACCGGTGAACGGGTCGAGGTTCTCGAACGGGATGGTCGCGTTGTGCGCGGTCACGACCCGGTCGAGCAGCGCCCGGTCCGGTGTCGCCCGGTCGACCGCGAGGAGGTCGAGGTACGCGGCGGCGGAGGTGGTCACCGTGCTCGTCATGGTGCCCGAGGCTGTCACCTCGACCCGGGTTCAGGTCAAGGATCAGCGTTCGCGGGCGCCGCGCAGCGCCCACGCCCGCAGGTGGGAGTAGCCGCGGGTGTGCAGTGTCGCGATCCGCCGCAGGTCGAAGCGCGGGTCGTCGCGCAGCGACTCGAACATCTCCTTGTCGACCAGCACCGTGTCCGGGCGGGCCTCGGAGGTGAGCCGGGCCGCGACGTTGACGACCTCGCCGTAGACGTCGCCGTAGCGGGCCAGCACCATGCCGTGGGCGAGGCCGATCCGCAGCTGCGGCAGCGCCGGCTCGGTCCGGACCCGGTCGCGCAGGCCGAGCGCGATGGCGGCGGCGTCGGCGGGGTGCTCGGTGACGTAGAGGACCTCGTCGCCGACGGTCTTGATCACACGGCCCCGGCCGTTCGCGATGACCTCGGTCGTCACCGAGCCGAACCGCTCGATCATCTCGCCGAGCTCGTCCATCGAACGGCGGCGGGTGGTGCGGGTGAAGCCGACCATGTCGGCGAACCCGACCGACAGCGGCCAGGTGTCGGCCGCGATGTCCGCGGCGTCCATCCGCTGCGCCCCCGCGACCCAGCGCGACGCGGTCGCCGCGAGGTGGCGGCGCCACACGTAGGACTGCAGCGACTCCAGCTCGGGCAGCACGTCGGCGGCGAGCCGGGCCGCGTCGCGCGGGGTCAGCTCGCCGATGTGTGCGGCGGCGACCTGGACGAGCATGCCGATCTGCCACTCGGCCAGCCGCGACAGCGACTGCGCGACCGCGCGGGCGACGGCCTCGCGGGCGTTCTTGTCGGGCAGCCAGTCCCGGGTCAGCCGGGCGACGATGCTGGCAGCCTCCAGGTCGGCGCAGGTGTAGACGCGGTCCTCCGGGTCGGAGTCCGCGAACCCGAGTGCCCGCCAGAGCCGCCCCGACTCCTCCGGGTCGAGCCCGGCGGCCTCCACGAGCTCGTCGCGGGTGAACGCGCGGGGCGCGCCCAGGATGAACTCGTCCAGCGCCCCGTCGTCGATCTCGCTCCAGTCGATCGAGGCGGGGTCGGCCATCGGACGGGGCGGTCCGGGTTCGGACGTCACGCGATCACGTGGTGTGCACGACGAGCACGTCCACGCCGGCACGGCGGGTCGCGTCGGCGGGCACCGAGCCGAGCAGCCGCCCGGAGAAGGTGTTCAGACCGCGGTTGCCGACCACGAGCAGGTCGGCGCCGTGCTCCTTGACGGCCTTGCGGAGCACGTCGACCGGCGCACCGTCCTCGGCGAAGGTCGAGACGTCCTTCGCGCCGGCGGCGGCGGCCCGGTCGGAGGCCTCGCGCAGCGCCTCCTCGGCGGGGGTCCAGCCGGTGACGAGGAAGGCCTCGTCCTTCAGCGCGTCCTCCGCGGCCGCGGTGTCCTCGCGGCCGGCCGGGGTGTAGGCGGAGACGATGACCAGTGTCGCGCCGCTGTCCGCGGCCACCCCGGCCGCGCGCTCGACGGCCGCGAACGACGTCGACGAGCCGTCGGTACCGACGACGATGGTCTTGTATGCGGACACAGGTGCCTCCCGGGGAGCGGTCGCGCGTCGCCGGGCCTGCGGCCGGCGTCACCGCGTGCGACGACGCTACTACGTGGTATCCGAACAACGTGTCCCGACTCCCTCCCGTCATCGCCCTTTCGAGTGAAATGCGGCGGCCGATCGCAGCATGTGCGCTCGGACGGGTGGCGGAGCGGCCCGGAACACGCCGGCCATCCCGGTGAGGGTGCCGGTCAGATCGTCGCGGCCGGTGAGGAACGCGCGGCCGCTGCTGCCGGCGAAGAACGCGTCGAAGAAGTCCGGCACCAGCTGCGGCGGCATCTCCAGCACGGTGCGCAGCCCGTGCCGGCGCAGCCGGTGCACCGCGCGGGCCGACCGGGGCCAGAGCAGCCGGCGGGCCGCCGTCGTCGCGGCGGCGGGGTCGTGCGGCAGGTGCCGGGCCAGCTCCGCGGCCAGCCGCGGGGCCAGCCCGAGCGCGGGGGCGACGCTGAACCCGGTCGCGGGGTGCACCAGCGGGGTCGCCGCACCGAACCCGACGGGGTGCCGCGGGCCGCGGGGGGTGTCGACCGGGAAGCGCACCCGCTCGACGGGGGCGTCGTCGGGCACGGTGACGCCCGCCCCGGCGAGCCGGACCGCGAGCCGGGCGCGCAGCTCGGGCAGCCCCAGCCCAGGCCGTCGCGCCAGCGAGGTCTCCTCGAGCAGGACGGTCCCGTCGCCGTAGGGGACGGCGTAGAGGAACGTCGGCCAGTCCGTCCACCCCGGGCGGTGCGGGCCGGGGGAGCGCCAGTCCATGAAGACGGCCTCGCCGGGCCCCACCACCGGGGCGGCCACCCGCTCGTCGACGACGACGCCCCACGCGGTCTGCTCGGTCCCGCCCGCCGGGCCGGGGCGCAGCCGCGACGGCGCTCCCGTCGCGTCGACGACCAGGGCCGCGTCGACGACCCGCGCCGCGTCGACCCCCGGGGCCCCGCCGTCGCCGCCGCTCCCGGTCCGGCCGCCCGGAGGGTGCAGCCGCACCCGGTACCGGTGGCCGTCGGATCGGACGTCGTCGGCGGCGGCGCGCCCGGGCAGGACCGTGACCCCGGCGAGCCGGACGTCGAGGTGGGCGCGCAGCCCGGCCGTGTCGAGCACCGCGTACGGGCCCAGCGCGCGGGTGCGACCGCCGGGCAGCACGGCCACCGCCTCCGGGCGGGTCGCGACCATCGCCGCCGGCAGGTGCGGGGGCAGCTCCTCGGGCCACGCGCAGTAGGTCGCCGTCCACGCCCGCTCCGGGGCGGGATCGGCGAGCGTGGTGCGCAGCCCGGTCTCCGCGCACGCCGCCGCGAGCGCCCGACCGGCCGGCCCACCGCCGAGTACCAGCACGTCGGCCACCGTCGTGCCGCGGGCACCCGACCGGCTCGACGACGCCGTCCCGCTCGTCGTCCCGGTCATCGCGGGCCCGGCCGGTGCCGGCCGGCGGACAGGCTGCCGCCGTCGATCCGCAGGGTCGCCCCGGTGACCCAGGACGCGGCGTCGGAGACGAGGAACGCGACCGCCTCGGCGACGTCGGAGGGCTCGCCGAGGCGGCCCAGCGGGTAGCCCGCGACGACGGACGCCTCGTCGCGGGCGTAGAGCGCCTCGGCGAACCTCGTCCGCACCACGGCCGGGGCGACCGCGTTGACCCGGACGCCGGGACCGAGCTGGCCGGCCAGCTCCTCGGTCAGGGTGAGCAGCGCCGCCTTCGACGCCCCGTAGGCCCCGATGACGCCGGTGGGCCGCAGCGCCGCGACGGAGGCGACGTTGACGACCGCGCCGCCGTGCGCACCCATCCACACCCGGTGCGCCTGCTGGACGAACCCGAGCGCGGCGACCACGTTGACGTCGAGGATCTTGCGGACCGCGTCGAGGTCGGCCTCGACCAGCGGTCCGTGCTGGGGGTTGATCCCCGCGTTGTTGACCAGCACGTCCAGCGAGCCGAACGCGGCCACCGTCGCCTCCGCCGCGGCGGCCCGGTGCGCCGCGTCCCCGACGTTGCCGGCGACGGCGAGCACCCGGCCGGTGCCGTGCCCCGCGGCGGCCGCGAGCTCCGCCGCCGCCGCGTCGAGCTCCGGGGCGCGCCGGCCGGTGATCGTCACCGACGCGCCGCGCGCCAGCAGCGCGGCGGCGACGCCGTACCCGATGCCCCGCGAGGCGCCGGTGACCAGCGCCGCCCGGCCGGCCAGGGAGGTGAGATCGGTCATGGGGCCCGACCCTACGTGGGGGATCGGGTGGACCCGGCCGGTAGTCTGGTCGCGTGATCCTGATCGAGTAGACCGCTCCCCGGGTACGGCTGTGCCCGCATCGGTCCTCTCAGCGTCACTCCTCGTCCTCCGTCTGGAGCTCTTCCACGTGATCACCACGACCGACCTCGAACTGCGCGCCGGATCCCGCATCCTGCTCTCCGGTGCCACCCTGCGGGTGCAGCCCGGCGACCGGATCGGCCTGGTCGGGCGCAACGGCGCGGGCAAGACCACCTCGATGCGGGTGCTGGCCGGCGAGGGCGAGCCGTACTCCGGGCAGCGGAGCGCGAACTCCCCGGTCGGCTATCTGCCGCAGGACCCGCGCGAGGGTGACCTGTCGGTCACGGCGAAGGACCGGGTGCTCTCGGCCCGCGGCCTGGACGTGCTGATGGCGAAGATGGAGAAGGCGCAGACGGCGATGGCCGAGCTGGCCGACCCGGCCGCGAACGACAAGGCGGTCCGTGAGTACGGACGGCTCGAGGAGCGGTTCTCCGCTCTCGGCGGCTACGCCGCGGAGTCCGAGGCCGCGCGGATCTGCACGCACCTGGGCCTGCCCGAGCGGGTGCTGGCCCAGCCGATGCGCACGCTCTCGGGCGGCCAGCGCCGGCGCGTGGAGCTGGCCCGGATCCTGTTCGCCGCCTCCGACGGCGGGTCGCAGTCGGCGACCACGCTGCTGCTCGACGAGCCCACCAACCACCTCGACGCCGACTCGATCACCTGGCTGCGCGGGTTCCTGCAGCAGCACGAGGGCGGTCTGGTCGTCATCAGCCACGACACCGACCTGCTGGCCGCGGTGGTGAACAAGGTCTGGTTCCTCGACGCGACCCGCGGCGAGGCCGACCAGTACAACATGGACTGGAAGCGGTACCTGGAGGCGCGCTCCACCGACGAGAAGCGTCGTCGCCGCGAGCGGGCCAACGCCGAGAAGAAGGCGTCCGCGCTGCACGTCCAGGCCGCCAAGATGGGCGCGAAGGCCACCAAGGCCGTCGCCGCCAAGAACATGGCCCGCCGGGCCGACGCACTGCTCGCCGGTCTCGACGACGAGCGCCAGGCCGACCGCGTCGCGCACATCCGCTTCCCGACCCCGGCGCCCTGCGGGCGCACCCCGCTCACCGCGGAGAACCTGTCCAAGGCCTACGGGTCGCTGGAGGTGTTCACCGGGGTGGACCTCGCGGTGGACCGCGGGTCGAAGGTCGTGGTGCTGGGCTTCAACGGCGCGGGCAAGACGACGCTGCTGCGGATCCTGGCCGGCACCGAGGAGTCCGACTCCGGCGGGGTCGTCCCCGGACACGGGCTGCGACGGGGCTACTTCGCCCAGGAGCACGACACGCTCGACATGGACGCCTCGGTCTGGGACAACATCCGCCACGCCAGCCCGGACGCCGCCGAGCAGCAGCTGCGGACCCTGCTCGGGTCGTTCATGTTCTCCGGGGAGCAGCTCGAGCAGCCCGCCGGGACGCTGTCCGGCGGTGAGCGGACCCGGCTCGCCCTGGCCGGCCTGGTGTCGTCGGCCGCGAACGTGCTGCTGCTCGACGAGCCCACGAACAACCTGGACCCGGCCAGCCGCGAGCAGGTGCTCGACGCGCTGCGCCGCTTCGAGGGCGCCGTCGTGCTCGTCACCCACGACCCGGGTGCGGTCGAGGCGCTGGAGCCGGACCGGGTGATCGTGCTGCCCGACGGCACCGAGGATCACTGGTCGGCCGACTACCTGGAACTCGTCCAGCTCGCGTGACCGGTCGCCGCACGCCGCGGTGATCACCCGACCGGACCACCAAGATCATCGGCCGTGCCCGGCCGTAGCGCGGGCGGCTGCCGGAATCGTGCACGACCCGTTCCGAGGGGGTAATGCATTGCGCTGCCCGACGGATGACGATTCCGAACGGTACTCGCGGCGCTGCGCCGTTCGGGGTAACCGTTCGCCGATCGCGTTTTCCGCGTTCTGGTCATAAATCGTCAACTGGATCATCATGGCCTGATCGTCGCGCCTGATGCGGCGGTCCGCGGGGGCATCCGCGGAGGGGATGAGGAGGGCCGATGGCCGAGCTCAAGAAGGGCGCCCGGATCACCGGGACTCAGCGGGGCAAACTCGCTGCCGACCTGAAGAAGAAGTACGAGAAGGGCGCCAGCATCCGTTCGCTGGCCGAGCAGACCGGGCGGTCGTACGGATTCGTCCACCGGGTCCTGTCCGAGACGGGTGTGACGCTGCGCGGTCGCGGCGGCGCCACCCGCACCAAGAAGAAGTAGTCCTCTCGTCGGCGCCGCCGACCGGGTCGAGAAGCGAGCCCGGCGCGGCGCCGTCGTGTGTCCGGGGTGCGGTGCGGGTGCCGCGCACTCCGACCACCGCGCCCGCCCGCCGTACGCGCCGTAACGTGAACCCTCGCCGTCCACCACCGGCGAAGGGGAACACCGTTGGATCGCCCGCTCGCCCTGATGCGCGGGGTCATCCGGGGGGCGGACTCGACGTCCGTCCGCCGTGGCTCCATCGCGCGGGGCACCTGGCCCCGGATCTGGGGCTTCGTCCGGCCCTACCGCCGCTGGCTCCTGTCCTACCTGGCCCTGACCACCGTCACCGCGGTGATCGGGGTCGCGACACCGGTGCTGGCCGGGCGCGTGGTCAACACGATCGTCGCGGCGAACGACCTGCCCGACGCCGCCCGCGTCGTGATGGTGATCGCCGGGGCGATCGCCGGGATGGCCGTCCTGGAGGCGGTGGTCGGGCTCGCCGGCCGTTGGTTCTCCGCGCGGCTCGGTGAGGGCCTCATCGAGGACCTGCGGGTGGCGGTGTTCCGCCACGTCCAGTCGATGCCGCTGGCGTTCTTCTCCCGCACCCGGACCGGGGCGCTGGTCAGCAGGCTCAACAACGACGTGATCGGCGCCCAGACCGCCATCACCGGCACCCTGTCCACGGTGCTGTCCAACAGCATCCAGCTCGTGCTCGCCATCGCGGTCATGATCGGTCTGGCCTGGCAGGTCACCGTGCTGGCGATGCTGCTGCTGCCGGTGTTCGTGCTCCCGGCCCGGCGGATGGGGACCTGGCTCGCCGAGCTGCGCCGCGAGGCCGCCGAGCTCAACGCCACCATGGGCAACCAGATGACCGAGCGGTTCTCCGCGCCCGGCGCCACCCTGGTGAAGCTGTTCGGCGACCCCGACTCCGAGGCCGCCGTCTTCCGCGGCCAGGTGTCGCGGGTGCGCGACATCGGTGTCCGGTCGGCGATGGTGTCGCGGCTGTTCGTCACCGCGCTGCAGCTGGTGTCGGCGCTGGCCCAGGCCATGATCTACGGACTCGGCGGCTACCTCGCGGTGACCGGGGCGATCCCGGCGGGCACCGTCGTCGCCCTCGGGCTGCTGCTGACCCGGCTCTACACACCGATGACGGCGCTGGCCAACGCCCGCGTCGACGTGATGACCGCGCTGGTCGCCTTCGAGCGGGTGTTCGAGGTGCTCGACCTGCGCCCGATGCTGACCGAGCGGCCCGACCCGGCCGCGCTGCCCGACGGCCCCGTCGACGTCGCCCTGCGCGGGGTCCGGTTCACCTACCCCAGCGCCACCGACGTCTCCCTGGCCTCGCTGGAGGAGGTCGCGGTGCTCGACCAGCGGGTCAACGCCGAGGTGCTGCACGGCGTCGACCTGCACGTCCACGGCGGCGGGCTGCTGGCCCTGGTCGGCTCGTCCGGGGCCGGGAAGTCCACGCTCGCCTCGCTGGTCCCACGCCTCTACGACGTCGACGCCGGCTCGGTCGAGCTGTCCGGGGTGGACGTGCGGGACCTGTCGTTCGCCACGCTGCGTGGGGTCGTCGGCATGGTCACCCAGGACGGGCACCTGTTCCACGACACCATCGCCGGGAACCTGCGCTACGCCTCGCCCGCCGCCACCGACGACGAGATGGTCGACGTGCTGCGCCGCGCCCGGCTCGGCGACCTGCTCGACACGCTGCCCGACGGCCTCGACACCGTGGTGGGGGAGCGCGGCTACCGCCTGTCCGGCGGCGAGCGCCAGCGACTGACCATCGCCCGGTTGCTGCTGGCCCGCCCGCGGGTGGTGATCCTCGACGAGGCCACCGCCCACCTGGACTCCGAGTCCGAGGCCGCGGTGCAGGAGGCGCTGGCCGAGGCGCTGGTGGGGCGGACCGCGATCGTCATCGCGCACCGGCTGTCGACCGTGCGGGCGGCCGACCGGATCGCGGTGCTGGAGGGCGGGCAGGTCGTCGAGTCCGGCACCCACGACGCGCTGCTGGCCGCCGACGGGCGCTACGCCACGCTCTACCGCACCCAGTTCCTCCCGGCGGCGACGACCGCGGGCTGAGCCCCCGACGGGCCGGGGTTCAGACCCGGCCCGCCAGCGGGTCCGCCACCTCGGCGCCGGGCTCGGCGACCGCGGCGACCGCGGCGAACAGCAGCGCGACGCCGACCGCGCCGGGGTCCGGCGCGCCCTTCGCACGGTCGCCGACGTAGGACGCGCGGCCGTGCCGGGCCGCGAGCTCCGCGGTCCGCTCGGCGCCGTCGAGGGCCGCGGCCGCCGCGGCGGCGTACCCCGCCCGGTCGAGCGCGGTCAGGGCCGGGGCCAGCGCGTCGACCATCGTCCGGTCGCCCACCTCGGCCTCGCCGACCCGCTGGATCGCGGTCAGCCCGGCCCGGGCGCCCGCGGCGAACGCGGCCGTGCCGGCCGAGCCGTAGGACAGCGCGCGGGCGATCTCGGAGAACAGCAGTCCCAGCAGCGGGCCGCTGGTGCCGCCGACCTCGTCGAGGAAGACCTCGCCGAGCGCGCCGAACCCGCGCTGCGGTCCGCGGTCGGCCAGCGCGACGGCCAGCCGGACCCCGGCGCGCAGGTTGTCGCCGTAGTCGCCGTCGCCGGAGTGCTGGTCGAGGTCGGTGAGCACGCCGTGGCCGTCCTCGACGGCCCGGGCGAAGCGGGCCAGCACGGCGTCCTGGTCGAGGGGGTGGCCGGTCATGAGGTCTCCGTCCGGGGGAAGGCGGTCGTCTGCGCCGGCGCGGCCCACAGGCCCGTCCACTCCGGGCTCATCCGGGTCAGGGTGAACGAGAACCCGGCCATGTCCAGGGCGGGCACGAACGTGCCGACGAGCAGGCCCACCCGCTCCAGCCCGCGTGCCTCCAGCCCGGCGGCGGCCAGCTCGGCGAGCACGTAGAGCTCCAGCAGCGCCGTGCCCCCCATGCCGTTGACGACCAGGACGACCTGGTCGGGTCCGTCGGGCAGGCCCGCGACGACCTCGTCGAGCATCCGGTCGACGAGCTCCTCGGTGGGCGGCCGGTCGACCGAGCGCCGGGCCCGCTCGCCGTGGATGCCGACGCCGTAGTCGAGCCGCCCGTCGAGGGCGAAGGCGGGTTCCCCGGTGCGCATCGAGGTCTGCGCGCGGGAGGCGACGGCGAGGCTGCGCGAGGCGGCGGCGACGTCCGCACCGAGTGTCGCGAGCTCGGCCAGCCCGGCGCCGGTGTCCGCGGCGGCGCCGAGGATCTTCTCGACGACGACGGTCGCCCCGGTCCCGCGCCGCCCGGTCGCGGTGTCGAGCCCGTCGGTGGCCAGGTCGTCGTCGACGAGGGCCCGGGCGACGTCGACGCCCTCCATCCGCAGCCGCTCGGCGGCGATGCCGAAGTTGATCCGGTCCCCGGTGTAGTTCTTCACGACGTGGACCACCCCGCCCGGGCCCGCGGCGGCCCGGGACGCGTGCAGCACGGCCTTGTTGTGCGGGGAGGTGAACACCGGGCCGGGGGCGACGGCGTCGAGCATCCCGCGGCCGAGGAACCCGGCGTGCAGCGGCTCGTGGCCGGAACCCCCGCCGGAGACCAGCCCGACCCGCCTGCCCGGCGCCCGGTGGCGCGCGACCAGGTGGATCGGGTCCTCGTGCAGCACGACGAGGTCGGCGTGGGCCCGGGCGAACCCGCGGACGGCGGCCGGGACGGGGTCGTCACCCGCCGGGTGGAAGGGGAACGGCATGGCGCCGATCATGCTGGCCGGGGGCGGTCAGCGCATCAACGGCGCGCGGACGGCGTTCTCGACGAGGTCGAGCACCGGCCCGAGGTCGTCGGCGGGCAGGCCCATCGCCAGGTGCGAGACCAGCCCCTCCAGGACCAGCTCCAGGTACTGGGCGAGCACCGGGACCGGCACGTCGTCGCGCAGCGCGCCGGCCGCGGCCTGGCGTTCCAGCCGGGCCCGGGTCGCGGCGGTCAGCGCGCCGGAGTGCTCCTGCCAGCGGGCCTGGAACTCCGGCTCGGTGCGCAGCCGCCGGGAGACCTCCAGGCGGGTGCCCAGCCAGCTGCGGTCCGAGCCGCCGCGCAGCAGGTCGCGCATGACCTGCACCAGGCCCTGCTCGGCGACGACGTCGGCCATCCGGGTGGCGTCCTGCTCGGCCAGGGCCAGGAACAGCGCCTCCTTGTCGCGGAAGTAGTGGAAGATCGCGCCACGGGACAGCCCGGTGTACTCCTCGAGCCGCCGGACGGTGGCGCCCTCGTAGCCGTGGTCGGCGAAGCAGGTCCGGGCACCGGTGAGGATCTGCTGCCGGCGTGCGGCGAGCTGGTCGGTGCTGACACGGGGCATGCGCCACAGTATTCCGTACGCTTGTCCTGCATGTGGGGACGGTCGTGTCGCCGGTCACCTGAGGTACCGAGGACCACGATTTCATCGCGTGCGGGTGTCACACGGCGGGGGTAGCGTCGACGTGGTGACCCCAAACGACCAGAGCACCGACGGTGTGCTCCGCAGCGTGGGGGAGGCCGAGGCCTACGTGGCCTCGGTCTGCTTCAAACACGGCCCCCCGACCCTGGCCGGTGTCGAGATCGAATGGATGCTCCACCGACCCGGTCGACCGGCCGACCCGGTCGACCTCGACGCCGTGCGTGCCGCTCTCGGCCCACACCGCCCGGCCTCTCTGGACCCCGCCTCGCACGCGGCCCCGCTCCCCGCGGGCGGCACCGTGACCGTCGAGCCGGGCGGCCAGATCGAGATCTCCAGCGCTCCCGCTGACTCGCTCGAGGCCCTCCTCGGCGCCCTCGGCGCCGACGCAGCCCACCTCCACGGTCTGCTCGCCGAGCAGGGCCTGCGGCCGCACGACCGCGCCGCCGACCCGGTCCGGCCCGCCCGGCGGCTGCTGGACCTGCCGCGCTACGCGGCCATGGAGTGCGTGTTCGACGGCGTCGGCCCGCACGGGCGCAGTGGCATGTGCTCCACCGCCGCGGTGCAGGTCTGCCTCGACGCCGGCCCGGCCGCCGGGATCGCCGACCGCTGGGCGGCCCTGCACGAGCTGGGCCCGGTGCTCGTGGCGGCGTTCGCGAACTCGCCGGTCCAGCACGGCAGACGCACCGGCTGGAAGTCCTCCCGCCAGGCGTGCTGGCTCAGCCTCGACCCGGCCCGCACCGCACCGCCGCCGACCGCGGAACCCGGGCAGGACGCCGCGGGGGTCTGGGCCCGCCGGGTGCTGCACACCCCGCTGCTGTGCGTGCGCGGCACCGGGACCTGGTCGGTCCCGGTCGGGGTCACCTTCGCCGACTGGGTGTCCGGCCGCGCCCGCGGCGGGGTCCTCGACCGGCCCCCGACACTGGCCGACCTCGACTACCACGTCTCGACCCTGTTCCCGCCGGTCCGCCCGCACGGGCACCTCGAGGTGCGCTACGTCGACGGCCAGGCCGGCGACGACTGGGCGCTGCCCACCGCGGTGCTGCTGGCGCTCACCTCCCCGGGCCCGGTCGTCGACCGGGTCCGCGAGCTGTGCGAGCCGGTCCGCGACGAGTGGGTCGCCGCCGCGCGCGACGGGCTGGAGCACCCCGGTCTCGCCGCCGCGGCCGCCGGCCTGTTCCCGCTGGCCTGCGACGTGCTGGCCGCCGCGGAGCACCCGCTGACCACCGTGCCGGGCCCGCTTCTGGCCCGGCTGCGCGAGGTCACCGAGCGGCGCGTGCTGCAGGGGCGCTGCCCCGCCGATGACATCGACCCCGCCGAGCAGGGTGCGGGCCCGACCGCCGATCCGTTCCCGCCGGGGCTCCATCTGGGTTCCGCCCTGCCCGGCGCGCCCGCCGCACGAGAGGTGACCGGTCGAGAACCCGGCCGGTCCGCCGTCGACACCGCCGACCAGGCTGCCCAGGAGGACGTGGCATGACCGCCGATCCCGCCGTTCCCGCCGGACCGCTGACCGGCCCCGCGACCCCGGGGGAGAGCCCGGAGACGATGCGTACCCGCGTCGCCGCCCTGCTGGGCCGCTCCCGCGAGCGCAGCACCGCGCTCACCGCCCTCGACGACGGCGAGCTGGCCGCCCAGCACTCGCCGCTGATGTCGCCGCTGGTCTGGGACCTCGCGCACATCGGGTCGATGGAGGAGCTGTGGCTCGTCCGCGACGTGGGCGGCCGCGAGCCGCTGCGCCCGGAGATCGACGGCCTCTACGACGCGTTCCAGCACTCCCGTTCCTCGCGGGTCGAGCTGCCGCTGCTCACCCCGGCCGAGGCCCGCGGCTACGTCGCCGAGGTGCGGGACAAGGCGCTCGACGCGCTGCACCGCAGCCCGCTGCGTGGTCGCCCGTTGGAGGCCGAGGGCTTCGCGTTCGGGATGATCGTGCAGCACGAGCAGCAGCACGACGAGACCATGCTCGCCACCCACCAGCTGCGCTCCGGGCGGCCGGTGCTCGACGCCGCCCCGCCGCCCCGTCCGGCCGGTGCGGTCGACCCGGCCGCGGAGGTGCTCGTCCCGGCGGGCCCGTTCGAGATGGGCACCTCGGCCGAGCCGTGGGCGCTGGACAACGAGCGGCCCGCGCATGTCGTGGACCTGCCCGCGTTCCGGATCGACGTGCACCCGGTGACCAACGGCGCCTTCGCCGCGTTCGTCGACGCGGGCGGCTACGACGACCCGCGGCTGTGGACCGACGCCGGGTGGGCGCACCGCACCGAGGAGGGACTGGTCGCGCCGCGGTTCTGGTCCCGCGACAGCGACGGCACCTGGTGGCGGCGCCGGTTCGGCGTCGTCGAGCGGGTGCCCGACGACGAGCCCGTCGTGCACGTGTCCTTCCACGAGGCGCAGGCCTACGCCCGCTGGGCCGGCAAGCGGCTGCCCACCGAGGCGGAGTGGGAGAAGGCCGCCCGCCACGACCCGGCGACCGGCCGCTCGCGGCGCTTCCCCTGGGGCGACGACAAGCCGCGCCCCGAGCACGCCAACCTCGGACAGCGCCACCTCCAGCCCGCCCCGATCGGCTCCTACCCGGCGGGCGCGTCCGCGTTCGGCGTGCAGCAGATGGTCGGCGACGTCTGGGAGTGGTGCGACTCCGGCTGGCACCCCTACCCGGGGTTCAGTGTGTTCCCGTACCCCGAGTACTCCGAGGTGTTCTTCGGCGGGGACTACGCGGTGCTGCGCGGCGGGTCGTTCGGCACCGACCCGGCGGCGATCCGGGCGACGTTCCGCAACTGGGACCACCCGATCCGCCGGCAGATCTTCGCCGGGTTCCGGCTGGTCCGCGACGCCGGTGTGTAGGCACCTCGCGTACCTGGGGGAGCCGGCCACACTGGCGTCGCTGGTCCTGGAGCCGGAGCACGGGCTGCTCGCGCAGTCCTACGCACCGGCCGACATGCGCGGCGGCGGCACGATCAACGCCGACGGCCACGGCACCGGCTGGTACCCGCCCGGCAGCACGACGCCGGTGCGCGTCCGGTCGGCGTCGCCGCTGTGGGCCGACACCTCCTACGCCGCGCTGGCCGGGGCGACGACGTCGGGCGCCGTGCTCGCCGCCGTCCGCTCGGCGACGGTCGGGATGCCGGTGACGGCGACCGCCGCCGCCCCCTTCACCGACGGGCGGTGGCTGTTCAGCCACAACGGCGTCGTCCGCGGCTGGCCGGACTCCCTCGCGGCCGTCGCGGCGGCGCTGCCCGTCACCGACCTGATGACCCTCGACGCCCCCACCGACGCCGCGCTGCTGTGGGCGGTGGTCCGGCGCGGTCTCGCCGACGGCGCCGACCCCGCCGACCTGCTGGCCCGGGTCTGCGCCGACACCGAGCGGAGCGCACCCGGCTCGCGGCTGAACCTGCTGCTGACCGACGGCACGACGATCTGGGCCACGGCCTGGCGGCACGCACTCGCCGTCCGGGCCGGACCGGCGGGCGTCACCGTCGCCTCCGAACCCACCCATGCGTTCCCCGACTGGATCCGGGTGCCCGACCGGCACCTGGTGGTGGCCCGACCGGGCCACCACGAGAGTCATGACCTAGGAGCTCCGTGAGCACTCCCGGCGCCATCCAGCTGGACGTCCACCTCTCCGACACCGATGCCGACACCGCGCTGCGGTCCGACGTGCGCCGCGGCCTCGCCGCGTCGCCGAAGGAGCTGCCGCCGAAGTGGTTCTACGACGCCCGGGGGTCCGAGCTGTTCGAGCGGATCACCGAGCTGCCCGAGTACTACCCGTTCCGCACCGAGCGGGCACTGCTCACCGACTCCGCGGACGACATCGCCCGGTCCTCGGGCGCCGACACCGTCGTCGAGCTGGGATCCGGGTCGTCGACCAAGACCCGGCTGCTGCTCGACGCGTTCGCCCGTGCCGGGACGTTGCGCCGCTACGTTCCGCAGGACGTCAGCGAGTCGGCCCTGCGCGGCGCGATCGACGAGCTGCACCGCGACTACCCGGAGCTGGAGCTGCACGGGGTGGTCGGTGACTTCACCCGCGACCTGGACCGGCTGCCCGGCGCCGACCCCGGCGGGAAGCGGATGATCGCCTTCCTCGGCGGCACGATCGGCAACCTGATGCCCGGCCCGCGCCACGACTTCCTGGTCCACGTCCGCTCGGTGCTGCAGCCCGGTGAGCAGCTCCTGCTCGGCACCGGCCTGGCCACCGACCCGGCTGTGATGGTCCCCGCCTACGACGACGCCGCCGGGGTCACCGCGGAGTTCAACCGCAACGTGCTGCACGTGCTCAACCGGGAGCTCGACGCGACCTTCGACGTCGACGCGTTCGACCACGTCGCCGTCTGGGACGCGGAGAACTCGTGGATCGAGATGCGGCTGCGCGCCACCCGCGACATGCGGGTCCGGATCGCCGACCTCGACCTCGACGTCGTGTTCGCCGCGGGGGAGGAGCTCGCCACCGAGATCTCGGCGAAGTTCACCCCCGCGACGGTCGACGCGTTCGCCGCCGCCGCCGGGTTCGCCACGACGCGGCGCTGGGTCGACCCCGACGCGCGGTTCGCGCTGACCCTGCTCACCGCCGCCTGAGGTCCGGCGGTGCTGCCCCGGCCGGGCGCAGCACCGCCGACGGCGTGGTCCCGGTCTCCCGGCGGAACGCCGCGACGAACGCCGAGGGCGTCGCGTAGCCGACGTGCCGGGCGGCCCGCGGCCGGCTGCCCCAGCGACCCGCATCCGCACGGCGCCCGCCACCGGCCCGGGCCCACCCCGGGCCCACCCCGGTCCCGGCCCGGGACAGCCGGGCAGGGTGCTTTCCCCCGCCCCGACGGCCCGCTCCCGGGCGGCGGTGTCCGGGGCGTCGGCGGTGTCGTCAAGCAGGGCCGGGGCGACCCGGCGGGCCCTCGGGTCGGCGGGCAGGACGAGCCCCGTCCGCCGGACGGCTCCCGGGCACCGCGGCCGGCGCCTAGCGTCGAGGGCATGGCGATGAACGCGCTGCACCGACGGATCTGCCGCTCCGACTCCTGGGCCGACCGGATGCACGGGACGACACTGCCCTGGGCCACCCGCGACGTCGACCTCACCGGTGAGGTCCTGGAGATCGGCCCCGGCTACGGCGTCACCACCCGCTGGCTCGCGCCGCGCACCGGGGCGCTGACCGCGCTGGAGGTGGATCCGGTGCTGGCCGCGGACCTGCGCGCGGGCCTCGGGGGCGAGCTCGGCGTCGACGTCCGGCACGGCGACGGCGCCGCTCTGCCCTTCCCGGACGGCAGCTTCGACGCCGTCGTCTGCTTCACGATGCTCCACCACGTCCCGACGCCCGGCGAGCAGGACCGGCTCTTCGCCGAGGCCGCGCGGGTACTGCGTCCCGGCGGCACGTTCGCCGGCATCGACTCCCGGATGACGCTGCGGTTCCGGACGATCCACATCGGGGACACCCTGACCGCGGTCGACCCGGTGACGCTGCCGCGGCGGCTCGGGGCGGCCGGGCTCGCACGGCCGGAGACCGAGCTGGGTGCGCGGTCGTTCCGGTTCCGGGCCGGCCGCGGCTAGGGCCGAGGGGCACGAGCACCGACTGGCGCCACGACGGCGTCCGGGTCGTCCCCGGCGACATGCTCGACGCCGACACCCCGCAGACGCCGGGCATGCACCGCGCCGCCGCCGTCACCGGGGACCGGGTCGGCGCGCAGCGGCTGTGGGCGGGGACGGTGACCATCCACCCCGGCGCCCGCACCGGCGCGCACCACCACGGGGAGCTGGAGAGCGTCATCTACGTCGTCCGCGGCCGGGCCCGGATGAAGTGGGGCGAGAACCTCGAGTCCACCGCCGAGGCGGGCCCGGGCGGGTTCATCGTCGTGCCGCCGTTCGTGCCGCACCAGGAGATCAACGCCCTCGACGACGAGCCGCTGGAGTGCGTGCTGACCCGCTCCGGTCAGGAGCCGATCGTGGTCGACCTCGACATCACCGGGGTGTCCGATCCCGAGCACGTCCCCTGGGGCGACCCCCTGCACCCACGGCACCGAGCAGCGTCACCGCGAGGGCGAGGGCCAGCAGCGTCCCCAGCACGACGTCGATCACCGGCCACGCCCGCACCGGCGGGTCCAGCCCCAGGGTGAACACGGCCAGCGGGTCCACCAGCCGCCCGCGGTAGGCGAGCAGCGTCGCCGGGCCCAGTGCGAGCAGCAGCCCCACGACCCGGCCCACGGTGCCCGACGTCCCGGGTGTCGGCGCCCCCACAGCGCCGAGAGCGCGAGCAGCACGAGCCCCGCCAGGATCAGCGGGAGCCAGGCCCGCCACAGCCCGACCGGCAGCACCGGGACCGGCGTCCCCTGCCGGAAGACCAGGCCCGGAACCTGCTGGAGGACCACCAGGACGGCGACCACCGCGGCGACGACCGGCGTCGCCCGGGACGGCCCTCCGGACGGCTTCCCGCCGGGCGGCTCCTCGGACGGCACGGCGCTCACGGTGGCCGACGATACGGGGCCGTCCCGGCCGTCCGGCCGTCACCGCGTCGGGTGGGCGCCCGCGGGGCGGTCCGACCGGTAGCGTCGGTGCCGATGCGGCGGCGGACGGACGAGCAGGCGGCCGCCCCGGTTCCGGCCGGGGCCCGCGACTCCGGGGCAACCCCGGGGTGCACCGGCACGATGCAGCACGGCGTCCCGCGCGCGGGTGGCAGGACGGCGCTGCCGGCGGCGCGCGGCGGACGGAGAACACCGGTCGACCCCCGCCGCCGCATCACCCCGCGGTCCTGGGGCCGCCGCACGGCGCGGGGCCGCTGATGGCACCGGACCCGGCGGCGATCGCCGCGGCCGCCTGCGCCGGGCGCTGGGGCACGGACCCGCTGACCGAGCGGCTCGCCCGGCTCGGCGGCTGGTCGGGCCCCGACGAGCTGGCCGGCGTCGTGGGCGCGCTCGTCGCCCGGCGGCGCCGCGCCCCGCGCGGATCCCAGGCCGGTGTCGAGGCCGAGGTCGCCGCGCTGCTGGCGGGGCCGCGCCGGCACCGGCCGGTCGTCCAGCCCGACCCGGTGTGGCGCCTGCCGGTGCCGCGCTGGACGGACCTGCCCGCGCTGGCCGCCGCCCTGCACCTCGACGACGGCGAGCTCGCCTGGTTCGCCGACCCCGGCGGCTGGCTGCGCCGCGCCCCGGACGGCCCGCTGACCCACTACCGGCGGCACTGGACGCCGTCGCGTTCCGGGACGCCGCGCCTGGTCGAGGCACCCGCCCCGCGGCTGGCCGAGCTGCAGCGCCGGATCGTGCGCAGCGTGCTCGACCGGATCCCGGTGCACCCGGCCGCGCACGGCCACGTCCGCGGCCGCGGCCCGCACACCCTCGCCGCGGAGCACCGGGCCCGGCCGATGGTGCTGCGCCTGGACCTGGAGGGCTTCTACTCCCACGTCACCGGTGGCCGGGTCGCCGGACTCCTGCGGGTCGCGGGGTACCCGCCCGCCGTCGCCGCCGCCGTCGCCGGGCTTCTCGTCACCACCACCCCGCCCGGGGTGCTGCGCGCCTGCCCGCACCGGGGCGACCCCGCCCCGCGACGACGGCTGCTCGACCGCCTCGCCGCACCGCACCTGCCGCAGGGGGCGCCGTCGTCGCCGACGGTCGCGAACCTGCTCACCTACGGGCTGGACCGGCGGCTGAGCGGCCTGGCCGCCGCGGTCGGCGCCGCCTACGGCCGCTACGCCGACGACCTCGTGTTCTCCGGCGACGCGACGCTGCCGGTGCAGGGCCTGGCGCAGCGGGTGGCCGCGATCGCCACGGAGGAGGGCTTCCGCGTCCGCCCGGACAAGACCCGGATCATGCCCGCGCACCACCGCCAGCGGATCGTCGGGCTCGTCGTGAACGGCAGCGAGCCCGCGGCGTCGCGCCGCGACCACGACGAGCTCCGCGCGATCCTGCACAACGCGGCCCGCACCGGCCCGGACGCCCAGAACCGGGCCGGGCACCCCGCGTTCCGCGAGCACCTGCTGGGACGGATCGCCTGGGTGGGGCACGGGCGCCCGGCCCGGGCGGCGCGGCTGCGGGAGCTGTTCGACCGCATCGTCTGGTGAGCGGCCCGTGAGCGGAAACGGCGGGCGCCGGGGGAGCGCGGCGGCTACGGTGACGGCCGTGAGCAGCCCGGAGTCGAACAGGCGGTAGCCACCGGTCCCCACCGGTGGCGGCGACCTCCCCTGCCCGCTCCCGGTGACGAGGCCGGACCGGCGTCCGTTCCACGACCCCGTCACCCACGGAGTTCCACCGTGCTGCTCGTCGTCCTCGCCTGCGCCGTCCTCGCGCAGGCCACCTCGGAGTTCATGCTCGCCGGGCTCGTCCCGGACATCGCCGCCGACCTCGGCGTCACGCCGCTCGCCGCCGGGTCGCTGACCTCGGCGTTCGCCGTCGGGATGGTCGTCGGCGCGCCGCTCGTGGCGCTCGCCGCCCGCCGGCTGCCACCGCGGCTCGCGCTGCGGGGGTTCCTCGCCGCGTTCGTCGCCGTGCACGTCGCCGGGGCGCTGGCACCCGGACTCGGGGTCCTGCTGGTCACCCGGGTGCTCGCGGCGCTGTGCACCGCCGGGTTCCTCGCCGTCGCCCTGTCGGTCGCGGTCGCCGCCGTGCCCCCGGAGCGCACCGCCCGCGCGACCGCGACCCTGCTGTCCGGCACGACCCTCGCCCTGATCGCCGGCGTCCCGGCCGGCGCGCTGGTCGGGCAGGCGTTCGGCTGGCGGGCGACGTTCTGGTCGGTCGCGGCGGTCGCCGCCGTCGCGCTGGTGGGGGTCGTGGCCGGGGTTCCGGCCGACGAGGGCGGCCGGGCACCCGCGCCCGGCCTGCGGGCCGAGCTGACGGTGCTGCGCCGGGGCGCGGTCGTACGGACACTCGCGCTCGGCGCCCTGGTGAACGGATCGACGTTCGCCGCGCACACCTACCTGGCCCCGCTGCTGGCGACGGCGGGCGGCCCGCCCGCCGTACCCGCCGGGCTGCTGCTGTTCGGGGTCGGCGCCGCCGCCGGGGTGGGCGTCGCGGGCCGGTTCGCCGACACCCGCACCCGTCCGCTGCTGCTCGTCGCGGGCGGCGCGCTGCCGCCGGGCTGGGCGGCGCTCGCCGTCGGTGCCGGGCACCCGGTGGCGGTGCTCGCGCTGGTGGGCCTGCTGGGTGCGCTCGGGTTCGCGGTCGGCTCGACGCTGATCGCCCGGGCGCTGACCCTCGCCCGTGAGGCGCCGACCCTCGGCGGCGCGGTCGCCACCGCGTCGCTGAACGCCGGGGCGACGGTGGGCCCGCTGCTGGGCGGTGCGGGACTCGCCGCCGCCGGGCCCACCGGTCCGGTGTGGACGGCGGCGGCGCTGGCCCTGGTCGCCGCGCCACTGCTAGCGACCGTCGCACGGCCGCCACGCGCCGCACCGGAACGCGTCGTCTCGTGAGCAGGCGCGGCGGGAGTACCTGGAGCAGTTGCAGGCCGAGCAGTCCGAGGTCGTCGGCGACGGGCTGGAGGTCGCCTGCTCCGACCCGTCCAGCACGTACTACGGCACCGCTGCCTGCGGCTCGGACCTGGACGGCGACGGTGTCATGGACGGCTTCACGGGCTGAGCCGCCGCTCGTCGTACTCGGATCGCCGCCCAGCTCAACGACCTGTAATCGAACACATGGTCGAGTAGAGTCAGGTGCGTGGACGAGCTCCGGCAGACCGACGACGAGGCACTCCTCGTCGCGGTCGCGGCCGTCCAGGAACGGATCAACCGCGAGTCCGCGTCCCTGGTCGCACTCGTCGCGGAGGTCGTCACCCGCGGGCTGGCCGGGGCGAAGGGGTTCCGTGACACCGCGGACCTGCTGCGCACGGTGCAGAACGTCGCGCTGTCCACCGCCCGCGCCCGCGTCGACGCCGCCCGGAAGCTCTCGCCGCTATTCCTGATCACCGGCGACCAGGTGGACCCCGAGCTGCCGGTGCTCGCCGAAGCTTTCGAGGACGGTGCGGTCACCGCGGAGCACGTGCGCGTGATCATCCGGGTGCTCGCCTCGCTGCCCCCGCACCTCGGCGAGCACCGGCCGGTGCTGGAGGCCGACCTCGTCGCCCACGCCCGGACCCTGGATCCCGATGCGGTGGACACGCTCGGCAGGCGGGCCGTCGCGCTGCTGGATCCCGACGGGCCGCGTCCGCGGGAACCGAAGCCGACCCGCAACCGGCTCGCGTTGCGTCCGCGGGGGTCGGGGTTCGAGGCGCGGGGCTGGTTGGACACCGAGTCCGCCGCGGTCCTGCGCAGCGCGCTGTCGCCGCTGACCGCCCCGGTCCCGCCCGACGGCGCCGGGCAGCCACGGGACGAACGCTCCACGGCCGAGCGCAACGGGGACGGCCTGGTCGAGCTGGCCCGTCGGTTGCTGGCGGTGGGGGATCTCGGCGTCGAGAACGGACAGCCGGTGGCGCTGACCGTGACGGTGCCGCTGGAGACCCTGACCTCGGGTGCCGGGGCCGGGTTGCTCGGGTTCGGTGCGGGTGGGTCGTCCGCGGCGATCGCGGCGGAGGATGCGTTGCGGCTGGCGTGTGATGCGCGGGTGGTGCCGATCGTGCTGGCGTCGACGGGGGAGCCGTTGTTCGTCGGGCGCGAGCAGCGGCTGGCGACGCGGGCGCAGCGTCGGGCGCTGGCCCAGCGCGACGGCGGGTGCGCGTTCCCGGGGTGCGAGTCGCCGCCGCAGTGGTGCGTGGCCCACCACGTGACCCGCTGGGCAGCGGGTGGTCCCACGGCTCTGGACAACTTGGTGCTGCTGTGTCCGCACCACCATCGCATGATCCACATCGGGGACTGGGTGGTCGAGATCGACGGCGGGTTCCCGGTGTTCCATCCACCGCCCTGGGTGCCGGGCGGGCCCCGGCGCAACCCGCTCCACCGGCCCGACCTGCTCGCCCCACGAACCCCTCGGCACAGTGCTCCGGTGCTGCTCGACGCCGTCCTGGCCTCGTCGTGAGTGGCCTACGCGCGCGCCGCGGTCACAGCGACTCCCACTCCAGCTCCGGGCCGGGCGGCCACGGCCGCTCCCACCCGCCCAGGCGCAGCACCGCGTCGACGACGTCGCCGGTGAACCCCCACACCACGTCGTCGCCCACCCGGAACCCGGGACCCCGCCAGACGCCGCCGCCGGCCCGGAGCCGGAACCGGTGCGCCGGGTCGGCCAGCACCGCCAGCGGCACGTGCAGCACCGCGTCGGTCTCGGCCGGGTCGACCGCGTGCAGCCGGGTCGGCGTCCGCCAGTGCCCGAGCACCGCGGTCACGTGGAACCCGGTCAGCAGGATCAGCCGCGGCAACATCGCCACGACGTCCACACCGGACGGGTCGAGCCCGGTCTCCTCGGTGGCCTCCCGCAGCGCCGTCGCGGCCGGGTCGGCGTCGCCCGGGTCCGCGCGGCCCCCGGGGAAGGAGATCTCCCCGGAGTGGTGGCGCAGCCGTCGGGCCCGCCGCTGCAGGACGACCTCCGGGCCGTCCGGGCCCTGCCCGAGCAGTACCAGTACGGCCGACTGCCGGGGCCCGAGGGTGGTCGGCGGGCAGGTCGTTCGTGCTGATGTCGCGCGGCCCGGCGTGCTCCAGCCCGCGCAGCAGCGGCCCCATCCAGTCCGGGGCCCGGCCGGGGTCGGGCCGGGCGGCGCCGAGCCAGCGCCGGGCCGCGGCGACGTCAGACATACGGCCGGGTGATCATCTCCAGATAGTGACCGGCCGGGTCGAGGAAGTACACCCCGCGCCCGCCGTGCCCGTGGTTGATCTCCCCGGGACGGGTGCGCTGCGGGTCGGCCCAGTGCTCCGTCCCGTCCTCGACGAGGCGGGCGTACGCGCGGTCGAACAGCGCGTCGTCGACGAGGAACGCGTAGTGCTGCGGCTGGATCTCGGGCACCACGTGGAGGGGCAGATCGGCGAACTGGACGAGGACACCGCCGTCGAGGGCGATGTTGGTGAACGGCCCCCCGGACGGCGCCTCGGCCGCCTCCAGGACGTGCCGGTAGAACGCGGCGGAGGCCACCCGGTCCCGGGTGGCGATGATCGTGTGGTTGAACGTGCAGGTCATACGGGTCTCCTGACGACAGCGGGGACCACGCGAACGACCTGCGGAAGGAGCTGCGCCCGCGGGCCCGTGCGGGACTGGCGAGAACTCCTTCCGGCTGGGCCCATCGGGGGCGCACCGCGGAGGTTATCAGCCCCCGGGTCAGCGCAGCGCCGCGTTGCCGATGTCCTGCGCGGCCCGCAGCCCCGGGCCGACCGGGACCCGGCCGGCGAACAGCTCGTCGAGCGCGGGCTCCATCGCCGTCGTCGCCGCGCCCACCTTCGGGCCGGACGGGGCCGGGGTCGTCGGGCCGTCCGCGACGAACTCCCGGGTGTCGACGCCGCGCCGCGCCCAGTAGTCGAACCAGCCCCGCTGGGCCGCCGTCACCGCGGGCAGCCCGGCGCCGCCGTCGCCGACCGGGGCGGCGCCCTCGGGGGATCCCAGCCAGCGCAGCACCCGAAGGATCTCCGGGCGCTTCGGGCTGTCGGCGTTGCCGGCGGCGACGATGCTCGACACCACGCTCACCCGGCCCCGCGGGCCCTCGACCATGGGGGCGACGCCCCAGTCGAACGTGGCGCCCTCGGCGATGTTGGCGAGGTTGTAGGTGCCGCTCTGGAACAGCGCCATCCGGCCCTGCAGGAACTGGTCGCGGCTGAAGTCCGGATTCTGGTTCGTGTCCGCCGCGGACGGCGCCACCCGCTCGGTGTTGATCATGTTCACGAGGTAGCCGAACGCCTGCTCGCCCGCGGGCGTCGCGACGTCGAAGGTCTCGTCGGGCGCCTGGAGCCGGCCACCGGCCGAGCCGAGGAAGTCCAGGTAGATCGCCTGCAGGTCCCGGCCGGCGTTGAAGCCGTACTGGCGCACGGTGCCCGGGTCGAACCCGGGCGTGCCGGCGCTGCGCCCGGCGGCGTCGCGGGTCAGCCTCCGGGCCGCGGGGAGCAGGGTGTCGCGGGCCGGGTCGGTGGGGTCCCAGCGCAGCGCGGCCGGGTCGACGCCCGCCGCGCGGACGAGGTCCCTGTTGTAGAACACGGCGATCCGGCCGTCGGTCACCACCGGGACGCCCCACAGGGTCCCGCCGCGGGTGTACTGCGCGACGGCGGCGTCCACCCAGCCGGCGCGCTGGTCGGCGAGCGCGGCACCGACGTCGATCAGCTTCCCGGCGTCGGCGAACGCCCCGAAGTTCGACGAGTTGACCCAGTAGACGTCGGTCGCGGTGCCGGACGCGACGTCCAGCGGCAGCGAGGTGAAGTAGTCCTCGAACGGCACCTGCACGAGCTCGACCCGGATGTCCGGGTTGGCCTGGGAGAACGCCGCGAACGAGCGCTCGTAGGCCGCCGCGATCTGGGTGTCCCACAGCCGCAGCGTCACCGTGGTGACGCCGTCCGTGCCGTCTCCGGTGGAGTCGTCGAAACGGGACGCCGGTGAGCACGCCGCCAGCAGCAGCACCCCGACCAGCGCCAGGGCGGCGCCGAGCCGCCGTCTCACCGGAACCCCGTGATCGTGATCGAGCGGACGACGCTGCGCCGGAACACCAGGAACAGCACGATCAGCGGGACGATCGCGACCGTCGTCGCCGCCATCACGACCGGCCAGTTCCCGTTGTACTGCGTCTGCAGCCCGGCGGTCGCCACCGTCATCACCTGCCAGGTCCGGCCGGAGGTGATGACCAGCGGCCACAGGAAGTTGTTCCAGTGCGTCACCACGGTGATCACCGCCAGGGTCGTGAGGATCGGCCGGCTCACCGGCACGACGACGTGCCGCAGGATCCGGACCGTCCCGGCGCCGTCGAGCCGGGCGGCGTCGATCAGGTCCTGCGGGATGGTCCGGAAGTGCTCACGCAACAGGAAGATCGCGAACGGCGACCCGAGCACGTAGGGCAGGACCAGCGCCCAGAACGTGTTCCGCAGCCCCACCTCGGTCATCATCAGGTACAGCGGGATCACCGTCACCGCCTGCGGCACCATCAGCGTCCCCAGGTACACCCAGAACAGCGCGTCCCGGCCGGGGAACTCCAGGCGGGCGAACGCGTACGCGGCCAGCACCGAGAACAGCAGCTGCCCCACCAGGACGACGACCACCACCTGGGCGGTCACCGCGATCGGGGTCACGAAGTCGTAGTCCCGGCCGAACAGGGTCACGATGTTCTCCACCGTCGGCGGGGCCGGCGGTGACAGCACCGGCGTCGACGCGAACTGCCGGGTCGTCTTCAGCGCCGTCGACACGCTCAGCACGAACGGCGCCAGCGTCGCCACCGCGCCCACCAGCAGCGCGACCAGCACGGCCGCGTCGACCAGCCTGCCCCGCCTCACGTGTCGAGCTCGTAGGTCGTGCGACGGCTGAACCACCGCTGCTGGGCCACGGTCACCACCACCAGGATCACGAACAGCACCATCGCCATCACCGCGGCCTGCCCGACCGCGCGGTTCTCGAACGCCTCGTAGTAGATCCGCCCGGCGACGACGTCGGTGACACCCTGCGGGCCGCCGTTCGGGGTGAGCGCGTACACCGAGTCGAACACCTGGAAGCTGGAGATCACCCCGGTGACCAGCACGAAGAACAGCGTCGGGCGCAGCAGCGGGAGCCGGATCCGCCACAGCAGCTGCCACGCCGACGCCCCGTCGAGCCGGGCCGCCTCCACGATCGTGTCGGGGATGGCGCGCAGCCCGGCCAGGAAGAACAGGGCGACGTAGCCGACCTGGGTCCAGGCGGTCACCGCGGCGACCGACGGCAGCGCCAGCGCCGGGTCGGCCAGCCACTCGACGCGGATCCCGAGCAGCGCGTTGAGCGCCGTCGGTGGGGGACAGGATCCACCGCCACACCACGCCCAGCACCAGCGGCGCGCAGATCCACGGCAGCACGAACACCACCCGGAACACCGTCGTCCCGGGGAGCCCGCGGTCCAGCAGCAGCGCGGCCGCCAGCCCGAGCACGGTCTGCACCGGGATGACGATGAGCACGAAGAACGCCGTCACCAGCAGGGACCGGGCGAACCGGCCGTCGGCGGCGACCGCGGCGACGTTGTCCGGCCCGACGAAGGTCCGCGGCCCGACCAGGTCCCACCGGAACAGTGCCAGCCCCGCCACGATCAGCACCGGGACCAGCAGGAACAGCACCACGCCCACCAGGCTGGGCGCCAGCAGCAGGTACGCCGTGCGGGTGTCCCGCCGGGCCCGGCTCACGTGCCGTGCGCGAAGCCCGCGGCCTCGCTCCCGCGGACCGGACCGGCCTGGCGGCGCAGCCGCTCCAGCACCCGCGCCAGGTCGTCGAGCAGCAACGCGGCCAGGTCGTGGCTGAACCCGTTGCGCACCACGATCCGCAGCGCCGCCAGGTCCTCCCGGTTCTCCGGGAACGTGTACGCCGGGACCAGCCACCCCGTCTCGCGCAGGCCGGCCGACACGTCGAACACCGAGAACGGCTCGCCGTCGGCGACGGTGAACGCGAACACCGGCAGCTGCGAGCCGTCGGTGAGCAGCCGGAACGCACCCGTGGCCTCGATCCGCCGGGCCAGCCCGGTCGCGATCTCCCGGCAGGTGCCCTGCACCCGGGCGTAGCCCTCGTGCCCCAGCCGCAGGAAGTTGTAGTACTGGGCGATCACCTGGCCGCCGGGGCGGGAGAAGTTCAGCGCGAACGTCGGCATGTCACCGCCGAGGTAGTTCACCCGGAACACCAGGTCCTCGGGCAGCGCGTCGGTGTCGCGCCACACCGCCCACCCGACGCCCGGGTGCACCAGGCCGTACTTGTGGCCGGAGGTGTTGATCGACGCCACCCGCGGCAGCCGGAAGTCCCACTCCAGGTCCGGGTCGCAGAACGGCGCGACCATCGCCCCGGAGGCGCCGTCGACGTGCACCGGCACGTCCAGCCCGGAGCGGGACTGCAGGTCGTCCAGCGCCGCGCACAGCTGCGCGACCGGCTCGTAGCTGCCGTCGAAGGTGGACCCGAGGATCGCGACGACGCCGATGGTGTTCTCGTCGCAGAGCGCGACGGCCTCCTCGGCGCCCAGGTGCAGCCGGTCGCCCTCCATCGGGACCAGCCGCGGCTCCACGTCCCAGTAGTTCGCGAACTTGTCCCAGCAGATCTGGACGTTCACGCCCATCACGATGTTCGGCCGGTCCGTCGGGAGGCCCGCCGCCTTCCGCCGGTGCTGCCAGCGCCGCTTGAGCGCCAGCCCGCCCAGCATGCACGCCTCCGACGAGCCCGTCGTCGAGCAGCCGACGGCGCGCCCCGGGTCGGGGGCGTGCCACAGGTCGGCGAGCATCCGCACGCACCGCTGCTCCAGGTCCGCGGTCCGCGGGTACTCGTCCTTGTCGATCATGTTCTTGTCGAAGGACTCGGCCATCAGCCGCTCGGCCTGGGGCTCCGCCCACGTCGTGACGAACGTGGCCAGGTTCAGCCGGGCGTTCCCGTCGAGCATCAGCTCGTCGTGCACGACCTGGTACGCGATCTCCGGGCGCATCCCGGTGTCGGGGAGGCGGAAGCGGGGGATGTCGACGGGCTCCGCGGCGAAGACCGGGTTGACCGGGACCGCGCGGTCGTCGCCGCGGTCCTCCGAGGGTGAGTGCGCACCGGGCATGATCCGAACCTAGGACCGATCGGCCCGGTCCGCTCAGGTTCCGAGCAGCTTCTTCTGGACCTTGCCCATCGGGTTGCGGGGCAGGGCGTCGAGGAAGACCACCTCGCGGGGGCGTTTGTGCCAGGACAGCTGTGCGGCGACGTGGTCGATCAGGGCCGAGGCGTCGTGTCCGTCGCCGACGACGTAGGCGACGATCTTCTGGCCGAGGTCGGGGTCGGGTGCTCCGACGACGGCGACCTCGGACACGGCGGGGTGGTCGAGGAGGACGGCCTCGATCTCGCCGGACCCGATGCGGTAGCCGCCGGACTTGATGAGGTCGGTGGACTCGCGGCCGACGATGCGGTGGAACCCGTCGGGGGCGCGGACGGCGAGGTCGCCGGTGCGGAACCAGCCGTCGCCGGCCCAGCACTCGTCGTTCGCGTCGGGGCGGTGGAGGTACCCGTCGAACAGCATCGGGCCGCGGACCTCGAGGCGTCCGACGGTCTCGCCGTCGTCGGGGACGGTGTCGGCGTCGGTCGCGTCGTCGGAGGCGGGGAGCAGCCGGGTCTCGGCGCCCGGGACGGGGAGTCCGACCCAGCCCGCGCGGCGCTCCCCGGACGCGAGCGCGGACAGCGTGATCATGGTCTCGGTCATGCCGTAGCGCTCGACGGGTGCCTGCCCGGTCAGCGTGGCGATCCGGTCGAACAACGAGGCGGGCAGGGGAGCGCTGCCGGAGACCAGCAGCCGGGCCCGGGACAGTGCGCGGGCGGAGTCGGGCTCGTCGACGATCCGGTTCCACACCGTCGGCACCCCGAAGTACATCGACGCGTCGACGGCGGCGTAGCGGGCCGGCTGCGGCTTGACGGTGTGCACGACCCGCGACCCGCGGCGCAGCGAGCCCAGCACGCCCAGGATCAGCCCGTGCACGTGGAAGAGGGGCAGCCCGTGGGCGACGGTGTCGTCGGGCGTCCAGTCCCACACCTCGAACAGGGCGTCGAGGCCCGCGGCGATCGCGGCGCCGGACAGCTGGGCGCCCTTGGGGCGGCCGGTGGTGCCGGAGGTGTAGAGCAGCATCGCGGTGGCCGTGGGGTCGACCGGGCGCGGGCTGATCGGCTGCGGGCCGGGGACCGCGACCGGGAGGTCGACGTCGTCGGGTCGTTCCCCGGCCCAGGCGGTGGCGCCGGAGTCGGTCAGGACGTGGCCGCGTTCGGCGGGTCCGGAGTCCGGGGGGACGGGCACGACCGGGACGCCGGCGAGGATGGCGGCGGTGACCGCGACGACGGTGTCGATCGAGGCGGTGGCGTGGACGGCGAGGGGGCCGTGGTCGGGGATCCCGGCGGCGAGGCGCCCGGCCCGGTCGAGGAGCTCGGCGCGGGACAGCACGTCGTCGCCGATGGTGACGGCACGCTCCAGATCCTGGGTGCCGGTGAGCGAGGTGAGGAACAACGTCGTTCTCCTGGTGGTGACGGGGTCAGACCGCCATGGCGGGCAGCACGAGGGCTCCCACCAGCGCGATCGGGCCGATGACGACCATGGACAGGCCCCAGCGGGTCAGCAGCGCGGTCATGCGGGGACGTTCCTGCTCGTCGACGGTGGTGGCGACCAGCGTCGCACCCACCGTCGAGAAGGGTGACACGTCCACGATGGACGAGCAGACCCCGAGCGCGCAGATCAGTGCCCAGCCCGGGACCCCGCCCTGCTGGACCAGCGGGATCGCCAGCGGCACGAGCGCGGCGAGGATGCCGGTGGTCGACGCGAACGCCGACACCAGCCCGCACACCGCGCAGATCACCAGGGCGGCGAGCAGCGGGACGGTGAGGCTCGCGGCGAGGTCGCCCAGCAGGTCGACCGAGCCGATCTCCTGCAGCACACCGACGTAGGTGATGATCCCGCCGACCAGCAGGACGGTGGACCAGTCGATCTCCTTCAGGGCGCCGCGGCCGCTGTCCGGGTCGATCAGGGTGAGCACCGCGCCGAAGGCGAAGGCGAGGACCCCGACGTCGGGCTCGGCGTCGAGCACCGCCAGCACGACGACCGCCGCGACCAGGCCGAGCATCGCGACGACGGTGATCCGGTGCGTCGCGCGGAACGGCTCGTGGGCGGGGGGCTCCTCGTCGCCGGTCACCTCGGGCCCGGCGCCGCCCGGGGTGACCGGGACGCGGCTGCGGGCGGAGAACATCAGGTAGGACGCGGCCAGCAGCACCAGGTTCGCGATGATCGCGACCGCGAACAGGGTCAGCGGGTTGAGCGCGATGCCCGCGGCCGACGCCGTCCCCCAGGTGACGATCCCGAACAGCGACGTCGGCGCGAACCCGCCCGCCGACAGCCCGGTCCCGATCGCCAGCGCCATCAGCATCGGGTCGATCCCGCGCCGGTGCGCCACCGTCATCCCGATCGGCGCCATGACCAGCCCGCCCAGGGGCGACCCCATCGCCGACACCACGCCGGTGAGCACGAAGAACGTCAGCGGAAGCGCCCCGGTCCGGTCGCCGACGACGACCAGCGCCCGGTCCACCAGCCGGCCGATGGTGCCGTTGGACTTCGCGATCCCGAAGAAGAACGTCACCCCGACCAGCAGGACCAGGATGTCGACGGGGAAGCCCGCGACGATGTCGTCGAGCGGCAGGCCCGCGACGAGCAGTCCCATGCCGGCGGCGGCCGCGAACATGACGATCCCGATGTGGGACCGGCGGACCTCGGCGATCACGAAGACCGCCGCGAACACCACCAGCGTGATGACCTGCACCGCCATGCCTACCCCCATTGGTACGCGCTTGTCGTATCGGTCCATCTGGTGGCACAGTGGTTCGTAGAGTGGACCGTCTGGTGGCGGACACTAGGTCGCCCGAACGGGGGAGCTCAACACCGGCCATGGCTCCGACCCACAGCGTCGTCTCCGCGGTCCGCGTGCTGGAGGCGGTGGGGGAGCGGCAGCCCGTCGGGCTGTCCGACCTCGCCCGCACCGTCGCGCTGCCCAAGTCCACCGTGCAGCGGATCCTGCGCACCCTGGCCGAGGTCGGCTGGTGCGTCGCCGACGACACCGCGCGCTGGCGGCTCACCTACCGCGCGTTCGCCGTCGGCAACCAGGCCCGCGACGCCGGTGGCCTGCGCGCGGTGGCGGTCCCGGTGCTGCACGAGCTGCAGCTCGCGACGGGGGAGACCGTGCACCTGGCCGCCCCGGGCGGCCGCGAGCTGGTCCTGCTCGAACGGCTCGACACCGCGCACCGGCTGCGCGCGTTCCTGCCGCTGGGCCACCGCATCCCGCTGCACGCCTCGGCCACCGGCCAGGCCTACCTCGCCGCCTGCACCCCGGCGGAGGTCGACGCCTACCTCGCCGGCCCGCTGGACCCCTCCACCCGGCACACCGTCGTCGACCCCGACCTGCTTCGGGCGCGGATCGCCGAGGTCCGCGAGCGCGGGTGGTCGGTCAACCCCGAGGGGCTCTCCGACGGCATCGCCGCGGTCGGCGCCCCCGTCCTCGGTCCCGACGGCCGCCCGGTCGGGGCGCTGTCGGTGTCCGGCCCCACGGTCCGCATGACCGAGGAGGTCTTCGAGGACCACGGCCGCGCCGCCGCCGACGCCGCCCGGCGCATCTCCCGCGACCTGGCGACCCGCCCGTAGGGGCGACTCCGCAGCGACGACGGAGCCCGCCCCCTGGAGAGGGGACGGGCTCCGCGTGGTGGTGGTACTGCGCGCGTCAGCTCTTCAGCATGCCCCGCAGGACGTACTGCAGGATGCCGCCGTTGCGGTAGTAGTCCGCCTCACCGGGGGTGTCGATGCGCACCGTCGCGTCGAACTCCACGGTCTCGCCGGAGGACTTCGTGGCGGTCACGTGCACCGACTTCGGGGTCTTCCCCTCGTTCAGCCCGGTGATGCCGGCGATGTCGAAGGTCTCGGTGCCGTCGAGCCCGAGGCTCGTCGCCGACTCGCCGTCGGGGAACTGCAGCGGGACGACGCCCATGCCGATCAGGTTCGAGCGGTGGATCCGCTCGAAGGACTCGACGATGACGGCGCGCACACCCAGCAGCGCGGTGCCCTTGGCCGCCCAGTCACGCGAGGAACCGGAGCCGTACTCCTTGCCGCCCAGCACGACCAGCGGGGTGCCCTGCGCGGCGTAGTTCTGCGCGGCGTCGTAGATGAACGACTGCGGGGCCCCGTCCTGGGTGAAGTCGCGGGTGTAGCCACCCGAGACGTCGTCGAGGAGCTGGTTGCGCAGCCGGATGTTCGCGAACGTCCCGCGGATCATCACCTCGTGGTTGCCGCGCCGCGAGCCGAAGGAGTTGTAGTCCTTCTTCTCGACGCCGTGGGAGTCCAGGTACTCCGCGGCCGGGGTGCCCGGCTTGATCGCACCGGCCGGCGAGATGTGGTCGGTGGTGACCGAGTCGCCGAGCAGCGCGAGCACGCGGGCGCCGGAGATGTCGGTGACCGGGTCCGGCTCGCCCTTCATGCCCTCGAAGTACGGGGGCTTGCGGACGTAGGTGGACTGCTGGTCCCACTCGAAGGTCCGGCCCTCCGGGGTGGGCAGCGCGCGCCAGCGGTCGTCGCCGCGGAACACGTCGGAGTAGCTCTTGGTGAACATCTCCGAGGTGATCGAGGAGTCCACGACCGCGTTGATGTCCTCGGTCGAGGGCCAGATGTCGCGCAGGAAGACGTCGGCGCCGTCCGAGTCCTGGCCCAGGGGCTGGTTCTCGAAGTCGAAGTCCATCGTCCCGGCCAGCGCGTAGGCGATGACCAGCGGCGGGGACGCCAGGTAGTTCATCTTGACGTCGGGGTTGATCCGGCCCTCGAAGTTCCGGTTGCCCGAGAGCACCGACACGACGGTGAGGTCGTTGTCGTTGACCGCGGCCGAGATCTCCTCCGGCAGCGGGCCGGAGTTGCCGATGCAGGTGGTGCAGCCGTAGCCGACCAGGTTGTAGCCGAGCTTGTCGAGGTAGGGCCAGAGACCGGCCTTCTCGTAGTAGTCGGTGACGACCTGGCTGCCCGGGGCCATCGAGGTCTTGACCCACGGCTTGGTGGTCAGGCCCCTGTCGACGGCGTTCTTGGCGAGCAGTGCCGCACCGAGCATGACGCTCGGGTTCGAGGTGTTGGTGCACGAGGTGATCGAGGCGATCACCACGGCGCCGTGGTCGAGCACGAACTCACCGCGCGAGTCGGACGTCACGGTGACCGGCTTGGACGGGCGGCCCTCGCAGCCGTCCGCGGCCGACATGACGACCGGTGCGGCGTCGTCGTCGGCGAAGGAGAGCGCCGGGGCGTCGCTGGCCGGGAAGGACTCGTTCGACGACTCGTCGACGCCGGCGAGCGGGCTCGGGGCCACGCCGTCGTCGGTGTAGTCGTGCACGGTCTTGCGGAACGCCGGCTTGGCGTCGGTCAGCTCGATGCGGTCCTGCGGGCGCTTCGGGCCGGCGATCGACGGGACGACCGTCGACAGGTCCAGCTCCATCGTCTGGGAGTAGACCGGCTCGTGGTCCGGGTCGTGCCAGAGGCCCTGCTCCTTGGCGTAGGCCTCGACCAGCGCGATCTGCTCGGCGGAGCGGCCGGTCAGCTTCAGGTAGCGGACGGTCTCGTCGTCGATCGGGAAGATCGCCGCGGTCGAGCCGAACTCCGGGCTCATGTTGCCGATGGTGGCGCGGTTGGCCAGCGGCACCGCGCCGACGCCGGCGCCGTAGAACTCGACGAACTTGCCGACGACGCCCTGGCGACGCAGCATCTCGGTGATCGTGAGCACCACGTCGGTGGCGGTCACGCCGGTCGGGATCTCCCCGGTCAGCTTGAAGCCGAGGACCTGGGGGATGAGCATCGAGACCGGCTGGCCGAGCATCGCGGCCTCGGCCTCGATGCCGCCGACGCCCCAGCCCAGCACGCCCAGACCGTTGACCATGGTGGTGTGCGAGTCGGTGCCGACCAGGGTGTCCGGGTAGGCCTGCCCGTTGCGGGGCATCACCACCCGGGCCAGGTTCTCGATGTTGACCTGGTGCACGATGCCGGTGCCGGGCGGGACGACCTTGAACTCGTCGAAGGCGCCCTGGCCCCAGCGCAGGAACTGGTAGCGCTCCTTGTTGCGGCCGTACTCGAATTCGATGTTCTTCTCGAACGCGTCGGCGGTGCCGAAGAAGTCGATCATCACCGAGTGGTCGATGACCAGTTCGGCGGGCGCGAGCGGGTTGACCTTGGACGGGTCGCCGCCCATCTCGGTCACGGCCTCGCGCATGGTCGCCAGGTCGACGACGCAGGGCACGCCGGTGAAGTCCTGCATGATCACCCGGGCGGGGGTGAACTGGATCTCGGTGTCCGGGTCGGCCTGCGGGTCCCAGTTCGCCAGGGCGTTGATGTGGTCCGCCGTGACGTTCGCACCGTCCTCGGTGCGGAGCAGGTTCTCGAGCAGGACCTTCAGGCTGAACGGCAGGCGCTTCGAGCCCTCCACCGCGGAGAGCCGGAAGATCTCGTAACCGGTGCCCCCGACGTCGAGCTGTCCTCGGGCGCCGAAGCTGTCGGTGCTGGCCACTTGGTGGTCCTCCCGTGGTGGTGGGCGGTCGCTTGTCCGGTGCGGTGAGCCCGCCCCGCCTCGCGGGGGAGGAGGTGCTCACCTGCGTCGTGCCGGAGTCTCGCGCACCGCCGTGTCGGCAGCAGCGCGGACCCTCGTATCGCAAATAGTACGCCTGTCCTATAAGCCTGGCGAGGCCGGTGTGGCCGGGGTCGCGGTGCCGTCGGGCGGCCGGGGTCCTCCGTGCGGTGGACGGGTCCGGTGTGTCGCACGGGGTTCGGGTGACACGAGTGGCACTGTTCCCAGTCGATCCCGCCCCGCTCCCCGGAAGGACCCTCCCGTGACGCGCCAGCCGTCGGCGACCCTCGTCGTGGTGGCCGTGCTCGTCGCGGTCGCGCTGGCCTCGCCCGGGGTGGGCGCGGCCGCGACCGCCGTCGTGCCCGCCGCGGCGGTGCTCCCGGCACAGCCGCCGCCCCCGCCGCCGCCCAACCCCGGCGACGACGAGCTGGAGCGCAGCCGCCGGTCGGTGCAGGACCGGGCGGCCGAGGTCGGCCGGCTCACCGCCCGCCTCGCCGAGCTCGACGCGCAGGCCGAGCAGCTGCAGATGGAGGTCGCGGGGCGCAACGAGGAGGCACTCGCCGCCCGGGACACCGCCGACGCCGCCGGCCGCGAGGCCGAGACCGCCGCGGCCCGGGCCGCCGACGCCCGCGCCGCGACCGAGGCCGCGGGCCACGCCGTCGACGACGCCCGGACCCGGATCGACGCCTTCGTCGGCGACGTCTACGCCCACGGTCTCGACCTGGGCCCGCTCGGCCTGCTCTCGCGGGCGACCGACCCGCAGGACCTGATGGACCGGGCCCGGCTCACCGACGCGCTGAGCGAGGACCAGGCCGCCGTCCTGGAGCAGCTCCAGCAGGCCCGCATCGCCCAGGCCAACGCCGACTCCCTCGCCCGCGCGGCACAGGAGGAGGCCGACCGGCGTCGCGCCGACGCCGAGCAGGCGTCCGCTGCGGCCGACTCCGCCGTCGACGAGGCCGTCGCGGCCGCCGACGCCCAGCAGACCCGGCTCGACGCGGTGCACACCGAACGCACCGACGTGCAGTCCCGGCTCGACGCCGCCGAGAACGCCGACGCCGGGCTGCGCGCCCAGCGTCAGCGCTACGAGGCGTGGCGGGCCGAGCAGGCCCGGCTCCGGGCCGAGGCCGACCGGCGGGCCCGGGAGGAGGCGGCGTCGCGGGTCGCGCAGGAGCCCGCGCCGTCGGACGGTCCCGCGCCGCGGCGCACCGGGTCGGCGGCGATCGAGACCGTGATCGACCGGGCGATGGCCCAGCTCGGCACCATCTACGCCTGGGGCGGCGGCAACTCGCGCGGCCCGACCCGCGGGATCCGCGACGGCGGCGTCGCCGACGCCCACGGCGACTTCCGCAAGGTCGGCTTCGACTGCTCGGGGCTGATGCAGTTCGCCTTCGCCGGGGTCGGCATCAGCCTGCCCCGCTACAGCGGCAACCAGGCCGACGCCGGCCGGCTGGTGCCGATCTCGGACATGCGGCGCGGGGACATGCTGTCCTGGGCCGAGGACGGCCGCACCCACCACATCGCCATCTACCTCGGCGACGGGACGATGCTCGAGGCCCCGTACTCGGGCGCGAGCGTGCGGGTCACCCCGGTCCGCTACGGCGGCCTGAACAAGGTCACCCGGCTGCTCTGACGGCCGCGGCCTCCCCGGCCAGCTCGTCGAGCACCCGCCGGACCGCGGGCCGGGTCACCGCACCGCGGGTCACCGCGCGCACCAGGCGGGCGGCCCGCACCCCGGCGAGCGGGCGCAGCGCGAGCCGGGTGCCGTCGCGGTGGTCGGTGGAGTAGCGGGGCAGGAGCGCGACGCCGTGGCCGTGCGCGACGAGCTCCTCGGTGACCGAGAAGTCGTTGATCCGCTGCACCACCCGCGGCACGGTGCCGGTGACCAGGGCGAGCGAGTTGAGCACGTCGTCGACCGGCCAACCGACGGCGACCGAGATCCAGTCGGCGCCGACGAGGTCGGACAGGTGCACCTCGGCGCGGTGGGCCAGCGGGTGGTCCGGGGGCAGCGCGACGTCGAGGGGCTCGCGCAGGAGCGGGTGCACGGTGAGCCGGCCCGTGCGCAGCGGGTCGAGCCGTTCGTCGTGGTGGGTGACGACGACGTCGGCGTCGGCCGCGGCGGCCGGTACCTCCTCCGGGCGCAGGTCGAGGTCACGGCACGACAGCGCCAGCCCGGGGTGGGCGGCCGCCCGGTGCAGCAGCCCGGGCAGCAGCAGCCGGGCCGCGGACGGGAAGAACACCACCCGCACCGTGCCCAGCGGCTCCTCGCGCAGCCCCGCGGCGGTCTCCTCCAGCCGGCCCAGCGCGTCGAGCACCTCCTGCGCCCCGTCGACGACGGCCCGCCCGGCCGCGGTGAGCCGCAGCCCGCGCCCGTCCGGTGCCGTCAGCTCCAGGCCCGCCTCCCGGGACAGTGCCTTGAGCTGCTGGGACACCGCGGACGGGGTGAAGTTCAGCGCCGCGGCGACAGCGGTGACCGAGCCGCGGTCGGCGAGCTCGCGCAGGATCCGGAGCCGCCGCACATCCATGCAGGAACGCTACAACATCGTTTCAGTTGTTGTCGCTGGTCTGCACGGTCTCGGGACGGCAGCGTGGACGCCGTGACCGTTCGTGACCGCCTGCTCGCCGTCGTCGTCGCCGTGTTGTGGGGCGCCAACTTCATCGCCATCCACGTCGGGCTCGAGCACTTCCAGCCGCTGTTCCTGGCCGGGCTGCGGATGCTCGTGCTGGCGGTCCCGACGGTGCTCCTCGTGCCGCGGCCGCGGGTTCCGCTGCGCTGGCTCGTCGGCTACGGGCTCGGGTTCGGCACGGTGCAGTTCCTCTTCCTGTTCCTGGGGATGTACGCCGGGATGCCGACCGGGCTCGCGTCGCTGGTCCTGCAGGCGTCGGGACCGTTCACGCTCGTGATGGGTGCGCTGCTGCTGCGCGAGAGGGTGACGCCGCGGCAGTGGGCCGGGATCGGCGTCGCCGTGCTCGGGCTGGGGTGCATCGCGCTGGCCCGAGCCCAGTCCGCGGCGCTGCTGCCGGTCGTGCTGACCCTGCTCGGCGCGCTCGGCTGGGCGGCCGGGAACCTGTGCAGCCGCCTGGCCCAGCGCGACGGCGAGGCGGTCGACGCGCTGCACCTGACGCTGTGGATGACCGTCGTCCCGCCGGTGCCGCTGCTGGCCGCCTCGGCCGTGGTCGAGGGGCCGGGGGCCTGGGGCGACGTCGTCGCGACGGTGACCCCCGACGGCGTCGCCGGGCTGGTCGCGCTCGTGTACCTGTCGCTGGTCGCGACGGTGCTCGCCGCCGGCATCTGGACCGGGCTGATGCGCCGCTACCCGGCCGGGCTCGTCGCGCCGCACTCGCTGCTCGTGCCGGTGGTCGGGATGAGCCTGGCGATGGTGCTGCTCGGGGAGCGGCCGTCGGTGACCGAGCTGGTCGCCGGGGCGGTGGTGGTCGGCGGGGTGCTGGTGGCGTCCGCGCCGGCCCGGCGTCGGGGACCGGTGACGGTATGAGGCTGCGCTGCACCACGTTCGTGGTCGCCGACCACGACGCCGTGATCACCTGTCTCGTCGACGTGCTCGGCTTCGAGCTGGTCGAGGACTCGCCCGCGACGACCTCGACGACCGGGGCGGCGAAGCGCCGGGTCGTGGTGCGTCCGCCCGGCGCCGACACCGGTCTGCTCCTGGCCCGCGCCGACGGCGACCGGCAGCGGGCCGCCGTCGGTGACCGGTTCGCCGGGCGGGTGGGCACTTTCCCGGAGGTCGACGCCTCCGCGGAGTGCGAGCGGCTCGTGGCGCCCGGGGTGGAGTTCGAGGGACCCCCCGCACGGGAGGCCTACGGCACGGTCGCAGTGTTCCGCGACGTCGCCGGGAACCGGTGGGACCTGCTGTCCGGGCCGGAGTCAGGTCCGCCGGCGCCGTCGGCGGTTGCGGCGACGGCGGCTCGGGACGAGGAACGCCGCCACGGTCCCGACCAGGGCGACGACCCCGAGCGCGACGAGGGCGGTCACGAACGCGCCCGTCGACACCGTGGTCGCCGGGGGCCCGGGCGGTGCCGCGAACGCGGCCGCGACCTCGTGGGTGGCGGTGCACAGGTCGTCCTCGTACGGGCTCGCCGGGTTCAGCGGGTGGAACTCGTAGCGGGTCCCGGTCGCGTACGACCGGTCGACCGAGGTCGCGGTGTTCGGCCGGGGGGTGGGGGAGCCGACGACCTGGACGTCGCGGCCGTCGTCGGTGCGGACCTGTGCGACGCGGCCGTCGGTGGAGGTCGAGGCGACGGTGCCGGTGAACGCGTCCTCGGAGCGACGGGGGTCCGGGACGCACGACGCTGTGGCCGCCGGGTTCGGCGCCGCGCTGGACCGGCTTGCCGCGCTCGACTGGCCCATCCCGGTCGTCCCGCCCGCCGCGCCCGCCGCGCCCGCCGCGCTCGTCGGGGCGAGGAGCGCCAGTGTGGCGAGCAGTGGGACGGCGAGAGAGGGCACGGGGTCATCCTCGCGCGTGCGGGGGTCGCGCGCCTCCGCCGTCCAGTCGAGCGGTCGGGTGCGGGGCGATCGCGACGGCCTCCTCGGCGCGGACCCGGTAGCGGGCGGCGGCCCCCCCGATCCCCGCGGCGCCCGCGGCCCACCGCACCGGCCCGCGCGCGGTGGCGGCCTGCTCTCGCGGCGCCGTGTGCCGCGCTGCGTCGGTGAGCCGGCGAGCGTCCGCCGGACGGATGCGTCGGACGGCCGGAAGTGAGCGCCGAACGACCTGGAGAAGGCCAGCTCGGACGCCTATCATCGAACGTATGATCGAACTTGTGGCCGTACTGGACCACGCCGACCCCGGTGACGACCCGGCCTGGCTCGAACACCGTCGCCGCCGTGAGGCGGTGGAGGAGGCGACCCGGTGTCCGCACGGTCTCGCGCTCGACATGTGCGGCGAGATGTGCGGTCCCGAGCCCCCACCCGCCCCCTCCGGCGGGATCGACGACATCGCATGGGCGGCGCTGCGGTGCCTGGTCGCCGGGATCCCGACCGACCGGCTCACCGACCTGCAGGTGCTCGACGTCCTCGAGGGTGCCGAGCACCGGGTGCGGCGCGCGTCCGCCCTGCGGATGCGGTCGGTCTCGGAGATCGCGGAGCGCCACCCCGCCGGAAGCAGTGCCTCGCCGCCGGGAGCGGACCCGCGTGCGGTGCAGCCCGTCTCCCGGTGGCTGCCGGACCAGGTCGCGATCGTGCTCCGGATCCCGCGCGACCACGCCCGGTCGTTGATCGGGCAGGCACAGCGGTTCGCCCGGGTGCTCCCCGAGACCCTGGCCGCGTGGGAGTCGGGGCGGATCGACGAGGGCGCCGCCGAGGCGATCTCGTCGTCGACCCTCGTCCTCGACGACGAGCGCGCCCGCCGGGTGCAGGCCGCGGTCCTCCCGGGCGCTCCGGAGGCGCACCGCCGGTTGCTGCGGGACCGGCTGCGCCGCCACATCGCCCGCGTCGACCCGGACGGGGCCCGCGAGCGCCACGAACGGGTCCGGTCGGATCGGCGGATGTCGATCTCCCCGGGAGACGACGGCATGGGCTCGCTGTGGCTGGGCGGCACCGCCGCGCAGGTGGAGGCGTCGTGGCAGTGCGTCGACCGGCTCGCGCGCTCCCTGGACGACCCGTGCGACGACCGCACCCTGGACCAGAAGCGCGTCGACCTCGCCCACCAGCTGCTGCAGGGCACGCTGACGCTCACCGACGTCGGCACGGTCCGGGACGCACTCGGTGCGGACGGTGCGGACGGGGCGGGCACCGACGAGGACGGCCTGCTCACCGCGGTCGCGCGGGTGCTCGCCGCGAAGCCGGACCCGCAGGAGGCGGTGGGTCGCCGTCCGCTGATCCAGGTCGTCGTCCCGCTCAGCACGCTGATGGGTGGTGCGGCACCGGCCGAGCTGGTCGGGCACGGCCCGATCCCCGCCGACCTCGCCCGTGCCCTCGCCGCCGGCGGTGTGTGGCAGCGGCTGGTGACCGACCCGCTGTCGGGCACGGTGCTCGACGTCGGACGCACCCGCTACCGCCCACCGGTCGCGATGGCCGACCACGTCCGGGCGCGGGACTGCACCTGTCGCGGCCCCGCGTGCAGCCGCCGGGTCCGCGACCTCGACCACCATCAGCCCTGGGCGGCCGGGGACGGGCCGACCAGCGCGGAGAACCTGTTCGGGCTGTGCCGGGCCGACCACGTACTGAAGGACGCGCCGGGCTGGCAGGTGCTCGCCGGGGCCGACGGCAGCCTGACCTGGGTGGCACCGTGCGGCCGCCGGGCGACGACGCGGCCGTTCGACTACCGGGTCTTCACCGATCCGCTGCCGGACGGGGCCGACCACGACACCGTCGAGGTGCCCTTCTGAGCGCCGCTCAGGCCGCCGGGGCGGCGAGCTGCCAGGAGACGCCGAAGCGGTCCTCGACCCAGGCGAAGGGGCCGAAGCCGTAGTCGTCGAGCGGCATGAACTCCCGCCCACCGGTGGCGAGGGCCGCCAGCAGCCGCTTCTGCTCGTCGCCGGACTCGCAGTCCACCCACAGCGAGACGGCGGGGGAGAAGTCCCACTGGTGCACCGGCGGGCTGTCACTGCACCGCAGGCGCTGCCCGGCGACGACGAACTCGGCCAGCACCACCGCGGTCGGGTCGTCGGGGCGGTGGGTGACCGAGACGACCTCGCCGTCGTCGAACAGGGAGGTCCAGAACTCCATCGCCTCGCTCGCGCTCGGGCCACGCGGCGGCTGGAAGGTCAGGAACGGCAGAGCACGGGCGGGCATCGGTCCTCCGGCGGGACGGGGCGGGTGGGCGTGTCCGAAACCTGACGACACGGACACCTGCCGGTGGGTAGGCTCGAACCATGGCACGAGGCATCTGGTCGCAGAAGGTCCGCACCGCCCGCTGACGGCGGCGCCCACCCCTTCGTCCCCGCGACGTCGCACGCGCGTCCGCCGTCCCGGTCCCCGCCGGGCGGCGCATCCCGTGCTGCCCGGCTCCGATCTCGGATGCCGCGGAGCCCTCTCGTGCACACCACCCCCGAACCGTCCTCACCCCTGCCCGCCCTCGACGCCGGCGCGGCCGCCCACGTGCGTGCCGAGGACGTCGTCCTCACCCGCGGGTCGCACCGCGTCCTCACCGGCGTGACGCTGACCGTCTCCGCCCGCTCGCGGCTCGCCGTCGTCGGGGAGAACGGTCGCGGCAAGTCCACGCTCCTGCACGTCCTCGCGGGCCTGCTCGCCCCGGACTCCGGGGTCGTGCACCGCGCCGGCACCGTCGCCCTGGCCCGCCAGGAGGTGCCCGCCCGCGACGGCGAGACCGTCGGCACCCTGACCGCGCAGTCGCTCGCCGCCCCGCGGGCGGCGCTGCGCGAGCTCGACGCGGCGACCGCGGCGCTCGCCGACGGTGCGCCCGGTGCCGACGACCGGTTCGCCACCGCCCTGGACACCGCGACCCGGCTCGACGCCTGGGACGCCGAACGCCGCGTCGACGTCGCCCTCGGCGCGCTCGGCGCCTGCACCGACCGCGACCGGCCGCTGGCGACGCTGTCGGTGGGGCAGCGCCACCGGGTGCGCCTGGCGTGCCTGCTCGGAGCCCGCCACGACGTCCTGCTCCTCGACGAGCCCACCAACCATCTCGACGCCGACGGGCTCGACTTCCTGACCCGGACCCTGCGCGCGCACCCGGGCGGGCTCGCCGTGGTCAGCCACGACCGGGCCCTGCTGCGCGACGTCGCCGAGGAGTTCTGTGACCTCGACCCGACCCGCGACGGCACGCCCCGGCTCACCGCGGGCGGCTACGACGGCTGGCGGACCGCGCGGGACCGGGCCCGCGCCGCCTGGGAGGCCGAGCACGCCGAACAGCAGGCCGAGCACCGCCGTCTCGCCGACGCCGTCGCCACCGCCCGGGACCGGCTCTCGACCGGCTGGCGACCGGACAAGGGGACCGGCAAGCACGCCCGCCAGTCCCGGGCCCCGGGAGTGGTGCAGGCGCTGCACCGGCGCCGCGCCGAGCTCGACGCCCACCGGGTCGACGTCCCGGCGCCGCCGTCGTCGCCGCGGTGGCCCGACCTCGACGTGCGACCCGGTGCGCCCCAGCTGCGTGCGCACGGGGTCGGCGTGCGGGGCCGGCTCGCCGGTCCGGTCGACCTGGTCCTCGACGGGGGCGACCGGCTGCTCGTGACCGGGCCGAACGGGGCCGGCAAGTCGACGCTGCTCGCGGTGCTGGCCGGGGCGCTCGCTCCGGACACCGGGGCGGTGCGCACCGCGAGCGGCGCCCGGGTCGTCCGGCTGGGGCAGGAGACCGCGGAGCCCGACCCGCGGCGGCCCGCGCGTGCCGTGCTGGAGCAGTCCGCTGGTGGCGCCCACGGCCTGCTCGACGCGGCGGCGCTGCGGAGCCCGGTGGGCCGGCTGTCGGAGGGCCAGCGGCGCCGGCTCGACCTGGCCCGCGCCCTGGCGGAGCGCCCGACGACGCTGCTGCTCGACGAGCCAACCAACCACCTGTCCGCGCGGCTCGTGGACGAGCTCACCGGGATGGTCCGGGACACCTCGGCGGCCGTCGTCGTCGCCACCCACGACCGCCAGCTGCTGCGCGACCTGGCCGACTGGCCGCGGCTGGAGCTCGACCCGGCCGGGTGATCAGGCCCGGAGCCCGGCCTCGACGGCGTCGAGGGTGCGGCGCAGCCCCGAGTCGAACAGCGGCTCGCCGCCGCCGGGCCCGCGCACCACGGCGCCGCCGAGCAGCCGGGACAGCACCGGCAGCCGCTCCGCCCGGCCGGAGCGGCGGACGTCGTCGAGGGTGGGCAGGCGGTCCCCGGCCAGGGCCGCCGCGCCCCGGACGTAGCCGTGGAGCAGGTGCAGCACCTCCACGGCCGCCTGCAGGGGGTGCCCCGCCCCGACGACGTGGGACAGCAGCGCCTCCGACCACGCACACTCGGCGGGACCGGTGGCGCGGGGACCGGCGAGCAGCCCCACGGTCCACGGGTGCTCGTCGAGCACGTCGCGCAGTGCGGCCGCCCAGATCTCGCAGCCCAGCCGCAGCCCGCAGCCCGACAGGTCCGGTGGCTCGTCCAGCGCGGCGTCCAGGACGAGGTCGACCAGCGCGTCCTTGCCGGGCACGTGCCGGTACAGCGACATCGGCGCCGACCCCAGCTCGCGGGCCAGCCGCGGCATCGACACCGCGGCCAGCCCGTCGACGTCGGCGAGGCGCAGCGCCGTCGCGACGATCGACCCGCGGTCCAGCGTCCGGCGCCCCGGGGCCGGGGGAGCGGCCCAGCGGGGGTCGTCGGCCGCGGTCACGGCGTCGATCATGCCACGCACCTCGTAGTGCGGTCTACGCATCAGGCGTAAGCCCTACGCGCACCGCGACGGCGGGAACGCCGCGGATCGGTTCGTAGGGTGTCCCGATGGAGTTGTGGGAGGTCGGGGTCGTCGCGCTGGCCGGGCTCTGGGCGGGGTTGATCAACACCGTCGTCGGGTCCGGGACGCTGGTGACCTTCCCGGTGCTCGTGGCGCTGGGCTTCCCCCCGGTGACGGCGACGACGTCGAACGCCATCGGCCTGATCACCGGCTCGGTCACCGGCGCCGTCGGCTACCGCAAGGAGTGGGCCGGGCACGGCCGCCGGCTCGCGACGTACGGCGTCGCGTCGTTCCTGGGGGCCGTGGTCGGTGCGGCGCTGCTGCTCTCGCTGCCGCCGGACGCGTTCGAGACGATCGTGCCGGTCCTGGTCGGCACCTCGGTGCTGCTGGTCGCCGTGCAGCCCCTGCTGGCCCGCCGGCTGCGCGACCGCCCGCGCCCGGACCGGACCGGCTCGCCGGTGCTCTACGTGCTGGTGTTCCTGGTGGGCGTCTACGGCGGCTACTTCACCGCGGCCCAGGGGATCATGCTGGTCGGGGTGATGGGGCTGCTCGTCGCGGACCCGCTGCAGCGGCTCAACGCCTTCAAGAACACCCTCGCCTCGGTCGTGAACATCGTCGCCGGGGCGATCTACGCCGTCGTCGCGCCGGTCGACTGGACCGTCGTCGGGATCATCGCGGTCAGCTCGATCGTCGGCGGGCTGCTCGGGGCGAAGGTCGGCCGCAGGCTGCCGCCCGCGGTGCTGCGGACCGTGATCGTCGTGATCGGGGTCGCGGCGATCGTGTTCCTGCTGGTGGAGTGAGCGCCCGGAACTGTCGGGGGTGTCTGCTCTCCTGGGGGTCGTGGACGACGACCGCGCCGCCGAGCTGGCCGTGGCCCTCGCCGCGCTGGCCGGTCGCGAGATCGGTCCGGCCGAGGCGCGGGCCGTCGTCGCGCACGCCCACGACCTGACCCCGGCCCGGGCGAACACGGTCTGGACCCGGCACCGGGCGGCGCCGCGGACCGTGTCGCTGCGCGACTACCTGGCGATGACGATCCGGTTCACCGCGCAGGACCCCGCCGCGGGCGGGCCCGACGGCCCGGGGCCGCACGCCTCACCGGATCCACACGGCCGACACGGTGGGATGGGACCGTGAGCACGACTGCCTCGACCGGTCCGGACCCGATCACCCCCGCCCGCGACGCCGAGCGGCTCGAGCGTGCGGTGCTCGAGGTGAAGCGGGTGATCGTCGGTCAGGACCGTCTCGTCGAGCGGATGCTGGTGGGGCTCCTCGCGAAGGGGCACCTGCTGCTGGAGGGCGTCCCCGGCGTCGCGAAGACCCTGGCGGTGGAGACCTTCGCGACGGTCGTGGGCGGCAGCTTCTCCCGCCTGCAGTTCACCCCCGACCTGGTGCCCGCCGACATCCTCGGCACCCGCATCTACCGGCAGGGCCGCGAGGAGTTCGACGTCGAGCTCGGTCCGGTCGTCGCGAACTTCGTGCTCGCCGACGAGATCAACCGCGCCCCGGCCAAGGTGCAGTCGGCGATGCTCGAGGTGATGGCCGAGCGCAAGCTCTCCCTTGCCGGTCGCGACCACCCGATGCCCGACCCGTTCCTCGTGCTCGCCACCCAGAACCCGATCGAGAACGAGGGCGTCTACCCGCTGCCCGAGGCGCAGCGCGACCGCTTCCTGTTCAAGTTGATCATCGAGTACCCGGGCGTCGAGGAGGAGCGGGAGATCATCTACCGGATGGGTTCCACCCCGCCGGTGCCCTCCCGGATCCTCACCCCCGAGGAGCTGGTCCGGCTGCAGCGCACCGCGGCGGACGTGTTCGTGCACCACGCCCTGGTCGACTACGTCGTGCGGCTGGTCGTCGCGACCCGGCTGCCGTCCGAGCACGGCCTGTCCGACGTCGCGTCCTGGATCGCCTACGGCGCCTCGCCGCGCGCGTCGCTGGGCATCGTGTCCGCGGCCCGCGCGCTGGCCCTGGTCCGCGGCCGCGACTACGTCCTCCCGCAGGACGTGCTGGAGGTCGCCCCGGACGTGCTGCGTCACCGCCTGGTGCTGTCCTACGACGCGATCGCCGACCAGGTCCCGGTCGACCACATCGTCACCCGGGTCCTGCAGACCGTGCCGTTGCCGCAGGTCAGCGCCCGGCCCGGGGGAGGGCCCGAGGGTGCGTCGACGGCGTGGCCGCCCGCACCGGGTGCCGGCCAGGGCCCGGCGTGACGGCGGGGTCCGCCGACCTCGTCCGGCTCGAGGCGTCCCTGCGGACCCTGGAGCTCACCGTCCGGCGCCGGCTGGACGGGCTGCTCCAGGGCAACCACATCGGCCTGCTGCCCGGGCCCGGCACCGAGCCCGGTGACGCGCGGCCCTACCAGCCCGGCGACGACGTCCGCCGGATGGACTGGTCGGTCACCGCCCGCACCACCGCGCCGCACGTGCGCGAGACCGTCGCCGACCGCGAGCTGGAGACCTGGGCGGTGATGGACCTGTCGCGCAGCATCGACTACGGCACCGCCCGCACCGACAAGCGGCACCTGGCGCTGGCCGGGCTCACCGCGGTCGCCCAGCTGACGACCGGCGGCGGGAACCGGCTCGGCGCCGTCGTCGCGAACGGGGAGTCGACGCTGCGGCTGCCCGCCCGCGGTGGCCTGGCGCACGCCCGCGGTCTGGTCCGCCGGGTCGCGACGATGCCGTCGGCACCCGAGGGCACCCGCGGCGACCTGTCCGGTGCCCTCGACGAGCTGCGCCGTCCGCCGCGCCGGCGCGGGCTGGTCGTCGTGGTGTCGGACTTCCTCGGCGAGCCCACCTGGGAGCGGTCGCTGCGGGCGCTCTCGGCGCGCCACGAGCTGCTCGCGATCGAGGTCGTCGACCCGCGGGAGCTGGAGCTGCCCGACGTCGGGACCGTCGTGCTCGCCGACCCCGAGACCGGGCGCCAGCGCGAGGTCGACACCACGCCGCTGCTGCGTCGCGAGTTCGCCGCCGCCGCCTCCGAGCACCGCGACCGGGTGGCCACCGCGCTGCGCCGCTGCGGGGCCGGGCACCTGACCCTGCGCACCGACACCGACTGGGTGGCCGACATCGTGCGGTTCGCCGTCGCCCGCAAGCACGCCTCCGCTCCGCGGAGGCCCGCATGACGTTCACCGCCCCCTGGTGGCTGCTCGGCCTGCTCGTCGTCGCCGCGCTCGCGGTGGCCTACGTGTGGCTGCTGCGGCGGCGCCGTCGCGACGTCGTGCGGTTCACCAACCTGGAGCTGCTGGAGTCGGTCGCCCCGAAGCGTCCGGGCCGGTGGCGGCACCTCCCGGCGATCGCGCTGATCGCGGCGCTGGCGGTGCTCACCGTGGCGCTCGCCGGGCCGCAGGCGATGGCGAAGGTGCCGCGCAACCGGGCCACGGTGATGCTGGTGATCGACGTGTCGCTGTCGATGAAGGCCACCGACGTCGCCCCGACCCGGCTCGCCGCCGCGCAGGCCGCGGCCAAGCAGTTCGCCGACCAGCTGACCCCCGGCGTCAACCTGGGGCTGGTGTCCTTCGCCGGGACGGCGGCGGTGCTCGTCTCGCCCACGACCGACCGCAGCGCGGTCAAGAACGGCGTCGACAACCTGCAGCTCGCCGAGTCCACCGCGACCGGTGAGGCGATCTTCACGGCGATGCAGTCGATCGACACCTTCTCCCGGTCGCTGCAGGGCGGCCCGGACGCGGCGGGCGTGCCACCACCGGCGCGGGTCGTGCTGCTCTCCGACGGCACCCAGACCGTGCCGGGGCCGGACGGGGAGAACGAGCCGCGCGGCTCGTTCACCGCGGCCGCCGAGGCGAAGAACCGCGGCGTCCCGGTGTCCACGATCTCCTTCGGCACCAGCTACGGCACGATCGAGCTCGACGGCGGGCGCACCCCCGTCGCCGTCGACGACGCCTCGATGGAGCGCATCGCGCAGCTCTCGGGCGGCCGGTTCTTCACCGCCGCCACCGAGTCCGAGCTGCGCGCGGTCTACTCCGACCTGTCCGAGGAGCTCGGCTACGAGGAACGCGAGGTCGACGCCAGCCGGCCCTGGATGATCGGCGGGTTCGTGCTGCTGATCGGCGGGCTCGGCGCGGGCATCCTGCTCGGTAGACGGCTGCCGTGAGGGTGATCTCCGCTCGCGGGTACCGGTCGGTAGTGCGTTAGGTTCACCCCCCGTGGGACGCAGCGTGCTCGTGACCGGAGGAAACCGCGGCATCGGCCTGGCGATCGCCCAGGCGTTCGCGGCCGAGGGCGACCAGGTGGCGGTGACCTACCGCTCCGGGAAGGACGACATCCCCGACGTCCTGCTGCCGGTGCACTGCGACGTCACCGACGCGGAGTCCGTCGACGCCGCGTTCACCGAGGTCGAGGCCGCGCACGGCCCGGTCGAGGTGCTGGTGTCCAACGCCGGCATCACCGACGACGGCCTGCTCATGCGGATGGCCGAGGAGTCTTTCACCAAGGTCGTCGACGCCAACCTCACCGCGGCCTACCGGGTCGCGAAGCGGGCCTCGCGCGGGATGCTGAAGGCCAAGAAGGGCCGGATGATCTTCGTCTCGTCGGTCGTGGGCCTCTCCGGCTCGGCCGGGCAGGTCAACTACGCCGCCTCGAAGTCCGGGCTCGTCGGCCTGGCCCGCTCGGTCGCCCGCGAGCTGGGCAGCCGCGGCATCACCGCGAACGTCGTCGCCCCCGGGTTCGTCGACACCGACATGACCCGCGCGCTGCCCGAGAAGCGGCGCGAGGAGATCCTGGGGACCATCCCGCTCTCCCGCTACGCCGACACCGGCGAGATCGCCTCGGTCGTCGCCTTCCTCGCCTCGCCCGGCGCCGGCTACGTCACCGGGGCGGTCGTCCCGGTCGACGGCGGACTGGGCATGGGGCACTGAGCGACGCCCGCGCAGCGGACATCGACACCGTGCCCACCGGCCCGGCCACGCGGAACTCTCGAAAGGACGTCATGGGACTGCTCGACGGCAAGCGGCTGCTGATCACCGGTGTGATCACCGACGCCTCGCTGGCCTTCCACTCCGCCAAGATCGCCCAGGAGCAGGGCGCGGAGGTCGTGCTCACCGGTTTCGGCCGGATGCGGCTGGTCGAGCGGATCGCGATGCGGCTGCCGAAGCCCGCACCGGTCGTCGAGCTGGACGTGTCGGACCAGGAGCAGCTGGACTCGCTCGTCGAGCGGATCACCCCGCACCTGGGCGACGAGCCCCGCCTCGACGGCGTGCTGCACTCGATCGGGTTCGCCCCGGCCGGCGCGCTCGGCGAGGGCGCGTTCCTCAACGCCCGGTGGGAGGACGTCGCCACCACGATCCAGGTGTCGGCGTACTCGCTGAAGTCCCTGGCGATGGCGTGCAAGCCGCTGCTCGGCCCGGGCAGCTCGATCGTCGGCATGGACTTCGACAACCGGCAGGCGTGGCCCGCCTACGACTGGATGGGCGTCGCGAAGTCCGCGCTGGAGTCGGTCACCCGCTACCTGGCCCGCGACCTGGGCCGCGACGGCATCCGGGTCAACCTGGTCGCCGCCGGCCCGGTGAAGACGATGGCCGCCAAGTCCATCCCGGGCTTCTCCGCGTTCGAGGACGTGTGGGACAAGCGCGCCCCGCTCGGCTGGGACATGAACGACCCGGTGCCGGTCGCCAAGACCGTGTGCGCCGCGCTGTCGGACTGGATGCCGACCACCACCGGTTCGATGATCATGGCCGACGGCGGGGTGCACGCCGTCGGCGTGTGAGGCCGGGGAGCGCGCGTACGGGGTGGCGTCGATAATCGGGACCGTGCCCGAACAGCCCTGCCCCGACCCCGATGCCATCCTGGTGCTCAGCTTCGGCGGCCCCGAGGCCCCCGACGAGGTCCGCCCGTTCCTGGAGAACGTGACCCGGGGGCGCGGGGTCCCGCCGGAGCGCCTCGACGCCGTCGAGGAGCACTACCAGCACTTCGGCGGGGTCTCGCCGATCAACGCGCGCAACCGCGAGCTGATCGCGGCGATCGCCGCGCGCACCGAGCTGCCGGTGTACTTCGGCAACCGCAACTGGCGGCCCTTCGCCGAGGACACGGTGCGCGAGATGACCGAGGCCGGCGTCGAGCGGGCGCTGGTGTTCGCGACGAGCGCCTACGGCGGCTACTCCGCCTGCCGCCAATACCACGAGGACATCTCCCGGGCCCGGGACGCGGTCGGTGACGCGGCCCCCGATCTGGTCAAGCTGCGCCACTTCTACGACCACCCGGACTTCGTGCGCGCCAACGCCGACGCCGTGCGGGCCGCGTGGGCGCAGCTGCCCGAGGAGCGGCGCGAGGCGGCGCGGCTGGTGTTCACCGCGCACTCCGTCCCGACCTCGGCCGACGCGGCGGCCGGGATCCCGGCCGACGGCGGGCACCGCTACTCCCGGCAGGTCGCCGAGGCCGCGGCGCTGGTCGCCGCCGAGGTGGGCGTCGACGAGTTCGACGTCGTCTGGCAGTCCCGCTCCGGTCCGCCGCAGGTGCCGTGGCTGGAGCCCGACATCGTCGACCACATCGACGACCTGCACGCCAAGGGCGTACCCGCGGTCGTCGTCGCGCCGGTCGGGTTCGTGTCCGACCACGTCGAGGTCGTGTGGGACCTCGACAACGAGGCGGCCGAGCGCGCCGCCGAGCACGGTATGGGCTTCGCCCGCGCCGCCACCGCCGGACCCGACCCCCGTTTCGCCGACATGGTGGTCGAACTCGTGCGGGAGCACTCCGACGGCGTGCCCGCCCGGCGGCTGGGCACCGGCCCGTCCGCCGGGTGCACCCGCAACGGGGCGCCCTGCGCGGTCGACTGCTGCGTGCCGCAGCGGCGGCCCGCCCGGCCGAGCTGATCAGCGGCGCCGCACCCGGGCCAGATGGGCGGGGACCTCGACCCTGGTCCCGGCCGGCTCGCCGTAGGCCCCGGCCAGGCCGGCGGTCACGACCCCCCGGTAGGACGCCGGCCCGACGGTCTCCACCGTCCAGTCCGGCCCGGTGAACGCGGCCCGGACGTCGGCCGCGTCGATCACCGGACCGAACTCGGCGGCGGCGGCGCCGGTCCGGGCCAGGGCGAGCACGTGCACCACGCCGCCGGGACGCACGACCCCGGCCAGCGCGCGGGCGTAGCGGGCCTGGTCACCGGGGTCGAACAGGTGGAACAGGGCGCTGTCGACCACCGTGTCGAACGGGCCGAGGCCGTCCGGGGCGAGGGCGTCGGCGACGACGAACCGGGCGTCCACCCCCGCGGCCGCGGCCCGCTGCCGGGCCCGGCGTACCGCGGTCGGGGCGGCGTCGGCGCCGAGCACGTCGTACCCGAGCCCGGCGAGCAGGATCGTGTGCTCGCCGGTGCCGCAACCGGGATCGAGGACGGTCCCGGTGACCGCCCCCGAGTCGACGAGTGCGACGACCGCCGGCTGCGGTTCGTCGATCACCCAGGGCGGGTCGCCGTCGCGGTAGGCCTGCTCGAAGCGGGAGACGGGCGGGGTCAGCTCCATCGGATGCTCCTCTCGGGGGACGTCCCGGGAGCATCCGACCTCCACCTCGGTCGAGGTCAAGGTCCCGGCCGACATCGACGATCCGGTAACCGTTTGTCCGTATTCTTGTGGTTCGTGTCGACATGGGGTGAAGTTCCGCCCCATGACCTCCGTACCGACCACGGCACCGCCGCAACCCGGCGTGCTCGAGAGCATCGAGCTGTCCATCAACTCGGTGTTCGACCCGATCTCGACCGGGCTGTCGAACATCGTCTTCTACGAGGTGACCGTCCTCGGAGCGGACTTCCCGCTGATCGTGGGCTGGCTGATCCTGGCCGGGGTGCTGTTCACCCTCTACTTCGGGTTCGTCCAGTTCCGCAGCATCGGGCTCGCCCTGCGGATCGTCCGTGGCCGCTACACCCGGCGCGACGAGCCGGGGGAGATCACCCACTTCCAGGCCCTGGCCTCCGCGTTGTCGGGCACCGTCGGTCTGGGCAACATCGCCGGCGTCGGTGTGGCGGTCACGATCGGTGGTCCCGGCGCGACGTTCTGGATGATCGTCGCCGGGCTGCTCAGCATGGCCACCAAGTTCGTCGAGTGCACCCTCGGCGTGAAGTACCGCGAAGTGCACCCCGACGGCACCGTGTCCGGCGGTCCGATGCACTACCTGCGGATCGGTGTCGCCGAGCGCATCCCCAACGCGTTCGGCCGCGGCCTGGGCAAGGTCCTGGCCGCCGGCGCGGCGGTGATGATCCTCTTCTTCGGCGTCGCCGGCGGGAACATGTTCCAGGCCAACCAGACCTTCGCCCAGCTCCGCAACGTCACCGGGGGCGAGACCGGTCTGCTCGGCAGCGGCGGCGCCGCGTTCGTCTTCGGTCTGCTGCTGGCCGCGCTCGTCGGGGCGGTCGTGTTCGGGGCCATCAAGTCCGTCGGTGCGGTCACGGGTCGTCTCGTCCCGGTGATGGCGATCGTCTACGTGACCGCCTGCCTCGTCGTGATCGCCGTGAACATCGCGCAGGTCCCGACGGCGTTCGGGCTCATCCTCTCGGGAGCGTTCTCCGCCGAGGGTGTGGTGGGCGGTGCGCTCGGCGCCATGATCGTCGGTTTCCAGCGGGCGGCGTTCTCGAACGAGGCGGGCCTGGGCTCCTCGCCGATCGCGCACTCGGCGGTCCGGACGAGGAACCCGGCCACCGAGGGGTACGTGGCCCTGATCGAGCCGTTCGTCGACACCGTGGTCATCTGCACGATGACCGCGCTGACCATCGTGATCGCCGGTACGCCCTTCTGGCAGCAGGCCCAGGCGACCGCCTTCGCCAGCGGCGGCTCCGACGTGGCCGACGGCGTGCTCATCACCTCCGACGCGTTCGCCACGGTGCTGCCGTGGTTCCCCTACGTGCTCGCGGTCGCGGTGTTCCTGTTCGCCGTCTCCACGATCATCACGTGGGGCTACTACGGGCAGAAGGCCTGGACCTACCTGTTCGGCAAGAACGTGGTGTCCGAGCGCGTCTACCAGACGGTCTTCTGCTTCTTCGTGGTCGTCGGCTCGGTGCTGACCCTGGGCAGCGTGCTCGACTTCGCCGACGCGGTGCTCTTCCTGCTCGCCTTCTTCAACATCCTGGGCCTCTACGTCCTGGCCCCGGTGGTCAAGAAGGAGGTCCGGGCGTTCCGCGCGAAGCTCGCCTCCGGCGAGGTCACCGAGGTGGAACCGTCCGAGCGGGCGATGCTCTGACCCGTCGCGTGGGCCCGGTCAGATCCGGGCCCACGCCCGGGCGAGCAGCTCGTAGGACCGCAGGCGGTCGTCGAGGGTGGGGGCGACGGTCTCGACGACGAGCTCGTCGGCCTCCGCGGCCTCGACGATCGCGGCGAGCCGGCTCGCCACCGCGTCCGCCCGGCCGACGACGCGGGTCCGCAGGCGGTCGTCCAGCGCGACCTGCTCGTCCGGGTCCAGCGGGGGGAGGCCGGCCCGCTCGTCGGCGGTGGGGTAGTGGTGCGCGCCGGCGTCGAGGGCGAGCCCGCGCAGCCAGACGTCGTAGCCGGAGCCCAGTGCGGCGGCCTCGTCCTCGGTGTCCGCGGCCAGCGCCGACACCGCGATCGCGACGTGCGGGCGGTCCCGGTAGGGGCCCGGTACGAACCGCTCGCGGTACAGGTCGATCGCCTCGAGCACGGTGGTCGGCCGGGAGAAGTAGGCGACGCCCATCGGCAGCCCGTTGCGCGCGGCGTACTCGGCGCTCTCGCCCGCGCCCGCTGCATGCACCCAGACCTGCGGGGTCACGGCGGCGAGCAGGTCGACCGGCGTGCCCTGCAGTCCCGGCTCCTTGCCTGCGAGCAGGCGCAGGAGCTGGTCGCAGCGCCCGCTGAAGGTGCCCAGGCCGCGTTCGAGCAGCCGGGCCTCGACGTGCGGGCGGTCGTGGTCGAACCCGACGGTGCGCGGCGTGCGGGCGGCGACCGACCGGCCCAGCCCGAGGTCGGTGCGGCCACCGGACAGGGCGGACAGCAGCGTCGCGTCCTCGGCCAGGCGCAGCGGCGGGTGGTAGGCGACCAGGGTGGCGGCGACGCCCAGCCGGATGCGCTCGGTCCGGGCCGCGAGGTGCGAGAGCAGCACCATCGGGCTGGTCGACCCGAGCGCCGGGTTGAGGTGGTGCTCGCCGACCCAGTAGCGCAGCATGCCGAGCGACTCGGCCTGGCGTGCGAGCACGATCGCGTCGGAGACGACGTCGGTGGCGGTTCCGCCGGGCCGGACCGGGTTCAGGTCCAGGCACAACAGCGGGATCGTGGACAGGGTGCACTCCTGCGACAGGCGGGGTGCACGGAGTCGGCACCGGGGCTCGTCCGAATCTAGAGCCGCCGCGGGCAGGGGGTCAACGCGCCGGGAGCCGGAGCGCCGCGACTCACCTTGTCAAGGAATCATTGACGCCTACGCGCGGTCAACCGAGCGGCGACACCCGCCGGCCGCGGAGACGGGGGAGGGGAGGCCGGCTCGCGCTGTCGGCCGGAACGACCGTGGCCGGGCCGGTCGTGCCGGCGGTACCCCGGCCGGCGCGGATCATCAGGCGGTCCGGTGCGAGGCTGGCGGCCGGTCCGGCCTCGGCTCCCCGGCCCGGCCGGTCGTCGACGCCCCGTGCCCGTGCGTCGACAGGACACGTGGTCGGGCCGCCGGGGTGGACGGGTTCTCGCGCCGATCGCGTCCAGGGCGGGGGCGCGGTCCGGGCGGCCGTGCGGACGAGGGGTCGCCGGCGACTCCCCCCTCGTAGCCCTCCTCTGTCAATGAAGCATTGACGTCAGCGAATCGTCGCCGAAACGACGACAACCGAACCGCCAGGACCGGAGGACGCCGACGCCGGCCGGGGAGGTCCGGTGGCCCGGGCCGACGACCGGCGTGCGGTGCGGTCCGGTGCGGCCCCCGGGTCAGCGGGGCCGGTCGGCGGCCCGGTCGAGCGCGTCGACGACGGCGTCGGTGAACGCCCCGGCACCGCCGTGCCCGGCGTCGTCGATGATCCGCAGCTCGCTGCCCGGCCAGCGCCGGTGCAGGTCCCAGGCGATGTCCGGAGGGCCGGAGACGTCGTACCGGCCGTGGACCAGGGTCCCGGGGATCCCGGCGAGCCGGGTCACGCCGCGGAGCAGGGCGTCGTGGGGGAGGAACGCGGCGTGCCGCCAGTAGTGCGTGACCAGCCGGGCGAAGACGAGCCGGAACGCCGGGTCCTCGTAGCGTCGGCTCGGCCGGTGGCCCGGTGCGAGGGAGACGTGGGTGTCCTCCCAGCGGCACCAGTCGCGGGCGGCGTCCTCACGTACGGCCGGGTCGGGGTCGGAGGCGAGCGGCCTGCTGCGGCCGCAGCCGCGCTGGTCGAGCAGCACGATCCGGTACCGCTCGGGGTCGTAGTACCGGCGGGCCCCGGCCGAGGCACCCGAACCGGGGCCGCCGTGCAGGTCCAGCGCGGGTCGCCCGTCGGGGTTGCCGCAGGTCTCCCAGTGGAGGGTCTGGCCGTCGTCGGTGGTGAGGGTGCCGGCGTCGTAGGGCTCGATCGGCGGGTGGAGGGGCACGGCTACAGACCTGCCAGCAGGGCGGCGGAGTTGTCCTCCCAGGCGTTGTCGATGCGGATGTAGGCGCCGACGGTGGCCAGGGAGCGGTGCCGGGTCTGGTGGGCGATGGCCCGGTCGGAGGCGCCGCGCTGGTGGGCGTAGGTGACGTGGCCCGCGCGCAGGGAGTGCGCCGACCAGGGGCCGGGGCCGATGTCGGCCCGGGCCACCGCGCGCTGGACGATCTCGTTGACCGACTCCGGGTGCAGCGGCCGGTCGGTCACCCGGTTGCCGCGGGTGACCTTGCGCAGCACCGGGCCCTCGGTGATCCCGGCTGCGTCGAGCCAGGTCCGCAGCGCGGTGACCGGGCAGCGCGCGGCCCGGTGCGCGTGCGGGAGGACGACGAGCTCGGGCTCGGTGCCGTACGGGTTGGTCTTGGACCGGGGGATCGACAGGACGCGGCCGCGCGGGTGGTCGGCGACGTCGGCGACGGTGAGCGCGGCGAGCTCGGAGCGGCGCAGCGCGGAGAAGAACCCGACCAGCAGCAGGGCCCGGTCGCGCAGGCCGGCGAGGTCGTCCTCACCCGGGCGGGTCGCGTAGCTGCGGGTGGTGGGGCAGGCGTCGACGACGTCGTCGAGGTCGGGGGGCATCAGCGGCCGGGCCTGGACCGGCGGGGCACCGTGGGTGCGGCGGATGCCTTCCCAGACGGCGGTGACGCGGCGGGCGTCGGTGGGGTCGGGCAGGTCGCGCATGACGTGCACGAACCGGATCGAGGAGAGCCGGCGGCTGATGGTCCCGACCTTCGCCCCGGCCCCGGCGAGCTCGGTGATGTAGCCGGACAGCGCCTCGGGGGCGGCGGGCAGCGCCTCGTGCCCGTGCCGGGCGCACCAGCCGCTGAACTCCCGCCAGTCCGAGGCGTAGCCGCGACGGGTGTTGGCCGACCGGGCGGCCGCGACGTAGGCGGCCTCCTGCTCGGTCAGTGGGAGGTCCACCTGCGGCGCGAGCAGCTCGGCGCCGGGGACGCCGGTGGGGGCGGGGTCGGTCACCGGGTCATCCTGCCGGTCCCGGTGCCCGCGCCACGATCACCACGCCCGGGCCGGTCCGTTCGTCGGGGTGCAGGAGGAGCTCGGCCTCGGGGTGCAGCCCGGCCCGCCCGAGGAGGTCGCGCAGCTGCTCGGGCCGCCACAGGTGGGTGGTCCAGCGGACGGGCACGCCGCCGTAGCACTCGGTGCGTTCGAGCTCGCCGTCGCCGACGTGGGTCGCCAGGATCAGCCGCCCACCCGGGGCGAGGGCGCGGGTGAAGGAGACCAGGACGTGCGGCAGGACGTCGCGGGGCAGGTGGAACAGCGACCACCAGCCCAGGACCCCGGCGAGCGAGGCGTCGGGGACCGCGAGCTCGGTGGCCGAGCCGACCGAGAACCGGCAGTGCGGGTACAGCCGCCGGGCGTGGGCGACCATGGCGGGGGAGAGGTCCATCCCGGACGCGTCGACACCGCGCTCCACGAGGTGGGCGGTGACCTGCCCCGGCCCGCAGCCGACGTCGAGGACCGGCCCGCGGCCCGCGACGGCGTCGGCGAAGGTGTCCATGGCGGCCCGGAGCCAGGGGTGGGTGCGGACGTCACCGAGGCCGGTGGTGACGACCATGTCGACGTAGTTGTCGGCGACGCGGTCGTAGGAGTCGCGGACGGCGTCGAGGTCGGCGGGGCGCGGGACCGGGGACACGCTCAGTGCACGACCGCGGCGACGACGAGCAGTGCGGCGGCCAACGCCGCCGTCAGCACCCGGCCCTGCCAGGTCTGCGGGCGCAGTCCCCACCCGGCCCGCTTCGGCCCGAACCACGGTGACCTGCCCATCGCTGCTCCTCCCGCCCGGTTCCCGGCCAGGCTATCGCCGGTGATCGGGGCCCGGGGCCGCGCGGCCACTCTCGACCCTCCGCCGCCGGGAGGGGGCCGCTGATGCGGCGACGACCTCCTGCCTCCCGATCAGGTCGCCGCCGTGCTCGGCTACGCCGACGCGTCGGTCATCCGTAGCCACCTCGCCCGAAACCCCGGCTATTTCCCCGCCCCGACCAAACGGACCCCGACGGCCGACAGCACGACCGCCGACGCGAGATCTGGACGTTCGCCGACAGTCGCACCAGGCCTGGGCGGGCCCCGGCCGACGCCCACCCGGAGACCGCCGAACGAACGGGCTCCGACCAGCACAGAACACCGGCACGGAGAACCACCGGTCCATCACCTCGGGAGGGCTCCCGAAACCGATGCCCGAGGATCCCATCACTGCCGCAGGAGCCGGTGGGATGGCGGCAGCCGACACCGATGTCCGGCAACGAGGAGGAACTCGTGGTGAACAGAAGGCACTCCATCCGTCGGATGGCGACCCTCGCCGTCGCATCCGTGGCGAGCGTCGGCGCGCTCGGCTTCGCCGGTGTCGGCGTGGCTCAGGCCGGCGAGCACATCACGTCCGCGGGCACGTTCCAGAGCAGATCGGCATGCGAGTCGGCGATCGCTTCCTTCACTGCGACCCCGGTCGGGGGGAAGTACGTCTGCGCCTCGAACGGCAACCCGGCGTCGCAGGCCGAGCCGACGTACACCGCCTACTACCACTACTGGGACTGATCGACGCAATCCCGCCTGCGACGCGGTGCCGGGGTCACGTTCCCCAGGGGGATCGTGTCCCCGGGTCGTCGCGTGGACAACCGCACGGGCCGGAGCGTGTTCGACGTGAAGGTCGATCGGGTCGCGCCCGGACGGCGTCTCCGAGTGCTGCCTGCCACCCGGCCGAGGCGCTGGAGGCGCCGGCCCGTCAGCAGGTCCCGCGGTGGACGACACGCCCCCGCTCGCGGTCGGGGCGGTCACGGCGCCGGTCGAGCAGGTCGGGCGGTGCCGGGTCGTGGCGCACCGCCGGGGTGGCGGCATCGCCGTCGCGGCCGCGGCGGCCACGCCCGCGCTCGTCGAGTCGCTCGTGCTCGTCGAGCCGCACGGCCTGCCCGACGACGGGGGACCGGGCGGGGTCCCTCGTGTCCAAGGACTTCCTCGACCGGCCCCCGTCGTACCGGCAGCTCCGGACCCGGTGGCAGGCCTGCGTCGGGGGAGCGGCCGGGCCCGTCGAGCGCCTGGACCTGCCCGCCGTCGACCGGGAACAGCCACATGCCGATGACGGACACGAGCAGCGACGTGGTCGCGGCGATGATCGCGGAGTGGCCCGGCGCCTCCGTGCCGGCCCGACCGCACACCGCCCCGGCGGTCCCGCTCCACCACGGTTCCCCGCGTGCCCCCGCGTGCCCCGGCGACGGTCGGTGCACCCGTGGCCCGGACAACCCGGGATTCTCTGCATTATCCAGTGTTACAGAGGTTCGATTATGTAAAACTCAAAACCTGGTATCAGTTCAGAAAACAAAACTGCTACCATGCCTGGCGTGACGGACACGGTGGTGCGGTGCGGATACAGCCGGTGCCGGGCGGAACTGCCCCCGCCCGGCCCGCAGGGTGGCCGTCCGCGGTCGTTCTGCCGAGACACCCGGTGGGAGCAGGGGCGGACGTGCGCGCAGATGGCCCGCGCCGAGCGGGAGGCCCTCGGTGCGCTCGGCCTCGACACCGGGACCGGCGCGTTCGCGCTCGACGCGGACCGGCTCCGCGAGCACGTCGGCGCGCTCGCCGGGCCGGTGGCCGAGCTGTCCGGGGCGCTGACCTCCGTGCTGGACCGGCTCGACGAGATCGAGCGCGACGCCCTGGCCGCCACCGAGGCCGCCCGCGCGGGCGCCGCGGAGTCCGACGCCGCCCGTCAGCGGGCCGACACCGCCCGGGAGACGGCCGAGCGCCGGGCCCGCGAGGCGGACCGGGCCGCCACCGAGGCACGGCAGGAGCGCGCCGAGGCGGTGACCCGGGCCGAGGAGGCCGCCGCCACCGCGCTCACGGCGACCGAGGCCCTCGGTGCCGCGCGGCAGCAGGCCGCCGACGCCGTCGCCGCCCGGGACGCCGCCGTCGCCGACGCCCGCGAGGCCCGGGACTCCGCCGCGAGGGCCACCCGGGGCCGGGAGGCCGCGGTGCTCGCCGCCCGGACCGCCGAGCACGAGCGCGACGCCGCCCTCACCCGCGCCGACGCCGCCGCCCGTGACCGGGACCGCCTGGACGCCGACCTGACGGCCCTGCGGGCCGATCACGCCGCGATGGTCGCCGACCGCGCAGGTCTGGTCGAGTCCGTCGTCGAGCAGCGCAGCCGGCTCGCCGCGCAGCGCGACCTGCTGACCGAGGCCCGCGCCGTCGCCGAGGGGCTGCGCGCGCAGCACGAGACCGCCCGCACCGCGGCCGACGAGCTGACCCGCCGGCTCGACGACACCCGCCGGGAGCGGGACGGGCTCGTCGCGGAACGGGACCTGCTGCGCGCCGCGGCACCGGAGCCGGGCCCGGCCCGGATGCACCCCGACGATCTCGCGGCCCTCGAGGCCGCGGTGCGCAGGTGAGGCCGGGCGGTCGGCGAACCGTCGCCGGGGCTGCGGCCGTGGTGACCCGCCGTCGTTGCGGCCTGGCACGCTCGGCGCCATGACCTCCCGTGTCCCCTCCCGTCGCCGCCCCGACGGCGAGGCTCCCGCCCCGGTCGTGGTGACGGTGCTGCGGGAGCGGCTCTACGGCACCCTGTCCTGCCTGTCGACCCTGCTGGTCCTGCTCGGCCACGGCGGCGGGGGCTCCTCGGCCGGGTCCGCGATCGTCGACGTCGTGGTGGCCGCGGGCGCCCTGTGGGCGGCGAGCCTGCTCTCCGACGTCGTCGCCCACCTCGCCGTGCACGGACAGGGGCCCCGCGGCCACGAGCTCGTCGCCGCACTGCGCAGCTCGGGGCAGATCCTCCAGGCCTCCGCCGCGCCGGTGGTGCTGCTCGCCGCCGCCGCGGCCGGGCTGCTGGAGCTGACCACCGCGCTGGAGCTCGCGACCGGGGTGACGGTGCTGGTGCTGGCCCTGTTCGCCGTGCTCGCGGCCCGGCGGACCCCGCTGTCGTGGTGGCGACGGGTGCTGCTGGTCGTCGCGCTCGTCGGGCTCGGTGCACTCGTCATCGTGGTCAAGCTGCTCGCGCACGGCTGATCTCAGCCGCCCGGCACCGCCCCGGGACGGGTGGTGGCCTGCGGCGGTGTGCACACGGTGCCCGCCGCCGGCAGCGTGGTGTCGAGCAGCGTGGCCTCCACCGCGGCGTCGACGCAGGGGTCGGTGCCGTACGAGCCGTGCCCGACACCCTCGCGGGTCAGCAGGACCGCCTGCTCCAGGGTGTCGGCCGTCCGCTCGGCCCAGGTGTGGGGGGTGACCGGGTCGAGGCGGCCGCCGACCACCAGCGTCGGCGGGGCGCCCGCGCCGGTCAGCGGCGCGATGACCCGGTCGGTGTTCGGCGCGGGCCACACCGCGCAGGCCAGCGCGCTGTAGGCGGCGCGGGTGCCGATCCGCGGTGCGTGCCCGACCGCCCGCTCGGCGGCCGCGGTGTGCGCGGCGACGTCGGCCGGGGTGGTCCAGTCCGCGCAGCGCACCGCGGTGTGCTGCTCCTGCGTCGCGGTCGGGACACCGAACGGCGAGACCGTCAGGTTGCGGTACAGCAGGTGGGCGAGGGTGCCGTCGCCCTGCTGCGCGGTCGCCAGCGCCGTCGTGAGCACCGGCCACAGGGTCCGGTCGCCCGCCGCGCCGCGGGCGGTCTCCAGCAGCATCGCGCCGTCGACGACGCCGGCCGGGGCGAGGCCCTCCACCGCCCGGGCCGGGGCGGGGCGCCGTTCCAGACCGGCGACGAGTGCGTCGAACGCGGCGGCCGGGTCGCCGTCGCCGACCGGGCAGACCGCGGTGCCCTCCGTGCGGCAGGCGTCGAACCAGGCGTCGAGGGTCCGCTCGCTCGCGACGGCGACCTCGTCGAGGAACTCCAGGGGGTCCCCGGTCCACAGCGTGGTGTCGACGGGTGCGTCGAGGACCATCTGCCGGACCCGGTCCGGGAACAGGGTGGCGTACATCGGGCCGACGACGGTGCCGTAGGAGATGCCGTAGTAGGTGATCGTCTCCTCGCCCAACGCGGCGCGCAGCCGGTCGAGGTCGCGGGCGACGTTGTCGGTGGACAGGCTCGCCAGGAACGCCGGGGCCTGGTGCGCCGCGCAGCCCTCGGCCAGCGCCGTCGCCTCGGCGAGCAGGGTGGGCAGCGGGGCGCCGCCGGGGAGCGCGGGGTCGGCGGCGGTGCTCGCGGCGGCCTCGGCGCGCTCGGCGTCGGTGCGGCAGCGCACCCCCGACGAGGCGCCGACGCCGCGCGGGTCCATCGCGACGACGTCGAAGCGCGCCAGCACGTCCGGTCCGAACGTGCCCGGGGCCCCCGGGGTGGCGGGCATCGCGCGCAGCGTGTCGGTCGCGGCGACCCCGGGCCCACCCGGGTTGAAGAACAGGGTGCCGATCCGGCGCTGCGGGTCGGTGGCGCGGTGGCGCATCACCGCGAGGGCGACGCGGGGGCCGCCGGGGTCGGTGTACTCCTGGGGGACCTCGAGGGTGCCGCACTCCAGGCCGGGGCCGCACCCGGTCCAGGTGACCGGGTCGGGCGGCGGGACGGCGGGTGCGGCGGGTACGGCCGCGGCGCAGCCGGTGAGGGCCAGTGCGACGGCGGCGGCGAGCACGGCGAGCGGTCGGAGGCGTCGGTACGGGGCGGGCATGCGGTCGATGCTGCGGCGGCCACCCGGCCGTCCGGATCGGTCCGGAGGAGTGTCCTGCCCGGTCGGGGTCCGTCCGAAGGATGAGTGCGTCCGGGCCGCCGGACGGAGGCGTCCGCGCCGGGACGGGCCCTAGCCTCGGCGGCATGACCGATGTCGCGACGTACCGGCGGTGGGTCGTCGACGGCCTGGTGGTCGTGGTGACGGCCCTGATCGGGCTGCTCATGGCCCGGTTGCGGGTGGTGGCGTCGCCGGACGGGCCCGAGGTGCTGCTGGGTGTCGACGTCGCGGCGGGGATGCTCGCCTGCGTCGCGCTGTGGTGGCGGCGCCGGCACCCGCTGCCGGTGGCCGTGGGCATCGTCGTGCTGTGCACGTTCTCGGAGGTCGCGTCGGTCCCGGGGCTGGTCGCGCTGTTCGCGGTCGCCGCCCGCCGCCCGGCCCGGGTGTCGGCCGTGGTGTTCCTGGGCAGCTTCGCGTCGTTCGCGGTGTACTACTCCTGGCGCCCCGCGCCGGAGGCCCCGCTGTGGCTGCTGGTCGGGGCGGTCGTGGCCGTGCACGCGGCGGTGTTCGGCTGGGGGCTGCTCGTGCGCAGCCGCCTGCTGCTGGTCGCATCGCTGCGGGAGCGGGCCGCGATGGCCGAGTCCGCGGCGGCGCTGCGGGCCGAGCGCACCGCGCACGAGGCCCGGGAGGCGCTGGCCCGGGAGATGCACGACGTGCTCGGGCACCGGCTGTCGCTGCTCAGCGTGCACGCGGGGGCGCTGGCGTTCCACCGCGACGCGCCGGCGGAGGAGACCGCGCGGGCCGCGGAGGTCGTGCGGGAGAACGCCCACCGCGCGCTGCAGGACCTGCGCGAGGTCATCGGGGTGCTCCGGGCGCCGGTGGGGGAGCTGCCGCTGCCCGGGATCACCGACGTCGGGGAGCTGATCGAGGAGACCCGCCGGACCGGGACCGCGGTCGTCCTGCACGACGGCCCCGGCGTCACCACCGGGGAGCACCCGGTGCCCGAGACCGCGGGGCGCACCGCCTACCGGCTGGTGCAGGAGGCCCTCACCAACGCGCGCACGTACGCGCCGGGTGCCCCGGTCACGGTGACGGTGACCGGCGGGGCCGGGGACGGGCTCGTCGTCGAGGTGGCGAACCCGGCACCGGTCCGGCCCGCCCGCGCCGACCGGCCGGGCGCCGGGCAGGGGCTGCGGGGGCTGGCCGAGCGGGCGACGCTCGTCGGGGGCCGGCTGGACCACGGCCCGACCCCGGACGGCGGGTGGCGGACCGGGATGCGGCTACCGTGGCCGTCGTGACCAGCTCCGACCCCGTCGCGGTGCTCCTCGTCGACGACGACCCGGTCGTCCGCTTCGGACTGTCGATGATGCTGCGCGGCGCCGACGGCCTGACCGTCGTCGCCGAGGCCGGGGACGGCGCCGAGGGGATCGCGCTGGCCGAGCGGCACCGGCCCGACGTGGTGCTGATGGACATCCGGATGCCGGGCACCGACGGGCTCACCGCCACCGAGACGCTGCGCCGCCGCCCCGGCGCTCCCCAGGTCGTCGTGCTCACCACCTTCGACGCCGACGCCCACGTGCTGCGGGCGCTGCGGGCCGGGGCCGCCGGGTTCCTGCTGAAGGACACCCCGCCCGACGAGCTCGTCCTCGCCGTCCGGCACGCCGCCGCGGGCCGCCCGGTGCTCTCGCCGGAGGTGACCCGCCGGCTCATCGACCGGGTCGCCGAGACCGACCGGGACAGCACCCGGACCGCGGCCCGGCGACGGCTGGAGCGCCTCGCCGAGCGGGAGCGCACCATCGCCCTCGACCTCGGCGCGGGCCGGTCCAACGCCGAGATCGCCGCCCGGAACCACATCAGCGTGGCGACGGTGAAGACCCACGTCTCGGCGATCCTGACCAAGCTCGACCTGAACAACCGGGTCCAGGTGGCGCTGCTGGTGCACGACGCCGGGTTGTCCCCGCCGGTCTGACCCGGGGCGGGGCACGGGCTCAGCCGGCGTCCGGGCGGGGCGGCCCGAACCGGAACGCCGGGTGCGACCGCTCGCGGGTCGCGCGTGCGGCGAACCCGTCCAGGACGTGGTCGACCTCCCGCCAGGCGACCGGCGCGGGGACGGCGTCGTCGCCGAACGGGGCCAGGACGTTCACGCAGTGGGCGGCGTCGCGGCCGCGGACGGTGTCGGCGACGGCCGGGGCCCGCCCGGCCGCGCCGCCGAGGTGCCGGATCCCGGTCACGACCATCGGCCCGGTGCGGGAGACGACCCGGTCGAGGCCGTCGGGGTCGAGCCCGTCGACGAGCAGGTCGTCGCCGAGGTAGGCGTGCGGGAACTCCGGCTCGGCGTACACCCGGGCGGATTCGCGCGGGTCCAGCGGGGCGACGGTGTCGTCGTCCCAGGCGACGGCGGCGCGCAGCGGTGCGAGCAGCGCGTCGGTGCGGCCGGGTCCGCCGGTGCCGACGACCCCGACCCGCAGGACGCGGCGTCCGCGCAGGTGGGCGGGCAGGAACGGCAGGTCGGGGTAGGGGACCACGGACACGCCGGAGGTGACGTCGTCGGGCAGGGTCGCGGTCCAGTCCGCCCAGGCGTGCAGGGCGGCCGGGTCGCCGGGGGAGTCGGCGGCGCCGAGGACGCGGACGAGGCCGCCGCCGACCAGGCCGTCGGAGCCGAGCAGCCCGACGACGACCGCGGTGACGACGTCGCCGTCGTCGGGGCCGGTGCCGCGCAGCCGCGCGAAGTAGCGCGGGTCGGACGCCGCGGACACCCGGACGGTGCCGCCGGCGCGGGCGAGCTCGACGGCGTGGACGTGGTCGGCGGCCCAGCCGTCGGCGCGGACGGTGAGGCCGAGCCCGCCGCCGGACAGGTACCCGGCGACACCGACCGACGGTGCGCTGCCGTGCGGCGGGCGCAACCCGTGCGGCGCGGCCGCGGCGACGACGTCGCCCCAGGTCGCACCGGCCCCGGCGCGGGCGGTGCGGGTACCCGGGTCGACCGTCACCCCGGCCATCGCCGCGGTGTCGATCAGCAGGCCGCCCTCGCACGGGTGGCGCAGGCCGTGCCCGGTGGAGTGCACGGTGACGGTGAGGCCGTCGCGGCCGGCCCGCGCCAGCGCGGCGACGACGTCGTGCGCGCCGGTGGCGGCCACGACGGCCGACGGACGGTGGGTGATCCCGGTCTGGAAGCTGCGTGTGCTGGTCATGGCACCGAGCCTGGGCCCGGCAGCGGCAGAAGTCGAAGAGATGGATCGTCTACCGGTTAGCATCTCTGGTTATGGAATTACGGCACCTGCGCTACCTGGTCGCGGTCGTCGACTCGGGGACCGTCACCGCGGCCGCCGCGGCGCTGCACGTCGCGCAGCCCGGGGTGAGCGCGCAGCTGCGGCAGCTGGAACGCGAGCTCGGCGCACCGCTGGTCGAACGCGGCCCGCGCGCGGTCACCCCGACCGAGGCCGGCCGGGCGGTCCTGCCGCACGCCCGCGCTGCGCTCGCCGCCGTGGAGGACGCGCGCGACGCCGTCGCCGCGCTGCGCGGGCTGCTGCGCGGCCGGGTCGCGGTCGGCATGGCCACGTCGCTGCCCGACACCGTGCTCGCCGACCCGGTCGGCGACTTCGCCGCCGCACACCCGCAGCTGGAGGTGACCCTGCGGGAGGGGACGACCGACGAGCTGGTCGACGAGCTGCGGGCCGGGCGGCTCGACGTCGCCGTGCTGGGGTTCCCGCACGCCCCGCCCGACGGCCTCGACGGGCGGGTGCTGGTCGAGTCCCCGCTGGTCGCGGCGGTCGCGGCGGACGACCCGTTCGCCGGGCGGGCCGCGGTGAGCCTGGAGGACCTCGCGGCCCGGCCGCTGATCTGCCTGCCCCGCGGGCACGGCCTGCGTGCCGCGCTGGACGCGGCGCTGGCGGCCCGGTCGCTCACCGCGCGGGTGGGGTTCGAGTCCGGCGCGATGACGCTGCTGCTGCGCCTGGCCGCGCGCGGGGCGGGGGTGGCGGTGGTCCCGGAACCGGCGCTCGGCGCGGCCGGGGTTGCGGCGCTGGCCCGGCCGCCCGTCGCGGTGCCGATCACCCCGGAGGTCCGGACCCGGCTGCACCTGGTGTGGCGCTCGGGCGGGCCCGGCGGGCCGGCGGCGCGGGCGCTGCTGGAGTCCCTGCTCCGGTAGCGCCCGGCGCGGGATCAGCGGGGGACCGACACCAGGACCCGGACGGCCTCGGCGACGGCGGCGCGCCGCGCGACCCGCACCGCGGTGGCGATGGGGCGCAGCGCGTCGGAGCGGGCGACGGCCGCCGACGCCGACAGCGCACCGCCGGGCTCGTCGCCGGAGGCGGCGGACAGGATCGCGTCGACCTCGTCGGCCTGCTGCAGCACCCGCAGCGCCTGCGGGGGCATCCCGCCGGGCCACAGCGCGTGCGGGCGGCGGCGCAGCCAGGCCGCGATCTCCTCGCGCACGCCGGGCCGGTGCCGGGCCACACCCAGGTCGGTCAGGGCCGCGGCGGCGGCCCGCACCTGGCCGCGCAGCTCCCGCTCGGCCTCGTTCAGTGCCACGTACTCGGGGACCGGGCCGGGGTCGGCGACGGCGTGCGCGGTCCAGCGGACCACCCCGTCGGCGATCGGCGACGGCACGACGCCGAACCCGGCGTCGGCGAACAGCACACCCTCGCCCGCGGTGATCGCGGCGTCGGAGAACGGGCCCGGGCCGGGCAGGCCGCGCACGTCCCCGGGGGCCGGCAGCACCAGCCGGGCCTGTCCGCGCGGGGCGCCGCGGCGGACGGCGGCGAGCAGCATCGCCGTCGAGGTCGGCGCCGACCCGGGGCCGGGCAGTCCGGTCGTGGCGGCGGTGACGTCGTCGGCGGCGAGCACGTCGTGCGCCTCCGACCACGGCGCGAGCGCGTCGAGGACGTCGTCGGGTGCGGCGGACCCGGCCAGCCAGGCCGAGGCCCACACGGCGAAGGTCGTGGAGGCACAGGACACGGCGGTCAGGCTAACGGCCCGTCCCGCGTCGCACACCCGGCACGTGGGTGACGCAGCGCTACGAGGTTCACGCTGAGCGTGACCACCGGAGTGTGGGCGTGTCGTGACCCGGTCACCGACCGGCGTCGACCGATACTGGCTCACCATGAGCCGGACCCACGACTACCGGGGCATGTTCGACACCGCGGGGACCCGTGCGCCGCGGGAGAGCCGGGTGACCGAGGTCGCCGCCGAGCCGGGCCTGGTCGTCGAGGACCCGGCCAGCGGGTTCTGCGGCGCCGTGGTGACCGTCACCGCCTCGGAGGTGACGCTCGAGGACCGCTTCGGCGGCCGGCGGATCTTCCCGCTGCGCCCCGCCGGCTTCCTGTACGAGGGCCGCCCCGCGACGCTGGTCCGGCCGCGGGCCGCCCCCGCGGGCCGCACGCTGTCCGCGTCGGGCTCGGTGCACGTCGCGAACCTGACGGCACGCACCGCGCGCGCCGCCCGGATCTGGGTCGAGGGACTGCACGACGCCGCGCTCGTCGAACGGGTGTGGGGCCACGACCTGCGGGTCGAGGGCGTCGTCGTCGAGCCGCTGCACGGCGTCGACGACCTGGCCGCGGCCGTCCGCGACTTCGACCCGGGACCGCACCGGCGCCTCGGCATCCTCGTCGACCACCTGGTCGAGGGCACCAAGGAGACCCGGCAGGCCCGCGAGGCCTACCGCGCCACCCGCGACGCCCAGCGATGCGTGCTGGTCACCGGCCACCCCTACGTCGACGTCTGGCAGGCCGTGAAGCCCTCGGTCGTCGGGATCCGCGAGTGGCCGGTGGTCCCGCGCGGCACCGACTGGAAGACCGGGGTCTGCGCGGCACTGCGGTGGGGCGAGCCCGCCGACGGTGCCCGCCGGGTGCTCGGGGCCGTCCGCAGCTACCGCGACCTGGAGACCCCGATGATCGGCGCGGTCGAGCGCCTCATCGACTTCGTCACCGCCGAGGGGGCCTGACCCCGACTCGGCGGGCGAACTCCGGCACGGACCGGTAACGATCTGGTCGACCGGTGTGGAGCATCCCGACGAAACGCCGACGGGGAAACGGACATTCTGGCACCCTGGAGCCATGGATCCGGCACTGATCTGGCTGCTCATCGGTCTCGTACTGATCGGCAGCGAGGTCGTGTCCGGGGAGCTGTTCCTCGTCATGCTCGGCGGCGGAGCGCTCGCCGCGGCGGCCGGGGCGGCACTCGGGTTGACGCTCCTGCCGGCCGCCGGTGTGGGCGGCGCCGTCGCGGTACTGCTGCTGCTGGCCGTGCGACCGGTGGCGAAACGCAGGCTGGCCGAGCACATGGGCACGCTCGAACGCCACCAGGACCGGTTCGTCGGCGCCTCCGCCGAGGTCGTGCAGCGTGTCGACGGCGAGCGCGGGCAGGTGCGGATCGGACGCGAGGTGTGGTCGGCGCGGTCGATGGACGGGGTGGAGGTCCTCGAGGCCGGTGCCACCGTCACGATCCTGCAGGTGACCGGGGCGGCCGTGCTCGTCACCGGTCGGGGGGAGCTACCGCCGTCCTGACCCGCCACCGCGGTGGGACGGCACGACGCCCCGGGGACTCCGGGGCGACACGGGCGCCGGTTCTCCGGCGCGCAGGAGGGGAGAGCACATGGGCGCCGAGTTCATCATCGGCATCGTCCTGCTCGTGCTGGTCGTGACGATCGTCGTCAAGTCGGTCGTCATCGTCCCGCAGGAGTGGGCCTACATCATCGAACGGCTGGGCCGCTACCACAGCATCCGGGAGGGCGGCCCCGCCATCCTGGTGCCGTTCGTCGACCGCACCCGCGAGCGGGTCGACCTGCGTGAGCAGGTCGTGTCGTTCCCGCCGCAGCCGGTCATCACGCAGGACAACCTGACCGTCAACATCGACACGGTCGTGTACTTCAAGGTCAACGACGCCAAGGCCGCGGTCTACGAGATCGCCAACTACATCGCCGGTGTCGAGCAGATCACCACCACGACGCTGCGCAACGTGGTCGGTGGCATGACCCTGGAGCAGACGCTGACCTCGCGGGACCGGATCAACACGGCGCTGCGCGGCGAGCTGGACGAGGCCACCGAGCGCTGGGGCATCCGGGTCGCCCGGGTCGAGATCAAGGCGATCGACCCGCCGCCCTCGATCCAGAACTCGATGGAACAGCAGATGAAGGCCGACCGCGAGAAGCGGGCCATGATCCTCACCGCGGAGGGCCAGCGGGAGTCGGCCATCCGCAGCGCCGAGGGCAACAAGCAGTCCCAGATCCTCACCGCGGAGGGCGCCAAGCAGGCCGCCATCCTCGCCGCCGAGGCCGAGCGGCAGTCGGAGATCCTGCGGGCGCAGGGCCGCCGGGCCGCGCTGTACCTCGAGGCGCAGGGTGAGTCGAAGGCGATCGAGAAGAAGTTCGCCGCGATCAAGGCCGGCAAGCCCACCCCGGAGCTGCTCGCCTACGAGTACCTGCAGACGCTGCCGCAGATGGCCGAGGGCGAGGCCAGCAAGCTGTGGGTCGTCCCGTCCGACTTCGGGAAGGCACTGGAGGGCTTCACCCGGATGCTGGGTGCGCCCGGCGAGGACGGCGTCTTCCGCTACGAGCCCAGCCCGGACGACGGCACCGTCTCCAGGCCCGCCGAGGACGACGGCGTCGAGGACTGGTTCGACACCTCGTCCGACCCGGAGATCGCCAAGCAGGTCGCGGCGGCCACCGCGGCGGCCCAGCAGGAGGTCCCGCCGGTGGGCTCGGAGGTCCCGCCGGTCCCCGGCACCGAGGCCGGCAACGGCGGCAGCGGTGTGGCCCCGGCCCAGCTGGAGGCCTCCCGCGAGGTCCCCGGCATCGGCGGCCCGGGCGTGGTGCAGGGCCACCCGAACGGCCAGGAACAGCGCGGCTGACCCCCCTCGGCCGCACGTCACCTCCTACGGTGACCGCCCCGCCCCATCCGGCTCGCCGGGTGGGGCGGTGTCGCGTGCGACGGCTCGACCAGCCGGGCGCGAAGGGGACCGACAGTGGTCACGGCCTCGACACCCGGCCACGCGGGCGCGGCTCCGGGCGACGACCGCCCGGGCCCTGACCTTCACCGGGGCCCTGCCGGTCGCCACCCCCCTGGTCGGGTTCGCCGAGGAGCTCCTGTTCCGTGGGGCCGAGTGCAGGTCGTCCGCCGCAGCGTGCCGAGCACGCAGGTCGACCCGGCACGACCGACGCCGATGGAGCTCGTCGCCTCGGCGTCCCTGGCCGTGATCCTGCCGGCGGTGCTCGTGCTGCGCCGCAGGGTGGGCCGGGGCCACGAGTCACGGCCGGGCGAGCACGAAGCCGTACGGCAGCTCCAGGCGGTGCCGGGCGAGCAGCTCGGCGTCGGCCAGCAGGTCGCGGGTCGGCCCGTCGGCGACGACGGTCCCCCCGTCCAGCACGACGCTGCGCGGGCACAGCTGCAGCGCGTAGGGCAGGTCGTGGGTGACCATGAGCATGGTCCGGCCCAGCCCCAGCAGTACCTCGGCCAGCTCGCGGCGGGCCACCGGGTCCAGGTTCGACGACGGCTCGTCGAGCACCAGGATCTCCGGGTCGCACGCCAGCACCGTGGCCAGGGCGACCCGGCGGCGCTGTCCGCCGGACAGGTGCAGCGGGGACCGGTCGGCGGCGTCGGCCATCCCCACCGCGGCCAGGGCCTCGTCGACCCGCTCGCGCAGCGCGGGCCCGCGCAGCCCGAAGTTCGCCGGGCCGAACGCCACGTCCTCGGCGACGGTCGGCATGAACAGCTGGTCGTCGGGGTCCTGGAAGACGATCCCGACCCGGCGACGGATCTCGCGCAGGTGCCGCTTCTCCACCCGGAGCCCGCCGACCTCGACGGTGCCCGCCGCGCCGTCCCCGGTGCCGCCGAGGATCCCGTTGAGGTGCAGCACCAGGGTGGTCTTCCCGGCGCCGTTCGGGCCGAGCAGCGCGACCCGCTCGCCGGGGGCGATCGTCAGGTCGACGCCGAACAGCGCCTGGTGGCCGTCGGGATAGGCGAAGGCGAGGTCGGTCAGCCGCAGCGACGGCGGGCTCATGCGGCCACCCAGCCCGACCCGGCCAGCAGCACCGCGACCCCGGCCACGGTCAGCCCGGCCAGCCACTGCCGCGAAGTGGTCGCGACGTCGCCCGACGGCGGCATGGTGCCGGTCCAGCCGCGCGACAGCATCGCCAGGTGCACCCGCTCGCCGCGCTCGTAGGACCGCACGAACAGCGAGCCGATCCCGCGGGCGGTCGCCCCGGCCTGCCACAGGAACCGCGGGTCGTGGCCGCGGGAGATCCGGGACAGCCGCATCCGGCGGGCCTCGCCGGTGATCACGTCGGCGTAGCGCAGCATCAGGGTGGCGATGGTGGTGACGATCGCCGGGGCGTGCAGGCGCTGCAGACCGACGAGGAGGTCGCGCATCGGCGTCGTCGCGGCGAGGGTCAGCGAGGTCAGGACGCCCAGGGTGCCCTTGACGAGGATGTTCCACGCCCCGAGCAGCCCCGGCTGGGACAGCGTGAGGCCGAGCCAGTCCAGCGTCGGAGCCGGGCCGGTGAACGGCAGCAGCACCGCGAGCACCACGAACGGCAGCTCGATCACCGAGCGCCGCAGGATCCAGCCCGGGCGCACCCCGGCCAGGCCCCACACCGCGGCGAGCAGCAGCGCGAACCCGCCGAACACCGCGAACGCCTCGCGCGGGGTCGCGACCACGCAGACCACCACCAGCAGCGCCGAGACGACCTTCACCTCGGGTGGGAGCCGGTGGACGGGGGAGTCGCGGTGCAGGTACAGCGGGTGCGAGTGCCCGGCGCCCATCAGCCGTCCCGGCGGCGCAGCAGCAGGAACACCCCGCCCGCGACGACGACCGTCACCAGCACCCCGGCCACCCCGGCGACGCCGGTGGTGCCCTCGCCGCCCACGACCGAGTACCCGGCGAGCGGGCTCGACGCCATGGCGTGGTCGCTCTCGTGGGCCGCGATGCAGGTGCCCTCCAGCCGCTCCCCGCCGTCCGGGGTCGCGACGGCGGTGCAGCCGTCCCGGGCGACGGTGTCCAGGCCGTCGGGGTCGGGGGAGGCGAAGGAGGAGACCAGCCCGGCCACGACCAGGGACACGATCAGGAACCCGGCGAAGAACAGCAGCGGGCGACGGCGGTCGGTGGCGTTCATCGCGCACCCTCCTCGGAACTCGAGCGGCGGGCCAGCGGGCGCCCGGTGCCGCGCAGCAGGTACACCAGGTCCGGCCGGGCGGAGGCCACCGCGCCCACGGTGGCCGCGGTGATCACGCCCTCCCCGATGCCGATCAGCACGTGCAGCCCGCCCATCAGCACGAACACCGTGCCGAGGGTCGCGCCGCCGGCGCCGCCGATCGCGTACTCCAGGACGAAGCCCATCGCGGCGACGACGGTGTTGAGCAGGGCGGCGACGAAGGCGACGGCGACCAGCCCGCCGCGGGAACGCGCCGCGAACCGGCGCAGCGAGCGCGCCACCAGCCAGCCGACGACCACCCCGATCACGGCCATGTTCGTGATGTTGAGGCCCAGCGCGGTGATGCCGCCGTCGGCGAACAGCAGCGCCTGCACGACCAGCACGATCGAGATCGCGATCATGCCCACCCACGGGCCGACCAGGATCGCGACGAGCGCCCCGCCCAGCAGGTGCCCGCTGGCCCCGGGCAGGATCGGGAAGTTGATCATCTGGACGGCGAAGACGAACGCCGTGACCAGTCCGGCCATCGGCGCGGTGCGATCGTCGAGGTCCGCGCGGGCGCGCAGGACGGCGACCGTCAGCGCGATCACCGCGACGACGGCGAACAGCAGCGCCGTCGGGCCGTTCACCAGTCCGTCGCTCATGTGCATGGCGACCGCGTGCGTCTGCATCGCGCCCCCTCACCGGTCGTACCGGCCGCCACCCGGCCGGGTGAGGGAATTCAACGCGACGACAGTGCTGCCGCACAGACCTGGCAGTAGATAGACGACTGCATGTCCCGGATGTCCGGTATCGGCCTCGCCGATCGGAGAGTCCGGGATGCCGTCCGTCCGGGCGGCCCGCGGTCGGGCGCCCGCGGTCAGCGGGCGTCGGCCGCCGCGGCCTCGTCGCGCTCGGCGATCAGCTTGTCGTCCTTGCGAGCGGCGATCCGCGAGACCTTGAACAGCGCCTTGCGCCGGGCCCGGCCCAGCGGCAGGGCGAGCCGGCCGATCCGCACGTCGACCGGGCGGACGTCGAACACCCCGGAGTCGCCCAGCTCGTCGAACAGCAGCTGCTGCTCCTCGGAGATCTGCTGCTCGAACTCCGAGGAGACCGAGCCTCGGGCGATCCGGAACGCGGCCAGGGTCTCCGGCACGCCGAGGAAGTCGCCGTACTGGAGCAGGCGCATCCAGAGGTCGAGGTCCATGATGAAGCGCCGCTCCGGGCGCCACCCGCCCGCGGTGACGAACTGCTCGCGCCGGAACAGGACGTTGCCCGGCTCGCCGATCGGGTTCGCGCCGTTGCGGATGACCCGGCGCGCGACCTCGCTGCCCGAGTGCAGCCCGACCAGGCCGCCGCCGAGACCGCGGCGCGGGACGATGACCCTGCTCTGCTCGTCGATCATGTGCCGGCGCGAGGCCACCACCGCCAGCGACGGGTCGTCGCGCATCGGCGGCACCTGCAGCTCCAGGCAGCGCGGGTGCAGCAGGTCGTCGGCGCAGACCAGCTTCACCAGCGATGCACGGCACAGCTCGACGGCGCGGTTCCAGTTGTCGCCCTGCGGCAGGGTCGACCGGTTGCGCTCGACCCGGACCCGCGGATCGTGGAACGAGGTCGCGATCTCCCAGCTCGCGTCGGTGCTGCCGTTCTCCAGCACGACGAGCTCGAAGTCCCGCCAGGTCTGCTCCAGCACGCTGCGGATGGTCTCGGCGAGATAGGCCTCGCCGTTGTAGACCGGGATGCAGACGGACACGCTGGGCACAAAGCCGCCGGGCCTCATCGGGTACCTCGCAGGGGTGGAACGGATCGGACGAGCAGGCGGCGACCCACGCTACCCGCCCCGGTCGGCGGGCCGGACGGCGGCGCGGACGAGCGACGTCCGACCGGGACCATCGGGACGCAACGGGTACGTACCGCGATCGCGGGCCCGGGGGTACCGCCGTTCGCCGCCCGACGATCACCGCTCGTCGGCCGGGGCCCTGCAGGGCCGGTCCCGCGCCGCGGCGGCCCGGACGACGTCCGTAGTATCCGTCGTCGTGTTCGCGTGGTCGGTCCACGCCGTGGCGACGGAGCCCGGAGGCCTTGCGTCGTCCGGGCGACACCCGATGCGGTTCGGGTCACGTAACGCGACCGACGGCGCCGGAGATATGCCGGATGACCCCCGTTGTGGGGTAACGGATCCGGTCGAGGTCGGCATCGTCGTCACGACTGGACACGCACTGCTCGCCAACCGCGCGCCAGGACCGATCGATTCGGGGGAGAGACCGGTGAACAAGCGCCCTGACCACGGACCACGTCGTCCGAACCAACCGAGGGTGTCGGTGATCGTGCCGACCCGCAACGAGGCACGGAACCTCGAGGTGGTCCTGCCGGCCGTCGCGGCCGTGCGTCCCGCCGTGTACGAGGTGATCGTCGTCGACGGCGACTCCAAGGACGGCACCGTCGAGACCGCACGCCGTGTCCTGCCCGGCGTCCGGATCGTCCGCCAGACCCGCAAGGGCAAGGGCAACGCGATGGCCTGCGGGTTCGCCGCGGCCACCGGCGACGCCATCGTCATGTTCGACGCGGACGGCTCGGCCGACCCGCAGGAGATCCCGCGCTTCGTCGCCGCGCTCGTCGAGGGCGCCGACTTCGCGAAGGGCAGCCGGTTCACCAAGGGGGGCGGCAGCGACGACATCACGTTGCTCCGCAAGGGTGGCAACGCCGGTCTGAACCTGATCGCGAACACGCTGTTCGGGACCCGCTACAGCGACCTCTGCTACGGCTACAACGCCTTCTGGGCCGACATCCTGCCGCTGCTGGAGCTGCCCGCGGTCGACATGCCGCCGCACCCGGACGGCGGGATGTACTGGGGCGACGGGTTCGAGATCGAGACGGTTCTGAACTGCCGCGTCGCCGCCGCCGCTCTGTCGATCACCGAGGTCCCCTCGGTGGAGAAGGAGCGGATGTTCGGCGAGACGAACCTGCGCACCTTCGCCGACGGCACCCGCGTCCTGCGGACCCTCGCCGCCGAGCGGCGTCGTGCCGGTCGCGACGACCGGCCCGCCGCGACCGGCACGGCCGTCCCCGGCCCCGCCGCGGTCGTCCCGCCCGCCGGGCACCCGGCGGTGCCCGCCACCCCGGCCACGGCTCCGGTGCCGCCTGCGGTGCCGGACCGTGCCGTCCCGGCGGCGCAGCCGCAGCGCCCGGCCCCGCGGCCGCACGCCGACGCCCCGGCCCCGCAGCGCCCGCAGCAGCCGTCGCGTCCGGCCCCGCAGCCCCAGCCCGGTGCGGGCCGGCCCGCCCCGCAGCAGCCGGTCCCGTCACCGGTCGCCCGCGAGCAGCGCCCCGTCGGCGCCGAGCGCGACGGGTCCGCCCGTCCCGAGCGGACCGGTGTGCGGTACGCATGGGGGGAAGAGGCGTCCTGAGCGCCCGGGACCGGATCGGGCCGGTCCGTGTCCCACCGGCCCACGCCCCACGAGGGGCGTGGCGCCGGGAGAACCACCAGTGAAGAGGAGTGAGCCGCGGTGGGCGTGCAGTCCGCAGCAGAGCTGACCCGCGCGAGGACCGCGCGGCGGTACGTGGCGATCCTGCTCGTCGCCGCCGGCGTCATCGCCTGCGGACTGAGCATCGCCGGGGTCAGCGGGGGCGCACTGGGCGAGTTCCGGCTGCTGGTCACCATCGGCTTCCTGCTGCTCGGTCCCGGCTGGGCCGCCGCGGGCTTCCTGCGCCGCGCGCCCGCCGCGCACGTCTGGCTGCTGACTCTGGGGGTCGGTACCGCCGTCACCCTGATCGGCGGCCAGCTCATGGTCAGCCTGGGGCTCTGGTACCCGAGCGTCGCCCTGTTCGTCGTCACACTCCTGTCGGTCCCGTTCCTGCTGCGCCACGCCGTGGTGGCCCAGTGAGCGGGACCTCCCGGTGAGGCCGGTCGGGCCGGCGCGTCCCCGCCCCGCCGCGGGCACGCCCGGTCCCGGCCCCCTCCCCGGACCGCAGGCGACGGGCGTCGACCCGGACGCCCCGACGCAGCGTCTCGCCATCGCCCACGCCCGGGCGCACTCGCGCCGCAACGCCGAGCAGCACACCGAGTACCTGCCGCCGTTGGTCGGGCTGCGCGGGCCCGGCGAGAACCCGCCGACCCCGCCGCCCACCCCACCGCCCGGACCGGGCGGCGGAGACGGCGGCGGTGGGGACGGTGAGCAGGTCCCGGACCGCAACGGCGGCGTCGGCGACGGCATCGCCCTGACCCTGTGCTCGGGCTTCGGCTCGGTCGCCGGGCTGCTCGGCGTCCTGATCGCGACCCGGATCATGCCGCAGGCCGAGGTCGGCCGGGCCTCGGAGTTCGTGTCGGCCTTCCAGCTGATCGGCGGCGTCGCCCAGCTCAACCTGGGGCTGGCGCTGCTGCGCTGGCTCCCCGGGGCCGGCCGGAAGTCGGTCCGGCTCACGTTCGGCTCGCTGCTGCTGATCATGCCGCTGTCCGGGCTGATCGGCCTGGTCTACGGCACGCTCGTGCCCCGGGTCGCGGAGGCCGCGGGTGGCGGCTCGTTCGGCTGGGGACTGGTCGTCCTGGTCCTGACCTGCGCCGGCTGGTGCGTGTTCGTCGTCCACGACTTCGTCATGGTCGCCATCGGGCGGCCGTGGGTGGCGGTGTGGCGCAACGGCACCTTCGCGGTGACCCGGATCGTGCTGCTGCTGGCGCTGGGCAGCACGCTCGCGTCCGAGGCGCTGGTGCTGTCCTGGGCGATCCCGGTCGTGCTGTGGATCGCCGCGGGCACCGTGCTGCTGTGGTTCATGGTGCGGCGCTTCGCCCGCGCCGGTGGGCCGGGCACGCTGCCGTCGCGCCCGGAGATGATCGCGTTCCTGGCGCCGACCGCGCTGGCGCAGTGCGGCAACGCGCTGCTCTACAACCAGGTCCCGCTGTTCGCGAACTTCCGGATGGGCAACGAGATCGGCGCGGTCTTCTTCATCTGCTGGCAGGCGGTGACCGTCATCGACCTGGCCGCGACGTTCTTCACCAACTCGCTGACCGTGCAGACCGCCCGGGAGCCGCACCGCGCCGAGGAGTTCGCCCGCGTCGCCCGGCGCCGGATGCTCCTGCTGTTCGTCCCGGCGCTCGGGCTGGGCGCGGCACTGGGCTACCCCGTGCTGTCGCTGCTCGGTGAGGGCTACGCGCCGGGCGCCCCGGCGCTGGCCGTGCTCATGGGCGGCCTGTTCTTCCGGCTGATCGTCGTGTTCGAGCTCGCCCGCCGCCAGGCCGACGGCGACGGGATGGGCTACGCGAAGATCCAGCTGCTCAACACCGGCCTGGTCGTGGTCTTCGCCGGTCTGGTCCCGCTGCCGGACCCCGGAACCGCATCGGTCAGCATGACCATGCTGCCGGTCGTCCTCGGCTACGTCGGCGCGCAGATCCTCTGCGCGCTGGCACTCAGATTCGTCCCGGCGTGGAACCGCCGGAGCACACCGGAGGTGAAGTCGTGACGTCGGAGACCCGCCGGACGGGCGGCCCCGACCCGTCCACCCGCGGCCACCGCGGCGAGGAGCCCGCCGTCGCGCGGACCCGCGTCGCGGAAGAGAGCGCGAGCGAGCGGACCCAGTTCGTCACGCCACCGGGCCCGGACTCGCCGACCATGGCCGTCCGCGGCCCGGTCCCGCGTCCGCCCGGTGACGGCCCGCCGCCGCCCCCGCCGCCCGCACCCGAGACCGCCGAGCCGCTGTCCCCGCTGTGGGTCTGGGGCGCCCCGGTCCTGGCCGTGCTCGCGGTGCTGCTGCTGCCTGTCGCCGCCGCGACGACCGACCTGTCCGACCTGGGCGGCTGGGGCCTGGCCCCGGCGCTGAGCCCGTTCGCGTGGCTGGCGCTGCTGCTCGCGATCGGCGCCTGCCTGGTCGAGCTCTGGTCGCGCCGCCCGCGCATCCCGATGCTGGGTGCCGCGACGGGGGTGCTGCTGCTGTGCTCCACCGGTCTGCCCTCGGTCGTGCAGCCCCAGGCCCGGTTCACCACCGCCTGGCTGATCTCCGGTTTCGTCGACGCGGTCTCCGCCAACAACGGCGTCCCGCCCACCGGCGTGGACGCGCGGTTCTACTGGCCCGCGTTCTTCGCCCAGTGGGCGTGGATCCGCGACGCCGCCGGCGCCGACCAGCTCGACACGATCCTGCGCTGGTACCCGCCCGCGGTCACCGCGGTGTGGGCGATCGGCGTCTACGCCCTGGCCCGTTCGATGCTCGGGGGCACCCGTGCGCCGTGGGTGGCGGCCTGGCTGTTCATCGGCCTGAACTGGATCGAGCAGGACTACTTCTCCCCGCAGGCGACCGCGATCGTGCTGCTGCTGACGGTGCTGACCTTCGCGCTGGGCCCGCTGGCGACCCGCCGCGTCGACAACGCCGGGGTCCCGGGCTGGCCCCGGGCGCACCGCGGGGCGCCACCGCTGCCCCGGTGGCGGCGCTGGCTGGTGTCGGCGCTGACCCCGCCGAACACACCGACGCTGCCCGCCCGGCAGCTGCTGCTGATCTACTTCTGCGCGGCGCTGTGCGTCATCGCCGTCGCCCCGGCCCACCAGCTGACCCCGTTCGCGATCATCGGCCAGCTGGCCGTGCTGGCGGTCGTGGGCCGGTTCCGCGGCCGGGGGCTGGTGGTCGTCGCGATCGCGGCGGTGACGGTGTTCGTGCTGATCGGCGCCCGCGACTTCTGGATGAACCAGATCAGCATGATCATCGGTAGTGGCGACGACGGCAGCGCGCTGCAGGCCGGTGTCGCCGACCGCTTCCAGGGCGACACGGGCCAGCTGGTCGGCAAGGGGTTCCGGGTCGCGATGACCGGCCTGACCTACGTCCTCGGCTTCGCCGGGGCCTGGGTCTACTGGCGCCGCCGCCGCGACCTCGTACCGATCCTGCTGGCGATCATCCCGATGGGGATGGCGGTCGTGCAGAGCTACGGCGGCGAGCTGCTCCTGCGCGTGCTGCTCTACGGTCTGCCGATCCTGTCGATCCTGGCCGTCGACGCGCTGCGGGCCTTCGCCCGCGTCGACCGCAAGCGCGAACGGCTGCTCGCGGTGGGGATGGTGGTCGTCTTCGGTCTGCTGATCTTCATCCGCGGCGGCAACGAGGCCTACACCGACGTCACCACCGAGGACGTCCAGATGACCCGCAAGGCCTACGCCGAGGCGCCGCCCGGGGCGACGGTGCAGCCGTTGTCCACGGTCGGGCCGTACGCCCTGGAGGGCGTCGGCGAGAACAACAACATGGCCTCGGGCGGTCAGGGCTGCGCGGTCCTCGCCGCGGACCCGTTCCGCTGCATCGACCAGGTCCAGCCGCAGACGCTCCTGTTCTACCCGGCGATCGAGAAGCAGGGCGTCGTGCTGAACGACCGTGAGCCGGGCTGGACGATCGAGATCCGCAACCAGCTCATCGCGTCGGGCCAGTACCGCGCGACCTACGAGAGCGGCTTCGACGCCATCCTGGTGCGCAACGAGCCGCCCCCGGCGCCGGGCGTCCCGGCACCGGCGACGGCTCCGGCCCCGGCGGCCGGCGGGGAGGTGCCGAACCCGTGAACGGATTCCTCCTGACCTGGCTCGCCTTCGGCCTGATGCTGGCGGCGTTCGCCGCCCGCGCCTGGGTGGTGGAGACCAGCCGGGGCCGGCTGGTCACCAGCGGGTCCGCGCAGCGCGGGCTCACCGCGGCAGCCGTCGCCTCGGTGGCGCTGGTGGTCGTGATGCTGACCCTCAACGGCGGCGTCGAGCTGGTCGAGCTCGTCTCGGGGGGCCGGGCCGACGTGACCCAGCCCGCCGAGCCGCTGCCCGGGCAGGACCCGGCGGTACCGATCCAGCCGCAGGCCCCGGCCCCGGCGGCACCCGCGGCCCCGGCCGACTGACCGACCCGCGACACACGAGGGCCCCGACGCCGTACGGCGCCGGGGCCCTCGGTCGTGCGTGGGGGTCAGCCGCTGTAGCCGATGGCCACGTACTTGGTCTCGAGGAACTCGTCGATGCCGACGTCGCCGCCCTCGCGGCCCAGCCCGGACTCCTTGACCCCGCCGAACGGGGCGGCCGGGTTCGACACCAGACCGGTGTTGAGCCCGATCATGCCGCTCTCGAGGTTCTCGGCGATGTGCAGCGCCCGGTTCAGGTCCCGCGTGTACACGTAGTTGACCAGGCCGAACTCGGTCGCGTTGGCCGCGGCCAGCGCGTCGTCGGCGCTGTCGACGACGGTGATCGGCGCGACCGGGCCGAAGATCTCCTCATGGTTGAGCCGGGAGTTCACCGGAACGTCGGTGAGCACGGTCGGCGGGTAGAAGTAGCCCGGTCCGTCCTGGGCCTTCCCGCCGATCGCGACCGAGGCGCCGGCGGCGACGGCGTCGGCGACCAGGTCGGCGACCTTGTCCAGGCCCTTGGCGTCGATCAGCGGGCCGACGTTCACGCCCTCCTCGGTGCCGCGGCCGACCGTGAGCGCGCCCATCCGCTCGGCGAGCTTCGCGGTGAACTCCTCGGCGACGCCGCGCTGCACGTAGAACCGGTTCGCGGCGGTGCAGGCCTCGCCCATGTTCCGCATCTTGGCGATCATGGCGCCCTCGACGGCGGAGTCGACGTCGGCGTCGTCGAGCACGATGAACGAGGCGTTGCCCCCCAGCTCCAGCGACGAGCGCATGACCTTGTCCGAGGCCTGGGACAGCAGCAGTTTCCCGACCGGGGTGGACCCGGTGAACGACATCTTGCGGGCGCGGCCGTCGCGCAGGATCGGCTCCATCACCGCGCCGGCGTCGGTGGCGTTGATGACGTTCAGGGCGCCGTCGGGCAGGCCGGCGTCGGCCAGCACCTGCGCGAACGCGAGCATCGTCAGCGGCGTCTGCGGTGCGGGCTTGATCACCGACGCGCAGCCGGCGGCGACCGCCGGGGCGATCTTGCGGGTGCCCATGGCCAGCGGGAAGTTCCACGGGGTCACGAACACGCAGACCCCGACGGGCTGGCGGATGGTGAGGAAGCGGGTCTGGCCGTTCGGGGCGACCTGGTAGCCGCCGTCGATGCGCACGGCCTCCTCGGAGAACCAGCGCAGGAACTCCGAGGCGTAGACGACCTCGCCCTTGGCCTCGGCGAAGGGCTTGCCCATCTCCAGGGTCATGAGCAGGGCCAGGTCGTCGATCCGCTCGTGGAGCAGGTCGTAGGCGCGCCGCAGGATCTCGCTGCGCTCCCGCGGCGGCATCGCGGCGATCGTGGGCTGGGCGGCGTGCGCGGCGGCGAGGGCGTCCATGCCGTCGGCGGGCGAGGCGTCGGCGACCTCGGTCAGCACCTCTCCGGTGGCCGGGTCCTCCACCTTCGCGGTCGCGCCGTTCTCCGCCTGCCGCCACCGGCCGCCGATGAACAGGCCGGTGGGGACGGCATCCAGCACCCTGCGCTCGTCAGCATTGGTGGTCATGCCCGGAACGTACCCCGGTGAGTCGGCCCGTAGACACCGCGGCGCCGGCGGGGCTGGGTCATGATGACGCCCGTGGCAGCGACATCGACACCGGTAGCGGCCCTGCCCGAGCTCGTGCCCGACCCGGTCGAGCTCCCCGCCGGGCTGGCGGACCTGCGGGCCGAGGTCCGGTCCTTCCTCGACGACGAGCGCGGCGCCGCCCGCTGGACCCCGCGCGCGGACGTGTGGCTCTCCGGCTGGGACGAGTCGTTCTCCCGCAGGCTGGGGGAGCGTGGCTGGCTCGGGATGACCATCCCCACCGGGTACGGCGGGCACGGCCGGACCGCGCTGGAGCGCTACGTCGTCACCGAGGAACTGCTCGCCGCGGGCGCCCCGGTGGCCGCGCACTGGATCGCCGACCGCCAGATCGGGCCGTCGCTGCTGCGCCACGGCACCGAGGAGCAGCGTCGCGCGTTCCTGCCCGGGATCGCCCGCGGCGAGGTGTACTTCGGCATCGGGATGTCCGAACCGGACTCCGGCTCCGACCTGGCGTCGGTGCGGACCCGGGCGACCCGCGTCGACGGCGGGTGGCGGCTGTCGGGCACCAAGGTGTGGACCTCCGGGGCGCACCACGCGCATGCGTTCTTCGCGCTGGTGCGCACCGAACCGCGCGACGACGCGCACCGGCACGCGGGGCTGTCCCAGTTCCTGGTGGAGCTGGACTCGCCCGGGGTGGAGATCCGCCCGATCCCGTTGCTCACCGGGGCGCACCACTTCAACGAGGTCCGCTTCGACGACGTGTTCATCCCCGACGCGCGGGTCTTCGGCGAGCCGGGCAACGGCTGGGCCCAGGTCACCGGCGAGCTCGCGTTCGAGCGCTCCGGACCGGAGCGGTTCCTGTCGACGTACCCGCTGCTGGCGTCGCTGGTCGGCGAGCTCGTCGGGGCGGGCGGCGCCGACGCCGGCACCCGTCGTCGCGTGGGGTCGCTGGTGTCGCGGCTGTGGACGCTGCGGGCGATGTCGCTGGCCGTGGCCGGGGCGCTGGAGTCCGGCCGGGCCCCCGAGCTGGCCGCGGCCCTGGTCAAGGACCTCGGTACCCGCTACGAGAACGAGATCGTCGACGCCGCCCGGCTCCTGGTCGACATCCCGCCGGACCCCGGCGCGGAGTCCGGGTTCGCCCGGCTGCTCGCCGACGCCGTACTGCACGCGCCCGGGTTCACCCTGCGTGGCGGCACCAACGAGGTCCTGCGCGGCATCGTCGCGCGGGGGATGGGACTGCGCTGATGGCCCGCAACACCGACCTCGCCGACCTGGCCGCCTCGATCCTCGCCGCCGGGTCCGACGACCGCGAGGGCACCGGCCTGGACGCCGCGGCCTGGACGGCGTGCGCCGGGGCCGGGCTGACCTCGCTGACCGACCCGGACACCGGCGGCACCCTCGACGACGCCGCCGTGCTGCTGGAGGTCGCCGGCGCCGACGCGGCCCGCCTGCCGCTGGCCGAGACCGATCTGCTCGCCGGGTGGCTGGCCCGCGCCGCCGGGCTCGCCGTGCCGGACGGACCGCTCGCCGCCGTCGTCACCGACGCGACCGGCGGGGACCGCCCCGCCGGGACCGCCGGGGGCACGGTGACCGGCAGCGGCGGCACCGGCGGCACGGTGTCGGCGGCCCTGGCCCGGGTGCCGTGGGGGCGTTCGCTCGCCGCGGTCGTCGTCCTCGACGGCGACCGGGTGCTCGTACTCGACGCGCGCGCGGCGGAGGTCACCGAGGGCGCCAACCTCGCCGAGGAGCCCCGCGACGGCCTCACCCTCGACGCGGTCACGCCGCTCGCCACCGGCACCGCCCCCGCCGGGGCGGCTGCGGAGCTGACCCTGCGGGCGGCGCTGGCGCGGTCGCTGCTGCTCGCCGGCGCGGCCCGCGGCGCACTGGCCCGCTCGGTGGCCTACGCCGGGGAGCGCACCCAGTTCGGTCGTCCCATCGGCCGCTTCCAGGCCGTGCAGCAGATGCTCGCCGAGGCGGGCGCCGAGGTCGCGGCCGCCTCCGCCTCCTCCGCCGCCGCGACCTCGACCGCGCGGCGCGCGGGGTTCGGTGCCCCGGAGACCGCGTTCGCCGTCGCCGCGGCGAAGGCCCGCTGCTCGGAGGCGGCGACGGCCGTCGCGCGGATCGCCCACCAGGTGCACGGGGCGATCGGGTTCACCCGCGAGCACGCGTTGCGGCTGGTCACGACCCGGCTCTGGGCCTGGCGCGACGAGGACGGCGACGAGGCGTACTGGAACGACCGGGTCGGGGCGGCCGCGCTGGACGCGGGCGCCGACGGGCTCTGGCCCCTGGTGACCGGGCGGCCCTGACCCGGCCCGAACCCGGTGATCGTCACGGGTGAGGGGTTCGGTGCCGGATCCGGCACCGGACCCCTCACGCCCGGCGATCACATCTTCCGGAAGTCCCAGCTGGTGATCTTCTCCGGGCGCAGCCGCAGCCACGCGTGCCGTCCGTCGATCACGACCTGGTCGCCGGTGTAGCGCGCGGCGAAGGCCTGCTCGACCCGCTCCAGCTCCGGGTTCGGCTCGCCGGTGCGGGGCACCTCCCCGACGACCTCGACGGAGCCGCGCAGCTCGACCCCGCGCAGCTCGGCGTAGTCGTGCCCGGCGTCGACGACGACGGCGATCCGCGGGTCGCGCCGCAGGTCCGCCCAGCGCTGCGAGCGCGAGAGCGAGGTCAGCCAGAGCGCCTCGCCGTCCCACAGGTACCAGAGGGGGGTGGCGTGCGGGCCGTTCACGCCGTTGGTCGCGACCCGGCAGGTGCGCTCGGCGTCGAGGAAGGCGGTGACCTCCTCCGAGGTCATCGCGATCTTCCGGCCGCGGCGCTGCGGCTTCGGTGCGGTCATCGTCCGAACCTAGATCAGACCCCGGCCGGTGCGGGTGGGTCGCCCGGGGAGAGCATCACCACGTGCCCGACCTGAGCCCCGGCCTGGAGCAGCTGCTCGCCACCGACCGTCCCACGCCGTACCTGGCGCTGGACCCGTCCGTCGCCGCGGAGCGGTACCGCGCGCTGGCCGCGGCGTTCGGCGACGCCCGCATCCTCTACGCCGTCAAGGCCTGCCCGGAGCCCGCCGTGCTGCGCGCCCTCGTCGCGGCCGGGGCCGGGTTCGACGTCGCCTCCCAGGCCGAGATCGACCTGTGCCTGGCCGCCGGGGCGGACCCGGCGGCGCTGCAGCACGGGAACCCGGTGCGCGGCCCCGGTGCGGCCGCCCGGGCCGCCCGCGACGGCGTCACCCGGTTCGTCACCGACAGTGCCGAGGACGTCGACGCCCTCGCCACCGAGGTCCCCGGCGCCCGGGTGCAGGTCCGGCTCTCGGTCGACGACACCGGCTCGGCGACGCCGTTCCACGGCAAGTTCGGGGCGCCGCCCGACGCCGCCGTCGCGCTGCTGCACCGGGTCGCGGACCGCGGCCTCGTCGCGGCCGGGGTCACCTTCCACGCGGGGTCCCAGCAGACCCGCCCCGCCACCTACGCCGGGGCAGTCGCGCTCGCGCTGGGGGCCGCCGGGCGGGCCGGGCTGCGCCGCCCCGAGCTCGACCTGGGCGGCGGCTGGCCGGTGGCCTACCGCGCCGCCGTCGCCCCCGCGCAGGACTACGCCGCGGCCGTGCGCACGGCGGTGGCCACGGCCGTCGACGCCGGGCACGTGGACGGCGCGACGCTGCTGCTGGAGCCGGGCCGCGCGCTGGTCGCCCCGGCCGGGGTGCTGCGTGCCCGGGTGCTGCGCGTGTCCCGCCGCCCGGGCGTCGACCACCGCCGCTGGGTCTACCTCGACGTCGGCCGCTACCAGGGCCTCGCCGAGACCGAGGGTGAGGCGATCGCCTACCCGCTGCGCGTGCCCGGGCGCACCGGCCCGTGCGGACCGGTCGTCGTCGCGGGCCCCACCTGCGACGGCGACGACGTCGTCTACCGCCGCACCCCGGTGGCGCTGCCGCTGGACCTGGCCGCGGGCGACGTCGTCGACCTGCTCGGGGCCGGCGCCTACACCTCGAGCTACGCCTCGGTCGGGTTCAACGGGTTCGGCCCGCCGGCGGTGATCGTCGCGGGGGAGGGGGCGTCGCTCCCACATCCCGGTTAACGTGTCCGGACGTGTCATCCTCCACCTCGCCGATCATGTCCGTGCCCGCCGCCGCGGCCGGAGAGCTGCATCCGGCCGTCGGGCTCGGGACGGGCGCACCCGCGCTGCCCAGCACGTCGTCACCGGTCGGCAGGCACGTCCTGGCCGAGCTCGGCGGCATCGCCCCCGAGATCCTCGACGACGGCGACCGCCTGCGCCGCGACCTGACCGCCGCGCTGACCGAGGCCGGGGCCCAGGTCCGCCAGGTGGTCGTCGAGCGGTTCGAGCCGCAGGGGGCGACCGTCGTCGCGGTCCTGGCCGAGTCGCACGCCTCGATCCACACCTGGCCCGAGCACGGCGGCATGCACGTCGACGTGTTCACCTGCGGCGAGAGCGCCGACCCGGTCGACGCCGTGCGCCGCCTCGCCGACCGCGTCGGCGCGACCGACACCGCACTGCAGGTCGTCGACCGCGGCGGCGCCCCACGCACCGTCACCGAGCCCATCTCGCCCGGCCTGACCCGGCGCTGGGACCTCGGCCGCGTCCACCACGTCGCGCACACCGGGTTCCAGCACGTCGTCGTCGCCGACACCGCGCACGGCGTCACCCTCTTCTGCGACGACGAGCGCCAGTCCACCGAGCACACCCAGCTCACCTACCACGAGGCGCTGGTGTGGCCGGGTGCGCTGCTGGCCCGCGAGCTGGACCGGGTGCTGGTCGTCGGCTCCTCGGAGGGCGTCGCGTCGGAGATGGCGGTCGCGGCCGGTGCGAGCCGGGTCGACCACGTCGACATCGACGCCGAGGCCGTCCGGATCTGCGCCGAGCACCTGCCCTACGGCTACACCCCCGAGTCCCTCGCCGCGGCCGAGCGCGGCGACGGCCCGGTGCACCTGACCTACGGCGACGGGCGGCAGTTCGTCCTGGACTCCGGCGAGCACTGGGACCTGGTGGTCGTCGACCTGCCCGACGAGCGCCCCGACGAGCCCGACGCCCAGATCAACCGGCTCTACGAGGAGGAGTTCGTCCGCGCCTGCGCGCAGCGGCTCACCCCCGGCGGGGTCCTGGTGTTCCAGGCGGGCAGCCCGGCGGTGTGGCGGGACGCGACGCTGCGCTCGGCCTGGCAGCGCTTCGCCGCGGTGTTCGGCGAGACCGGCGGGCGCGGGGTCTACATCGGCTGCGAGGAGCACGAGTGGGCCTTCCTCGCGGGCGTCCGCGAGCCGATGGACGATCCCGGCGCGGTCGCCGCCGGCCGGCTCGCGTCGATGCCGTCGCAGCCGGAGCTGTGGGACGCGACCGCGCTGCGGCACCGTCTGGTGGCGCCGCCGTCGCTGCGCAGGCTCACCGACCGAGCGAGCCCGGCCCACGGTGCGTGACGGGCCGGGTCGCACCCGGCCCGTCACGTGCGCCGAACGGGGCGTAACCGGCCGGCGACGATGATCGTTGGTCGGTCAGGACCGGCGTGCCCGCGCCGGCACCGTCCGACCGGAGGTCCGAGAGCCCGTGCGCCGTCCCCGTCCGTCCCGGTGGCTCGCCGTGGCGACCATGACCCTGCTGAGCTCGGCGGGGATGAGCGCCCTCGCGCCCGCGCAGGCGGAGGCGCCGACCACGTTCGCCGAGACCACGCTGTCGGCGCGCAACCTCGACACCGCCCCGGTCGGGCGCTTCGTCGCCCTGGGCGACTCCTACGCCGCGGGCCCGCTGGTCCCGGTGCAGCAGGGCACGCCGTCCGGGTGCCTGCGCTCCAACCAGAACTACCCGTCGGTGCTCGCCCGCTCGGCGGGCATCGGCCGTTTCACCGACGTGTCCTGCAGCGGCGCGACGACCGAGGACATGACGGCCCCCCAGCAGGTGCAGGCCGGCCCGAACCCGCCGCAGCTCGACGCCCTCGACGGCTCCGAATCGCTGGTCACCCTGACCGTCGGCGGCAACGACATCGGCTTCTCCGGGATCATCACCGAGTGCGTGCGCCGCTCCTCGGCCAACCTGTTCGGCGCGGCCTGCAAGGACTTCTACACCGCGGGCGGCACCGATCAGCTCGCCGAGCGGATCGACGGCACCGAGTCGAAGGTCTCGGACGTGCTGGCGAAGGTCCGCGACCGGTCGCCTGCCGCGCGGGTCGCCGTCGTCGGGTACCCGTCGATCCTCCCGGACACCGGTCCCGGCTGCTACCCGGTCATCCCGTTCAGCCCGGGCGACACCGCCTACCTGCGCGAGACCGAGAAGAAGCTCAACGCGATGCTGGCCGACGCCGCCCGCGACGCCGGTGTCGACTACGTCGACACCTACACCCCGACCATCGGCCACGACGCCTGCACGCTGCCCGGCGTGAAGTGGGTCGAGGGCCTGGTCCCGACCTCGCCCGCCGCGCCGGTGCACCCCAACGCCCAGGGCATGCGCGCCATGGCCGCGGCCGCCGGTGACGTGCTCGGCATCCGGGTCGCCCGGCCCACCTCGCAGCCGATCCCGGGGGCGACCAACCCGGTGCCGACCGGGTCGCTCCCGCCGCAGGCCCGCACCACCAACTGAGGTAGGGACCTCCGGACCACGGTGCGTGTCAGACTCGCACCGTGACGGGGACGGTCGAGCGGGGACGACGCCTGCCGGTGCCGGCCCGGTGGGGCGAGCTGCGGACGTGGGTGGCCGCGGTCGACCCGGGCCACACCCGGCTGCACCTGGCCTCGGTCGCGACGGCGGCGATGCTGCTGGCCGCGGTCGCCGCGAACGTGCTGCGTGCCCTGACCGGGCAGCCGGTCACGATCGTGCTGTTCTCCGTGGTGCTGGCGATGATCAGCAACCTGGCGGTGAACGAGAACGACCTGCGACGGCGGCGGGTCACCACCGCCCTGATGGTCCTGCCCGCCGCGGCGTCGGCGACGCTGTCCGCGCTGCTGGCGACGAACCGGGTCGCGGCCGACGTCGTGTTCGTCGTGGTCATGATGGTCGCCGTCGCGGTCCGGCGGTACGGGCCGCGCGGGGTCGCGCTCGGCATGGCGGCGTTCATGCCGTTCTTCTTCGTGCAGTTCCTGCACGCCGGCACCGGCGAGCTGCCGTTCCTGCTGGCCGGGGTGGTGATCGGCATCGGCAGCACCTTCCTGCTGCGCTGCCTGGTGTTCACCCGCCGCTCCGAGGCCGTGCTGGACGCGCTGTTCCGCGCGTTCGAGGCGCGGCTGCACGCGCTGCTGCTCACCGCCGTCGAGGCGGTGGAGACCACCGCCGGTGAGCCCGACCTCGACCCGCTGGTGCGCGCCCAGGCCCGGCTCAACGAGACCGCGCTGCTGGTGGCCGACCGGCTCGACGACACCGACGACGACACCGACGACGGCCCCGGCGCCGCGGCCGGTCCCGTCGCGGGCCTGCGGCAGTGGATCATCGACTCCGAGCTGGCGGCCGAACGGGTCGCCATGTCGGTCCGCCGGTCGGTCGAGCACCACGACCCGATCCCCGACGACGACCGCGCCCGGCTGGCCGAGGGGCTGCGGGCCCTCGCCGCGGCCACCGCCGTCGGGACGCCCGGCGCGATCGCCGCCCGCCTCTACGACGGCGCACGGTCCGCCGTCGCCGACGTCGTGGACCGGCCTGCCGGGGTCGGGCCCGCCGCGCGCGAGCAGCGGATCGGGTTCGCCGTCGTCCGGCTCGCCGACGCGATGCAGACCACCGTCGAGCAGGCCCGGCTGCGGATCGCCGAGCACCACGACACCGACCGGGAGACCGCGGGCGGCGACCCCGTCCCGTCCGCCGACACCACCGGGGGGACCCCGGCGGGCCGGGACCGGTTCGGCGGGCTCGCGCTGCACACCCGCCAGGCCGTGCAGGTCGGGGTCGCCACCAGCCTCGCGATCGTCGTCGGCGAGCTGATCTCCCCGGCCCGCTGGTACTGGGCGGTGATCGCCGCGTTCGTGGTGTTCGCCGGCACCGCCAGCCGCGGCGACGTCCTGAGCCGCGGCTGGGCCCGCGCGGTGGGCACCGCGGGCGGTGTCGTGGCCGGGATGCTGCTGGCGCTGCTGGTGGGCGGCGACGTCGTGGCCAGCCTCGCGCTGCTGTTCGTCTGCGTGTTCCTCGCCCTGTACCTGGTCCGGATCTCGCAGGCGATGATGGCGTTCTGGATCACCGCGGTGCTGGCGCTGCTCTACGGTGTGATCGGCCAGTTCAGCGTGCAGACCCTGGTGCTGCGGGTCGAGGAGACCGTCGTCGGCGGCGCGCTGGGCATGCTCGCCGCCTACCTGATCCTGCCCACCCGCTCGCGCACGGCCTTCGCCGAGGCCCTCGACGACGCCCTCACCGCCGTCGACGTCTCCCTGCGCACCTCGGTCGACGCGGCGCTGGGCCGCCCCGGCGCCGGTGACCCGCTGGAGAAGGCCCGCGCCGTCGACACCGCGGTGGCCACCGTGCGGACCCGTGCGGTGCCGCTGCAGCACCCCGTCGCCCGCAGGCCGCTGCGCCGCGGGGTGCACCACACCGTGCGGGTCGTCGGCGCCGTCGACCACTACACCCGCCAGCTCGCCGCGCAGGCCGCGACCGCGTCGGTGCCCGGCTGGGCCGCGACCCTGGAGCCCGCGGCCGCACGGGTCCGTGCCGACCTCGACGGCCTGCGCCGCATCCTCGACGACGGCTGGGGCCCCGCCGACCGGCGCGAGCACCCAAGTGGCGCGGGCCCCGCCGACTACGGCGTCGGCTCCGCGGAGGAGCTGCTCGACGCCGCCGAGGCGGACGCGGCGTCGCGGTCCGCCGCCGCTGCCGGAGCCGGGACCGAGCGGACGCGCCGGCTGGCCGCGGCGCGGCTGCTGCGCCGGATCGACCAGCTCGCCGTCGGGCTGGCCCGGGAGCTGTGCGGCCGGACCTGGAGCGAGCCCGCGCCCGCCGGGCGCGGCGCCGGTCACGCGGACGGGTCCGGTGCCGCGGGTTAGGGTCCGCCCGTGATCTCCGTGAGCACCCACGACGACGTCGGTCTGATCGAGCTGAACCGCCCCGAGCGCCGCAACGCCCTGGACATCGCGACCTGCCGGCAGCTGGTCGACGCCGCCGCCGAGGTCCGCGCGGCCGGCGCGCGGGCGGTCGTCGTCGCCGGGAACGGGCCGGCGTTCTGCTCCGGCGCCGACTTCGGCGAGGTCTACACCGACGAGTTCCTCGACGCGCTCTACGCCGGGCTGCACGCGGTCGCCGACCTGCCGATGCCGACCGTCGCCGCGGTGACTGGGCCCGCGATCGGCGGCGGGCTGCAGCTGGCCCTGGCCTGCGACCTCCGGGTCGCCGCCCCGGAGGCGGTGTTCGGGCTGCCGACCGCGCGGCTCGGGCTGGCCGTGGACCCGTGGACGATCGAGCGCCTCGTGCAGATCGCCGGCGGCGGCACGGCCCGTAGCCTGCTGCTGGCCTGCGCCACCGTCGACGCCACCACCGCGCACGCCCGTGGCCTCGCCGACACCCTCGGTGACCGCGACGCCGCGTTCGCCCTGGCCCGCGACATCGCCACCATGGCGCCGCTGACCCTGGCCTACAACAAGCGTTCGGTGGACGCGTTCGGCCGCGGCGGGCACCCCGACCCGGCCGTCGTCGACGGGCTCACCGCGGAGTTCCGCGGCTGCTGGGCCGCCGAGGACATCGCCGAGGGCCGCGCCGCCCGGATCGAGAAGCGCACGCCGGTGTTCCGCGGCCGCTGACCGGAGGTACTGGACGCCGCAACGACCGTCCGGCGCACCCTGCCAACCGCCGATCGGACGTATGAGGGTGGCCCGTTCAGGTCAAGATCATGTCGGGCTACCGTCCGGAACCGACCGGCTGCGCAGCGCGTCCGGTCGGTCCGGGCGGGCCGAGGACGTCGAGCCCGCCGGGCCCGGCGGAGGAGCGGACGGATGCGCGCACGGGGACGGAGCCGGACCGCCGGGCTCCTCGCGGCGGGCGTCGCGCTGACCGGCGCCCTGACCGCCGGGCTCGTGGCGGGTCCCGCCCTGGCCGAGCCGTCCGAGCAGCCCGCCCCCACCGACCGGCAGGTCGCCACCGGCGAGCTCGTCCCGGGCACTCCGTGCACGTCCTCGGCGCGGGCCTGCGTGGACCTGGAGAGCCGCTCCACCTGGCTGGTCGACGCCGGTCACGTCGTCGCCGGGCCGGTCGCGATGCGTCCCGGCGACCCCGAGGCCCCCACGCCGACCGGCACCTTCGCCGTGCAGTGGAAGGCCGAGCAGTGGACCAGCCGGGAACGGCTGACCCGGATGCCGTGGTCGGTGTTCTTCGCCCAGGGCGGGATCGCCTTCCACCAGGGCGACCTCGCCACCCCCTCGGCCGGCTGCGTCAAGCTCACCGATGCCGATGCGCGCCAGTGGTTCGGCTACCTCCAGGTCGGCGACCAGGTGCAGGTCCACTGACGACGCGTCCGGTGTGAGCCATCTCCCGTGGGGTTTCTACGCGAGGTAGAATGGTTCGCGTAGGATGGCCTTCGTGACGAGTCTGGGCGAGTTGGAGCGGGCGGTCATGAACGTCCTCTGGGAGACCGACCGGGACATGACCGCCCGTGAGGTGCAGGACCAGCTCTCCGACCGCGACCTGGCCACGACGACCGTGCTCACCGTCCTCGGGCGCCTCGAGCGTAAGCAGTTGGTCCAGCGCATCCGCGACGGACGCGCCCACCACTACCGCCCGGTGGCCAGCCGGGAGGACCACGTGGCCGAGCTGATGACCGACGCGCTCGACGACGCGTCCGACCGGGGCGCCGCCCTCGCACGGTTCCTCGGCTCGATGTCGGAGGAGGAGCGGTCCCGGTTGCGTGACCTGCTCGGCTGAGCGCCGGACGGTCGACGACCCTGTCCGGTCGCGGGGGTAATGCGGCGCCGAGCCGCGCTCTCCGCGACGATGTGACGCGATGCAGCTGACCGCGCTCGGACTCGGACTGCTCGGCGTACTGCTCGCCGAGCCGGTCAGCCGTGCGCTGGCGCGGGCGAGCTGGCCCGGCCGCGACCCCGTCGGCGCATTGCTGCTGTGGCAGGCCGTCGGGCTCGGCGGCGGGATCTCGCTGTTCGGCGCGGGGCTGGCCTACGGGCTCTCCCCGATGGGGCACAGCCTGCCGTCGGCGGCCGCCGCGCTGGCGGCGTCGGTGTCGGCGGGGGAGTGGCCGGACCGGATGGACCCGCTGCACGTCGGGGCGCTGCTGATCGCGGTCGGGGTGCTGGTGCGACTGCTGTCGGTCCTGGTGATCACCACCGTGCGGACGCTGCGCGCCCGCCGCCGCCACCGCGACCTGCTCGACGTGCTCGCCACGCCCTGGCCCTACGCCTCCGGTACCCGCGTCCTGGACCACCCCGCCCCCGTCGCGTACTGCCTGCCCGGGCGCAGCTCCCGGCTGGTGGTGTCGGCCGGGGTACTGGAGGCGCTCGACACCGCCGGTGTCGTCGCCGTCCTCGCGCACGAGCGGGCGCACCTGCGCGAACGACACGACCTGGTCGTGCTGCCCTTCGTGGCGTGGGGGGCGACGGCGCCGTTCGTGCGCGGCATGGTGCACGCCCAGCTCGCGGTGGCCCGGCTGATCGAGATGCGGGCGGACGACGTCGCCCGCAGGCTGTGCGACCCCACCGAGCTGGCGACCGCGCTCAAGGCCATCGGCGGGTCCGCGCCGGCGGCGGCGCTGTCGTCGTTCACCGACGCGCTGGAGGCCCGCATCGACCGGGTCACCGCGCCGCCCGTCCCGCTGCCGCGCGTCGTGCACGGGCTGATCCGGCTGGTCGCGGTCGCGCTGGTCGCGGTACCGGTGTGGCTGCTGGTCGCCCCGTGAGCACCCCGGCGCCCGCCCTGGTCGATGCGTTCCCCGGGGCGGAGCCGCTGCTGCGGGTCCACGCTGCGTCGCTGCCCCAGCCCGACCAGCTGGCCGGTCCGTTCGTCGCCCGGCTGCTCGTGGCCGCGCTCTCGCCGCTGCCGGCACCGACCGTGGCCGCCTTCGCCCACGCGGCGGGCACCCGCGTGCGGGCCGGCGACGACATGTCGTCGCGGCCGCCCGGTGCGCCGGCGGACGCCGACTACCTGCGGGGCCTGCCGGTCGCCGCGGACGACGAGCGGGCGGGCACCCCGGTCGCCGGTCTCGGACGCGCGGTCGAGGAGTTCTCCGGGGAGTCGCTCGCGGCGGTCCCGGCGGCCGGGGACTGGACCGGCGACCGGCTCGGGGAGCTGCTCGGTGCGGTCACCGGCGACGGCCCGATCGGGTTCCTGGTGTCGCTCTCGACCGGTGAGCTGGGCGCCGCGGGCACCCCGGTCGCCGATCTCGACGCCGGGGCGCGGCCGGGGCCGGACTGGTCGACCGCGCACGTCGTCGCGCTGTGGGGGCGCCGGGACGGGCCGGGCGGGCCGCTGCTCGCCGTCGCCGACACCTACCCGCAGCTCGGCTCGCCGGACCTCGGGCCGGGACTGCACCTGCAGCCCGCCGATCGGGTCGCGGCCGCGCTGGGCCACGGCGGCGGCCTGGTCCTGGTCGGGCCGGACCGGCGCCGCGACGCGCTGACCGCGGCCGTCGTGGCCGCCGGGCTGTCCCCGCGCTGGTGGGAGGACCCGGCCTGACCTCAGGCCCCGTGCGTCTCGAACAGGGACGGGCCGCCGCGGTCGTCGGCGAGCAGCGCCCGGGTGGCGGCGACGTTGCGGACCCGCGCGGCTTCCAGCGACGCCGGGCTGCGCCGCACCCACCGGCGCTGCACCGCGATCACCCGCCCCAGGACGGCGACGCCCACCTCCCACCCGGGGCTGCGCCGCAGACCCAGCCCGGTGGTCACCGCGGCGCCGTGGAAGCGCCGGGCCAGTGCCTGCAGCAGGCGGCGCCCCTGCGGCACGGGCAGGCGCAGCGGCTGGACGAGCAGCGCGGCGACGGCCCCGACCAGCGCCCCGGCCAGCGCGCGCGACTCGGGGGCGGGCGGTCCGGTGACGGCGGTGACCAGTGCGTCGAGCTCCTCGGCGTCGGCGTGCGAGGTGACGTCGCGGACCAGTTCGGGGTCGATGCCGAGCTGGTGGGCCAGCAGCCGCCAGCAGGCGTAGACCTCGGTGGTCTCGGCGGGGGTGAGCCCGAACCCGATCGTCGCCTCGGCCCGCATCGAGACGAGGGTGAAGTCCAGCCACGTCCGGACCAGGTCGACCTGGTTGACCGGGGTGCCGTGCACGGCCTCGTCGAGGCCGCGGTCGCGGGCGAGCACGCGCATGTGGGCGTGCAGCACGCGGACCTGCAGGGTGCCGACGTAGCCGGGGCTGCCGGGACGCATGCCGCCGGGCAGGGTGGCGGCGAGCAGCCAGGTGCCGGTCTCGGTGAGGCGGCGCTCGGCGGATTCCACCAGCCGTCCGGTGGTGCCGAGCAGCACCGCGATCGACGGGGAGCCGTAGGTGCGCAGCAGCGCCCCGGCCGACAGCGACAGGGTGTGCACCGCGGGCGGCGCGGTGAACATCGGCCGGATCCCGGTGTCGAGCATCGCGGGGTCGGTGCCCGCGGGCAGTGACTCGGCCGAGGTGAGCAGGGCCGCGACGGCGGGGGAGGGGTCGGTCAGCGACGCGAGCCCGTCCCGGACGCCCCGCTGCAGCGCCGCGGTGAGCGCGCGGCCGCCGTCGCGGCCGGCCGCGCGGATCTCGGCGACGACGGCGTCGGCGAGCGGGTCGCCCGCGGTCCGGGCCCGCAGCGCGAGGTCGGCCCGCCGGGCGCCGAAGCGGGCGGCGAGGGCGTCCCGGTCGGGCGCGCCGGGCGGTCGGGTGGCGGTCACGGGAACCGGTCCTCCTGGGTCTGGTGCGGGGTGTCGTGCGGGGTGTCGCGCTCGTCGTGGGGGGCGAGCCCGGCTCCGGCGAGCAGCCGGGCCATCCGGGCCCGCAGCTCGGGCCCGGTCGGCGGGCCGGGGGCGAACACGGCCAGCGCGGACAGCCCGAAGACCCCGGCGAACAGCTCGCGGGCCCGTTCCCGGTTCCCGACGTGGTCCTGGATGAGGTCGACCAGGGCCGCGTCGGGTTCCGCGGCGGCCGGGCCGGTGGCGGTGCCGCCGTGGCCCCGGGCGACGCGCACGCGCAGCTCCAGCATGGTCAGGAACACCGCACGGCGGGGGCCGAGCAGGTCGACCAGGTAGGCGGTGCAGGCGTCGAGCAGGGTCAGCTCGCCGGAGCGTGCCCGGCGGGTCAGCTCGCCCAGCCGTGCGACGGCGTCGTGCTCCAGCTCGGCGGCGACCGCCTCCAGCAGCGCGTCGACGGTGCCGAAGTGGTAGGTCGCCGACGCGGCCGAGGCGCCGGCGCGGTCCGCGACCCGGCGCAGCGTCAGCCGGTCGAAGCCGTGCGCGGTGACGACGTCGACGGCGGCCCGCACCAGCGCACGACGGGTGTCGGCGCCGCGTCGTCGTCGCCCGTCGGGGGTGGGATCGGCCATGCCCGACAAACTATCTGTACAGACAGACAGATTCTAGTCCGGTCCGCGGAACACGGTTCCGCGACGGCGCGCTGCGCCCCGGAACCGGGCGTAGCGTGGAGATCGTGCCCGTCACACCTGACCTTCCCCGTACCGTCGGTGCGCTGCGTGCGTCCGGTCACCTGCAGCGCCCCGTGAAGCACGAGATCCGCGACAACCTCCTGGCGGCCCTGCGCGAGGGCCGCGACCCCTGGCCCGGCATCGTCGGCTTCGACGACACCGTCGTCCCGCAGCTGGAGCGGGCCCTCATCGCCGGCCACGACCTCGTCCTGCTCGGTGAGCGGGGCCAGGGCAAGACCCGCCTGCTGCGCTCGCTGGCCGGCCTGCTCGACGAGTGGACCCCGGTCATCGAGGGCTCCGAGATCGGCGAGCACCCCTACGAGCCGATCGTGCCCGCCTCGATCCGGCGTGCCGCCGACCTCGGCGACGACCTGCCGGTCGCCTGGGTGCACCGCGACCACCGCTACACCGAGAAGCTCGCCACGCCCGACACCTCGGTCGCCGACCTGATCGGCGACGTCGACCCGGTCAAGGTCGCCGAGGGCCGCTCGCTGGGCGACCCCGAGACCATCCACTTCGGGCTCGTCCCGCGGTCGCACCGCGGCATCGTCGCCATCAACGAGCTGCCCGACCTGGCCGAACGCATCCAGGTCGCGCTGCTCAACGTGATGGAGGAACGCGACATCCAGGTCCGCGGCTACACGCTGCGGCTGCCCCTGGACGTGCTGCTCGTGGCCAGCGCGAACCCCGAGGACTACACCAACCGCGGGCGGATCATCACCCCGCTCAAGGACCGGTTCGGCGCCGAGGTCCGCACCCACTACCCGCTGGAGCTGGCCCCCGAGGTCGAGCTCGTCGCGCAGGAGGCCGACCTCGTGGCCGAGGTGCCGCGGCACCTGCTCGAGGTCGTCGCCCGGTTCACCCGGCACCTGCGCGACTCCTCCGCGGTCGACCAGGGCTCGGGGGTGTCGGCCCGGTTCGCCGTGGCCGCGGCCGAGACCGTCGCCGCCGCGGCGCTGCGCCGCGCCGCGCTGACCGGCGAGGAGACCCCCTACGCCCGGCCCGTCGACCTGGAGTCGGTTCCCGCGGTGCTCCGCGGCAAGATCGAGTTCGCGTCGGGGGAGGAGGGCCGCGAGGACGAGGTGCTCGAGCACCTGCTGCGCCGCGCGACCGCCGACACCGCCCGGTTCGCGCTGCGCGGTGTCGACCTCGACGAGCTCGCCGTCGCGGTCTCGACCCGCCCGGTCCGGACCGGCGAGCGGATCCCGGCCAAGGACGTCGTCGCCGCGCTGCCGCAGGTCGACGCGCTCACCGAGATCGCCGCGAAGCTGGGCGCGTCGGGCACCGAGGATCCCGGCCCGATGGCCTCGGCCGCGGAGCTGGCGCTGGAGTACCTGTTCCTGACCCGCAAGTTGGCCAAGGACTCCTCCGACGACGGTGACACGGTGTCGTATGGCTGATCCGAGACGTCGTCGCCGCCGTTACGCCTACGGCCCCTACGTGGGCGGGCCCGACCCGCTGGCGCCGCCGTACGACATCCGCGCGGCGATGGACCAGATCGGCCGCGACGTCATGGAGGGCTCCTCGCCGCGCCAGGCGCTGCAGGAGCTGCTCCGCCGCGGCCTCGACGGGCGGCGCGGGCTCGACGACCTCACCCGGCGGGTGTGGGAGCGGCGCCGGGACCTGCAGCGCGACAACCGTATCGACGGGACGCTGCAGGAGGTCCGCGAGCTGCTGCAGCGTGCGCTCGACGCCGAGCGCGAGGCGCTGGGCCACGAGGACTCCGACGACGCGCGGTTCCGCGAGATGCAGCTCGACGCCCTGCCGTCCGACACCGGCGGTTCGGTCCGGGAGCTGGGCGAGTACGACTGGCGGTCCTCCGAGGCCCGCGAGACGTACCAGGAGATCCGCGACCTGCTCGGCCGGGAGATGCTCGACCAGCGCTTCGAGGGCATGAAGCAGGCCCTGGAATCGATGGGGCGGAACGCCACGCCCGAGGGCCGTGCGGCTCGCGAGCGGATCAACGCGATGCTCGACGACCTCAACGACCTGCTCGACCGGCACGCCCGCGGTGAGGACACCACCGAGCAGTTCGCCGAGTTCATGCGCTCCCACGGGGAGCACTTCCCCGAGAACCCGCAGAACACCGACGAGCTGGTCGACGCCCTCGCCGCCCGGGCCGCCGCGGCCCAGCGGATGATGAACTCGATGTCGGCCGAGCAGCGCGCCGAGCTGGCCGAGCTGGCCCAGCAGGCGTTCGGCGACCCGCGGCTGTCGCAGTCGCTGGCCCGCCTCGACGCCCAGCTGCAGGGCCTGCGCCCGGGCGAGGACTGGTCGGGGGAGGGGGACTTCCGCGGCGAGAACCCGATGGGCATGGGCGAGGCGACCCGCGCGATGGAGGAGCTGGGGCAGCTCGACGCGCTGGCCGAGCAGCTGGCGCAGAGCTACCCCGGGGCGCGGATGGAGGACATCGACCTCGACGCGCTCACCGAGATGCTCGGCCCGGAGGCCGCCGCCGACGCCCGCACCCTCGCCGAGCTCGAACGCGAGCTGCAGCGCCAGGACCTGTTCCGCCGGGCCCCCGACGGGTCGCTGCTGCTCTCGCCCAAGGCGCTGCGCACGCTCGGGCAGTCGGTGCTGCGCGACGTCGCCGACCGGATCTCCGGGCGCCAGGGGCAGCGCGACACCCGGCGTGCCGGGGCGGCGGGCGACGCGACCGGGGCGACCCGGCCGTGGGCGTTCGGCGACACCCAGGCCTGGTCGGTGCCGCGGACCCTGCTCAACGCCCAGCTGCGCCGCGCCGGCGGCGACGACCGGGCACTCGACGTGTCCGACGTCGAGATCGTCGAGACCGAGCAGCGCACCCGGGCCGCGGTGACGCTGCTGGTCGACACGTCGTGGTCGATGGTGGCCGAGGGCCGGTGGGTGCCGATGAAGCGCACCGCGCTGGCGCTGCACCAGCTCATCTCGACCCGGTTCCGCGGCGACGACCTGTCGCTGATCACCTTCGGGCGGCACGCGCAGACCGTGGACCTGGCCGAGCTGATCGGGCTGGAGGGCGTGTACCGGCAGGGCACCAACCTGCACCACGCCCTGCTGCTGGCCCGCGAGCGGCTCGCCGCCCGGCCCGACGCGACGCCGGTGGTGCTGGTGGTGACCGACGGCGAGCCGACAGCGCACCTGGAACCCGACGGCGAGGCGTTCTTCGACTACCCGCCCAGCCCGTACACGCTGCGGGCGACCGTCGACGGGCTGGACCGGCTGATCGGGATGGACGCGGCGTTCACGTTCTTCGTGCTCGGCGACGACCCGGGGCTGCTGTCGTTCGTGAACCGGCTCGCGCGCCGCGCCGGGGGGCGGGTGGTGCAGCCCGACCTCGACGGCCTCGGCGCCGAGGTGGTCTCGGACTACCTGCGCCGCCGTACCGGCTGACCGCGCGGCGCCGGGCCGACGGGCCGGTGCGGGATCAGGCGGGGGCGGGGTGCAGGTGTTCGGCGATCCAGGCGCGCAGCGTCGTCGGGGTCGTCGACACCACGTCGCGGCGCTGCTCGGGGACGTACCCGGGGGCCGAGAGGCCCTCGGCCATCCCGGCGACCGCGTCGACCTCCGGTGCCGTCATGCCGACGCCGGCCAGCATCGACCGGAACTCGGAGCCGGGCAGGTGCACCGCGCGGACCGGGTGGCCGAGGACCCCGGTGAGCACCGCCGCGGCGTCGTCGAACGTGAGGTCCGCGGGTCCGTGCACGGCCTGCACCAGCCGCCCCGACCACACCGGCCCGAGCAGTCGCACCGCGGCGACGGCGGCGACGTCGACGGGCGCGACCCACGGCAGCGGGTGGTCGAGCGGCCACGGCGTCGACAGCGTCCCGCCGGCGAGCTCGTCGGCCGACACCAGCAGGTTCGACATGAAGTAGCCGCACCGCAGGTGCAGCACCGGGGCGCCGGTCGCGTCGAGCGCCTGCTCGGTCGCGGCGAGACCGTCGATGTCCCCCGCCCCGCGCCGCAGCTCCGCCCCGCCGCTGCTCTGGAACACCGTCGCGCCGATCTCGTTGCGGCGCAACGACTCCGCGACGACGGCCGCGCAGGCTGACTGGTGGGCGAGCGGGTCGGTGCCGGACGGAGCCGGCGGGTTCACCCAGTACAGCCGGTCCGCCCCGAGCGTGGCGCCGACGACGGAGTCGGCGTCGGTCTGGTCGGCGACCACCGGCTCGACCAGCCCGGCGAGGTCGGGGGGCAGCCGGGCCGGGTCGCGGAGCAGGGCCACCGGGCGGACCCCGGCCTGCACGAGCAGGCGCAGCAGCCGGGAGCCGACGGTGCCGGTCGGTGTCGTCACCACGATGCGCATGCCGGCACCGTCCCACGGGGGTCCGACGGTCACACCCCGGCTCAGCCGAGCCAGGGGCGGGCGAGGCGGTCCCAGGTGCCGTCGGTGCGGGCGGTGCGCAGCCAGGCGTTCACGCGCCCGGTGAAGGCCGGGTCGCCGGCCGGGGTCAGGTAGGCCTTCTCCGACGCGGTGAACGGGGCGTCGGGGTGCACCGAGCAGAGCACCCCGGGGTGCTGTGCGGCCTGCCAGCGGGTCTCGATCGCGTCGGTGACCATCAGGTCGGCGCGGCCGGCCACGATCTCGTCGAAGATCGTGGAGTTGTCCGGGTGGTCGACGATCGTCGCGCGGGTGAAGGTCTGCCGGGCGAAGCGCTCGTTGGTCCCGCCCGGGTTCACCACGACCCGCACACCCGGCCGGTCGATGTCGGCGACCGTGCCGTAGCGGGCGACGTCGGGGCAGCGCACGATCGGCGTCTTGCCGTCGCGCAGGTAGGGCTCGGTGAACACGGCCCGCTCCGCGCGGTCCGGGGTGACCGAGACGCCGCCGACGGCGATGTCGCAGCGTCCGGCGACGACGTCGTCGAGCAGGGTCGCCCAGGTCGTGCGCACCAGCTCGGCGCGGGCACCGAGCTCGGCGGCGAGGTCGCGGGCCATGTCGACGTCGATCCCGGACCAGGTGCCGTCCGCGGCCAGTGCGGTCAGCGGCCGGTAGTCCCCGGTCGAGCAGACCCGCAGCACCTGCGACGACGCGACCCGCTCCGGCGTCGGGGACCCCGGTGCCGCGGGCGCACCGCATCCGGCGACCAGCAGCGCGAGCAGCAGGACGATCGGCAGGCGGCGCACGGCTCGGGACCCTAGCCGCCGTTCGGAGGGGTCCACGACTCCGGAGAGATGTCGGCGGTGCGGATGCTGCGGACCAGCGCCTCGGCCGGGTCGCTGCGCCGCCGCCCGTGCGCGAGCACCAGCTCGACCGGGCCCAGCTCGGGCAGCCCGGCACGGTCCCCGACGACCTCCAGCCCGTCGGGGACCAGCGTCGCGGCGTGCGCGAGCACCCCCAGCCCGGCGAGCGCGGCGGCCCGCAGGCCGGACAGGCTGCCGCTGGTGCAGGCCATCCGCCACGGCCGCCCGACCGTCTCCAGGGCCCCGACGGCGGCGGTGCGCGACAGGCTCGGCGGGGGATAGGCGACGACCGGCACCGGGTCACCGGGGCCGAGGGGCAGCCCGGGCGCCCCGACCCACACGAACCGGTCGCGTCGGACGACCAGCCGGCCGTCGTCGGGGCCGGGGAGGCGCTTGGCGAACATCAGGTCCAGCTCCCCGGCGTCGAGGCGGCGTTCGAGCCCGCCGGCCAGGCCGACGGTCAGCTCCAGGTCGACCTCGGGGTGGCGGCGGCGGAAGTCCGCGAGCACCGCGGGCAGCCGGGTCAGGACCAGGTCCTCCGACACCCCGAACCGCACCCGGCCGTGCACCCGCGACGCCCGGAAGTGCGCCATCGCCCGGTCACCCGCGTCGAGGATGGTGGCGGCGAACTCCAGCATCGCCTCGCCGTCGACGGTGAGCGACACCGAGTGGGTGTCGCGGTCGAGCAGCGGGCGACCGACCGTCGCCTCCAGGCGTCGCACGTGCTGGCTGACGGTGGACTGGCCGACGCGGAGCGTGGCGGCGGCCCGGGTGAAGCTGCGGGCGCGCGCGACCGCCGCGAAGGACCGCAGCTGGACGGGGTCGAGCACCCGGTCATCATAGATCGCGGACACAGTCATGGTGATCAGCCGGTTTCCCGATGGGCGGACGGCTTGCAGGATGGCACCGTGCGAGTCCGTTCCGATCCCTTCCTGGTGCTGCTCCTCGTGACCGTCGGCGTCGCGTCGCTGTTCCCCGCGCGCGGCGCGGCGGTCGGGGTCGTCGACGTCGCCGTCACCGCCGCGATCGGCCTGCTGTTCTTCCTCTACGGCGCCCGCCTCTCCGCCGCCGAGGCGCTGGGCGGGCTGCGGAACTGGCGGCTGCACGGCACCGTCCTCGCGGCGACGTTCGTGCTGTTCCCGCTGCTCGGCCTGTCGGTGCTGCTGCTGCCGGAGTGGCTGCTGCCCGCGCCGCTCGCCGCCGGCGTCGTGTTCCTGAGCTGCCTGCCGTCGACCGTGCAGTCCTCGATCGCCTTCACCGGCGTCGCCCGCGGCAACGTGCCCGCCGCGATCGTCGCGGCGTCGGTGTCGAACGTGCTCGGGGTGGTCCTCACCCCGGTGCTGGCCGCGCTGCTGCTGGCCACCAGCGGCGGGTTCGACGCGTCGAGCTTCGGCGACATCGCGCTGCGCCTGCTGGTGCCCTTCGTCGCCGGGCAGGCGGCACGACCGCTGATCGGCCGGTTCGTCGCCCGGCACAGGAAGCGGCTGTCGCTGGTGGACCGCGGGTCGATCCTGCTCGTCGTCTACGCCGCGTTCGGCGAGGGCGTCGTCGCCGGGATCTGGGGGCGGCTCACCCCGGTCTCACTGCTCGTGCTGCTCGGGATCTGCCTGGTGCTGCTCGCCCTGGTGCTCGTCGCGACCTCGCTCGGCGCCCGCGCGCTCGGTTTCGACGACGCCGACCGCATCGCGATCGTGTTCTGCGGGTCGAAGAAGTCGCTGGCCAGCGGGCTGCCGATCGCCGGGGTGCTGTTCGGCGGCCCCGCCGGGGCGCTGGTGGTGCTGCCGCTCATGCTGTTCCACCAGATCCAGCTGATGGCCTGCGCGATGATCGCCGACCGGGTCGGCCGGCGCCGCGCGGCGCTCGACACCGACCGGATCGCCGGAGCACCATCGCGGGCGTGACGCCGCCCGCCTGCCGCCTCTGCGGCGCCCCCGGTCCCGACGACGCCGGGGTCGCCGCCGTCGCGGGCTGGGTGACCGACCGCGACGAGCGCGGCCGTGACGGCAGGCTGTGCCCGGCATGCGCCCGCCGCCACGTGCGCGACATCGAGTCGAAGCTCGACGTCGAGTGGTGGTGAACGCTCAGGTCCCCGCGAGCCGGGCGACGACCGGGGCGAGCGCCCGCGCGTACGCCTCGCCGACGACGACGTAGCTCGCGCCCCACTCGTCACGGCGTCGGCGCAGCTCGCCGGCCATGGTCGCGACGGAGCCCCGCAGGCGCGCCGGGCAACGCGGGTCGCGCAGGATCCGCACCGCGTCCGGCCCGGCCCACCGTGCGGCGTCCGGCGGGAGCCGGTCACCGACGGCGAACAGGCTGGTGGCGATCTCGACCGGGTGCCCCCGCAGCGATGCCGCCATGGCGGCCACCTGCTCCCGGGTGGCCGTCGGTGGGGCCGCGAGGGCGACGGTGTCGGCGTCCCGGGCGGCCGCGGCGAGAGCTCGCGGACCGGAGGCGGCGACGACGAGCGGGGTGCGCACCATGCCCTGGTGGGCACGCTCCCCGGCACGGACCGCGGCGAGCGTCGCCTGCAGGGCGGCGAGGCGTTCGCGGCCGGAGCCCCAGGGCAGCCCGAGACGCTCGGCGTCGGAGCCGGCGGCCGGACGGCCGGTCCCCAGACCCAGCTCGAACCGGCCGTCGGTGAGCGCGGTCATGGACCGGGCCTCCCAGGCGACCGCGTCCGGCGGTCGCAGCGGCGCGGCCAGGACGAACGGCCCGACCCGCAGCTCGGGGACGGCGGCCGCCGCGGTGGCCAGGGCGACGAGCGGTGCGTGCGTGTCCAGGGTGTCGGGTGTGAGCAGGACGGCGAACCCGAGATCGGCGACGGCGCGGGCCCGGCCGGTCCACTCCGCACCCGTACCGGAAGCGGCCGCGAGCACGCCGAACCGGAACGGACGGTTCATCGGGAGGCTCCCGGCAGGGGGTCGCGCAGGGTGAAGGCCAGGGCGAGGAGCACGACGACCCCGCCGAAACGCCCCACGGGCAGCAGCGGGTAGAGGACGGGGGCGGCCGGGGCGAGGACCGTCGCCAGCGCGCAGACCCCCACGACGACACCCAGCCACCCGATCACGCGTGGCGCGCCCCCGCCCGCCACCACCGGGATCGCCAGACCCAGCAGGACCAGCCCCAGCGGCACGACGAACCCGGGTCCACCCGCGCCGAACCAAACCGCAGCGAGCAGTTTCGCGAGCACGGCGTCGCCGTACGGGGCGACGACGGCACCGGCCCAGCCGGCGAGTGCGGCCACCGAGAGCGACGCCGCGGCCAGCACCGAGCCCGCGAGCGCCATGAGCGGTCCGGGCGCGGACGGCGCGGCCCGTTCGACGCGACGGACCGCGGTCGCGGCGAGGACGACCAGCGGGATGGCCGACCCGAGCAGGGCGGCCGATCCCGCCCCCATGGCTCCCGCGTGGGCCCGGGCGAGCGCGAGGACCTCGGCAGGCGGTGTGTCCGGCCGGGGGCCGGCCGCGCCGAGCACCGCGGCGACGCCGGTGAGCACGGCGAAGGCGACGGCGGGCACGGGCAGTGGCGGCCCCGCGGGGACGGTCCGGTGGTCGTCGATCATCGTCATCTCCCGTAATCGTTATAAATATGAACGATTACAGTTCGACACCGTTGGTCAAGTGATACGGTCTCGACGTGGCGACGACCCCGCGGGCCGGTTCCGCGTTCCTGCTGGCCCAGCTCGGGGCACACGCCGCGGCGCGCTTCGCCGACCGTGTCGCCGCCCTCGAGCTCACCCCGCCCCAGGCCGGTCTGCTGCGGGCGGTCGCGTCCGGACCGGGCCGTTCGCAACAGGCCCTGGCGAGCCACCTCGGCATGCCGCCCAGCAGGCTCGTGGCCGTCGTCGACGAGCTCGCCGGGCGGGACCTGCTGGAGCGCCGCCGCAACCCGCAGGACCGTCGGCTGCACGCCCTGCACCTCACCGCCGCGGGAGAGCGGGCGATCGCACGGATCGGGCAGGTCGCCCGCGCGCACGACGACGATCTGCTGGCCGTTCTCGACGCCGACGACCGCGCCACGCTGCACGCGTTGCTGACCCGGGTGGCCGCGGACCAGGGACTGACCCCCGGGGTGCACCCGGGCTTCCGCCGGCTCTGAGCCGCGCTGTGGACCGTCCCGGAATCTGCGACCGACCGCGCGCGTTCGCATGCGTGACCGCTTCCGAGAGCTAGGTAGGTTTGACCGCATGGAGACCTGGGCCCCGACCGACGTCCCGGCACTGGAGGGCAGCGGCCCGCCGCTGCGCCTGCACGACACCGCCACCGGCCGGGTCCGGCCCACGGCGCCCGGCCCGGTCGCGACGATGTACGTCTGCGGGATCACCCCCTACGACGCGACCCACCTCGGCCACGCCGCCACCTACCTGACCTTCGACCTGGTCCACCGCTACTGGCGCGACCTCGGCCACGACGTGCACTACGTCCAGAACGTCACCGACATCGACGAGCCGCTGCTGGAGCGTGCCGAGCGCGACCAGGACGACTGGATCGTGCTGGGCCTGCGCGAGACCGCCCTGTTCCGCGAGGACATGGAGGCGCTGCGGGTACTGCCGCCGCGGGAGTTCGTCGGCGCGGTCGAGGCGATCCCCGAGATCGCCGAGCTGGTCGAGAAGCTCGTCGCCGCCGGTGCGGCCTACCGGATCGACGACCCGGAGTACCCCGACGTCTACCACGACGTGACCGCCACCGGGCACTTCGGCTACGAGTCGAACTACGACCTCGACACGATGCTGAGGTTCTCCGCCGAGCGCGGCGGCGACCCGGACCGGCCGGGCAAGCGCAACCGGCTCGACCCGCTGCTGTGGCGCACCGCACGCCCCGGCGAGCCCGCCTGGGACTCCGGCCTCGGCCGCGGCCGCCCCGGCTGGCACGTGGAGTGCGCCGCGATCGGCCTGAACCGGCTCGGCCCGCAGATCGACCTCAACGGCGGCGGCTCGGACCTGATCTTCCCGCACCACGAGTGCGGCGCCCTGCACACCGAGTCCCTCACCGGTGAGCACCCCTTCGCCCGGCACTACGTGCACACCGGCATGATCGGCCTCGACGGCGAGAAGATGTCGAAGTCCCAGGGCAACCTGGTCTTCGTCTCCAAGCTGCGCAACGCCCGCGTCGACCCGAACGTCATCCGGGTCGCCCTGCTCGACGGGCACTACCGCACCGACCGGTCCTGGACCGACGAGGTGCACGCGAAGGGCGACCGGCGGGTCACCCGCTGGCGCGAGGCCGTCGGCCTCGACGCCGGACCGGACGCGACCGCGGTGGTCGCGAGGCTGCGGACCCACCTCGCCGACGACCTCGACACCCCCGGTGCGCTCGCCGCCGTCGACGCCTGGGCCGAAGAGGCGCTCACCCGCCGCGGCACCGACACCGGTGCCCCGCAGCAGGTGCGTACCACGCTCGACGCGCTGCTCGGCGTGCGCCTGTAGCCGCACGGCGAGCGCGGATCCCCGGGGCCCGACACGGCACGCACCCGACCGGCGCGCCGGGCACGGAGCCGGGAGACTCCACGGATGGCCCTCAACGTGCTGGGCGGTGAGCTGGAGACCTGCGGGACCGATCCGCTCACCGGCTTCTACCGCAACGGATGCTGCGACACCGGTGGGGAGGACGCGGGCGTGCACACCGTCTGCGCCCGCGTCACCGGCGAGTTCCTCGACTTCTCCCGCGAGCAGGGCAACGACCTGACCGCCCCGAACCCGGGGTCCGGGTTCCCCGGCCTGGTGCCGGGGGACCGGTGGTGCCTGTGCGCGAGCCGCTGGGTCGAGGCGCTGCGCGAGGGTGTCGCACCGCCGGTGGTGCTCGAGGCGACGCACGCCCGCACCCTCGAGTGGGTCGACCTCGACGACCTGCGGGCGCACGCCGCCGGTTGAGGGCTCAGGCGCGGCGCGGCCGGTCGGCCGCGAGCACGGCCGGCGCGCCCGCCGCCAGCAGCACCGCGGGTGCGAGGAACGCGAGCACCGGATCCGCGTGGTAGACCGGCGTCAGCGCCACCGGCGACGCGGCCGTCCCGGCGAAGCGGACCGCCTGCACGACCGACACCGCACCGCCGCCCCCGTTCGCGCCCAGGACCAGGGTGTTCACCCCGACCAGGATCAGCTGGCCGCACACCCCGCCCAGCGCCCACAGCGCGACGACGACGCCCAGCACCGGCACCAGCCCGATCAGCGCGACGAGCACCCCGCCGACGACGGTCCCGGCGACCACGCAGCGCCGGGCGCCGAACCGGTCGACCGCGCCCCCGATCAACCGGGCGGTGAGGATGCCGGCCACGCCCAGCGCGGTCAGCACCAGCCCCCGCCCGCCCGCCCCCAGGCCGAAGGTCTCCTCCAGGCGCAGCGCCAGCAGGAAGTTCAGGCCCGCCAGGCAGCCCCAGCCGATCCCGGCGACCAGCCCGAGCCGCAGCACCGGACCGGTCCAGGCCGCCCGCAGCCGCGGGGGAGCGCCCGCGGGCGCGGCGCCCGCGCCCCCGGGGATGCCGATCACGGCCAGCCCGAGCGCCACCAGGGCGGCCCCGCCGAAGGCCAGCCGCCAGTCCAGCTCAGCGGCCAGCCCGCCCACCAGCGGCGCCGAGGTCTGCCCGGCCGCCTGCAGCGACCCGAACCAGCCCAGCACCCGGCCCAGCCGGTCCGGCTCCACCGCGGCGGCCAGCGCCGCCAGCAGCAGGGGGGTGGTGAACGCGTTCGCGACGCCCTGCAGCGCCCGCCCGGCCAGGAAGACCGGCCAGGACACCGCCAGCACGCAGGCCAGTGAGGCGACGACGTAGAGCGCGTACCCGGCCACGACGGTGCGCCCCCGGCCCCACCGGTCGCCGAGGGTGCCCGAGACGAGCATGACCCCGGCGAACGGCAGCAGGTACGCGGTGATCGACACCGCCGCCGTCGCCGTCGGGACGCCGAAGTCGGCGCCCAGCTCCGGCAGCATCGCCGCGGTCAGGCCACCGCCGAAGGGCCCGAGGAAGGCGCCCAGGAATAGCGCCGCCCGGCGCAGCGCCACCACGTGCCGCGGCCGGTCAGGAGTTGGGGCCGCGGCGGCGCAGGTAGCGCTCGAAGTCCGCCGCGATCGAGTCACCGGAGGTCTCGCGCAGCTCGGTGCGCGCCTCCTCGTCGTCGGACTCCGACGCCTGCTCCTCCAGCTGGCGCACGTACTCGCGGACCTCGTCGTCGGCGTCGGCCATCTCCGAGACGGTCCGCTCCCACTCCTCGGCCTTCTCCGGCAGCACCCCGAGCGGCACTTCGACGTCGAGGGACTCCTCGATCCGGTGCAGCAGCGCGACCGCGGCCTTCGGGACCTGCGCCTGCGAGACGTAGTGCGGCACCTCGGCCCAGTAGGAGACGGCCGGGATGCCGGACTGCACGCAGGCCTGCTGGAAGACCGCGACGATCCCGGTCGGGCCCTCGTAGTTCGACGGCTCGGTGCCCATCGCCTTCTGCGACTCCGCGTCCCAGGAGGTGCCGTTCACCGGCGTCGGACGGGTGTGCGGGACCTCGGTGAGCAGGGCCCCCAATGTGATGACCTTCGTCACGCCGAGGCGCTCCGCGTGGCCCACCAGCTCCGCGCAGAACGTCTTCCAGCGCAGGTTCGGTTCGATCCCGTTCACCAGGACGACATGCCGGTCGGTGCCCGGCAGCGTGGCCCACGACAGCCGGGTGGTCTGCCATTCGATGCGCCGGGTGACGCCGTCGGAGAGCTTGACGTGCGGGCGCGTGACCTGGAAGTCGTAGTACTCCTCGGGATCGATCGAGGTCAGAGGCTTCGCGTCCCAGCTGAGCTCGAGGTGCTCCAGCGCGGTGCTCGCGGCCTCACCGGCGTCGTTCCAGCCCTCGAACGCGGCGATGAGGACCGGATCGACCAGCTGCGGCGTGCTGTCGCCACCCGTGATGCTCGGCTCTCCGTCGGTCATCACCCCAGCCTACGACCCCGCGGGCGCGAACCCGGGTTCCTCCCCCTCCACCAGGTACCGTGGCGGATCGTGTCATCTACGACGGGAGCGGATCACTCGGTGGGCACCTCTGCGCACGACAGCACCCTGCACCCGGTCGACCCCGAGCGGGTCCGGCGGGCGGCCCGGCGCACGGAGCAGCTCCGGGAGCTGCTCGGCCGCCGCATCGGCGTGATCGACGGTGCCTGGGGCACCGTCATCCAGGGTCTCGGGCTGACGGCGGCGGACTACTCCGCGGACTGGCTCCACGGCCACCACAAGGACACCAACGGCGACCCGGACCTGCTCAACCTCACCCGTCCGGACCTGATCCTGCAGGCGCACCGCAACTACTTCGACGCCGGCGCGGACCTGACCACGACCAACACCTTCACCGCGACCACGATCGGCCAGGCCGACTACGGTCTCGAGTCGAAGGTCGACGAGATGAACGTGGCCGCGGCGAGGCTCGCCCGCGAGGCCGCCGACGAGGCCGAGAAGGCCACCGGGGAGCCCAAGTGGGTGGCCGGCTCGATCGGCCCGCTCAACGTGACCCTGTCGCTGTCGCCCAAGGTCGAGGACCCCGCCTACCGCGCGGTGTCCTACGAGCAGGTCTACGACTCCTACGCCCGGCAGATCGCCGCGCTCGACGAGGGCGGCGTCGACGTCCTGCTGATCGAGACCATCTTCGACACGCTGAACTCGAAGGCCGCGCTGCAGGCCGCGCACGACGTCGCCCCGCACCTGCCGGTGTGGATCTCGGTGACCATCGTCGACCGCTCCGGGCGCACCCTGTCCGGGCAGACCGTCGACGCGTTCTGGACCTCGGTGCGCCACGCCGCGCCGCTCGTCGTCGGGCTGAACTGTGCGCTGGGCGCCGACGAGATGCGCCCGCACGCCGTCGCGCTCGCCGAGATCAGCGACGCGTTCGTCGCCACCTACCCCAACGCGGGACTGCCGAACGCCTTCGGCGGCTACGACGAGACGCCTGCGCAGACCGCGGACTTCCTGAAGGAGTTCGCCGAGTCCGGGCTGGTCAACATCGTCGGCGGCTGCTGTGGCACCGGCCCGGACCACATCCGGCACATCGCCGACCGGGTCAAGGGGCTCCCGCCCCGGGTGCCGACCGAGGCCCCGCAGCGCACCCGCTTCTCCGGCCTGGAGCGCTTCGAGATCGGCCCCGACACCGGCTTCGTGATGATCGGTGAGCGGACCAACGTCACCGGCTCCAAGCGGTTCCGCCGGCTCATCGAGTCCAAGGACTACAACGGCGCGCTCGACGTCGCACTGGACATGGTCCGCGGCGGCGCGAACATGCTCGACGTCAACATGGACGCCGACCTGCTCGAGTCCGCCGACGAGATGCGCACCTTCCTCAACCTGCTGGCCACCGAGCCCGAGGTCGCCCGGCTGCCGATCATGATCGACAGCTCGCGGTGGTCGGTGATCGAGGCCGGCCTGCAGTGCGTGCAGGGCAAGGGCGTCGTCAACTCGATCAGCCTCAAGGAGGGCGAGGAGCCCTTCCTGGAGCAGGCCCGCAAGGTCAAGGCCTACGGCGCGGGCGTCGTGGTGATGGCCTTCGACGAGACCGGTCAGGCCGACACCGCCGACCGCAAGGTCGAGATCTGCGGACGCGCCTACGACCTGCTCGTCGAGAAGGCCGGGCTCGACCCGCACGACATCATCTTCGATCCGAACATCCTCGCCATCGCCACCGGCATGGAGGAGCACAACGACTACGCGAAGGACTTCATCGAGGCCTGCCCCCGGATCAAGGAGCGCTGCCCCGGCGCCCACATCTCCGGTGGCGTCTCGAACCTGTCCTTCGCCTTCCGCGGCAACAACGTCGTCCGCGAGGCCATGGACTCGGCCTTCCTGTTCCACGCCATCAAGGCCGGCCTGGACATGGGCATCGTCAACGCCGGCCAGCTCGCGGTCTACCAGGACATCCCGGCCGACCTGCTCGAGATGGTCGAGGACGTCCTGTTCAACCGCCGCCCCGACGCCACCGACCGGCTCGTGGAGAACGCGGACCGGTTCAAGGGCGAGGGCACCCGGCGCAAGGTCGACCTGACCTGGCGGGAGAACGACGTCCGCGCCCGCCTGTCGCACGCGCTCGTGCACGGCATCGTCGACTTCGTCGAGGCCGACACCGAGGAGGCCCGCGCACAGGCCGCCCGGCCGCTCGACGTCATCGAGGGCCCGCTGATGGACGGCATGAAGGTCGTCGGCGACCTGTTCGGCGACGGCAAGATGTTCCTGCCCCAGGTCGTGAAGTCCGCCCGCGTGATGAAGCGCGCCGTCGCCTACCTCGAGCCCTTCATGGAGAAGGAGAAGGAGGAGGCCAAGGCCCGCGGCGAGATCGACGCCCGCGGCCACGGCAAGGTCGTCATGGCCACGGTCAAGGGCGACGTGCACGACATCGGCAAGAACATCGTCGGCGTCGTGCTGGGCTGCAACAGCTACGAGGTCATCGACCTCGGCGTCATGGTGCCCGCGCAGACCATCCTCGACACCGCCGTCGCCGAGGGCGCCGACGTCGTCGGGCTGTCCGGTCTGATCACCCCCTCGCTCGACGAGATGGTGAACGTGGCCACCGAGATGGAGCGGCGCGGCCTGAAGCTGCCACTGCTCATCGGCGGCGCCACGACCTCCCGCCAGCACACCGCGGTGAAGATCGCCCAGCAGTACCAGGGCGACGTCCTGCACGTCATCGACGCCTCCCGGGTCGTCGGGGTCGTGTCCGACCTGCTCGACGACGACCGCGCCGAGGCCCTGTCCCGGCGCAACGACGCCGACCAGCAGCGGCTGCGCGAGCAGCACGAGGGGCGGCAGGCCAAGCCGCTGCTGCCCTTCGCCGACGCCGTCGCCAACCGGGAGGTCGTCGAGTTCGGCGAGCTGCCCGTCCCGGAGTTCACCGGGGTCCGGCCGTGCGAGCCGACGATCGCCGAGCTCCGCGAGCTGATCGACTGGCAGTTCCTGTTCCTGGCGTGGGAGCTGAAGGGCAAGTTCCCGCAGATCCTGAACTCGCCGGTCGCCAAGGAGCTCTACGACGACGCCAACGCGATGCTCGACCAGATCATCGCCGAGAACCGGTTCACCGCTCGCGGCGTCTACGGCTTCTGGCCCGCCCGCGCCGAGGGCGAGGACGTCGTGCTCTCGCCCGACGGCGGTGACGTGCGGCTGCCGATGCTGCGCCAGCAGACGGTCAAGCCGCAGGGGCGGGCCAACCGCAGCCTCGTCGACTACGTGGCGCCCGGCGGGGACCACCTCGGCGCGTTCGCGGTGTCCATCCACGGCGCCGAGGACATGGCGGCCGAGTTCGAGACCGCGCTCGACGACTACAAGGCGATCATGGTGAAGGCCCTGGCCGACCGCCTCGCCGAGGCCTTCGCCGAGTACGCCCACCGGCAGGCCCGCCGCGAGTGGTTCGAGCCCGACGCGAACCAGCCCGTCGAGGACCTGCACGCCGAGCGGTTCCGGGGCATCCGGCCCGCGTTCGGCTACCCGGCCTGCCCGGACCACACGCTCAAGCGGCCGCTGTTCGACCTGCTGGGTGCCGAGGAGACCGGCGTGGGGCTCACCGAGTCCTTCGCCATGACCCCGGCGGCCGCGGTCAGCGGCATGATGTTCGCCCACCCGGAGTCGCGGTACTTCACCGTCGGCCGGATCGGGCTCGACCAGGTCGTCGACTACGCCGGCCGGCTCGGCGTGGAGGTCGCCGTCGTCGAGAAGTGGCTGCGCCCGAACCTGGGGTACACCCCCGATGCCTGAGCCGACGACGACCCGGCCCGCGGGCGTCCTGCTGGACATGGACGGCACGCTGATCGACTCGGAGAAGGTGTGGGAGGTCGCACTCAACGACCTCATGAAGCACCTCGGTGCTCCGGAGCTGAGCCTCGAGGCCCGGCTGGAGTCCGTCGGCGGCTCGCTGGACTCGTCGCTGCGGATCTGCTTCCGCGAGGCCGGACGCGACCCGGACACGATCCCCGCCGACGAGTATCGCGAGACCGGCGAGTGGCTCTACGACCGGGCCGGGGAGCTGTTCTCCCACGGCGTGCCGTGGCGTCCCGGTGCCCGGGAGCTGCTCGGCGCCCTGCGCGAGGCGGGCATCCCGGCCGTGCTCGTCACCAACACCATCCGGGTGCTGGTGGAGCGGGCGCTGGAGACCCTGGGCCGGGAGCACTTCACCGCCGTCGTGCCCGGCGACGAGGTGCGCGAGCCCAAGCCGCAGCCCGAGCCCTACCGGCGCGGCGCCCAGCTGCTCGGGGCCGACCCGGGCGACTGCGTCGCGGTGGAGGACTCGCCGACGGGTGCACTGTCGGCCGAGCGGGCCGGCTGCGCGGTGCTGGTGGTGCCCTGCGAGCTCGACGTGCCCGCCGGTCCGCGCCGGGTGCTGCGCGAGACCCTCGCCGGGATCGGTCCGGCCGAGCTCGGGGCGGTCCTCGCGGAGGTCCGGGCCCGCTGAACGGCCCAGCGGCCGGTGTGAGCGGGCCGTTCGCGGCGACGAGCGGCACCCCGACCCGATCTTGCTCACTCCGGGTGAACCATCCGGCGCGGTCCGTCGCCCACACGGCTTTCCGCCCCGGATGCGCCCGGCGTGCGGCCCGGGTCACCGTTCACACTGGTACCCGTGAAGACATTCGACGACTTGTTCGCCGAGCTGCAGGCCAAGGCCCAGGAGCGGCCGGCCGGTTCGGGGACCGTCGCCGCGCTGGACGCCGGGGTGCACGCCCAGGGCAAGAAGGTGCTCGAGGAGGCCGGTGAGGTCTGGATCGCCGCCGAGTACCAGGGCGACGACGAGCTCGCGGAGGAGATCTCGCAGCTGCTGTACCGGCTGCAGGTGATCATGCTCCAGCGGGGGCTCACCCTCGAGGACGTGTACAAGCATCTGTAGGTCGACCCGACCCACCGACACCACCACCACCGACGACGACCGTCAGGAGAGCGGAAATGCTCCGCGTGGCACTGCCGAACAAGGGCACCCTGGCCGAGCCCGCCGCGACGATGATGCGCGAGGCGGGGTACCGCCAGCGGACCGACTCGCGCGACCTCAGCGTGGTCGACGACGAGAACGAGATCGAGTTCTTCTACCTGCGGCCCAAGGACATCGCGACCTACGTCGGCAAGGGTGACCTGCACCTGGGCGTCACCGGCTTCGACCTCATGGAGGAGTCGGGCAGCCAGACCCAGGAGATCATCCCGCTCGGCTTCGGCAAGTCGCGGTTCCACTTCGCGGCCCCGGCCGACGCCGACTGGAAGATCGAGAACCTCGACGGCCGCAAGATCGCGACCTCCTACCCCCGCCTGGTCCGCTCGTACCTGTCCGGCAAGCGGATCGGCGCCGAGATCGTGAAGCTCGACGGTGCGGTCGAGATCTCCATCCAGCTGGGCCTGGCCGACGCGATCGCCGACGTCGTGTCCTCCGGGCGCACGCTGCGCCAGCACGGTCTGCAGATCATCGGCGAGGCCATCGCCACCTCGCAGGCCACGCTCATCGAGCGGGAGAAGCGCCACGACCGCGCCGAGGACGCCGAGACCACCCGCCTGAAGAAGGTCTTCGCCGACCGGCTGCAGGGCGTCGTCGTGGCCCGCGAGTACCTGATGATGGACTTCGACTGCCCGGAGGGGCTGCTGGAGGCCGTGGAGAAGGTCGCGCCGGGCCTGCAGGCGCCGACGGTCTCGCCGCTGTCGAAGAAGGGCTGGGTCGCGGTCCGCACGATGGTGCGCACCAAGGACACCAACCGCGTGATGGACAAGCTGGCCGACATCGGGGCCACCGCGATCCTCACCTCGGAGATCCGGTCCTGCCGCGCGATGACGGTCAACGGCCACGGCCACTGAGCCCACCCCGTCCGACGTCCGTTCCCCCCACAGCGGCCCGCCCCCGGTGACTCCGGTGGCGGGCCGCCGTCGTGCTGCGGGAGTCCTAGCGGGCCCGGACGGTCAGCGCCTGGGCGATCCGGCCGGTGTGCCCGTCGTCGTCGAACAGGGTGGCCGAGCAGGTGCCGAGCCCGTCCGGGCCGATCACCGTCGCCGCGTCCACCCCGATCCACTCGCCGGCCGGGGCCCGGTGCAGGTGCACCGTCAGCTCGGTGTTGACGAACAGCCAGCGCGTCACGTCCAGCGGCGCCGCGAGCCCGTTCGCACAGTCCGCGGCGACCATCAGCCGCTGCGCCGGGCTCGGCTCCTCGCCCTCGACGAGCGGGACCCGCATCCGGATCCAGCCGCGCCCCGGGCCCTCGTCGCCGAGGCGGCCGGCGTCGAGCCAGGCCCACTCGATCGCGTCGAGGAACCCGGGCAGCCAGCCGTCCGGCCGCTCGGTGCGCACGACGGCGGCGTCCCGCCCGGGCAGCGCGGCGGCCTGCCCCTGCGCGACGACGGCGGTGTCGGACGCGGCGAGCCGCCAGGCCCGGGCCCGGAGCACGTCCCGGTCACCGGCGCGCATCGTCGCCGACAGCAGCTCGATCGTCCGCCCGGGCCGCTCGACGCCCGCGGTGACCGTGACCGGCCCGGCGGGCACCGCTCCGAGCACCTCGACGGTGACGCGGGCGATCCGCCACCCGGCCTCGGCGCCGCCGGGGCGGGACTCGGGCAGCCGTTCGAGGGCGCGGACCAGCAGCGCCGAGGGCGGGCCCATGTGCTGGGCGTCGGCGAACCACGGGCCGGTCGTCGACGGCGTCGCCTCGAACGCGGCGTGGGTGACGCCGTCGGCGGTGTGCTCGCCGCGGGGCAGGTAGAACGGGCCGGGCGGGATCGGGGGCGGTGCGCTCACCCGTCGATCATGCCGCGCCGCCCGGCCAGCCGGGGTACGGCGGGGGAGTGCCGCCCCAGGCGGGGCAGTGGGCCTTGTGGTCGCAGGTCCGGCAGGCCGGGCCGGTGCGGGGCCGGAAGTCCCCGGTGGGGGCGGCGAGCCGGATGGCGGTCCACACCGCCCCGAGCAGGCGCCCGAAGCGGGTGAGCTCCTCGGCATCGGGCCGGTAGGTCAGGGCGGTGCCGTCGGCCAGGTAGAGCAGGCGCAGCTCGTCGGGGACACGGCCGTGGGTCAGCAGGACGGCCAGTGCGTAGAACTTGAGCTGGAACAGCACGCCGGACTCGTAGCCCTCGCCGGGCGTCGCGCCGGTCTTGTAATCGACCACCCGCAGCCCGTCGGGGCCGTCGTCGAGCCGGTCCAGGATGCCGCGCAGCGGGACCGGTGCCGCTCCGCCGGCGCCGGGCAGGGTCGCCTCGATGCGGGCCTCCACCGCCGTCGCGGTGACGCCGGCCGGGTCCTCCAGCGCGAAGTAGCGGTCGAGCAGCGCCGACGCCGAGTCCAGCCAGAGCGCGAGCTGCGGGTCCTCCGGGCCGGTGAACAGCGCGGCCACGGCGGGCTCGGCTGCGGCGAGGTCGTCCCAGCAGGGGCCGAGCAGCTCCCGGGCGGCCCCGGGGGTGCGGTCCGCCGGGTCCCGGGCGAACAGCTGCTCCAGCACGGCGTGCACCAGGGTGCCGCGGACCTGCGCCCGCGACGGCGGCTCGGGCAGCCGGTCGACCGCGCGGAACCGGTAGAGCAGCGGGCAGCGGCGGAAGTCCGCCGCCCGCGACGGCGACAGCGCGGGCGGCCGCGGCGGTGCCGCGACGGGCGGGGGGATGACCGCGGGGCCCGGTGCGGCCGGGGCCGGGCCGGGCTCGTCGGCGGGGGCTGCGGTCATGGCGGCAGGCTAGCCGCGACCCCCGACGGTTCCGGGCGCCCCGGGGGAGCCACGTGCCCCGGCGTCGGGGCCGGGGGTGCGCGCGGATAGCGTCGTCGCCCGTGCACGACGCCCCGACGCCCGACGCGCCGACCGAGTCCGCGCCCCTCGACACCCCGCAGGCAGAGGAGCCCGTCGACGCGGAGCTCGTCGACACCGACCCCTCCGCCCACCAGCCTGCCGACACCGGGTCCACCGACACCGGGTCCACCGACACCGGGTCCACCGACACCGGGTCCACCGACACCGGGTCCACCGACACCCGGGCGGCCGACACCGGGGCGGCCGAGCCCGAGCCGGCCACCTGGGTGCCCCCGCGCCGCGGCGGGCCGTTCCGCGAGGGCGACCGGGTGCAGCTCACCGATCCCAAGGGGCGCCGCTACACCGTCGTCCTGCAGGCCGGCGGGTCCTACCACACCCACCGCGGCCAGATCGACCACGACGACATCATCGGCTCGCCCGAGGGCGGGCTCGTGCACTCGGCGGCGAACACGCCGTACCTGACCCTGCGCCCCCGCCTGGCCGACTACGTGCTGTCGATGCCGCGCGGCGCCCAGGTGATCTACCCCAAGGACTCCGCGCAGATCCTCATGTGGGGCGACGTGTTCCCCGGCGCGCGGGTGCTGGAGGCCGGCGCCGGATCCGGCGCGCTGACCTGCTCGCTGCTGCAGGCCGTCGGGCCGACCGGCACGGTGATCTCCTACGAGGTCCGCGACGACCACGCCCCGCACGCGGTCACCAACGTCGAGACCTTCTTCGGCCACCGGCCCCCGCACTGGGAGCTGACCGTCGGTGACGTCAGGCAGCACCGCGGCGAGGTCGACCGGGTCGTGCTGGACATGCTGTCGCCGTGGGACGTGCTCGACACCGTCCGCGACTGCCTGGTCCCGGGCGGGATCCTCGTCGGCTACGTCGCGACCACCACCCAGCTGTCGGTGCTCACCGAGGCGCTGCGCGAGATGCAGTGCTGGACCGAGCCCGAGTCCTGGGAGGCGATGGTCCGCCCCTGGCACGTGGTGGGTCTGGCCGTCCGTCCGGAGCATCGGATGATCGCCCACACGGCCTTCCTGCTGACCACCCGGCGGCTCGCCGACGGCGTCACACCGCCCCGCCAGCAGCGGCGGCCGACCGGCCGCTGACCTGGGCATTCCGTCCGGTTTCGACCGGATCACGACCGGGACGCGCCCGAGCGCGGAACGAGAACGTTACGAACTACCCTCCGTGTGGACGTGGCGGTGACGCCCGTGAAGCCGCAGAGTGACCACATGGTGCCGACCGGCTGAGGCCCGGATCACCGGTTCGACGCACCGTCGCGGTCACCCGTCACGGGTACCGTGGTGAGACGGAACACGGAGGGAGGCTGCCGTGAACCACCCCTACGACGACGGTCCCGGCAACCAGGGTTTCCAGTCTGACCGCGACCTCAGCCCCGCTGAGGCCGCCGAGCACATCCGTCACCTCGAGCACGAGATCTCCACGCTGCGTCAACGGCTGACCGAGTCGCCCCGGCACGCCCGAGTGCTGGAACAGCGTCTCGCCGAGACCGCGAGCCGGCTCTCCGCGCTCAACGCTCGGAACGAGAAGTTGACCGAGACCCTCAAGGAGGCACGCGGCCAGCTGGTCGCGCTCCGCGAGGAGGTGGACCGGCTCGCGCAGCCGCCGTCCGGCTACGGGGTCTTCCTCGGCCGGTACGACGACGACACGGTCGACGTCTTCACCTCCGGCCGCCGGATGCGGGTGCCCGTGTCCCCGGCGGTCGAGGGCGAGACGCTGCGCAGCGGCCAGTCCGTCCGGCTCAACGAGGCACTCACCGTGGTCGAGGCCATGGGCTTCGAGCAGGTCGGGGACCTCTACTCGCTGCGGGAGATCATCTCCCGTCCGGGTGCGGACGGCTCGGCCGGTCGCGGCCTGGTCGTCGGCCACTCCGACGAGGAGCGGGTCGTCTGGCTGGCGGCGCCGCTGTTCGAGCTCGGACAGGAGGAGGGCACCAGCCCGCTCAAGTCCGGCGACTCGGTCATGGTCGACTCGCGGGCGGGCTACGCCTACGAGCGGGTCGCCAAGGCCGAGGTCGAGGACCTCGTGCTCGAGGAGGTCCCGGACATCGCCTACTCCGACATCGGTGGCCTGTCCCGGCAGATCGAGCAGATCCAGGACGCGGTCGAGCTGCCGTTCCTGCACACCGAGCTGTTCACCCAGTACGAGCTGCGCCCGCCCAAGGGTGTGCTGCTCTACGGGCCGCCCGGCTGCGGGAAGACGCTCATCGCGAAGGCCGTCGCGAACTCGCTGGCGAAGAAGATCGCCCGGCAGCGGGGCGACGACCCGGACGAGGGGCGCGCGTTCTTCCTCAACATCAAGGGCCCCGAGCTGCTCAACAAGTTCGTCGGCGAGACCGAGCGGCACATCCGGCTGATCTTCCAGCGCGCGCGGGAGAAGGCGAGCGCCGGCACCCCGGTGATCGTGTTCTTCGACGAGATGGACTCGATCTTCCGGACCCGTGGCTCGGGTGTGTCCTCCGACGTGGAGACGACGATCGTCCCCCAGCTCCTCGCCGAGATCGACGGCGTCGAGGGCCTGGAGAACGTGATCGTCATCGGTGCGTCGAACCGAGAGGACATGATCGACCCGGCGATCCTGCGGCCGGGCCGGCTCGACGTGAAGATCAAGATCGAGCGCCCGGACGCCGAGGGCGCGATCGACATCTTCTCCAAGTACATCACCGACACCCTGCCCATCCACGAGGACGACCTGGCCGAGTTCGGCGGCGACCGCACGGCGTGCACCACCGCGATGATCCAGCGGATCACCGAGCGGATGTACGACGAGTCCGAGGAGAACCGGTTCCTGGAGGTCACCTACGCCAACGGTGACAAGGAGACGCTCTACTTCAAGGACTTCAACTCCGGCGCGATGATCCAGAACATCGTGGACCGGGGTAAGAAGTCCGCGATCAAGGCGGTGCTCGAGTCCGGTCAGCCGGGCCTGCGGGTCCAGCACCTGCTCGACGCGATCGTCGACGAGTTCGCCGAGAACGAGGACCTCCCGAACACGACCAACCCCGACGACTGGGCGCGGATCTCGGGCAAGAAGGGGGAGCGGATCGTCTACATCCGCACCCTGGTCACCGGCAAGAACGACGCCACCGGCCGCGCGATCGACACCGCGTCGAACACCGGCCAGTACCTGTAGACACGCTTCACGCCCGACGGGCCCCGCCGCATCCCGCGGCGGGGCCCGTCGTGTGTACGGCGACCCGATGGAATGATCTCGGGACGAAACGGGCATCCTGGGTACGGAGCCGTGCACGTCCGTGCCGCGGCCCGCCACCACGGAGGTCGTCATGGCGAGCATCATCGGGCGCATCAGCGCATTCCTGAAGAGCCCGCAGGGACGTCGCTACGGCGACCAGGCCAAGCGCATGGCGAGCGACCCGCGCAACCGGCAGCGGGCGCAGGACGTGCTGCGCCGCTTCCGCGGCAAGCGCTGACCCCTGTCCGATCCGTTCACGACGCCGGGCCGCCCGCGGCCTAGCGTCGTGGGCATGGACACCTCGATCGGCGCCGAGCTCGACATGATCGGCATCGTGGTCACCGACATGACCCGTTCGCTGGCCTTCTACCGCCTGCTGGGGCTGGAGTTCCCCGAGGGCTCCGAGGCCGAGGCGCACGTGGAGACCACGCTGCGCGGCGGCCTGCGTCTGGCCCTGGACCTGCAGTCGATGGTGGAGGGCTTCCACCCGGGCGTCGCCCCGGACGGCCACGGCCGGGTCGGGCTGGCGTTCCGGCTGCCCACCGCGGAGGCGGTCGACGACGCCTGGCGCCGGGTCACCGCGGTCGGGCACACCTCGGTGCTGGACCCGTTCGACGCGCCGTGGGGGCAGCGCTACGCCACCGTCGCCGACCCCGACGGCTCGTCGCTGGACCTGTTCGCCTGGACCTGACCCCGCACACCTTCCCCCGACCTCGCAGACCCTGCAGCGGCTGCGAGGTCGGGGGAACCCGTGCGAGGTGCGAGCGAGGCCGGTGACACACCGGCGAGGGCGCGGACCTCGCGGGACAGGTGCGGCTGGTCGGCGTAGCCGGTCCGGGCGGCGACCGCGGCCGGGGCGAGCCCGTCGTACAGCAGCGCGGCCGCGGCGCGGAAGCGCAGCACCCGCCGTGCGACGGCCGGTCCGTACCCGAGCGTGGCGACGCAGCGCCGGTGCAGGGTGCGTCCGGTGACGCCGAGCCGGTCGGCCAGCTCCGCGGCGGCCATGCCCCCGGCCAGGGCGCGCAGCGCGGGGTGGGGGAGCGGGGCGGTCGTCCGGTCGTCCCCCGCCGCCGCGTGCAGGGCGAGGGCCAGCCGGGCGAGCCACGCGGCGTCACCGGTGCCGTCGCCGCTGCCGGACGGGGCGGAACGGAGCAGCCGGCGCCGACCGGGGTCGAGCACGTCGGAGAGCGGGACCCGGCGGTCGCGCAGCGCGTCGGCCGGGACGCCCAGCAGGGCCGGGAGGGCGCCGGGGCGGAAGCGCAGGCCGGTGGCCACCCCGCCCGCGGGCGAGCCGGCGAGGTGCGCCGTGGTGTCGGGGCCCGCGACGAGCACGTCGTCACCGGCCAGGAGCAGGTCCATGCAGCCGTCGGGGAGCACCCGCTGGGTGTGCGGCGCGGTACCGGCGTGCGCCCGCCAGGCCACCTCGACGACCGCGCGCAGCGGCCCGGCGGGGGGCGTCTCGGCGTAGCTGCGCACCGCGACAGCCTACGGACGCGGGACGGCCCCGGTACCGGGCGTCGCCGGTCCGGGGCCGTGGCCGCGTGCGCGGGGTCAGGAGGCGCGCAGGACCGCCTCGATCTCCAGCTGCACGTTCACCTTCTCGCTGACGACGACGCCGCCGCCGTCCATCGGCAGCTCGATGTCGACACCGAACTCCGAGCGCTTGATGGTGGTCGTGGCGGTGAAGCCGGAGCGGGTGCCGCCCCACGCGTCCGGGCCGAAGCCGTTGAGCTCGAGGTCGAACTCGACCGGCTTGGTCACGCCCTTGATCGTGAGGTCGCCGGTGAGGACGTGGTCGTCACCCTTCGCGGCGATGCCGGTGGACCGGAAGGTCCACTCCGGGTACTTCTCGACGTCGAAGAAGTCGGCGGAGCGGATGTGGCCGTCGCGCTGGTCCTGGCCGGTGGTGAGGGAGGTGGCGTCGACGGTCGCGGTGACGGAGGAGTCCTCGAACCTCTCCGCGGTGACGAGCTCGCCCGCGACGCCGGTGAAGCGCCCGCGGACCTTGCTGACCATCATGTGACGGACGGAGAACGAGACGTCGGAGTGCGCCGCGTCGATGTCCCAGGTGCCGACGACGTAACCGGGGATCGTGGTGGCGGTGGTCATGGTGTCTCCTCGCGAGATGGTTGAACTTTCACTTGTTGAGAGCGATACTAAGGATAACGAGGGCGACGCTCAAATGTTTCGGAGGGTGCTGTGGGTCACACGCGCTGGCTCGACGACGAGGAACAGCGGACGTGGCGGGCGTTCCTCGCCGCGCAGCGGCTGGTGTCGGACAAGGTCGAGCGACGGCTGCAGTCCGGGGCCGGGATGCCCCAGGCGTACTACGAGATCCTGGTCCGGCTCTCCGAGGCCCCCGAGCGCACGCTGCGGATGAGTGCACTGGCCGACTGCGCGCTGTCCTCGCGCAGCCGGGTCTCGCACGCGGTGGCCCGGATGGAGGAGGCCGGCTGGGTCGAGCGGCGGTCGTGCCCCACCGATCGGAGGGGTCAGCTCGCCCGGCTCACCGACCGCGGGTTCGAGGTGCTGGCCGCGGCGGCGCCGGACCACGTCGAGAGCGTGCGCGAGGCGGTGTTCGACGGCCTGACCCCGGCCCAGCAGGCGGGGCTGCGTGAGGCGTGCGAGGCGGTCGTGGCGCATCTGTCCGGGAGCGGGCAGTGGCCGGTGACCGGGGACTCGGGACCGGACGGCCCGGACCCGGCCCAGGCGTCCTAGGCTGGGCACATGCCTCATTTCGACGTCGTCGTACTCGGAGCCGGACCCGGTGGATACGTGGCGGCCATCCGTGCTGCCCAGCTCGGCCGCAGTGTGGCGGTGATCGAGGAGAAGTACTGGGGCGGTGTCTGTCTCAACGTGGGCTGCATCCCCTCCAAGGCGCTGCTGCGCAACGCCGAGATCGCCCACATCGTCACCAAGGAGCAGAAGACCTTCGGTCTGTCCGGTGAGGTGTCGCTCGACTTCGGCGCCGCCTTCGACCGCAGCCGTTCGGTCGCGGACGGGCGCGTCAAGGGCGTGCACTTCCTGATGAAGAAGAACAAGATCACCGAGTTCGACGGGTTCGGCCGGTTCACCGAGCCGGGCGAGATCGAGGTCGAGCTGTCGAAGGGCGGCAACGAGACCGTCACCTACGACGACGTGATCATCGCCGCGGGATCCACGGTCAAGCTGCTGCCGGGCACCGAGCTGTCCGACCGCGTCGTGACCTACGAGGAGCAGATCCTCACCCGCGAGCTGCCGGAGAGCGTGATCATCGCCGGCGCCGGTGCGATCGGCGTCGAGTTCGCGTTCGTGCTGGCCAACTACGGCGTCGACGTCACCATCGTCGAGTACCTCGACCGCCTGCTCCCGCTCGAGGACGCGGACGTGTCCAAGGAGCTGGCGAAGGCCTACAAGAAGCTCGGCGTCACGGTGCGGACCTCGACCAAGGTCGAGTCCATCACCGACGACGGCAAGGGCGTCACCGTCTCGGTCTCGTCGTCCAAGGGCAGCGAGGAGCTGCGTGCGGACAAGGTCGTGCAGGCGATCGGCTTCGCGCCGCGGGTCGACGGCTACGGCCTGGACAAGCTCGATGTGAACCTCACCGAGCGCGGCGCCATCGAGATCGACGACTACATGCGCACCAGCGTGGAGCACGTCTACGCGATCGGTGACGTCACCGCGAAGCTCATGCTCGCCCACGTCGCCGAGGCGCAGGGCATCGTCGCCGCCGAGACCCTGGCGGGCGCCGAGACCCAGGAGCTGAACTACAAGATGATGCCGCGCGCGACCTTCTGCAACCCGCAGGTCGCGTCGTTCGGCTACACCGAGGCCGAGGCCCGCGAGCTGGCCGACGAGCGCGGCTGGAAGGTCAACACCGCGACCTTCCCGTTCACCGCGAACGGCAAGGCGCACGGCATGGCCGAGCCCGCCGGCTTCGTCAAGCTGATCGCCGACGACACCTACGGCGAGCTGCTGGGCGGGCACATCATCGGCGCGGAGGCGACCGAGCTGCTGCCCGAACTCACCCTGGCCCAGAAGTGGGACCTGACCGTCCACGAGATGGCGCGCAACGTGCACGCGCACCCGACCCTGTCGGAGTGCCTGCAGGAGGCGATCCACGGCCTGGCCGGCCACATGATCAACTTCTGATCGCGGCCGCGACGGGCCCGCATCCCACCCGGGGTGCGGGCCCGTCGTCGTGGCGGGGGTCAGGAGCTCCGGGAGTCCGGCTCGCGGCGGGCGGTGTGCTCGCGACGCGTGGTGGAGCCCGCGGCGGCGCGCTGCTCGTGGCGCTCGGCGGCCAGCGCCGCCTCCACCGCGGCCTGCACGGCGGCGGTGTTGACGTCGGGATCGATCAGCCTGGCGGCGGCGAGGGAACGGGCCGAGACCGAGATGCTGACCATGGGTGACTCCTGGAACTGTCGCGTGGTGGGCGTGGTGGTCCGTCGGGGAGGCCCCACGCTGGGCCCTTCCCGGGGTGGCGTCGCGCGACCCGCCCGGTGTCGACCGGGTCGGGTACCGGTGTGGGTGACATATGTTACCCACTGGTAAACGCGCTGGCCCGAGGACCTTAACGGACGAGGTCGGCCAGCAGCAGGCGGGTGACGTACAGGCCGTCGGGGACCCAGGGCCGGTCCGGCGCGCCGATCCGGGCCGTCAGCTCGTCGAGGGTCCACCAGCCGCCCTCGGCCACCTCCGAGGGCTGGTGGGTCACCGGGCCGTCGGAGAAGGCGCGGTAGACGTGCACGTGGGCCCGCAGCCCGTTCGGGCCGGTGCCGGGCCCGGTGTCGACGCCCAGCGCCGCGGCGTCGAAGGGGACCACGGCCAGCTTCTCCAGCGGCACGCCGGTGACGCCGAGCTCCTCGCCCAGCTCGCGGGCGGCGCCCGCGTCGGGGGTCTCGCCCTCGTCGAGGACCCCACCGGCGAGGCAGTCCCACATCCCGGCCATGACCAGCTTGGTGTCGGTGCGCCGGTGCACGTAGGCCCGCGTGCCGTCGGCGGAGCGGAGCAGGACCGCCGTCGTGGCGTGCCACAGCGAGCGTGCGTAGACCTCGCCGCGCTCGGCGACGCCGGTGGGCGTGCCCCCGGCGTCGAAGACGGTCAGGCGCTCACGTGCGGGATCGGTCACGCCACGATGATCCCGCCGGGCCGCGGTGCGCCCCGGGTGGGGGCGCGGACGGTTAGTCTCGTGCAATGCACTCTCGCGCAGGGGGCCGGTCGTGACGGCCCGCCGGATCATGGGCACCGAGGTGGAGTACGGCATCGCCGTGCCGGGTGACCCCACCGCGAACCCCGTCGTCACCTCGACGCAGGTGGTGCTGGCCTACGCCGCCGCGGCGGACGTGCCCCGCAACCGCCGGGCGCGCTGGGACTACGAGGTGGAGTCGCCGCTGCGCGACGCCCGGGGGTTCGACCTGTCGGCGCCGTCGCTGGCGCCGCAGCTCGACACCGACCTCGACGACCTCGGTGCGGCGAACGTCATCCTCACCAACGGCGCCCGGTTCTACGTCGACCACGCCCACCCGGAGTACTCCACACCCGAGGTCCTGTCCCCGCGCGACATCGTGACCTGGGACAAGGCCGGCGAGCGGATCATGCTGCAGGCGGCGAACCGTGCGGCCACCGTGCCGGGCGCGCCGCGGATGCAGCTGTACAAGAACAACGTCGACGGCAAGGGCGCCAGCTACGGCTCCCACGAGAACTACCTGATGGCCCGTACGACGACGTTCCCGTCGATCGTCACCGGTCTCACCCCGTTCTTCGTGACCCGCCAGGTCGTCTGCGGCGCCGGCCGGGTCGGCCTCGGCCAGCAGGGCGACGAGGCCGGCTACCAGATCGCCCAGCGCTCGGACTACGTCGAGGTCGAGGTCGGCCTGGAGACCACGCTCAAGCGCGGCATCATCAACACCCGCGACGAGCCGCATGCCGACGCCGACAAGTACCGCCGCCTGCACGTCATCATCGGCGACGCGAACCTGTCCGAGATCTCGACGCTGCTCAAGGTCGGCACCACCGCCCTGGTCCTCGACATGATCGAGAAGGGGCGCTCGTTCGAGGACCTGCGCCTTGCCGAGCCGGTGAAGTCGGTCTCGCGGATCAGCCACGACCCGACGCTGCAGCGGACCGTCCCGCTGGCCGACGGCCGTCACCTCACCGCGTTGCAGATCCAGCAGGAGTACCTGGCCCGCGCGGTCGAGCACATGGAGCAGACCGTCTCCCCGCGCCGTGCGGAGTGGGACCCCGACACCCGCGAGGTCGTCGAGGAGTGGGAGTCGGTGCTGGTCGACCTGGAGCGCGACCCGATGCTGACCGCCGACCGGCTCGACTGGACCGCCAAGCTCAAGCTGCTCGAGGCCTACCGCGAGCGCGACGGACTGACCTGGGCGTCGGGCCGGCTCGGGATGGTCGACCTGCAGTACTCCGACGTGCGGCTGGCCAAGGGCCTGTACAACCGGCTCGTCACCCGCGGGTCGATGCGCCGGCTGGTCACCGAGGAGCAGGTCGCCGCCGCGACGACCGAGCCGCCCGAGGACACCCGCGCCTACTTCCGCGGCACCTGCATGGGCCGGTTCCCGGTCGAGGTCGCCGCCGCGTCGTGGGACTCGGTGATCTTCGACCTGGGGCGTGAGTCGCTGGTCCGGATCCCGACGCTGGAGCCGCTGCGCGGCACCCGCAAGCACGTGGGGGAGCTGTTCGAGGCGGTGTCGACGGCCGAGGAGCTGGTCGACAAGCTCACCGCCTCCTGAGCCCGCCCGCCGGGGGGAGCGGATCACACGCCGCTGCGCAACAGGCGATTTTGTCGCCCCCGGTGGGTAGGGTGAACCTGCAGGCAACTCTGCGAGGAGGAGGCGTCATGTCCCAGGAGCAGACCAAGCGCCAGGGTGGCGGCGACGGAGACGACGAGTCCGGGGAGAACGCGTCCGGATCCGGTCAGGAGCGCCGCGAGAAGCTCGGTGAGGACGTCGACACCATCCTCGACGAGATCGACGACGTGCTGGAGGAGAACGCGGAGGACTTCGTGCGGTCCTACGTGCAGAAGGGCGGTGAGTGAGCCCCACGGGGCCGTTCACCGCGCCGCACCCCGGCACCAGCAGTACCGTCCCGGCCGGGTCCGCACCTGCGGGCCCGGTCGTGCCGGAAGGGCCGCAGACCCCGCCGACGTGGGGGAGCGGGACCACCGGCGCACGCAGTTCGAACGAAAGGCACGTCCGAGAGATGGAGTTCCGGCCGTCGGTCACCTCCGGGCTGGTGCCCGGGCACCACACGGGTCAGCTCGGCACCTTCCTGACCGGGTCGCAGTCGTTCTCCGACTTCGTCGGCGGCGCGGCCCCGCACCTGCTCCCCGGCGCGGGCCTGGACCGGACAGCCGGTCCCGGCACCTCCGCCGACGCCCTGGGCGTCCCGCACGGCACCACGATCGTCGCGCTGCTGTTCTCCGGCGGCGTCGTGATCGCCGGTGACCGGCGCGCGACCGCGGGCAATGTGATCGCCCAGCGCGACATCGAGAAGGTGTTCGTCACCGACACCCACTCCGCGGTCGGCATCGCCGGCTCCGCGGGGATCGCGCTGGAGATGGTCCGGCTGTTCTCGGTCGACCTCGAGCACTACGAGAAGCTCGAGGGCGTCCCGCTCTCGCTCGACGGCAAGGCCAACAAGCTCGCCGGCATGGTCCGCCAGAACCTGGGTGCGGCGATGCAGGGCTTCGTCGTCGTCCCGCTGTTCGCGGGCTACGACACCGACGCCGCCGACCCGTCGCAGGCCGGTCGGATCGTCACCTTCGACCCCACCGGCGGCCGATACGACGAGAACCTCGGCTTCCACGCCGTCGGTTCCGGCTCGGTGTTCGCGAAGTCGTCGCTGAAGAAGCTGCACGACCCGGCCGCGGACCTCGACGGTGCGGTGCGCACCGCGGTCGAGGCGCTCTACGACGCCGCGGACGACGACACCGCCACCGGTGGGCCGGACACCGTGCGTCGCATCTACCCGGTGGTCGTCGGCATCACCGCCGAGGGCGCCGCGCGCCGCGACGACGCCGAGATCGCCGCCGTCGTCGACCAGGTGATCGCCGGGCGCCGGGAGCGCCCGGGCGGTCCCTCCCGCTGACCCCCTCCCCGCACGAAGCACGAGCCTGGAGCGCCTCCCCATGACGATGCCGTTCTACTCCTCCGTCGACCAGCTGCTGCGCGACCGTTCCGAGCTGGCCCGCAAGGGCATCTCGCGTGGCCGCAGCGTGGTCGTGCTGACCTACGCCGGTGGCGTGCTGTTCGTCGCGGAGAACCGGTCGACGGCGCTGCACAAGGTCTCCGAGATCTACGACAAGATCGGTTTCGCCGCGGTCGGCCGGTACAACGAGTTCGAGAACCTGCGCACCGGCGGGATCCGGATGGCCGACTTCCGCGGGTTCACCTACGACCGGCGCGACGTGACCGGCCGGATGCTGGCCAACGCCTACGCCCAGGCGCTGGGCACCGCGTTCGTCGAGCAGCAGAAGCCGTTCGAGGTGGAGCTGTGCGTCGCCGAGGTGGGCGTCGAGGCCGCCGGGGACCAGCTCTACCGGATCACCTACGACGGGTCGATCACCGACGAGCCGCGGTTCGTCGTCATGGGCGGTCAGACCGAGCCGATCTCGCAGAAGCTGTCCGAGACGTACTCCCACGGCCTGGAGCTGGGTGCGGCGATCGAGGTCGCGCTGGGCGGGCTGCAGGTTCCGGGCGCGGACCCGGCGTCGCCCGGCAACGGCGCGAACGCGCAGCCGCGGATCCTGGGCGCCGAGGCGCTCGAGGTCGCGGTGCTCGACCGGACCCGGCCGCGGCGGACCTTCCGCCGTCTCGAGGGCGCGGCGCTGGCCGACCTGCTGCCGACCGCGAACCGCGGCACCGAGGAGCCCGAGCCCGACGTGGCGGGCGGGGACGACAGCCCGGCCGCCGGTGGGGCACTGGGTGGGGACGGGGCGTCCTGACCCGCTTCTCCGCGACCACCGCGTCGGAGGCCGTCGTGACGGCGTCGCGCGACGACGTCTGGCGCGTCCTGACCGACCCCGCTGCGCTGCCGACGCTGACGCCGCTGCTCAACCGGATCGACGCCGACTCCGCGCGGGAGGCCGCCGTCGACGGCTACGAGCTGTGGCGCTGGCACATGGTGCGTATCGCGGTACTCGGGGTGGGCATCAAGCCGGTGTTCACCGAGCGGATGACCTTCGTCGAGGGCAAGCGGATCGAGTTCACCCACGCACCGCCCACCGGGGTCACCGAGTGGGCGGGCGCGGAGGGCTACTACGCGCTGAGCGACGCCGACCCGGAGCCGGACGGCTCGCCGGCGACGCACCTGGAGATCTCGCTGACCGTCGACGTGGACATGCCGCTGTCGCGGCTCGCGGCGCCGGTGGTGACCCGCACGATGAAGGCGACGATGGACGCGACCGGGGACCGGTTCGCGGCCAACCTCCTGCGTCGCCTCGGGGCGCGCGAGCGCTGAGCGGACTCAGCCGCGGTCGGGGTCGTCGACCGGGAGCTCGAGGGTGACCGACCCGGCCCGTTCGAAGGTGAGGGTGACCGGGTAGGTCGGGCCGACCGACAGCGACCGGCGCAGGCCGTCGAGGGTCACCGTGGCCCGGGTGACCGACGCCGCGGCGGCGGGGACGGCGGACCCGGTGTCACCCACCAGCAGCGTCGAGCCGCCGATCAGGGCCTGCTCGCCGCTGACGTCGACGTCCCCGGCCAGCGGGGAGCTCACCGAGACCAGCCGGTCGGCGGCGTCGCCGCTGTTGACCGCGACGAAGCGCAGCGCGACGTCGGAGCCCGCGGGGTGGGCGATCCCGCCCTCGACGTCCTCGGCGGGGGCGATGGCCGCGTCGCGGATGTCGATCGCGCCGATCGAGGCGACCGCGTCGCCCGCGGTCCCCATCGGGTCGTCCACGTCGACGGTGGGTGCGGCGGTGCCACAGCCGGCGAGCAGGAACAGGGCCAGCAGCGCGGGCGCGGTACGTCGCATGTGCCCGGGTTTCCCGTTCCGGGCCCCGTCCACGCACGGCCCCCGCACGTGGCATGATGGTTGAAGAATCAACCAATTTGGGGGAGCGGATGAGCGACATCGTGTTCGGCATGGACACCTTCGGCGACGTGCCGGTGGGCGACGACGGCACGCCGCTGTCGCACCCGCAGGCCATCCGCCAGGTCGTCGACGAGGTGGTGCTGGCCGACGGGGCCGGTGTCGACGTCGTCGCGCTGGGGGAGCACCACCGCCCCGAGTACGCCATCACCACCCCGGAGACGGTGCTCGCCGGGATCGCGACCCGCACCTCCCGGATCCGGCTGTCCTCCGGCGTCACCGTGCTCAGCTCGGACGACCCGGTGCGGGTGTACCAGCGCTTCGCCACCCTCGACGCGCTGTCCGACGGCCGCGCCGAGGTCATCGTGGGCCGCGGCTCGTTCACCGAGTCCTTCCCGCTGTTCGGCTACTCCATGAACGACTACGAGCAGCTGTTCGAGGAGAAGCTGGAGCTGTTCGTGCAGCTCCTCGACGAGAAGCCGGTGACCTGGCGGGGCGCCACCCGCGCCGCGCTCGACGGCGTCGAGGTCTTCCCGACGACCGGCCGCCGGCTGCCCGTGTGGGTCGGCGTCGGCGGCTCGCCGGAGTCGGTGGTCCGCACCGCCCGCCACGACCTGGGCCTGATGCTCGCCATCATCGGCGGCCCGGCCGGACGGTTCGCGCCCTACGTCGACCTCTACCACCGCGCCGTCGAGCAGTTCGGGCACGCGGCGAAGCCGGTGGGCATGCACTCGCCGGGCTTCGTCGCCGACACCGACGAGGAGGCGAAGGAGATCTTCTTCGCCCCGTACAAGGCGCAGATGGACCGGATCGGCGCCCAGCGCGGCTGGCCGCCGCTGGACCGCGCCCGGTTCGAGGCCGAGGTCTCCGACGGGGCGCTGCACGTCGGGTCCCCGGAGACGGTGGCCCGCCGCATCGCCGACTCGGTCCGCTCGCTGGGCGCCCAGCGCTTCGACCTGATCTACACCGTCGGGCCGCAGCCGGTGTCGGCCCGGCTGCGCGCGGTCGAGCTGTACGGCACCCGGGTCATTCCGATGGTGCGCGACATGCTCGCCTGAACGGATCCACACCCCCTGCCGGGCTCCCACACCCGTCGCGACGGGTGTGGGAGGCGGCCAGGGGGTGTGGCTGCGGACCCGGGGGTCAGGCGGGGATGATGCGGGCCGCCGCGGCGCGCAGGCCGTCGACCAGGGCGCGCAGCGCGGGGAGGTCGGCGTCGGAGCGGCGGGTGGCCAGGACCAGTGCGCGGCCCGCCGCGGGCCGGCAGGGCAGCAGGCGCACGCCGTCGTCGGCGGTGACCGGGACCGGGCCGGTGCCGCCGGGGACGGCGGACCCCGCCACCGCCATGCCCGGGACCAGCGCGATCGCGAGCCGCGCGCGGACCAGTGCCAGCTGGGTGGCGAAGTCGCCGACCCGGTAGCGGATGTCCGGCTCGGTGCCGACGCCGCGCAGCAGCTGCAGCAGCGCCTCGTAGGGCTCGGTGCCGACCGGGCCGGAGGTCCACACCCGTCCGGCCAGGGTGCGCAGCGGCACCGGGTCGGGCCCGGTGAGCGGGTCGTCGGCGGGGACGGCGAGCATCGCGGGCTCGGTGGCCAGCGCGGTCACCCGGATCCCGGCGGGCAGCCGGGCCGGGGCTTGCGTCCAGCTCTCCATGAGCACCGCGTCCAGGTCGCGCGACTGCAGGGCGGGCAGCAGGTCGACGACCTCGCCGTCGTCGACGGTGGGGACCAGCCGGGGGTGCGCGGCGGCCAGCCCGTCGATGACCTCGGGCAGCAGGGTCCGCAGCGCGCTCGCGACCGAGCCGATCCGCAGCGGGCCCGCGGCGTCGTCGTGCAGCGCGGCGAGGTCGCGCTCGGCACCGGCGACGGTCGCCGCCGCGGTGGCCGCGTGCCCGGCCAGTACGTGCCCGGCGGCGGTGAGCCGGATGCCCCGCCCGTCCGGTTCGACGAGCCGGGTGCCGGTCTCCCGTTCGAGCTTGCGCAGCTGCTGGGTCACCGCGGGTCCGGTGATGTGCAGCGCGGCCGCGGCGGCGCCGACCGAGCCGTGCTCGGCGACGGCGTCGAACACGCGCAGCCGGTCCCAGGAGATCACACAGAATATCTTAGCGGTACCGGGTAGGAACAATCATTGGAGCTTCGCGGTGCGGGCCGGGATCGTGGATCAGGTGAACGTACGCACCGCCCCCGACCCGCACTCCGCCCTCCTCCTGCTCGCCGGCGCCTCGGTCCTGGCCTGGACCGGCATCCTCGTCGCGCTCGCGGGCGCCGACCCGGCGACGGCGTCGGTCTGGCGGTGCGTGCTGGCCCTGGTCGTGCTGGGGCCGTGGGCGCTGGCCGAGTACCGGCGCGCGGGCGGTCTCCCGCTCGCCACCGTCGGCTGGTCGCTGCTGTCCGGGGTGTTCCTGGGGGCGGACTTCCTGCTGTGGACCCGCGCGGTGCTCGACGCGGGAGCGGGGATCGCGAACGTCGTGCTCAACATCCAGGTGCTGGCGCTGCCGCTGATCGCCTGGGTGGTCGCCGGGGAGCGGGTCCCGCGCAGGCTGGTGTACGCCGCGCCGCTGCTGCTGGGCGGGATCGCGCTGGCCGGCGGGGTGCTCGGCGCCGGGGCGGGCGGACCGGAGCCGGTGCGCGGCGCGGTGCTCGGCACCCTCGCAGGGGTCGCCTACGCGGGCTTCCTGCACCTGAACCGCTCGGTGTCGCGGGGCCGTCCGCGCCACCTGGTGACCCCGGTCGCGCTGGCGACCGTGGGGGCCGGGGTGACCTGCGGGCTCGTCGGCGTCGCCGGGGGCGGGATCGCCGTCGCGCTGCCCGCGACGACGTGGGCCTGGCTGATCGTGCTGGCGCTGGCCGGGCAGGTGGTGTCCTGGGTGCTGATCGGCCGCGGCTCGGCCGGGCTGGCACCGGGCACCGCGGGTGCACTGCTGCTGGTGCACCCGGTGCTGTCGGTCGTGCTGGGCATGCTGGTGCTCGGGGAGACCCTCACCGGCTGGCAGGTCGCGGGCTGCGCCGTGGTCGTCGCCACCGTCGCCGCGCTCGTCGGGCCGGCCGGGACCGCGGGGCGGCTGCGCCGGGTGGCGGACCGGCACGAGCGGGCCTGGGCCACGCTCACCCCGCGGGCCTGACCCGCCCCCGGCCCTACAGGTCGATGCGCTCGGCCCCGGTGTAGACGTTGCCGGTCCGTCCGCGCAGGAACCCGACCAGGGTCATTCCGGACTCCTCGGCCAGCTCCACCGCCAGCGACGACGGCGCCGACACCGCCGCCAGCACCGGCACCCCGGCCATGACGGCCTTCTGCACCAGCTCGAACGACGCCCGCCCCGACACCATCAGCACGGTGCCGGTGGCGGGCACGCGGCCGTCCATCACCATCCGGCCCAGCACCTTGTCCACCGCGTTGTGCCGCCCCACGTCCTCGCGGGCGGCGAGCAGGCCGCCGTCGGCGTCGAACAGGGCGGCGGCGTGCAGCCCGCCGGTGGAGCCGAACACCTTCTGGTGCTCACGCAGCCGGTCGGGCAGCTCCAGCAGCAGCTCCCGGCCGATCCGCAGCGGGTCCGCCGCCGGGGAGTGGCGGGTCTTCAGCTTCACCGCGTCCAGCGAGGCCTTCCCGCACACCCCGCACGACGAGGTGGTGTAGAAGTTCCGCTCCACCGACGCGTCCGGTGGGGCGACGCCCTCGGCCAGGTCGACGTCGAGCACGTTGTAGGTGTTGCGGCCGTGCTCGTCGACGGAGTTGCAGTAGCGGGCCCCGGCCAGGTCCGGCCCGGAGCCGATCACGCCCTCGGTCAGCAGGAACCCGTGGGCGAGCTCCACGTCGTGGCCGGGGGTGCGCATCGTGACCGACAGCGCCTTCCCCCCGACGCGCAGCTCCAGCGGCTCCTCGGCGACGAGGGTGTCCGGACGCGACCGGGTGCTGCCGTCCGGGTTCAGGTGCAGTACCGGGCGTCGCACGGTCAGCCGTCCCATTCGATCCCTCCTGCTGTCGGCCTCCCAGAGTAGGAGCAGGATCGGCCCCGTGCGCGGGTACGGGGGGCGGCGGCCGGGAGCGGGGATCGTGCCGGCGGGCGGTGCGTCGTCGCGGATGGGGACGCCGAAGGCGTCGCTGGACTGGCACGGGGCGGCGATGCTGACCCGCACCGTCGCCGTGCTGGGCCGGGCGGTGGACGGGCCGCTGGTCGTGGTGCGTGCCGCGGGGCAGGAGCTGCCGGAGCTTCCGCCGGGCACCGAGGTCGTCGACGACCCGGTCCCGGGGCTCGGGCCGCTGCCCGCGATCGGCGCCGGCCTGGCCGCGGTCGCCGGCCGGGTGGAGGCGGCGTTCGTCGCCTCCACCGACCTGCCGCTGCTGCACCCCGCGTTCGCCGCGCGCGTGCTGGACCTGCGCGGGGAGCACGACGTCGCGCTGCCCGAGGCGTTCGGGCACCACCAGCCGCTCGCCGCCGCCTACGCCACCGCGCTCGCCCCGGTGATCGACGGGCTGACCGCGGCCGGGCAGGGCCGCCCGCCGTCGCTGTTCGACCGGGTCGCGGTCCGCCGCATCGACGAGCAGACCCTGCGCAGCGACCCGGTGCTGGCCCGCCTCGACCCCGACCTGGCGTCGCTGACCAACGTCAACACCCCCGCCGAGCTGGCCGCGGCCCGGGCCCGCCCGCTGCCCGCGGTGCGGCTGCACACCGGGGGGCGGGTCCGCACCGTCCGCGCCCGCACGGCGGGGGAGCTGGGGCGCCCGGTGGCCGTCGCGGGCGGGACGGCGCCGCTGCCGCCGTGGTTCCCGCTGGTGACCGGCGACGAGCTCGAAGGGGTGTGACGCGGGTCTCGACCTTGCTACGGTGCGGGGAGCCGAGGGAACCACCACGCCGGAGGCCGACGATGACCGCCACCCGCCCGCAGGGATCGCGCCGGGGCTTCCGGCCCCGCCACGTCCGCCTCACCGAGCCGCTGGTCCGCGAGAACGGGGTGCTGCGCCCGGCGTCCTGGGACGAGGCCCTCGACCGCGCCGCGGCCGGGTTCGCCGGTGTCCCGGGGGACCGCTTCGGCATGTTCAGCTGCTCCAAGGCGACCAACGAGATGAACTACGTCGCCCAGAAGTTCGCCCGGGCGGTGATGGGCAGCAACAACGTCGACAGCTGCAACCGCACTTGACACGCTCCCAGCGTCGTCGGTCTGACGGCAGTGTTCGGTGCCGGCGGCGGCACCTCCGCCTACGTCGAGGCGGAGAACGCCGACCTCCTCGTCCTGTGGGGCAGTAACGCCCGCGAGACGCACCCCATCTTCTTCCACCACGTGCTGCAGGGGATCCGCTCCGGTGCCCGGATGTTCTCGGTCGACCCGCGTCACACCTCCACCGCGCACTGGGCGGACTCCTGGCTCGGGCTCGACGTGGGCACCGACATCGCGCTGGCCAACGCGGTCGGCCGCGAGATCATCCACGCCGGGCTGGTGAACCACGCGTTCGTCGAGCGCTCCACCACCGGCTTCGAGGACTACCGGGCCGCGGTGGAGCCGTACACCCTCGAGCGCGCCGAGGAGATCACCGGGGTCCCGGCGTCGTCGATCCGGGAGCTGGCGCACGCCTACGGCCGCGCCGACCGCGCCCAGATCTGCTGGACGCTGGGCATCACCGAGCACCACAACGCCGCCGACTACGTCTTCGCCCTGATCAACCTCGCGCTGCTGACCGGGCACGTCGGCCGCTACGGCTCCGGCCTGGTGCCGCTGCGCGGGCAGAACAATGTGCAGGGCGGCGGCGACATGGGCGCCATCCCGGCCAAGCTGCCCGGCGGCTACGACGTGTCCGACGCCGACGCGCACGCCCGCTTCCACACCGTCTACGGCGGCGTCGAGTTCCCCGACCGGCCGGGCCGGCACCTGTCGCAGATGTTCGAGGCGATGGAGGCCGGGGAGATGAGCGCGCTGTACTGCATCGGGGAGAACCCGGCCGAGTCCGAGGCCGACGCCACCCACGCCCGGCACCTGCTCTTCTCGCTCGACCACCTCGTCGTGCAGGACATCTTCCGCACCGCCACCGCCGAGCTCGCCGACGTCGTGCTGCCCGCCGCCGCGGACTGGTGCGAGTACGAGGGCACCGTCACCAACTCCGAACGCCGCGTCCAGCGGGTCCGCAAGGCCCTCGACCCGCCGGGCCTGGCCCGCCCCGACACCCACATCATCTGCGGCGTCGCGCAGCGCCTCGGGCACGACTGGGGCGAGCCGACCGCCGAGCAGGTGTGGGACGAGCTGCGCTCGGTGTCGCTGAACTGGCACCACGGCATGAGCTACCACCGCCTCGACACCCTCGGCGGCATCCAGTGGCCCTGCCCCGCGCAGGACCACCCGGGCACCCCGCTGATGCACACCCGGCTGTGGGCCGACGACCCGGCCGAGCGCGGGACGCCGGCGCCGTTCACCCCGGTCGAGCACGTCCCGCCGGCCGACGAGCTCACCGAGGAGTACCCGATCCGGCTCACCACGGTGCGGCTGCTCGACGCCTACAACTCCGGGGTGCAGACCGGCGGCTACGCCTCGCCGCTGCGCCGCCGCGAGTCGCTGCGCATCGACGCGGCCGACGCCGCCGCGCTCGGCGTCACCGACGGCGACCGGGTGCGGGTCACCAGCCGTCGCGGCAGTGTCGAGGCGCCGGTGTGGGTCGACCGGTCGCTGCGGCCGGGGCTGGCGTCGTTCACCCCGCACTTCACCGAGCAGGTCGACGTCAACGTGCTCACCAACGACGCCTGGGACCCCAAGTCGGGGACCTCGGAGTTCAAGGCGACCGCGGTGCGGATCGAGAGGCTGTGAATGGATCTCCACATCTCCACCGCCGCACCGACCGCGGCCGAACGGGACACGATCGACGCCGCGTTCGCGCTGCTCGCCCCCACCGCCGCGGACGCCACCGCGGGGGACCGGCCGACCCGGTCGGCGCACGCCGGGCACGCCGCCCGCTCGCGGCGCCACCTGCTGCTGCCGCTGCTGCACGCGGTGCACGACGCGGCGGGCTGGCTGTCGGAGGGGTCGCTGAACCACGTCGCGCGGACGCTGCAGGTCCCGCCGGCCGAGGTGTACGGCGTCGCCACCTTCTACGCGATGTTCTCCGTCGAGCCGCGTGCCCCGCGGGTGGTGCACGTCTGCGACGACGTGGCGTGCGGCCCGTCCGGCGGCGAGGAGATCGTCGCGGCGCTGGAGCGCGACCTCGACGGCGGGCGCGCCTGCGTGGTGCGCAGCCCCTGCCTGGGACTGTGCGAGCGGGCACCCGCGGTGCTGCACCAGCGCGCGGGCGAGCCCGACCTGTCCCAGGCCCCCGCGACCCCGCAGGCCGTCCTCGCCACGGCGCACGCGCCCGCCGACCCGGACGGGGAGCAGGCGTCGGAGGCCGACCGGGCCTTCGCCGACACCACCGTCTCGGCCCCGCAGACCCGGACCGGGGAGCACCTGCGGCTGCTGCGCCGGGTCGGCGTCGTCGACCCCACCTCGCTCGACGACTACCGCGCCCGCGGCGGCTACGCGGCGCTGCGCCGCGCGGTGCGCCTCGGCGCCACCCGGGTGATCGCCGAGCTGAAGGACGCCTCGCTCACCGGGCGCGGCGGCGCCGCGTTCCCCACCGGCGTCAAGTGGGAGGGCGTCGCGCAGTCCCCGGAGCGCCCGCACCACCTCGTCTGCAACGCCGACGAGTCCGAGCCGGGCACCTTCAAGGACCGGGTGCTCATGGAGGGCGACCCGTTCGGGCTGGTCGAGGCCATGACGATCGCCGGCTACGTCACCGGCGCCACCGTCGGGCACCTCTACATCCGCGGCGAGTACCCGCTGGCCACCCGCCGGCTGCAGGACGCGATCGCCGCGGCCCGGGCGCGCGGCCACCTCGGCGACGACGTCATGGGGGAGGGCTTCGCCTTCGACATCGACCTGCGCCGCGGGGCGGGCGCCTACATCTGCGGTGAGGAGACCGCGCTGCTGGAGTCGATCGAGGGCTACCGGGGCGAGCCGCGGAACAAGCCGCCGTTCCCGGCGACCTCGGGGCTGTTCGGCAAGCCGACCGCGATCAACAACGTCGAGACCCTCTACAACGTGCTGGAGGTGCTGAACATCGGCGGCGGGGCGTTCGCCGCGGTCGGCGGGGGCCGGTCCACCGGGTCGAAGCTGTTCTGCGTGTCCGGTGCCGTCGGCGTCCCCGGGGTGTACGAGGTCGACTTCGGCACCACCCTGCGCGAGCTGCTCGACCTCGCCGGCGGCACCCGCGGCACGCTGCGCACCGTGCTGCTGGGCGGCGCCGCGGGCGGGTTCGTCCTCCCGAAGGACCTCGACGTGACCCTCACCCTGGAGGGGGCCCGCGACATCGGCGCCACCCTCGGGTCCGGCGTCGTGCTCGTGTTCGACGACCGCGCCGACCTCACCGCCACCCTCCGCCGGATCGCGGCCTTCTTCCGCGACGAGTCCTGCGGGCAGTGCGTGCCGTGCCGGGTCGGGACGGTGCGCCAGGAGGAGGCGCTGGCCCGGCTGGAACGCGGGGCCCCGCTCGGGTCGCGGGAGGCCGAGCTGGCCCTGCTCGACGACCTCGCCCGCGTCATGCGCGACGCGTCGATCTGCGGGCTCGGGCAGACCGCGCCGTCGGCCGTCGCCTCCGCACTCGACCTGGGACTGATCGCGGCGCCGTCGCACTCGTCGAACGGACACGGGGGGCGTCGATGACCACGACCAGCGGCAAGGGCCCGATGGGGCCGGGCGGCGGCTCGCGGGCGCCCCGGGCCGGGGAGGTCGACGGCGCGCCCGAGGCGGACGCGTCGTCGGGCGACGGCACCCCCGGCGACGGGCCCGGCGCGGGGGAGGGCGTCGCCGCCCTGCACCGCACGAACGGGGCCGGCGCGGTCGGCGTGACCGTGGCCGACCCGGCGGGCTCCGGTCCCGGACCGGCCGAACGGCTGGCCGGCGGCCCGGTGATGCTCGGCGCGATCCGGCGGACCGTCACCGTCTCGCTGGACGGCACCGAGGTCCGGGTCCCGGAGGACGCGACGATCCTCGACGCCCTGCACCGCGAGGGCTCGCCCGCCCAGGCCGACACCCCCACCCTGTGCTGGGCGCCGAACATGGACCCGGTCAACGCCTGCCGGGTCTGCGTGGTCGAGGTCGAGGGCTCCCGCGCGCTGGTGCCCTCCTGCGCGCGGCGCTGCGAGGACGGCATGCAGGTGCGGACCGACACCGACAAGGTCCGGCACAGCCGCCGGATGGTGCTGGAGCTGCTGGCGTCGTCGGTGGACATGACCCAGGCGGGCGCCGACGTGGCGCGCTGGATGACCGACCACGGCGTCGACCCCGAGCGCTACGGACCGCCCGCGCCGCCCGCCGCGGCGGGGGAGCGCGACCGCCGCCACGCCGGGCACCACCCGGCCCCCGACGGCGCGACCCGGGCGACCGTCGCCCAGCCCGTGAAGATCGACAACGAGCTCTACGTGCGGGACTACTCGCGCTGCATCATGTGCTACAAGTGCGTCAACGCCTGCGGGACCGACGCCCAGTTCACCTTCGCGATCGCCGCCGCGGGCCGCGGGTTCGACGCCCGCATCGCCACCGAGCACGACGTCGAGCTGCCCGGGTCGGCGTGCGTCTACTGCGGCAACTGCATCGGGGTCTGCCCGACCGGGGCGCTGAAGTCAGTCGCCGAGCACGACCGCCGCGAGGCCGGCGACTGGCACCCCGACGAGGAGACCGTCACGACGACGATCTGCTCGTTCTGCGGGGTCGGCTGCAACCTGGAGCTGCACGTGCAGCGGGGCGAGATCGTCAACGTCACCAGCCCGGCGGACCACTCGGTCACCCACGGGCACCTGTGCATCAAGGGCCGGTTCGGGTTCCGGCACGTGCAGAACCTGCCGGAGGCGTGAGCACCGCGGCCACGAACCGGGTCAGCTCCCGCTCCACGTGCTCGGCGACCGGCACCCGGGGGTCGAAGCTCCACCACAGCAGGGCGCCCTGCCAGTGGGTCGCCAGGAGCGCGCCGGCGCCGTCCGGGGCGCCCGGGGTGCCGGCCAGGCACGCGTCGAGGACGTCGGTGAGCGCCTGCCGCCAGGCGGCGCCCCGTCGTCGGACGTCGGGGTCGAGGAGGTCCTCGCGCAGGACCAGCAGCGCGTCGGCGTAGCTGTCGATCCCGCCGTACTGCCCGGAGAGCCCGACCAGGAACGCGACGGCGCCCTCCGGCGTGCGCTCCGCCCGGGCCCCGCTCCCGGCGGTCTCGCGGTCGAGCCGGTCCCACGCGTGCAGCAGGGTCCGGCGCAGCAGGTCGGACTTGCCGCCGAAGCGCTGCACGAGCGTGGCCGGGGCCAGCCCGCTCGCCCCGGCCAGCGCGGCGAAGGTGAGCGCCTGCGGCCCGCGGGCGTGCAGCACGTCGAGGGCGGCGTCGAGGACGTCCGCGTCGGGGACCTGCTTGCGACGGGGCACGGCTCACCCTCTCAGGCGGGCGGCGCCACGGGCGCCGCGGACCCGGCGAGGCCGGCCGGGTCGGGGCTGTAGGCGACCATCCAGGTCGGCTCGATCCGGTAGAAGACGACCTCGTCCCAGACGAACCCCTCCGGTCCGTAGCAGCGCTGCAGGTGGTCGAGGGTCGCGGGCCACCGGGGGTGCGCGGGCGCGCCGGCCGGGTTGAGCGGGTGCGCGGTCCCGTGCGTGAAGATCCCGAGGTCGTCGCCGCGCAGGTGGGCGGCGCTGACCGCGGGGCGGGCCGCGAGGTGGCGGGCCTTGACCGCGCGCGGGTCGGTGCCCACGACCCACGCGCCGTGCAGGAGGTGCCCGTCCACGCCGCTGACGCGGGGCTCGCCCCGCCGCGTGGTGGTGGCCAGCGCCAGGGTGCAGATGCCGGTGGCGACCCGGACGAGCTGCTCGGCGGTGAGCGTCCGCTCCCCGGGGGTGACGATGGTGCGCAGGTGGTCGCCCGCGCCCGCGACGGAGGCGTCGAGGAGCCGCTGGAGGTCGGTGATCTCGGTCGTCGTCTCGAACATCCTGGAGGTCGGTCCTCTCGTCGGCCCGGGTCGGCGCCGACGAACATAACCGAATGCTCGTTCATGAACAACGGCGACCGGAGTGGTCAGACCGGGGCGCGCGCGTCGCGCCGCTGGATGACCAGCAGCGCCGCCAGCGCCAGCAGCGCGAGCACCGCGACCGCGACGCAGAACACGATGCCCGCGGTCCGCAGCCCCCACGCCTGGCTGGCCGCCCCCAGCCCGACGACCGGCAGCGAGATCGCCACGTAGACCACGACGAAGTACGACGACGTCGTCCCCGCCCGCTGGTGGGCCTCCACCCGCGCGTTCACCGCGGCCAGCCCCTTGGAGAACGTCATGCCCTGACCGACCCCGGCGACCACCGCGCCGGCCACCAGCTCGACCATCGAACCCTGCGCCACCGACACGGCGACGAGCACCAGCCCGGCCGCCAGCAGCACACAGCCCAGGTCCAGGATCCGCTCGGTGGGCGCGGTGCGGACCACGAGCTGCGCGAGGACCGAGGCACCCAGCAGCAACAGCGACATCGCCCCGGCGACGGCATGGCTCGGGTTCCCGACCAGCTCGGACACGATCCGCGGGGACAGCGCGGTGAACAGGCCCAGCACCGCGAAACCGGCGAACCCGGCCGTCGCCGCGGGCACGAACACCGCGCGCACCGCGGGCGGCACCTCGGGCCGCTGCGGCCGCAGCGCCGGGTGCGCGGGCCGGTCGGTCACCGTCTCCGGGGCGCCCAGCACGAGCAGCCCGCACAGCGCGACGGCGACGGCGTGCACCGCGAAGGACAGGTGCAGCGGCGCGGGCAGGAACTCCACTGCCACCCCGGCGAGTGCCGCGCCCAGCCCGAGCCCGCCGATGTTGGCGACGGTCGCGACCGCGGCCCCACGTTCCCGCCAGGACTGCGGTGCGGCCTCGATCACCGCGGCCGTCGCCGCCCCCGCGAAGATCCCGGCGGAGAACCCGGACAGCAGCCGCCCCACCAGCAGCACCCACACCGGACCCGCGACCAGGAACACCACGCTCGACGCCAGCGACAGCGCCACCCCGCCCAGCAGCACCGGTCGCCGCCCCAGCTGGTCCGACCACCGGCCGGTGACCAGCAGCGCGGCGAGCACACCGACCGCGTAGACGGCGAAGACCACGGTCTGCACGGTGGGGGAGAACCCGAGCTCGCGCTGGTAGAGCGCGTACATCGGGGTCGGCATCGTCGCCCCGAGCATCACCACGGCGAACGTGACGGCCAGGCCGGCGAAGGCGGCGGCCCGAGGCAGGCGGAGGATGGCGGAACCCCTTCCGGAGTACGTTGCGCGGTGCACCGGCCATGATCGCAGCCGGTCGGTGCGACGGCATCCGCAGTGGCGGCGGCCCCGGCCGCACGGTCAGGGGCGGCGCAGGACGTGCAGGTCCACCCCGTCGCGCAGCCGGCGGGTCGTGACCGTCCACGTCTCCCGGGCCGTGGCGAGCCAGCGCGGCGCCTCGGGGCGCCCCGGGTCGGCCAGCCACACCTGCCCGTCCGGGCCGGTCACCCGCGGCAGCAGCGCGGTGAGCGCGTCGGCGGCGGCCGCGCCGTAGAGCACGTCGGCGGCCAGGACCAGGTCCCAGGTGCGGCCGCCGACGGCGTCGTCGGCGCCGTCGAACGCGGCGACCGCCGTCGCGACCCGCAGGCCCGCGCGGCGCGCGGTCGCCGCCACCCACCCCGGAGCTGCGGGGGAGCGGTCGGTCGCGAGCACCGGGTGCGCCCCGGCCCGGGCGGCCACCAGCGACGGCAGCCCCAGCCCGCAGCTCAGCTCCAGCACCGAGCGTCCGGCGAGCAGGGCGGGGCCGGCGGTGTCCAGCGCCGTCGCCAGCGCCCGCCCGGACGGCCACAGCCGCGCCCAGTGCGGCGGGTGCAGCTCCTCCACACCCTCGTCGACGGCGACCGGGTCGAACGCGACGGCGTCCGGGTCGGCGGGGCGCAGCAGGTCCAGCGGCCCGCCCGGGAGCCCGACCCGCTCGCAGACCTGCGGGTCAGACACCGGCGCGGTGGGTGAACCGGCCGCCGACGAGCGTCGCCGCGACCGGCATGGCCCGCAGCGTCGCCGGGTCGCAGGAGGTCGGGTCGGCGTCGGTCAGCACGAGGTCGGCGGGCGCGCCCACGACGACCGCGGCGGCCGAGCCGTCCACCACCCCGAACGACGCCCCGAGCGCGGTCGCCCGGTCGATCTCCTGCTCGGGGTGCCAGCGGTCCCGGTCGTCGGCGGTGCGGTGCACGGCCGCGGCGAGCGCGATCCACGGGTCCAGCGGCGCCACCGGGGCGTCGGAGCCGAGCGCGAGGCGGGCCCCGGCGCGGTGCAGCGTCGCGAACGCGAACGCCCGGTCGGTGCGGCCCGCCCAGAGCCGGTCGGCGACGTCGCGGTCGTCGAGGGCGTGCTCGGGCTGCACGCTCGCGACCAGGCCGAGCCCGGCGAAGCGGGGCACGTCGTCGCCGGTGAGCAGCTGGGCGTGCTCGACCCGCCCGCGGGCCCCGGTCCCGGCGAACGCGTCGAGTACGAGGGTGTTGGCGTGGTCACCGATGGCGTGCAACGCCGCGGTGAGCCCACCCGCGTGCGCCCGGGCCAGCAGCGGGCGCAGCTGCGCCGGCGGGACCAGCAGCAGCCCGCACGGGTGCTCCAGGGGGTTCTCCGGCGGCGCGGGGTAGGGGTCGTAGCAGTAGGCGGTGCGGGTGTTGAGCGACCCGTCGGTGATCACCTTCAGCGGGCCCGCGGTGAGCAGGCCCCCGGTGCCCTCGACGACGTCGCCGCTGCGCAGCCCGGTGGCCAGGGCGTCGTCGAGGCGGTCGGGCCACACCGACGCCTCGACCCGCAGCCCGGTCGTGCCGCCGGCGATCCGGCGCCGCCAGTCCGGCAGCGACCACGGCGCCTCGAAGTCGACAACGCCCACCACCCCGCGCGCCGAGGCCGCGGCGACGGCGTCGGCGACGAACCCGTCGAGGGCCTCGGTCGGCGCGTCCTGCAGCGCGGGGGACACGACGGCGAAGAACTCCGACTCCCGGATCCGGCCGGTCGGGTGTCCGCCGTGCCCGAAGCGGGCCAGCGCGGCGCCGTTGAGCCAGCCCTGGTGCAGGTCCCCGGACACCAGCACGACCGGGGTGTCACCGGTGACCGGGTCGAGCAGCGAGCGGTGCGCCTCGTCGGGCCACAGCGCGTCGCGGAACCCGAACCCGACCAGCACCTCACCGACGGCGGGCGGCGCGGTCGCCATCCGGGCCGCGACGAGTGCCGCGGCGTCGGCGGCCGAGCGCGCGCCGGACACGTCGAGCCTGCGGCGGGCCAGCGCCCACTGCGCCATGTGCACGTGGTGGTCCCACAGCCCCGGCAGCAGCGCCCGCCCGTCGCACGCGACGAGCTCCGCGCCGCCCGGGTCGAGCCCGGCGCCCACGGCGCGCACCCGGCCCCCGTCCAGGAGCACGTCGACGGGGCCGCCCAGGCCGTCGCAGCCGGGCCGCAGCGGCCGCACCGACCGCAGCAGCACGGTGCCCGTCGCCACGGTGTCCGTCGCCACGGTGCCCGTCGGCACGCCGCTCATCCCTGGAACGGGCGGTCCCGCCCGGTCCAGCGGTCCTCGTCGCGGCGGTAGACCGGGATCGGCTTCTCGGCGACCCGGAAGGTGTAGCGCCCGGCCTCCTCGACGACCTCGCCGTCGGTGGCCAGCATGCTCGGCTCCAGCAGCTCGACGTCGAGGCGGGGCACCTCCCGCTGGTGGTAGACCCGGCTGTGCCCGAGGGCCCCCAGGATCAGGGCGAGCACCACCCGCAGCCGGGAGAACCGCACGTCGGCGCGCAGCCACCGGACGTCGAGCAGGCCCGAGTCCAGTGTCGGCCGCCAGGCGGGCACCGCGCCGCGCGGGTGGTAGGGACCGTTGCCGACGAACAGGAACCAGACCTTGTACCAGCGGTCCCCGATCCGGACCGAGATCTTCTCCGAGCGCTGCAGCACCGTGATCAGCGCCGCGGCGAACGCAGGCCACTTGCCGTAGCGCGGCTGCCACTGCTCCCGCAGCCGCACCAGCTCCGGGTAGGAGCCGATCGAGGCGGTGTTGATGAAGTAGCGGGTGCGGGTGACCGAGATGTCGTGCGGGTCGTCGAGGCGGCCCGGGTGGGCCTCGACCAGCGCCAGGTCGACCGCGACGGCCTCGCCGGCCTGGGTGGCGTCGACGGCCTCCTGGGTGTCGTAGACGCCGACGTCGCGGGCGAAGTGGTTCAGCGTCCCGCCCGGCACGACGACCAGCGGCAGGCCGTGCCGGTCGGCGACCGCGGCGGCGGTGGCGACGGTGCCGTCCCCGCCGGCGACGCCGACGGCGCGCACCCACTGCCCGCGCTCGGCGATCGCGTCGGTCAGCATGTCCTCGACCTTCACCCCGTCCCCGACGACGAGGTGGTGCGCCGCGGGCAGCCGCTCCCGGACCTCCTCGGACACGTCGTGGTCGGGCGGTCCGGAGAACGGGTTCGACACGATGACCAGGCCCTCGCCCTGCGGCAGGACCGGGACGGTGTCGATCGGGCGGGCGCGGGCCTCGTCGCTGGGCCGCACCGGCCACCAGCGGTCCGTCAGCTTCGCCACGCCGGTCCCGATCGCCGCGCCGACCAGCACGTCGGAGGTCCAGTGCACGCCCACGTGCACCCGCGACCAGCCCACCAGCGCCGCCAGCGGCACCACGACCGGCGCGGCCCGGCGGTTCTCCATCACCACCGCCGTCGCGAACGCCGCGGCCGAGGCGGCGTGCCCCGACGGGAACGACGACGACGACGGCGGGTCGGCCACCGTCCGGTAGGCGGGCAGCTCCGCCGCGGCCGGCCGTCGGCGCGGCAGCAACGGCTTGAGCAGCGCGTTCGCGGTGAAGCTGGTCAGCGCGATGGACGCGATCCCGCGCATCGCCGCCTTGCGCCCGGCCCCCCGGCGCACCGACAGCGCCGCGGCGATCGCGAACCACAGCACGCTGTGGTCGGCGGTGCGGGTGAGCCGCCGCAACGAGGTGTCCACCCGGCTCGGTGGACGGCTCGCGATGAACTCGGTGACCGCCCGGTCGGCCCGGGAGACCGAGTCCACCCCGCGGTCCAGACGACGGGACCTGCGGGCGACGCGTTCGAACCATCCACTCACAGTCGTGACAGTAGAGGGGGTCGGGCGCCTACCCTGAACGGCATGCAGCGTCGGATCTTCGGGGTCGAGACGGAGTTCGGTGTCACGTGCACCTTCCACGGGCAGCGCCGACTGTCCCCGGACGAGGTGGCGCGCTACCTCTTCCGCCGGGTGGTGTCGTGGGGCCGGTCCTCCAACGTCTTCCTCCGCAACGGTGCCCGTCTCTACCTCGACGTCGGGTCGCACCCCGAGTACGCCACGGCGGAGTGCGACTCGCTGACCCAGCTCGTGTCGCACGACAAGGCAGGCGAACGGATCCTCGAGGACCTCCTCGTCGACGCCGAGCGGCGCCTGGTCGACGAGGGCATCGGCGGGGACATCTACCTGTTCAAGAACAACACCGACTCCGCGGGGAACTCCTACGGCTGCCACGAGAACTACCTCGTCGCGCGGCAGGGCGAGTTCTCCCGGATCGCCGACGTGCTCCTGCCGTTCCTGGTCACCCGCCAGCTCATCTGCGGTGCCGGGAAGGTCCTGCAGACCCCGCGCGGCGCCGTCTACTGCCTGTCCCAGCGGGCCGAGCACATCTGGGAGGGTGTCTCCTCGGCGACGACCCGGTCCCGGCCGATCATCAACACCCGCGACGAGCCGCACGCCGACGCCGAGCGCTACCGGCGGCTGCACGTGATCGTCGGCGACTCGAACATGTCCGAGGTGACGACCCTGCTGAAGGTCGGGTCGGCGACGCTGGTGCTGGAGATGATCGAGGCCGGCGTCCAGTTCCGGGACTTCACCCTGGACAACCCGATCCGCGCGATCCGCGAGATCAGCCACGACCTCACCGGGCGCCGCCCGGTCCGGATGGCCGGCGGCCGGGAGGCCTCGGCGCTGGACATCCAGCGCGAGTACCACGCCCGCGCCGTGGAGTACCTGGAGGCGACCGGGCACCCGGACCCGGCCATGGCGCGCGTCGTCGAGCTGTGGGGCCGCACCCTCGACGCCGTCGAGTCCCAGGACCTGTCGAAGATCGACCGCGAGATCGACTGGGCGATCAAGCACCGGCTGGTGGAGCGCTACCGGGCCAAGCACGACCTGGACCTCTCCAGCGCCCGGGTCGCCCAGCTCGACCTGGCCTACCACGACGTCCGGCGCGGCCGCGGCCTGTTCGACATGCTCCAACGCAAGGCGCTGGTCGACCGGGTCACCGACGACGGCGAGATCGAGGCGGCCAAGGACACCCCGCCGCAGTCGACCCGGGCGAAGCTGCGCGGGGACTTCATCGCCGCCGCCCAGGCCGCCGGGCGGGACTTCACGGTCGACTGGGTGCACCTGAAGCTGAACGACCAGGCCCAGCGCACCGTGCTGTGCAAGGACCCGTTCCGCGCCGTCGACGAGCGGGTCGACCGCCTGATCGCCTCGCTCTGACCCGCCGCGCCCCGTCCCCGGGTGCGCACTCATGGAGCGAAAGCCCCGTGGCACCGGGCTTTTGCTCCATGAGTGCGGTCCCGAGGGGGTGGGCAGGTCAGTCGGGCTGGGCCACGCGGCCGAAGCGGGACTCCGACGGGTCGGCGAACACGTGCAGCCCGAAGCGGCGGGACAGCTCCCGGCAGACCGCGACCCCGCGCACGGAGTTGCCGTGCCGGTCCAGGCCGGGGGAGTACACCCCCAGCCCGAACCACCGCGGCAGCACGCCCATGATCCCGCCGGACACGCCGCTCTTGGCCGGGATGCCGACGTCGTGGGCCCACTCGCCCGCGGCGTCGTACATCCCGCACATGCTCGTCACGCTGATCACCGTGCGCAGGTGCTCGCGGAGCAGCGCCCGTTCACCGGTCAGCGGGTTGACCCCGCCGTGGGCCAGGGTCGCGCCCATCGCCGACAGCTCCGGTGCGGTGACCGTGATCGAGCAGGCGGCGAGGTAGACGTAGAGGGTGTCGTCGATGTCGCCGTGCAGCATCCCCAGGCTCCGCATGAGGTAGCTGAGCCCGAGGTTGCGGTCGTTGGAGACCAGTTGCTCGTCGAGGACCGCGCGGTCGATCTCCAGCGACGGGTTGCCGGTGTAGACGCGGTTGCGCTCCAGCAGCCGCTGCGCCCGCTCCTCCTTCGTGGCCCCCTTGACCAGGTTCGCCGCGACCAGCGCCCCGGCGTTGATCATCGGGTTGAACGGCCGGTTGTGCGCCTCGTCGAAGGTGATGGAGTTGAACGGGTCACCGGACGGCTCGACGCCGACCCGGCGCAGCGTCTCGTCGAGCCCGTTGTCCTCCAGCGCGAGCCCGTAGGTGAAGACCTTCGAGATCGAGTGCAGCGGGAAACGGACGTCGCAATCGCCGACCTGCCACTGCGTGCCGTCGACGTTCGTGCCGGCCAGGCCGAACTCCTCGGCCCGGGCCTCCATCGACGCCGGGTAGTAGCTGACGACCTCCTCGCCGGGCAGCAGGACGCCGCTGCCGGCGGTGCAGGTGCGGCGGAGGTCCTCGAGCTGCTGCTGGACCAGTTCGCGTTCGGCCTGCGCGACCATCGGTGTCCCTTTCGTCGGGGGTGTCCGGTCGCAGAACCTACTGCCCCGGCCGCCGCGGGGCCGGGATCCGGGCCACGGGGCGCCACAACCGCTCCCAGCCCATGTCCGCGAAGCACGGGCCCTGGGTGGCCTCGGAGAACTTGATGTCGTTGTGCCCGGCGTTCCACTCCAGCACGACCGGCCGCTCGTCGGCGTCGACGGTCAGGTCCCACCCGACGCACCGCGCGAAGGGCATCCGGCGGTGCAGCTCCAGCACCGCGTCGACGCAGGCCGCGAACCCGGGGACGGCGACGCCCGCGAACCCGGTCCCCGAGTCCGGGTGCGCGGTGAGCGTGGTCCAGCGGGGGGTGAAGCCCTCGGCGGCGAGCCGGCCGTCCCGCAGGCCGACGGCCACGCGCACGTGGCTGCCCGACCGCACGTGGGTGTCGACGGCGCGCCCGAAGCGCAGGTAGGCAGCCCGCAGCGACGCCGTCCCGTCGTCGGCGACCGCGGTCGTGACGCGCATCGTGGCCACCGAGCCGGGGGTGAACGTCGCCAGCAGCGGGTGCTGCTCGGCCCAGCTCTGGAACACCCCCGACGGCAGCCGGTCGACCGAGGCCGGGTCGAAGCGGTCGCGGTGCAGCACGTGAACGCCGTCGCCCTGGATGGAGTCGTCGGACTTGAACACCGCGCGGTCGGTGCCGGCGAACAGCACCGACGCGAGCGCGGCGCGGTCGAGGTGGCGCAGGTCGCGGTCGTAGAGGCCGCCGTTGACCCAGTAGGCGACGTCGGCGATCAGGTCGGACTGCAGCAGCCGCCGTGACAGCGGCTTGAGCTTCGAGACCTCGCCGTAGGGCCCCTGCACGGCGGGCAGCACGACCCGGCCGTAGTAGTTGTCGGGGATCCAGCCCTCCCGGAACTCCCCGGCCACCGCGGTGTAGACGCGCAGCCAGGGTGCGTAGCCGCGCCAGCCCAGCACGTCGCCGGCGTAGGCGTCGCACGCCCGGGTCAGCGCCGGATCGGTCGGGCCGCGCTCGGCCTCGATCGTGGCGAGCAGCGCCGACGCCTCGGTGCGGTGGCGGCGGTGGAACCGGTAGGCACCGGCCTGGCGCACCGCGCGGTCGGCGACGGAATCCAATGCGGACATGCGACCTGCTCCCGGGACGGCGGACGTCGAGGAGCACACCCTGTCACGACGACGGCGGTCTGACACCCGTCCGTCGAGGGCGGGCCGGGCGGTCAGAGCCCGTCGGGCAGCCACCCGTCGCCGGAGGGGTACATCTCGGTCGCCTCCTCCCGCCGGCCCGGACGCACGATCCGGCCCAGCCGCGACTCCGACGGGTCGGCGAACACGTGCAGCCCGAACCGGTCCGACAGCTCCCGGCACACCGCGACCCCGCGCACCGAGTTGCCGTGCCGGTCCAGCCCGGGGGAGTAGACGCCGACCCCGATCGCGTCCGGGATCGCCGCCAGGATCGCCCCGGACACGCTCGACTTGGCCGGGATGCCGACCTCGTAGGCCCACTGGCCCGCCGCGTCGTACATGCCGCACATGCTCATCACGCTGAGCACGTCCCGGGTGTAGGTCCGGGGCAGCGCAGGCACCCCGGTGAACGGGTTCGCCCCGCCCCGGGCCAGGGTCGCCGCCATCGTCGACAGCTCCGCGGCGGTCACGGTCACCGAGCAGGCCGCCAGGTAGACGTAGAGGTTGTCCTCGATGTTGCCGTGCAGCATCCCCAGGCTGCGCATCAGGTACGACAGCGCGACGTTGCGGTCGTTGGACACCAGCTGCTCGGCGAGGATGTCCTCGTCGACGGCCAGGTCCGGGTTGCCCGCGTAGATCCGCAGCCGGGTGAGCAGCCGCTCGACCTTCTCCTCCCTGGTGGCGCCGTGCACCAGGTTGACCGCGACCAGCGCCCCCGCGTTGATCATCGGGTTGAACGGGCGGTGGTTGACCTCGTCGAAGCTGATCGAGTTGAACGGGTCGCCGGAGGGCTCGACCCCGACCCGCAGCAGGACCTCCTCGCGGCCGTTGTCCTCCAGTGCCAGGCCGTAGGTGAACACCTTGGAGATCGAGTGCAGCGGGAAGCGGACCCCCGCGTCGCCGACCTCCCACTGGGTGCCCTCGATGTCGGTGGCGGCCAGCCCGAACAGCTGTGCCCGCCCGGCCATCGACGGCGGGTAGTAGGCGACGACCCGCCCGTCGGGCACCCCACCGGGGCTCCCGACCGCCCGGTGCAGCTCCTCGAGCTGCCGCTGCACGATCGCGCGCTCGGTCTGCTGCTCCATCGGCGCCCCTCCTCGCGGACCGGTCCGTCCGGTGCGGAGCGCAACCTAGATCACCGGTGCACCGTCACTCGATCCCGGGCATGATCCGGCGGCGCAGCTCGGCCAGCTCGTCCTGGACGTCCGGGTCGGCCGGACCCGCCTTCTCCGGGGCCGGGGCGATCCCCATCGACCGCAGCAGCCCGGTCGCGGCCGCGGCCGGGTCCCCGGCCTCCCCGAGCACCGGGTGCAGACCCTGGTCGGCCAGGTGGTGGAACACCAGGTTCACCACGGTCCACGGGTTGAACGTCTCCTGCTCGCCGGACATGCGCCACCTCCACGTGCCGGTACGGCCGCGGTGCCGCACCTGCGGCCGAGCCTTTTCCGTGCGCGCGCCGCCGTCAACGACCCTGTCGCAGGATGAGACACCGGTCAGCGGCGACCGGTCCCGAGACCGGCGTCGCGGGCGGCCACGATCGCCGCGGCCCGGTCCACCACCCCCAGCTTCAGGAAGACCGAGGACACGTAGTTGCGGACGGTCTGGTGGCTCAGGTGCAGCTCGGCCGCGATCACCGGGTTCGCCAGTCCCGCCGCGACGAGGTCGAGCACCTCCCGCTCGCGGACGCTGAGCTGCGGGAACACCTCCGGGGCCGCGGCCGTGCCCCGGTGCACCGCCAGGACGGCGTCGGCCACCGCGGGCCCCAGCACCGACCCGCCGGCCGCGACGATCCGGATCGCCGCGGCGATCTCGGCCTCGTCGGAGCCCTTCACCAGGTAGCCGCGGGCACCGGCGCGCAGCGCGGCCAGCACCGTGCCGTCGTCGGACAGCATCGTCAGCACCACGACCGCGACGTCGGGGTGGCTCTCGGCGAGCCGTGCGGTGACCGTGACCCCGTCCGGGCCGGGCAGGTGCAGGTCCAGCACCACCAGGTCGGGCCGGGTGGTCGCGACGGCGGCGAGCGCCGCGTCGCCGTCCGCGGCCTCGCCGGCGACCTCGGCGTCGGGCATCCGCTCCACCACCCCGCGCAGCCCGGCCCGGAACAGCGGGTGGTCGTCGACGACCAGCACCCGCACCGGGCGCCCCGGCTCACCCACCGGACCGCCCCCCGCCCACCGGGAGCACGGCCCGGACCAGGGTGCCCGCGGGCACCCGGGGGAGCACCTCCAGCGTCCCGCCCAGCGACCGGGCCCGCTCCGACATCGACGCCAGCCCGGTCCCGCCGCCCGGCGCCGCACCGCCCGAGCCGTCGTCCTCGATCTCCAGGCACAGCCGCGGCCCGTCGAGGGCCAGCCGCACCGAACAGCGCCCGGCCCCCGCGTGGCGCAGCACGTTCGTGATCGCCTCGGAGGTGATCCGGTAGGCGGCGACCTCGACGGCGGCGGGCAGCGTCGTGCCGTCCAGCCCGCTCTGCACGACGAACCGCGGCGCGCTGTCGGCGTGTCGGAACGTGGTGAGGTACCGGTCCAGCGCCCCGGCCAGGCCGAGCTCGTCCAGCGCCGGGGGCCGCAGCGCGTCCACGATCCGCCGCAGCTCACCGATCACGTCCCGGACCTCGGACTTGACCGCGTCCACCCGGTCCGGGACCGCCCCGGCCGGGTCGGCACCCCGCGCGGCGTGCGCGATCCCGTCCAGGGCGAGGACCAGCGCCGCCAGCGACGGCCCGACGCCGTCGTGCAGGTCGGCCCGCAGGCGTCTCCGTTCCCGCTCCAGCGCCTCCACCAGCGCCTCCCGGGACCGGCGCAGCTCGGCGCGCAGCACCGCCGCCTGCACCGTCGCGGCCAGCGGGCGCGCCAGGTCCGCCAGCAGGACCCGGTCGCGCGCGGTCAGCGGCTCCCCGGGACGGCGGGTCGCGACGTGCAGCTCACCCACCGGGGTCCCCTGGTGCAGCAGCGGCACGGTCTCCACCGCGCGTCCGTCGCCGGGGCGGTGGCCGAGCACCGACTCGGTGCCGCGCTCTCCGCCGCTCCCGTCCGCCGGGCCGTCGTGGACCCGCAGCGACACGTACGGGACCCGCAGCGCGGTGCGGACCTCGGCCAGCGCCACCCCCGGGACGTCCTCGGGGTCCAGGTTCGCCTCGAGCCGCTCGGCCAGCCGGGTCAGCGCGGCGTAGGGGTCGTCACGGTCGCCGTGGATCAGGGTCCGCGCCATCCGCTGCACCCGCGACAGCAGCGGCGCGAGCACCAGCGCGACCGTGGCCGCGCCCAGCAGCGCCGCGCCCTCGGGCAGGACCCGGTCGGCCAGACCGACCACCCCGACGTAGACCAGCAGCAGGCACAGCGCGACCGTCCCGAACACCAGCGTCCGGTGCAGCGCCGGCTCGACGCCCCAGAGCCGGTGCCGCACCACCGAGACCGTGATCGCCAGCGCGGCCAGGCCCAGCGCCAGGCCGGTGAGCACGTCGCTCACCGGGGGCCCCGGGACGAACAGCGACGCCGCGACCACCGCGGCCGCCAGCAGGAACCAGCGCAGCCGCGCCCGCCCCCCGGTGTCGCCGCGCAGGTAGGTCACCACCGCGGCGGGCACGCAGACGAACGCCGCCGCGAACACGCACCCCACGACGAGCCCCTCCACCAGCGGCGTCACCCACCACGGGCCGGTCACCAGCGGGTTCTCGGCCAGTCCCAGGGCCACCCGTGGTTCGAGCAGGCTCAGCACCGGCACCGCGACCAGCACGACCAGCAGCACCCGTTCGGCGACCGTCCAGAACCGGCCGGCGGGCCGCCCGTCCGGGAACCACAGCGGCAGCAGCGTGATGAGGGCCAGGAACGGCGTCCAGGTGGCGCCCGCGACCAGCGCCGCCCACTCCGCCCCGGGCAGCGCACCGGGGCGGCTCCGCAGCGCGTAGTCGGCCCAGCTCAGCGCCAGGAACGACACCCCGAGACCGGCGGCCGACAGCAGCACCAGACCGATCCGGTGCCCCGGCCTGCGCGCGAGGACGAACGCACCCGCCGGCGGGACGAGCACCCCGACCACGGCGTTCACGACGTACACCGACCCGGGCCCGAGCGTCCGCCAGTTCACCACCGCCGGCGGGACGGCCGCGGCGACGCACACCGCGGACCCGACGGCCACCGCCCACACGGCGACGACGGTGCCGCGGCGGGCCGGTCGTATCCCGGCGGGTTCCACCGGCCCATCATCGTGCGCCGGGGTCCCGCTGTCACCGGACACCGGTCACGGACCGGACGGGTACACCGGTCCCTGGCCGCGGGACCGCCGCCCGCGCTGCACTCGTCGTCGTCCGTCGGGTGACGGGTCGAACGGGAGAGGGTGGACGGCGATGACGGGGACCGATCGATGGCTGGCGATCACCGCGGGGGCGGGTGTGCTGGGCGGCGTCGCGTGGACGGCGAAGGTCGTGACGCTGTGGGCGACCGGTACGGAGGGCGGACTGGACCAGCTGTTCTTCGGGGTGGGGTTCGCCGCGCTGCTGCTCGCGGCGACCGGGCCGGGGGTGTGGCTGCTGCGCAGGCGGCCGGTGGCGTGGCGGGTCCTGGGCGGTGTCCTCGGACCGCCCCTGGGGGTCCTGGTCTTCCTCGTGGGGGTGCAGGGGGCGGTGGAGCCGGTGAACCCGGCGCTGCCGTTCGGGCTGGCGGGGGAGGTCGGGATCGTGCTCGCCGCCCTCGCCGGGGTCGTGCTCGGCGGCGGGCGGCTGGTGCGGGTCGTCGGTGACCCGGTGTCGGCGACCTGAGGCGCCCCCCGGCGCGGTCCCGGGTGCCCGCGGCCCGGGGCGCCCGATCCGTCCCGTCCGGCCTGGCTACGATGCCCGTCGTGTCCTCCGCCCGCGCCGAGCGACTGGTCAACCTGGTGCTCTGCCTGATGTCGACGCGCCAGTACCTGTCCGCGGAGCGGATCCGGTCCATCGTCCCCGGCTACGCCGACGGCACCGGCGACGAGGCGTTCTTCCGGATGTTCGAGCGGGACAAGGCCGAGCTGCGCGAGCTGGGCGTGCCCCTGGAGACCGGCCACAACTCGGTGTTCGACACCGTCGAGGGCTACCGGATCGCCCGGGCCGACTACGAGCTCGGCGAGATCCACCTCGACCCGGACGAGGCGACCGTCGTCGCGCTGGCCGGGAACCTGTGGGACTCTCCGGAGCTGGCCGGCGCCGCGCACGGGGCGCTGGTGAAGCTGCGCGCCGCGGGCGTCGAGGTCGCCGAGACCCCGGCCGCGGCGATCCGGCCGGGCGCCGCCGCGGGTGAGCCGGCCCTCGCGCCGCTGCTGGGCGCGGTGCGCACCGGCCGCGTGGTCACCTTCGACCACCGCCGCGGCGGCCCCACCGGGGAGCTGGTGCGGCGGACCGTCGAGCCCTGGGGCGTGGTGTCGTTCCGGGGCCGCTGGTACCTGGTGGGCCACGACCGCGACCGCGACGACGTGCGCTGTTTCCGGCTCTCCCGCGTCGAGGGCCCGGTGCGTGCCGTCGGACCGGAGGGCGCGGTCACCGTGCCCGCCGGTGTCGACCTGCGGGCGCTGGTGCGTGCCTCGGCGGGCCCGCAGCCGGTGTCGGGCACCGCGCGGGTCTGGGTCGCGGCGGGACGCGCGGCCGGGCTGCGCCGCGCCGGCCGCGAGCGCGGGCCACGCGAGCACGCCGGACGGCCGGGCGTGGAGATCGAGCTGGACCTGCGCGACCGGGGCACCGTCGCGCGGTGGCTGGCCGGGCACGGCCCGGACGTCGCCGTCCTCGACCCGCCGGAGCTGGCCCGCGCGGTCCGCGAGCTGTGGGAGGCCGCGCTCGGTGCCGGTGCCCTCGGGACCCGCACGTGAGCCGCCAGGGCGTCGCCCGGCGCCTGCCCCGGCTGCTGTCGCTGGTGCCCTACCTGCGGGCGCACCCCGGGGTGCCGGTCGCCGAGGCCGCCGCGGACTTCGGCGTCGACGAACGGCAGCTGCGCAAGGACCTGGAGCTGCTGTGGATGTGCGGGCTACCCGGCTACGGGCCGGGTGACCTGGTCGACCTGTCGTTCGCCGGGGACACCGTCGACGTCGTCTTCGACGCCGGGCTGACCCGGCCGCTGCGCCTGACCACCACCGAGGCGACCGCGCTGCTCGTGGCGCTGCGGATGCTGCACCAGACCGCCGGGGTCGTCGACTCCGACGCCGTCGGGCGGGCCATCGCGAAGGTCGAGGCCGCGGTGGGGGAGGCGGCCGGTCCGGGCGGTCTGCTCACCGTCGAGTCCGGGATCGGCGAGCGCGACACCACCGCCGTCGTGCGCCGGGCGCTCGACCGCGGGCGCGCGCTGCGCATCGTCTACTTCACCGCGGGCCGTGACGCGGTGTCCCGCCGCGACGTCGACCCCATGCGGCTGGTCGTCAGCGGCGGGCGCGGCTACCTGGAGGCGTGGTGCCGCCGCGCCGAGGACGTGCGGATGTTCCGCCTGGACCGGGTGGAGCAGGCCGAGGAGCTCGACGAACCGGCCCGCGCCCATCCCGAGGCCCGGTCCGTCGACGTCTCGCACGGGCTGTTCAGCCCGCGGGCCGAGCACCGGTACGCGGTGCTGGAGCTCGACCCGGACGCGCACTGGGTCGCCGAGTACTACCCGGTCGACGAGGTGCGCACCGGCGCCGGTGCGCCGGTCGAGGGCGACCCGCCGCCCGCCGCGCCGGACCCGGTGCCCGCGGCGGCGGGCGGCGACGACCGGCTCCGGGTGCTGCTCCGCTTCGCCGACGACGACTGGCTGGTCCGCCTCGTGCTGGGGCTCGGTGGCGCGGCCCGCATCGTCGAGCCCCCCGAGCTGGCGACGGCGGTGCGCGAACGGGCCCGCGAGGCCCTGCGGATCGCCGACGCATCACCCTGAGTCACCTCGATCGTGTCGGGAGGGGAATGCGACAGGATGACGACGACGGAATGAACACCGGGTGACCTGAGCCACGTCCCGGGACGGGGGGACCGGGCGACCGATTCGCCCGTGTCTACACTCGGTGTCGACCCGGCCCGATCGACGCGAGGTGGACCCATGCCCGGTGGCTACGAGTGGCTGATCATCATCGCCGTTCTGCTCCTGCTGTTCGGCGCGAAGAAGCTGCCCGAGATGGCGCGGTCGGTCGGTCAGTCCGCCCGCGTGTTCAAGGGCGAGATGAAGGGCCTCAAGGACGACGACGCGCGCACCCGGCAGGCCGAGGAGCCCCAGCCCGCCCAGGAGCTGCCCGCGGCCGCCCCGGCGCCGCAGCAGACCGCCCCGGCGCCGCAGCAGACCGCTCCGGCTCCGCAGCAGCCGCCCGCGCAGGCCACCGACCGGCCCGCCGGTCCGACCGCCTGAGGCACCTCCTCCCGTGAAGGCACCGTTCCGTCGGAAGCGCAGGCTGAACCCCGACGGGACCATGACCCTGATCGAGCACCTCTACGAGCTGCGCAACCGGCTCGGCATCTCGCTCGCCGCGATCGTGGTGACGACGGTGTTCGGCTACATCTGGTTCGAGGTCTCGTTCTTCGGTCTCCCGAGCCTGGGTGAGCTGCTCAAGGAGCCGTACTGCTCGCTGCCGCCCTCGGCGCGCGCGTCGCTGACGGCCGACCCGAACGCCTGCACCCTGCTCGGCACCACCCCGTTCGACCAGTTCATGCTGCGCCTGAAGGTCGGGGCGACGGCCGGGGTGATCCTGGCCTGCCCGATCTGGCTCTACCAGCTGTGGGGCTTCATCACCCCGGGCCTGCTGACGAAGGAGCGCCGCTACGCGCTGGGCTTCGTCTCGGTGGCCGCGGTGCTGTTCGTCACCGGCGCGGTGCTCGCCTACCTGATCATCCCGCAGGCGCTCGGCTTCCTGCTGACCATCGGTAGCGAGATCCAGACGACGGCGCTGACCGGCACGTCGTACTTCTCGCTGGTCGTGAACCTGATCGTCATCTTCGGGGTCAGCTTCCTGATCCCGCTGCTGGTCGTCGCGCTCAACGCGGCCGGTGTCGTGTCCTACGACGTGCTCCGCCGCTCCCGGCGCGGGCTGATCTTCGGGCTGTTCTGCTTCGCCGCGATCGCCACGCCCGGCCAGGACCCGATCTCGATGCTGGCGCTGGCGTTCGCGCTGACCCTGCTGTTCGAGGGCGCCATCCAGGTCTGCCGGATCACCGACCGGCGCCGGGCCCGCCGTCGCGCCGCCGAGGGCTGGGACTCCCTGGACCCGGACGAGCCCTCGCCGCTGGACACCACGCCGTCGCCGATCGAGGGGCCGTCCCGGATCGAGCCGTCCCGGATCGAACCCCCCGCGCCGGTGTCGACCACCCGGGCACCCGTCGTCGCCCCGGACGGCGGCACCGCGGGTGCGGGGAACGGCCGCACCGGGGGTGCCGGGACGAACGGGACCGTGCCCGGGCCGCCCCGCCTTGACGACATCACCTGACCGGGGCGGTGCCGCGGATCCCCCCGCGGCCCCGTCCGGCACGGCTCCGTAGGCTTGCCCCCCGGATCGGGTCGGGCGGCACTGAGGAGCGGGTCGGGACAGATGAAGTACAACCGGGTGGTCATCAAGCTCAGCGGACAGGCGATGGCCGGTGCCGACGGCTTCGGGTTCTCCGCGCACGCCCTGTCCCACCTCGCCGACCAGATCCGGCAGATGCGTGCGCTGGGGGTGCAGGTCGCGGTCGTCGTCGGCGGCGGGAACGTGTTCCGCGGCAACCGCTCCGAGACCTGGGGGATCGACCGCGTCGAGGCCGACAACATCGGCATGCTCGGCACCGTGATCAACGGTCTCCTGCTGCGCGGCAAGCTCTCCGCGGGCGGCGAGGAGAACGTCCGCGTCATGACCGCGATCCCGATCAACGCCGTCGCCGAGCCGTTCCTGCGGCTGCGCGCCAAGCGGCACCTGGAGAAGGACGCGATCCTCATCTTCTCCGGCGGCAACGGGCAGCCGTTCATCACCACCGACTACCCGAGCGTGCAGCGTGCCCTGGAGATCGGCGCGGACGCCCTGCTGGTGGCCAAGCACGGCACCGACGGGGTCTACGACACCGACCCGCGCACCAATCCCGACGCCCGCCGCTACGAGCGCCTGCCCTACGACGAGGTGCTGTCGCGGCGGCTGGCCGTGATGGACCAGACCGCGTTCATCCTGGCCCGCGACCACGGCCTGCCGCTGCACGTGTTCGACATCGAGAAGGACGGCCTGATGGCCGCCATCTGCCGCGGCGAGCACCACGGCACGGAGATCAACCCCGACATCGTCGAGGCGGAGTTCGCCCGCCCGCAGTAGCCCGGCGGTGCCACGTGGCCCGGCTCACCCTGTGACGGAGCAGGGTGTCGGTGCCGTGTGACAGCCTGGGGCCGTGAATGGTTCCGCCGCCGACCCGGCCGCCGCGTACGCGGCGGCGAAGGCCCGCGCCGCCTATCCGCGGCTGGCCGAGTTCACCGGTCTGATGCCCTTCGACCTGGACCCGTTCCAGCGCGAGGCGTGCGAGGCCCTGGAGGACGGCCACGGCGTCCTGCTCTGCGCGCCCACCGGCGCCGGCAAGACCGTCGCGGGCGAGTTCGCCGTGCATCTGGCCCTGTCCGAGGGCCGCAAGTGCTTCTACACCACGCCGATCAAGGCGCTGTCCAACCAGAAGTACGCCGACCTGGTCGCCCGCTACGGCGCGGACGCGGTCGGCCTGCTCACCGGCGACACCGCGGTGAACGGCGACGCCCAGGTGGTCGTGATGACCACCGAGGTGCTCCGCAACATGATCTACGCCGACTCCGACAAGGCGGCGAACCGGCGGCTGGACCACCTCGGCTACGTGGTGATGGACGAGATCCACTACCTGGCCGACCGGTTCCGCGGCGCGGTCTGGGAGGAGGTCATCCTCCAGCTGCCCGAGCACGTCGCGGTCGTCGGGCTCTCGGCCACGGTCAGCAACGCCGAGGAGTTCGGCGACTGGCTGGTCGAGGTCCGCGGTGACACCCGCGTGGTGGTCGACGAGCACCGCCCGGTGCCGCTGTGGCAGCACATGATGGTCGGGAACCGGCTGTTCGACATGTTCGGTGAGCGGAGCACCCCCGGCGGGCCCGGTGAGGTCGTCGTCGACCCGGAGCTGGTCCGCTACACCCGCGAGATGGCGCGGCGGGACTTCACCACCTCCCGCGCCTCGGACCGGGCGGGCGACCGCGGGCCGCGCGGACGGGGTGGCCCGCAGCGCGGCCGCACCCGGGGCGGGAGGACCGACTCCACGGCCGTCGTCGGGCGGGGGCCGCGCGGGGGCGGGCCGTCGCGCGGGGGGTTCCGGCCGCCGTCGCGGGTGCAGGTGATCGACCGGCTCGACCGCGAGGGGCTGCTGCCCGCGATCACGTTCGTCTTCTCCCGGGCCGGCTGCGACGCCGCGGTCGGCCAGTGCGTGCGGGCCGGGGTGCGCCTGACCGTGCCCGAGGAGGTCGACGAGATCCGCCGGATCGTCGAGAAGCACACCGGCGACCTGCCGCAGGCCGACCTCGGCGTGCTCGGGTACTGGGAGTGGCGCGAGGCCCTCGAACGCGGCGTCGCCGCCCACCACGCCGGGCTGCTGCCGGCGTTCAAGGAGACCGTCGAGGAGCTGTTCGTCGCCGGCCTGGTGCGCTGTGTGTTCGCCACCGAGACCCTGGCGCTGGGCATCAACATGCCCGCCCGCACCGTCGTGCTGGAGCGGCTGGTCAAGTACAACGGCGAGGCCCACGTCGACCTCACCCCCGGCGAGTACACCCAGCTCACCGGGCGTGCCGGACGGCGCGGGATCGACGTCGAGGGCCACGCCGTCGTGCTGTGGGCACCCGGCATGGACCCGGAGCAGGTCGGCGGGCTGGCCTCCACCCGCACCTACCCGCTGCGCAGCTCGTTCCGGCCGGTCTACAACATGTCGGTCAACCTGGTCGGGCGCCTGGGCACCGACGCCGCCCGCGAGCTGCTGGAGCGCTCCTTCGGGCAGTTCCAGGCGGACCGCTCGGTGGTCGGGCTGGCCCGGCGGATCGACCGCAACACCGAGGCCCTGGACGGCTACCAGGAGGCGATGAGCTGCCACCTCGGCGACTTCGCCGAGTACGCCGACCTGCGCAGGCGCATCGCCGACCGGGAGAAGTCGCTGCGCCGCCAGAACACCGTCGCCGCCCGCGACGAGGCCTCGGAGTCGCTGCGCGAGCTGCGTCCGGGCGACGTGATCGCGGTGCCCTCGGGCAAGCGCGCCGGGATCGCCGTGGTGCTCGACCCGGGGATCGGGGCGGTGTCGGCCGCGGGCCGCGACGCCGAGGTCCGGCCGCTGGTGTGCACCGAGGACCGCTGGGCGGGACGGTTGTCGGCGGCGGACTTCCCGGACGCGGTGGAGGTGCTGGGCCGGATCAAGCTGCCGAAGCGGGTCGAGCACCGGTCCCCGCAGGTCCGCCGGGACCTGGCCTCCTCGCTGCGTGCCTCCCGGCTGGGGGAGGGGCGCGCCCCCGGGCGTCGTCGCCGGCCCGGGGTGCAGGACGACCCGGAGCTGTCGACACTGCGCCGGGCCCTGCGCGCGCACCCCTGCCACGGCTGCGACGACCGCGAGGCCCACGCCCGCTGGGCGGAGCGGCACGCGAGGCTGGAGCGGGAGACCGAGACGCTGCGGCAGAAGGTGCGGGCCACGACGCACTCGCTGGCCCGGGCGTTCGACCGGATCCGGGCGCTGCTCGCCGAGCGCGGCTACCTCGTCCCGGCGGGGGAGGCCGAGCCCGGCGAGGAGGAGATCACCGCGCACGGCCGGGTCCTGGCCCGGCTGTGGGGCGAGTCGGACCTGCTGGCCGCCGAGTGCCTGCGGCACGGCGCGTGGGACGGCCTGGAGCCCGACGAGCTGGCCGCGGTGGTCTCGGCGCTGGTCTACGAGTCCCGCCGCGACGACGCACCGATGCCGCGGCTGCCCACCGGCCCGGTGTCCGACGCGCTGGAGCGGACCGTTCGGCTGTGGGAGGAGCTCGACGCCGACCAGCGCCGGCACAAGGCCGAACGCACCCGCGCACCCGACCTGGCCTTCGCCTGGCCGATGCACCGGTGGGCCCGCGGCGAGTCCCTGGCACAGGTCCTGGAGGCCGCCGAACGGAACGGGCACGAGCTGTCCGCGGGCGACTTCGTACGCTGGACCCGGCAGGTCCTCGACCTGCTCGACCAGATCGCCGGGGTCGCCGGGCGGTCGAGCGCGGTCGGGAAGGCGGCCCACCGGGCCTCCGGTGCGGTCCGGCGCGGCGTGGTCGCGGCCGGTATGCAGTAGCAGTCACGAACAGCACCGGCAGTCACGAGCAGCACCAGCTGTCACGACGGCACGACGAGAGAGACGGGCGGACGAGTAGGCGATGAACAACCCGCAGGGACCGGACCGGCATCCCGAGGATGCCGCGGAGCGGACCGGGGAGATCCCCGCCTGGGGCACGCCACCGCCCGGCGGGTGGGGCGCCGACTCCGAGACCACCGGAGCCTGGTCCCCCGACCGCGACGACCGTGACGGCTGGGCCGCCCCCGACGCCGCCCACGACGCCGGCGGCGCACCCGCGCAGGGCACCGGCGGCTGGGACGCCGTCCCGCCCGCGGGCGGACGCCACAGCGGCGACACCGGCGGCTGGGCCGCCCACGACGGGGGCGCCGGGGACCCGGCCCGCGGCGAGCCGCTGTGGGGCGACGAGGCCGGCCCCGACACCGGCACCGACGGCGGATGGGCCGTCCCGACGGGGCGCCGCGCCCGTCGCCGGGCCGCCGAGACCGGAGCGCCCACCGACGCCGTCCCCGCGTCGTCGCCCGGGTCGCCCTGGGCCGACGCGCAGACCACCGCGGCCGTCCCGGCCGACGGCGGGTCCGGGCCGGGCGGATGGCAGAACCCCGGCCCCGGCGAGGACGAGCCCTGGGTCTCCCGGGACGCGGTCCGCTCCCCGTCGCGGACGCGGCGCTACGTCCTGGCCGGGATCGGCGCCGTGGTGGTGGCCGCACTCGTGGTCGGCGCGCTGTTCTGGGCGGGCGTGCTCGGCAGCGACCGGCTCGACCGCACCGCGCTGCAGGCCGGGGTCAACCAGGTCCTCACCCAGGACTACGGCCTGCAGGTCGGCGCGATCGCCTGCCCGGAGGACGTCGAGGTATCGGCCGGCACGCAGTTCACCTGCCAGGCCGTCGTCGACGGCGAGCAGGTGGAGGTCCCCGTGGTCGTGACCAGCGACCAGGGCGACTATCAGGTCGGGCGGGTCTGACCGGGCCGCGGTGGCGGGCCGGGTAATCGGCTGGCGCGCGGGGCGCGCGGACGCGAGGCTCGTCGGATGTGAGCCCCGATGACCCGTTCGCCCCGCACCCCGCCCCGCCGGCCGTCGCCCCCCACCCGGTCCGGCCCCTGACCGACCCCGCCGACCGGCGCCGCGCGTTCGACCTGTTCCTGGGCACCCTGCACCACGGCCCGATCACCGACGACGCGTGGGAGGCCCACGGGCAGGCCCCCGACGAGCACTGGCTCGGCGTCGTCGACCCCTCCGGTGCGGTGGTCGGGTCGGCGTACTCCTTCCCGACCCGGCTGACCCTGCCCGGCGGGGCCCGGGTCCCCGCCGCCGCGGTCAGCGGCGTCGGGGTGCGACCCGACCGGACCCGCGCCGGGCGTCTGACCGCGCTCATGCACGCCCAGCTGACCGCGGCCCGCGACCGCGGCGACGTCGCCGCGGTGCTCCGCGCGTCGGAGGCCGGCATCTACGGTCGCTACGGCTACGGCGTCGCCTCCCGCGCCGACCAGGTCCGCGTCACGGCGGGGGCGGCGTGGCGCCCGGAGGCCCCGGCCGGGGGCACGGTGCGGATGCTCGACCCCGACGAGGCGACCGGGCTGCTGCCCGGCCTGCAGGAGCGCCTCGCCGCGGACCGCCCGGGCGGGATGACCCGCTCCGCGCGCTGGTGGCGGCGGGCGCTGCGCCCCGCGGGCCCGTCCGCCGGCGAGTACAGGGGCGTGGCGGTGCACACCGGCACCGACGGCGTCGACGACGGGTTCGTGGTGTGGGGTGTCGCGGAGGGCGACCTGGCTACCGGCGGCACGGACGAGGTGCGGCTGCAGCAGCTCTGGGCCGCCGGGCCCGCCGCGACGGCCGGGCTGTGGCGGTTCCTGACCGGCCTCGACCTGGCCGGCGCGGTGACGAGCTGGGCACGTCCCCTCGACGAGGACCTCGACCTGGTGCTGGCCGACTCCCGGGCCCACCGGGTCACCGGCCGCGGCGACGACCTGTGGCTGCGCCTGCTCGATCCGGATGCCGCGCTGCGGGCCCGCGCCTGGGGCCCCGGCGGACCGGTCGTGCTGCGGGTGCACGACGCGTTCCTCGGCGACACCGGCACCTGGCGTCTCGCCGACGGCGCCGCCGAGCCCGCCGCCGGCACCGATCCGGACCTGGAGTGCACCGTCGACGCGCTGGCGGCGGCGTTCCTCGGCGACCGGTCGCCGTCGTCGCTGGTGGCGGCGGGCCGCTGGCGCGAGCACACCCCCGGCGCCCGGGCCCGGGCGGACGCGCTGTTCGCGGTGCCCGGACCGGCGCCGTGGTGCGGCACGTTCTTCTGAGCGTCCCCGCCGGCGACGCGGACGCTCAGGCCCGGCGGCGGGCCCGGACGACCGCGTCGTGGCCGGTCACCGTGCTGCCGTCGGGCAGCGTCACCGGACGCGGCCGCGCGTCGGCGACCAGGACCTCCCACCGGTCCGGGTCGAGCGCACCGGCGAGCTCGTGCTCGTCGGGGAACAGCTCCGGCTCCGGCGGGCGCGGGATCCCGGCGGCCAGGTCGCGCGGGTGGTGCAGCACCAGCAGCAGCGTCCCGCCGGGGGCGACGGCGTCGGCGAGCGCGGCGTACAGCGGGCGGCGCACGTCCGGGGGCAGGTGCAGGAACTGGGCGTTGACCAGGTCGTAGACGCCCGCGGCGGGCGGGGCGGAGCGCAGGTCGGCGGCGGTGAGGGTGACCGCGTCGGCCCACCCGGCCCGCTCGACGGCGGCCCGGGCCCGCTCCACCGCGACGGGGGAGACGTCGACGGCGTCCACCCGCCAGCCCCGCGCGGCGAGCCACACCGCGTCGCCGCCCTCCCCGCAGCCGACGTCGAGCGCCCGCCCGGGCGGCAGGTACGCGGCCTCGGCGACGAGGGCGGCGTTGGCGTCGCCGCTCCAGATCTGCGGACGGGTGTCGTAGTGGGCGTCCCAGAACGCCGCGGACCAGCGGTCCTCGGTCACGGTGGCTCCTCCGGTGGATGTGGTGGATGTGGTGGGCGCAGCGGCGGTGATGATGCCGGTGGCGAGTCCGTGCACCCGGTCGTCCGCGACGAGCGCGGCGACCCGGCGCTCGGACGCGGCACCGAACGGGTCTGCGGGAGAGGAGGTCATGGCACCACCCTGCGCGCCTCGGCGCGAGACTGGCAAACGTCGTTGCCGGGATGGCAAACTGCCGGTGTGGACGAGGCGATCGCGGACACCCTGGCCGGCGTCGGCCCCCGGCTGGCCGGGCTGCGCACCGCGCACGGCATGACCCTGGCCGACCTGTCGGAGGCCACCGGCATCTCGGTGAGCACGCTGTCGCGCCTCGAGTCCGGCGGGCGCCGTCCGACCCTGGAGCTGCTGCTCCCGATCGCGGCCGCCCACCAGGTGCCGCTCGACGAGCTCGTCGCCGCCCCACCGGTCGGCGACCCGCGGGTGCGGCTGCGGCCGCGCCGGGCCAACGGGATGACCGTCGTCCCGCTGACCGAGCGCCCCGGCGGGCTGCAGGCGTTCAAGATGCTCATCCCGTTCCGCGGCGACGAGCCCGACCCGCGGGTGCACGAGGGCTACGAGTGGCTCTACGTCCTCGACGGCAGGCTGCGCCTGGTCCTCGGCGGGCACGACGTCGTGCTCGGCGCCGGGGAGGCCGCCGAGTTCGACACCCACGTCCCGCACTGGTTCGGCTCCGCCGACCGCGACCGCGCCGTCGAGGTGCTCAGCCTGTTCGGCCCGCAGGGCGAGAAGGTCCACACCCGCGCCGCGCCGCGCGAGCGCCGCACCCCGGGCCACGGCGGCTGAGCTCAGTCGAAGAACGCGGGCACGTCCACCGGGCCGCCCGCCTCGGCGAACTCCGCCGCGACCGCCCCGCGCAGCACCTCGTCGTACAGCAGGTCGGCCACCACCGCCGCCAGCCCGGCGGCGCCGTCGAGCACCGCGCGGTCCCCGGCCGCGCTCGCGGCGGCCTCGGCGAACCCGGTGGTGTGCAGCGCGGTGCCCGGCTCCGCGATCGCGATCATCGGATGGATCGACGGCACCCGCAACGAGACGTTGCCCAGGTCGGTCGACCCCGTCTCGGTCTCCGGCACCACCCCGCGCGGATACACCGTGCGCCCCCGCCCGGCCTGGTGCACCGCCCAGCGCGCGGCGAGGGTCCGGTTGTGGCGGATCGGCAGGTACGGCGGGCGCGGGTCCCACTCCAGGGTGTGGCCGCAGCCGGTCATCGCCGCCGCCGCGACGGCGATCGCCTCCACCCGCGTGGTCAGGTCCCGCAACGTCTCCGGGCGCTGCGAGCGCAGGTAGTAGCGCGCCGCCGCCCGCTCCGGCACGACGTTGGGTGCCTGCCCACCGTCGACGACGACGCCGTGCACCCGGTCGGAGTCGGGGATGTGCTGGCGCAGCATCGCGATCCCCTGGTAGCCCAGGACGACCGCGTCCAGGGCGTTGCGGCCCCGGTGCGGCTGGGCCGAGGCGTGCGCGGCGACCCCGTGGTAGGTCACCTCCAGCTGACGGCGCCCAGGAACGGGTGGTCGGCGATGTCGTGGGCGAACGGGTGCAGCATCACCGCGGCGTCGACGCCGTCGAAGGCACCGTCGCGGGCCATCGTCTCCTTCCCGCCCCCGCCCTCCTCCGCCGGCGTGCCGAGCAGCACCACGGTGCCGCCCACCGGGTGCGCGGCGAGCACCCGCGCCAGCGCCAGGAACGCGCCCACCGCCGCCGAGCAGATCACGTTGTGCCCGCAGGCGTGCCCGATGCCGGGAAGCGCGTCGTACTCGGCGAGCACCGCGACCGTCGGGCCGTCCCCGGAGCCGAGCGTCGCCCGCAGCGCCGTGTCCAGCCCGTGCACGCCGACAGCGGCGTCGACCCCGTGCCCGGCCAGCAGCGCGGCCACCGCGGCGACCGAGCGGTGCTCGGAGAACGCGGTCTCCGGGTGGGCGTGCAGGTCGTGCGAGAGCGCCAGCAGCTCGTCCCGCAGCTCCTCGACCGCGGCCGCCACCGCCTCCCGCACCGCGGCGGGGGCGCCGTCGTCGGGGGAGGTGATCGGCTCGGCCGCCGCCGCGCGCACCGCGGTCTCCCGGGCCACGACCTCGTCGTACGCCGACGACGGCGGGACCGGCAGCCCGTGGTCCGGGCAGGTCACGACGACGCCGCCGCGTCCAGGGCCTTCCGCAGCCGCCCCACCGAGGACTCCAGACCCCACCGCCGTGCCAGCTCGTCGAGCCGGTCCGGGTCGGCGAACGACGCCGGGAGCACGTCGTCGCGGCTCAGGTCGACCTCGGCGTCGGTCCGCACCCGCACCACCGGCTCGACGACGTCGAGGTAGTCCCGCGCCGCCGCCAGCTTCGCCCGCGGCCCCGCCCCGATCCGGGTGTCGCCGTCGCCGACCGCGGCCAGCAGCTCCGCCCACGAGCCGAACCGGCCCACCAGCGTCGCCGCGGTCTTCGCCCCGACCCCGGGCACCCCGGGCAGCCCGTCGGAGGGGTCCCCGCGCAGCATCGCCATCTCCGCGTACGCCGCGCCCGCCCGCTCCCGGGGCACCCCGAACTTCTCGGCGACGTCGTCCGGGCCCAGGTTCTCGGCCTTGTTCAGCCCGCGGCCGATGTACAGCAGCCGCACCGGCGGGGCGTCGCGCACGATCTGCATGAGGTCCCGGTCCCCGGACACCCCCAGCACCGGGTCCGAGGCCTCCCGGTGGGCCAGGGTCCCGATCACGTCGTCGGCCTCGCAGCCCACGGCCCCGCCGGTCGCGATCCCCGCCGCGGCCAGCACCTCCATGATCAGCGGCACCTGCGGGGCGAGGGTGTCCGGCACCTCCTCGGGCACCCCGGCCGGCACCTCGTCGCCGGCCCGGCCCGCCTCCACCCGGTGCGCCTTGTACGACGGCAGCGCGTCCACCCGGAACGCCGGCCGCCAGTCCAGGTCGAGGCAGGCCACCAGCCGCACCGGGCGGTGCTCGGTGACCAGCCGCGCGATCATGTCGGTGAACCCGCGCACCGCGTTCACCGGCGTCCCGTCCGGGGCGGTGACGCTCTCCGGCACGCCGAAGTAGGCACGGAAGTACATGCTCGCGGAGTCCAGCAGCATCAGCGGGCGCTCACTCATGCCGCGAGTCTGGCACCGCCGCCGTACCCGGGTGGGCGCCACACCCGCGCGGACCGTGCAGAATGCCCGGTGTGGAGAACAGCGGAACCACCACGAACAGCGGACCTGCTGCGGTCACCGGGCGCGACGACTGGACCGCCGAGCGGGATCTGTTTGTCGTCACCGAGCAGCGCGGTGGCCCCGCCGAGGACGCCCTGGCCGACACCGGCCCGCTCGCCCGCGAGTTCGCCGCCCTCACCGGCGCCCTGCTCGCCTCCGGCTCGGTCGCCGACGTCCTCGCCCGGGTCGTCGCCGCGGTCCGCCGGGTCGTGCCCGGCGCGGACATGGTCAGCGTCACCCTCCGCGACGACGACGGCCGCTTCCACACCCCGGTCGAGACCGACCCCGCCGCCTCCTCGATCGACGAGGCCCAGTACACCAGCGGCTGCGGCCCCTGTGTCGAGGCCGCCCGCGCCGACGGTCCCGCGCTGGCCTTCTCCGACGACCTCGCCGCCGAGAGCCGCTGGAGCGACTTCGCCCACGCCGCCGTCGGGCACGGGTTCCACTCGGTGCTGGCGGTCTCGCTGATCCCCGACGCCGAGCCGCCGCGGCTGCCCGGCGCGCTCAACGTCTACGCCACCGACCGCCGGGCGTTCACCTCCGCCGACCGCGACCGCCTGATCCTGCTCGCCACGCACGCGTCGCTGGCCCTGGCCACCTGCGTCGCCGTGTCCGACGCCGGGCTCCAGGAGACCCAGCTGCGCCAGGCGATCGCCTCGCGCGACGTGATCGGCCAGGCCAAGGGCATCCTGATGGCGCGCCGCGGGCTCACCGCCGAGGAGGCCTTCGACGTGCTCCGCCGTACCTCCCAGGACCTCAACGTCAAGCTCGTCGAGCTCGCCGGGACCGTCACCGCGCACCCCACCGCGCTCGACACCGACTGACCCGCCCTCCGGCTCCGCAAGCGTCCGGTCACGCAGCGCGTCCGGACGCCCACCGGCCCCCGCCCGGCCCACGCCGCGGTGCTCCGGGTGGCGGTCGTGTACCCCCCGTGCCCGCCTACGCTCACGGTCATGACCGATGCCGTCCCCACCGAGCTGCTCGCCGACCGGCTGCGCCGTGCCGGTGAGCACGCCGCCGAGCAGGGCACCGACGTGCTGTTCCTGACCCCGGGAACCGACCTGCGCTACCTGACCGGGTTCGACGGGTCCTCGCACGAGCGCCTGACCTGCCTGATCGTCCCGGCCGCCGGGCACCGGGCGCCGCCCGCGCTCGTCGTCCCGTCGCTGGAGGCGCCCGGGTTCGCCGGTGTGCCGCTGGAGGCGCTCGGCATCGACCTGGTCACCTGGACCGACGGCGAGGACCCGTACCTGCTGGTCAGCGACCTCGCCGGCGGCCCCACCCGGATGTCGGTCGACGACGACATGCCCGCCCGCCACGTCCTCGGCCTGCGCCACGCCTTCCCCGACGTCCCGCAGTACCTCGGCGGCACCGTGCTGCGCGAGCTCCGCATGCGCAAGGACCCGGCCGAGATCGACCGCCTGCGCGAGGCCGGCGCCGCCATCGACCGGGTGCACCGACGGATGGGTGAGTTCCTGCGCCCCGGCCGCACCGAGGCCGAGGTCGGCGCCGACATCACCGCCGCGATCATCGCCGAGGGCCACACCGAGGCCGCGTTCGTCATCGTCGGCTCCGGCCCCAACGGCGCCAGCCCGCACCACGACGTCTCCGACCGCGTGATCGAGGCCGGCGACGTCGTCGTCATCGACATCGGCGGGCCGCTGCCCGGCGGCTACAACTCCGACTGCACCCGCACCTACGCCGTCGGCGGCGAGCCCGGACCGGACGTCAAGGAGACCTACGCGGTGCTGCAGGAGGCCCAGGAGCGCGCCGTCGCCGCCGTCCGGCCCGGTGCCACCGCCGCCGACATCGACGCCGCCGCCCGCGAGCACATCGCCGCCGCCGGGCACGGTGAGCACTTCATCCACCGCACCGGGCACGGCATCGGCCTCGACGTGCACGAGGAGCCCTACATCGTCGGCGGCAACGACCTCGTCCTCACCGAGGGCATGACCTTCTCGATCGAGCCCGGCATCTACCAGGCCGGCAGGTGGGGCGCCCGGATCGAGGACATCGTCGTCGTCACCGCCGACGGCGTGGAGCGGCTCAACACCACCGCCCGCGACCTCGTCGTCCTGTAACGACCCCCGGGGCGCGTTCGGGGTCACCCTCCGGGTGTTCCCCGAGCGCGCCGGGCCCCGGTGGTGCCAGGGTGGGGGAGGTCCCACCCGCACCACGAAGGAGCACCCCGTGAACATGCCCGTGACCCAGCGTCTCGTCCGTCCCCGCAACGGGAAGGTGATCGCCGGGGTCTGCGCCGGGCTGGCCGACCGTTTCGGGATGGGTCGCAACACCGTGCGGTTCCTGTTCGTGCTGTCCTGCCTGCTGCCCGGCCCGCAGTTCGTCATCTACCTGGCGCTCTGGCTGATCATGCCGAGGAGCACCGTCTGACCGGTGTGAGCGCCGTCGCGGGGCCCCGGTGTGGACCCGTGACGGCGGCCCTGCCATCATCTCCCGCGTGATCGAGCCGACGACCGCCGCCGCCGCGCGCCCCGTGCGCGCCGCCGTGTGTCGCTGTCGTCGGGGTCCGTCCCCGCGCGGCTGACACCGCCGTCCCGGCTCACCGTCCGTGGACCGCTCGCGCCGCCCGGGTACCGACCCGCTCCGGACCCGTGTCCGTACCGGCCGCCCCGGCCCCGCACGCGAAGCGATCACCAGGTGCACACCCTCTCCGGCCAGACCGTCCTGGCCCTGCACGCCCACCCCGACGACGAGTCGATCTTCACCGGCCTGACCCTGCGCCGTCTTGCCGACGCGGGCGCCCGCGTCGTGCTCGTCATGGCCACCGGCGGCGACCTCGGCGGGTCCCGCCTCCCCCTGGAACCCGGCGAGACCGTCCCCGACCGCCGCCGCCGCGAGCTCACCGACGCCGCCGCCCTGCTCGGCGTGCACCGCCTGGTGCTGCTCGGGCACCGCGACTCCGGTCTGCCCGGCGGCCCCGGCCTGCGCCATCCGCGCGCCCTCGCCGCCGCCGACCCCGTCGCGCTCGGCCGCGCCGTCGCCGAGATCGTCGACGCCGAGGGCGCGGGCACCGTCCTGCACGACGACGACGCCGGCATCTACGGCCATCCCGACCACCGCGCCGCGCACGCCGCGGGCGCCATCGCCTGCTCGCTCACCGGTGCCCGCGGCTACCGGATGACCGTCGACCGCGAGCACCTCGCGCTGGCCGCGCGTGACCGGCACCTCGTCCACGGTGCCGCGCACGCCGCGGGCGTCGGCTACGGCCGGGTCACCGCCGAGATCGCCGTCGCCGTCGGGGGCGGCCCGGCCGAGCTCGCCGTGAAGCGGGCCGCGATGCTCGCCCACGCCAGCCAGATCGCCCCGGACGCGGTCGACGAGGCGGGCTTCGCCGCCGCCTACGGCTACGAGTGGTTCCTCCCCGGCGAGAACACCGGCGGCCGGGCCCGCGGCGGTGTCCTGGAGGCGCTGGGCAACGCCCACCTGCTCGCCGGGACCCGCTGACCGCAGCCCCCGTCCCGCGCCCGCTCCCGCCCCGGGTCCGGTCCCGCGTCCGGTGCCGCCGCGTCGGGCGGTCGCGGCGCTCCACTACGCTGTCCGCACGACCGCGCTCCGCCGCAGCACGACGAGCGGTGACCGAGCAGGTGCGGTCGGTACGGGTAGGGTCGTCCGGTCGACACCGATCGGGCGGGGGAGAGGACGAGCATGGTCGAACCGCCGGGCCCGGTCCTGGTCGTGGTTCCCACTTACGACGAGCGGGAGAACCTCGGTCCCGCCGTCGCGCGGCTGCACGCCGCGCTGCCCGACGCCGACGTCCTCGTCGTCGACGACGCCAGTCCCGACGGCACCGGGGAGCTCGCCGACGCCCTCGCCGCCGCCGACGAGCGGGTCCGCGTCCTGCACCGCTCCGGCAAGGACGGCCTCGGCGCCGCCTACCTCGACGGCTTCCGGCACGCGCTGACCGGCGAGCACCAGGTCGTCGTCGAGATGGACGCCGACGGCTCGCACGCCCCCGAGGACCTCCCCGCGCTGCTCGCCGCCCTGACCGACGCCGACGTCGTCCTCGGCTCCCGCTACGTGCCCGGCGGGCGCGTCGTGAACTGGCCCTGGCACCGCGAGCTCCTCTCCCGCGGCGGCAATCTCTACTCCCGCCTCGCACTCGGCGTGCCGCTGCGCGACATCACCGGCGGCTACCGCGTCTACCGGCGCACCGTGCTCGAGCAGCTGCACCTGGACTCGGTCGCCTCCCAGGGCTACTGCTTCCAGGTGGACATGGCCTGGCGGGCCCTGCAGGCCGGGTTCCGGGTCAGCGAGGTCCCGATCACCTTCACCGAGCGCGAGCGCGGTGCGTCCAAGATGAGCGGCGGCATCGTCGCCGAGGCGCTGTGGCGGGTCACCTGCTGGGGCCTGTCGCACCGGCTCGGCCGCGACATCCCCCAGCGCCCCGCGGGGCCGGTCACCGAGGGCGCCGCACACGGCTGAGCCGCGCGGCGCCCCCGGGTGCGCTCAGGCGCGCGCCGGCAGGGCCGCCAGCTCCGGCACCAGGTCGTCGAGACCCAGCGTGCCCTGCGCGAGCGCGGCGGCGTGCCACGCGGCGAGGTCGAACTCCTCCCCGCGGGCGGCGTGCGCGGCCCGGGCCCGCTCCCGCCCGGTCAGCCAGGCCCGCTCGCCCAGCTTGTAGCCGATCGCCTGGGCCGGTCCGCCGAGGTAGCGCAGCAGCTCCGAGTCGGCCATCGCGTCCCCGCCGCCGACGTGCCGGCCGAAGAACTCCCGCCCCAGCTCCGGGGTCCACCGCCGACCGGCACCGACCGGGGAGTCGTCGGGGACCGGCAGCGACAGGTGCATGCCCAGATCGATCACCACACGCACCGCGCGCAGCATCTGGGCGTTGAGGTAGCCCAGCCGCGAGCCCGGGTCGGAGTGGTGGCCCAGCTCGTCCATCAGCCGCTCCGCGTAGAGCGCCCAGCCCTCCACGTCCGCGCTCACCGCACCCACCAGCGACGTCTGGAACGTCGACAGCTCCCGGCTGCGCACCGCCCACGACGCCAGCTGCAGGTGGTGGCCCGGGACGCCCTCGTGGTACCAGGTGCTGATCAGGTCCCAGAGCGGGTAGCGGTCGTCCTCGCTCGCGGGCAGCCAGGTCCGGCCCGGCCGCGAGAAGTCCAGCGCCGGCGGTGTGTAGTACGGCGCCGCCGCACTGCCCGCCGGCGCCAGCCGGGACTCGACCTCCCGCAGCCGGCCGGACAGGTCGAAGTGGACGCCGTCGAGCTCGGCGATCGTGTCGTCCATGATCTTCTGCAGGTGCGCCCGGGCGGCCTCCCCGCCCACGACGACCCCGGTCGAGCCCCCGTCGGTCTCCAGGAGCTCCATCGCCTCGCGCACGCTGCCGCCGGGCACGATCCGCGCGGCCTCGACGGCCATCTCCTCGCGGATCCGGCGGAACTCCGACCAGCCCCACTCGTAGACCTCGACGGTGTCGATGTCGGCGCCGTTCCAGAACCGGTTCGCGATGCGGTACCGGTCGGGGCCCACGCCGTCCGGGGTCCCCTCCGCGGCGGGCAGGTACTCCGCGGCCAGCCAGTCCCGCAGCTCGCCCAGCGCCGCCGTCGCCTCCCGCGCACCGCGGTCGAGGTCGGCGCGCACGGCGTCACCGACGGAGGCGTCCGCGGCGAACCCGGCGAACCAGCCGCGGCCGCCGGCGTCGCCGTTCCAGGCGTCGATCTGCCCGGTCACCCGCACCACCTGGCGCGGGGCGGCGAACAGCCCGCGACGGCGTCCCTCCGCCAGCGACGCCCGGTACCCGGCGAGGGCCTCGGGGACCCGCGCCATCCGCGCGGCGACGGTGGCCCAGTCCTCGTCGCCGTCGACCGGCATGAGGGTGAACGCGGTCCGCAGGGTCGCCAGCGGTCCGAACAGCTCCTGCACCGCGCGCAGCGGCTCCCCGGAGGTCAGGTGGTCGAGCTGGGCGCCGAGACGCTCGCGCAGCAGCCGTGCGCAGCGACGCTCGTCGGGGTCCGCGGGCTGCCGGGCGCCCGTGGTGGTGTCCAGTCGCTCCAGGGTCTCCCGGCAGGCGGCGACGAGCGCGGCGGTGCCGTCGGGGGAGAGGTCGGGCAGCTCGTCCTGCCGCTCGGTCCAGCCGAGGTCGCCGGCGAGGACCGGGTCGAGCTCGGCGAGGCGCCGGACGTGGTCGTCGGCGAGGTCGCGGACATCCCGGGCGGGGCGGGAGGGGCTGGTGGTGCGGGTCTGCTGATCGTTCATCACCGGTCATCATGCCCGCACGCGACGGAGCCCGGACCCCCTGAGGGATCCGGGCTCCGTGGTCACCGGGTGGTGGTCCGGTGTGTGCCTGCGGTGCGGCCGGGATCAGGCGATCTCGGCGCGCCGCTCGCGCAGCAGCTCCAGGCGCTCGTCGAGCAGCTCCTCGAGCTCGGCGATCGACCGGCGCTCGAGCAGCATGTCCCAGTGCGTACGCGGCGGCTTCTGCTTCTTCTGCTCCGGCTCGGTCCCGTCCACCCGACGACCGACGCCGCCCTGCGGGGACTCCCACGTCGCGGGAGCCTCGGCGTCGTTCGCGAACGGCACCTGGAACTCGTAGCCGGACTCGGACACATAACGGACCATCTGCCGCGGCGCCAGGTCGTGGTTGCGGTCCGTCTCGTAGCTGACAGCCCCGAGCCGGCTGCCACGCAGAACGCGGTCGGCCATGCGTCACCCTCCTGTAGCGCGATGTCGAGGGAGCACCTCGACGGTTACGTCTTCGCCACCGGGTGTAACGTACGTGGAGCTACGGTATTCCGGCGGCAGGGCAGAACAGACCCGCTCGAGTTACCTCGCGGTAACCCGCTCTGCGCCCGATTGACCAGTGTTCCCTATCGCCGCCCGTTACACACTCCGATGTGACGTGTCAGCCATGTGTGACGGTGCTCACCGGGGCGTCGACGAGTGTTCACACAGCCGACCGGACCGGTGCACGGCCGGGGGAGCGCACCGGCAGCAGCGCGACCAGTCCCGCTGCCAGGACCAGCACGATCCCGACCGTCCCGGCCCGGTCCGAGCCGAACACGTAGGTGAACAGACCGATGAGCGCCGGCGCCAGGAACGACACCGCGCGCCCGGTCGTCGCGTACAGACCGAACAGCTGGCCCTCCTGCTGCGGCGGACACACCCGCAGCAGGTACGACCGCGACGACGCCTGCGCCGGCCCCACGAACAGCCCCAGGACCAATCCGAAGATCCAGAACATGGTCGGCCCGGACACGAACAGCAGGATCACACCCACCGCCACGCTCCCGGCGAGCGACCCTGCGACGACGGCCTTGGGCCCCAGCCGGTCGTCCAGCCGGCCGCCGACCACACAGCCCAGCGCCGCGACCACGTTGATCGCCACACCGAAGATCAGCACCTGGCCCGGCTCCAGCCCGTACACCGTCACCGCCAGGACCCCGCCGAAGGCGAAGACCGCGTTGAGGCCGTCCCGGTACAGCGCGCTCGCCCCGAGGAAGTACACCGTGTGCGGGCTGGCCCGGTAGAGCGCGCGCAGGTCGGCCACCAGCCTGCGGTAGGAACCGGCCACGCCCAGCTTCGGTGCGTCCGGCGCCACCGCTGGAGTCTCGGGCAGCAGGAGGAACATCGGCGCGGCGAACACCGCGAACCACACCGCCGCCACCAGCACCGCGATCCGCACGTCCAACCCGTCGGCGGTGGGGACACCGAGCAGGCCGCCGTCGCCGGACAGCAGGAACGCGTACACCCCGAGCAGCAGCACGATCCCGCCGATGTAGCCCAGCGACCAGCCGAAGCCCGACACCCGCCCGACCGTCGTCGGCGTCGACACCTGCGCCATCAGCGCGTAGTACGACACGTACGCCAGCTCGACGAAGATCGACGCCATGCCCAGCAGCAGCAGACCGAGCCACAGGTAGGACCAGTCGTCGCGGACGAGGAACATCCCGGCCATGCAGAGCACGACCAGCGCCGTCCACACCCCGGTCGCCCGCAGCCGCCGCCCCGTGCGGTCCGCGCTCTGACCGACCACCGGCGCCATCAGTGCGATCAGCACCCCGGCGGCCGCGGTCGACCACGCCAGCCAGCTGTTCGCACTGACCGAGCCCGGCAGGTCCGCCCCGACGGCGTCGGTCAGGTACACCGAGAACACGAAGGTCAGCGCGATGTGCTGGAACCCCGAGGAGCCCCAGTCCCACAGCCCCCAGGCCCACAGCCGGGATCGGCGGGGCGGGGCCGGCTCTGCGGTCGGAGCGGTCGAGGCGGTCACGGCGCGAGCGTATCGACGCCCGCGGGACCCGGCCTCCGATCATCTACGCAGGCGCCCACCCGGTCAGCTCCCGACGACGTCGAGCAGCCGGTCCGGCCGGTCGGACAGCAGCCCGTCCACCCCGAGGGCCAGCAGCCGTCGCATCTGCTCGGTCTCGTCCACCGTCCACACGTGCACCTCGTGCCCGGCCTGGTGCGCCGCCTCGACGAACCGGCGGTCCGACGCCACCGGGATCAGCCCGAACATCGGCGGGACCTGCGCGAACATCCCCGCCGACGCCGGCAGCAGCCGGCCGGGGACGCCCCACGCGCGGGCCCGCAGCGCCACCACCTCGGCCTGTCCCATCGACGTGCACAGCCTCGGCCCGGCCAGCCTCCGGGCGACGCCCAGCCAACGGGCGGAGAACGAGCCCAGGCACACCCGGTCCCAGGCGTCGGCGGCGTCGAGCACCGCCAGTGTCGGTGCGACGACCCCGGCCGACTTCAGCTCGATCGTCACCCGTACCCCGGGGACCGCCGCGAGCACCTCGGCCAGTCGCGGCAGCGGCTCGGTGCGTTGTGTCCCCGTGACCCGCACGGTGTCGAGCTCCGCGGCGGGGCGCGCGTCGATCCGGCCGGTGCCGTCGGTGGTGCGGTCCAGCGTCGGGTCGTGGTGCACGAACGGGACCCCGTCGGCGCTGGCGTGCACGTCCATCTCGACGTAGCGCAGACCGTGGTCGGCGGCGGCGGTGAACGCGGCGACGGTGTTCTCGCAGCCGGTCAGCTCGCCGATGTGCCAGCCACGGTGGGCGTAGGCGCGGGGGTGCGGACCGTCGAGGTACGGGTGGTGCACGGCGGTCAGCCTGGCACCTGCCCGATCACGCCACCACGGGGGAGCCGGAAACCCTCGGTGTCGATCAGGGGACGCATCAGGTCCCCGTGCGTGTCCAGCCGTGCCGGGAGGTCGTCGAGGGTGAACACCAGGTCCGCGGGCTCGCGGCAGCCCTCGACCTCCGCCCACGTCACCGGCGTCGCCACCGTGGGGCGGTCGCGGCCGCGCAGCGAGTAGGAGGCGATGGTGGTCTTGGCGGTGTTGTTCTGGCTCCAGTCGACGAAGATCTTCCCGCGCCGACGGGCCCGGGTCATCACCGCGATCACCTCGCGCCGGTGCTCCTCGGCGAGTCGCTCGGCCACCTCACGGGCGAACCCGCTGGTCCGTTCCGGGTCGGTGACCCGCGCCGGCAGGTAGAGCTGCATCCCCTTCCCGCCCGACGTCGACGGGTACACCGCCAGCCCGTGCCCGTCGAGCAGGTCCCGCAGCCACAGCGCCACCCGGCAGCAGTCCACGACCGTGGTGCCCTCGCCGGGGTCCAGGTCGAACACCACCCTGTCCGGCGGGTGGCGACCGTCGCGCTGGCCGAGACGCCACTGCGGCACGTGCAGCTCCAGCGCCGCCAGGTTCGCCGCCCAGGCCAGCCCCTCGGCGTCGGAGAGCACCGCGAAGTCCGCGGACTCCGACCGGCCGCCGGGCGTCCCGACGCGGGCGGTGCGCAGCCAGCCCGGCGCGTGCCGGGCCACGTTCTTCTCGAAGAACGACGGCCCCTCCACCCCGTCCGGCCAGCGCTTGAGCGTCGCCGGCCGGGCGTCGAGGTGCGGCACCATCACCTCGGCGACGGCCAGGTAGTGGCCCAGCACGTCGGCCTTGGTCGTGCCGGTGGCGGGGTAGAGCACCTTGTCCGGGTTGGACAGCGACGCCCGCCCGTACCCCTCGCGCCGTGCCGTCCCGCGCTGTGCCGTCCCGCGCTGTGCCGTCCCGCGCTGTGCCGTCCCGCGCTGTGCCGCCTGCCGGCTCGCACCGTCCACCCGGACCTCCCGCCAGTCGTCGCCCGCGCCCTCGGGGTACCGGGAACCGGCCCGGACGGCGACCACCCCGGGCAGGCCCTGGTCGCGCACCGCGTCGAGCAGCCGGGCACCCGCGTTCGGGTACGACGGCGCCGCCCGCCGGTGCGGCCCGTCCAGCGGCAGTTCCTCCAGCAGCGCGCGACGCTGCTCGGCGGGCAGCGCCCGGACGTCGCGGCCGCCGGTGTGCAGGACGTCGGCGACCCACAGCTCGCCGCGTCCGGTCAGCTCGGCGTCGAGCAGGTGCCCACCGGCGCCCAGGGCGGGCCCCAGGCCCCGCAGCGCACCCGGCGGGTCGAACGGCTCCCCAGGACGGCCCTCGTCGTCCACGGGGCGCAGGGAGAGCCGGCCGCCGTCCACTCGCACCAGTACCCGGCGGCCACCGAAGACCGGGCGGACCGTCCAGCCGTCCCCGGTGGGCAGCCGGTCGGCGGGGCGGGGGACGGCCAGGACGACGTCGCGGGGGAGCGGGTCGCCCCCGGCGTCCATGCCGTCGGGCTGGTCCCGGGTGCGGCGCAGCAGCCAGTTGTCCTTCCGCCCGCCGGAGCTGCGGTGCAGCAGCACGAACCGGCCGCGGACGCGCCCGCCGTGCAGGACGAACGCGATCTCGCGGTCGTTCCACTTCTCGGTGTCGTAGCGGCCGTGGTCCCAGATCGCCATCCCGCCGCCGCCGTACTCGCCGCGCGGGATCTCCCCGGAGAACTCCAGGTACTCCAGCGGGTGGTCCTCGGTGCGCACGGCCATCCGGACCGTCTCGGAGTCCTCGGGCAGTCCCTTGGGGACCGCCCACGACGCCAGGACGCCGTCGCGCTCGAGCCGCAGGTCCCAGTGCAGCGCCGTCGCGTGGTGCTCCTGGACGACGAACCGGTCACCGACGGCGTCCGATGGGCCGGCGTCGCGCTCAGGCACCGGCTCGGGCGTGCGCCGCGCATCGCGCCGGCGGCGGTACTCGTCCAGGGGCACAGCGGCAGCGTAGTGACCGGCACCGACACCGACCGGGTCGTCGTTATGACAGTCCCGGTGGAGCCCGTCCGGCTCGACGTGCGGGGAGAGCCGGTCGAAGATACGTTCGACCCATGACCAACGACCACAGCACCGACGCCGTCGACCCCGGGACGGCCGAGAAGGACCCCGCGGACTGGACGACCGGCGACGAGCCGATGACCGGCCCGCAGCGGTCGTACCTGGCGACGCTGCTCCAGCAGGCCGGGCAGGACGCCCCGGAGGGCCTGGACGAGCTGACCAAGGCCGAGGCGTCGAAGCGGATCGACGAGCTGCAGGACGCCACCGGCCGCGGGAACTGAGCCCGGCGTTCTCGACCGACGGCGTGGTGTGGACCGGCCCCGGACGTGTCCGGTCGCGGCAGGCTTTCCCACTCCACCGTTGAGCCGATAATGCACGTTATGACAGTTTGAGCGTTGCGGGTCCACTCACCGAGGTCGCCGTCCCCACCCCCCGTACGGCGTCATGCCGCAAGGATCACCCGGCCCCGGTGCCTCCGCGACCGTCCGGCGTCCTAGGTTGGACGCGTGAAGGTCCTGTTGCTGGAAAACATCCACCCCGGCGCCGCCGAGGCGTTCCGACGCGATGGCTTCGAGGTCGAGACCCGACCCGGGTCGCTCAGCGGCGACGAGTTGCACGACGCGCTCGCCGGTGTGCACCTGCTCGGCATCCGCTCCAACACCACGATCACCGCCGAGGTGCTCGACGCCGCCAAGGACCTGCTGGCCGTCGGCTGCTTCTGCATCGGCACCAACCAGATCGACCTCACCGCGGCCGCCGAGCGCGGCATCGCCGTGTTCAACGCGCCGTACTCCAACACGCGCAGCGTCGTCGAGCTGGTCATCGGTGAGATCGTCGTCCTGGCGCGGCGGCTGACCGAGAAGACCCAGCGGATGCACGAGGGCGTCTGGGACAAGTCCGCCAAGGGCGCGCACGAGTTCCGCGGCCGCACCCTGGGCATCGTCGGCTACGGCAACATCGGCACCCAGCTGTCCAACATGGCCGAGGCGATCGGGCTGCAGGTCGTGTTCTACGACACCGCCGACCGGCTCGCGCACGGCAACGCCCGGCGGATGCCGAGCCTGGACGCACTGCTGGCCGAGTCCGACGTCGTCTCCATCCACGTCGACGGCCGTCCCGGCAACGCCGGCCTCTTCGGCGCCGAGCAGTTCGCCCGGATGAAGCCCCGCTCGATGTTCATCAACGCCTCGCGCGGAATGGTCACCGACGAGCACGCCCTGCGGGAGAACATCCTCTCCGGGCACCTCGCGGGCGCCGCCGTCGACGTGTTCCCGGTCGAGCCCAAGGCCCAGGGCGACGAGTTCGACTCGCCGCTGCGCGGCCTGGACAACGTCATCCTGACCCCGCACATCGGCGGGTCGACCCAGGAGGCGCAGGAGGGCATCGGCACCTTCGTCTCGCGCAAGCTGCTCGACTTCGTGCAGCTCGGCGCCACTCCCCTGTCGGTGAACCTGCCGAACGTCGGCGCCCCGAACCCGCCCGGGGTGTTCCGGACCGCCTACCTGCACACCAGTACCCCCGGTGTGCTCGCCGACATCAACCGGCTGCTGGCCGACGCGGGCGTCAACGTCGTCGGGCAGTCGCTGTCCACCGGCGGCGACCTCGGCTACGTGCTGACCGACACCGACCGGATCCTGCCCGAGGACGTGCTCTCGGCGCTCCGCCGGGCCGCCCAGACCGTCTGGCTGCGGTCCTACCGGCTCTGAGCGCTCAGGCGCAGGCGTTCGCGCCGTACTCCTCGACGTCGGAGGGGTGCATCGGGCCGTACACCCCGTGGAACACGACGAACTCGACGCCGGTCGGGCGGTGGAACAGCCCGCCCGTCCGGCGCCGGTACACCAGCGGCGCGCAGCGGTACCCGAACAGCGCCCGCGCCCACCCCTCGGCCTCGCCGCGCGCCAGCGGCTCCGATCCGGTGACGGCGAGCTCCCAGATCCCCACGCCGGTCGCCGGGGAGCTCCGGTCCGGTGCGGTCGAGGCCACCAACGTCAGCTCGCCGGTCCCCCGCATCGCCGGGACGACGGTCCGCGCGCGGTGCCAGTCGGCCACCGGGTGCGGGTAGGGGTAGGTCAGCAGCCCCTCGCGCAGCGCGGTCACGGGTCCCCCGTGTTGCTCGTGGATCAGCTGCGCCAGGTCCACCGACCGCTTGCGGCGCAGGTCGGCGTTGACCAGACCGGCTTCGACCGTCATCCCCGTGGCCTCATTTCCGTCCCCGCGTCCCGGGACGGACCTCCGGCGCTGAGGCGGCGCGGTGGGGCCCGACGCCCGGGTGGGAGGACCCTCGAACGGTCCGGCGTCGGTACCGTGTTCTACGGATCGTAGAGCATTCTAGATCACGCCCGGCGTCCGGGCGAGAGCGGGATCACATGATCGTCGGATCACACGACGGGCCGGTGGCGCCCGCTCCACCTGGTCCAGCCCCGTCCCTCCACCCGGCGGGCACGTCTCAAGAATTGCTCAAATACCGCGCCGACCCATTCGGCACGCTCCTATCGTCGGTACATCGCACTTTCACCGGCGGCGGGTGGCCGCGTACCGACCCGGCGAGGAGAACATCATGAGCGCAGTCGTCGCAGTACTGCTGGTCATTGTCCTGATCGGCCTCGCCGTCCTGATCGGAACGCTTCGGGAGGTGCGTCCGACCAGGCCGAGTGTGATCCGGGCGCGGGAGTTCCGCCGTTCAGCCCGGCCGGGCGCCCACGATTCGGGGAACACCCGTCGTTATGCTTCCGGCGACCCCGGGTGAATCCGGGACGGCGAACCGGGAGGAACTGCAGTGGCGAAGGTCGAGACGATCCGGCTGGTCGACGACATCACCGGCGGCGACGCCGACGAGACCGTCGACTTCGGGCTCGACGGCCGCCGGTTCGAGATCGACCTGACCGCGGTCAACGCCGCGGCGCTGCGGGACGCGCTCGCCCCGTTCGTCGGGGTCGCGCGCGCCGCGGGGTCCCCGCGCACCGGCCGGAACGCGGGCGTGTCCACGCCGTCGGGCGGGCGCAGCGGCGCGGACGGCTCGGACACCGCCACCCGCGAGCACAACCGGGCGGTGCGGACCTGGGCCCGGGAGAACGGCTGGACGTTGTCCGAGCGGGGCCGCATCCCGTCCGAGGTCGTCGAGGCCCACCGCCGCGCTCAGGACGGCGACGCGGCGGGCACCGCACCGGCGACACCGGCCACCGGGACACCCGCCACGGACGAGCCCGCCGCCGAGGCCGTCCCGACCGCAGGGGCCGTCCCGGACGGCGAGACCGGGGACCGGGCGCCCGCGGAGCGCAGGCAGCCCTCCGCGGCACCCGCGGTCGAGTTCAGCGGCTGATCCCGCTCCCCCGGGCCGGGCCGGCCCGGGGTCGCCGTCACCGGCTCGGGGACGGGACGCCCGGCGGCGGCGCCGGCAGCGGACCGGAGCTGTAGAGCCCGGACCGGTCGACGTCGCGACGCTCCAGGGTCGGCGCGACCGCGTTCGGCCGGTACGGCTGGATCGCCTGCACCTTGCCCCAGTCCCGGCCCGGGTCGCCCTCGAGGTAGGTGGGCAGCTCCGCCTGCTTGCCGATCACGGTGATCCAGCCCAGGGGGCCGCCGGCCTGCGGGGACGACCAGCCCTCGCCGTCGCCGCGCATCTGACTCCCGTCGGCCTGCAGCCGGTAGGCCGGGACCTCGGCGATCCCGCCCGCGGTGCGGAACGGGTGCAGGCACGGGCTGGCCAGCGACACCGGGTACTCCAGGAACATCGGCTGGTCGCCCACGACCTGCGACAGCGGCGCCAGCTGCGGCGCGCGCAGCGGTGCGACGGCGAGCCACCCGTCGTCGCCGAGCGAGTTGTCCTGCACGACCATCCGGACCTCGGTCGCCGCGCGCGCGGTCTCGGGCAGGTCGAACCGCAGCTCGCGCCACGGCATCTCCTCCACCCGGCCGTCGTCGAGGGCGGTCTGCTCGACCACGCGGACCCGTCCGTCGGACAGCCGCGTCGCGTACTGGACGGTGAGCCGGTTCCCGTTGCCCAGGCGCCCGGCCGCGGTGACGACCAGCGGCGTGGTGCCGGCGCGCTGCTCGGCGGTCAGCATCACCCAGGGGGTACGCAGGGTGCCGGTGTTGCGGTCGCCGCGGGGCAGGTAGCTGCCGAACGCGGGCGCCGCGTCGCTGCCCAGGCCGCCGGACAGGACGTACTCGAACCCGGACGCCCCGGTCCCGCCGCCGGTCGGCGGGATGCCGTTGCGGACGAAGCCGCCGCCCCCGCTGTTGGGGTCGAGCAGCTGGGCGTCGGGGCTGTTCGCGGGGACGACGCCCGGCGGCAGCGGCGCCGGGGTCGAGGTCGGTTCCCCCGGCGGGGGCGGCGGGGCGACGGTCGGGAGCAGCCCGGAGCGGGCCGGTGCGGCCATCCCGGTCGGTTCCGGGGCGGGGGGCAGCACGCCGTCGACGGGGCGGCGTTCGGCGAACACCTGGTTGGCGAGCCCGCAGGACCCGCCGAACGGATGCGACAGCGCGTCGGCGCCCATCGTCCAGGTCCCGGAGCGGTCCTGGACGGCCGAGACCATCGACCACACGTTGAACGTGACGAGCAGCCCGCACAGCACGGCCAGCGGTGCCGAGGTCAGCCGCAGCCGCCGTGTCGCCCGCAGCGCCGACGACGCGTCGCGGCGCCAGTCCCGGGCCCGGACCCAGCGGCCCACCAGCGGGATCCGCCCCAGCGCCCGCTCGACGCCTGCGAGCTGGTCGGGGTGGCGCTCCTCGCGGATACCGCGCAGGTGCTCGACCCCGGCGCCCGCGGCGAGCAGCAGCGCGACGAGCAGCAGGATCGTGGAGAGCTCGTAGCCGGCGACGGTGACCTGCTCACCGGCCCACGGCACGCCCCAGTTGTTCGTGTACCACCACAGGTTCGGCCCGGCCGCGGACAGCGCAGCCACCAGGAACACCGCGGACAGGAACGCGAGCCGGTTGCGCAGCGAGCGCAGCACGTCCGAGCCGGTGGCGATCGCCGCGAGGGCCACCGTGCCCGAGCCGAGGCCGACCAGGTCGCCGAAGTGGTGGGTCCACTTCGTCGGGGTCAGCGCGAAGATCAGCAGCGCGATCACGGTGCTGCCGATGAGACGCTGGGCAGGCCCGAGCGCGGCGCCCGGGATGCGGTTGCGCCGGATCAGCACGACCACGCACGCCAGCAGGCAGAGGATGACCAGCAGGATCGGGAACCGGCGCGCGATGGAACCGTCCGCGAGCCCCTCGAACAACGGCGCGTAGCGCTGGGCGATCTCGGTGTACCAGGGCCAGTCCGGTCCGATGTCGGACCGCAGCCGGGTGGAGTCGATCACCGCGGCCCAGCTCTGGTCCGCCCAGGCGATCATCAGGATCGCGGTGCCCGAGGCCAGCAGCGGCGCGAGCACCGGGACCGTGCCGACGGCCCGGATGCGGGCCGCGAGCAGGTGCCACAGCGGGCGCACACCGGCGATGAACGGCGCGATCGCGATCAGCCCGGCCGGGTTCGCCCCGACCGCCATCGACGCCGCGAACAGGCCGAGCGCGACCGGGAGCAGCCGCTGCAGGGCCAGCGCCCGCTCGACGCAGACCAGCGCCAGCAGCGAGCACACGACGACGACCGGCTCGGGCCGCAGCCCGGAGTTGTAGGCCATCCAGAACGCCAGGAACACCATCCCCGCGGCCCAGGTGGCGGCGCGGGAGCGGCGGGCCTGACGGCCCAGGCGCGGGAGCAGTCCGCGGGAGACCAGCCACCAGGCCATGATCCCCATCAGCACCGAGGGCAGCCGCAGCCACAGCAGCGAGTCCGAGACCCGCACCCACAGCGCGTAGAGGTCGTAGAACCAGCCGAACGGCGCCTCCGCGGCGTCGTACCAGCGGTAGTAGTTGCCGACGTAGCCCGAGGTGGGGACGTCGCGGACGATGCCGAGGGTGAACCCGTCGTCGGAGGTCTGGCCCCCGATCGCGGCCCACCCGACCAGCACCACCGTGACGATCAGGTCGATCGGCCGGGGCCTCGCACGGGACCACCAGCGGCGCAGCCGCGGCGGCCACCGCCCGGCGAGACCGCCGATGGCGTCGCGCCCCGCCCGGTGCGGGCTGCGGCCCAGGTGCCGGTCGACGCCGGCCAGCGCGAGCAGCGAGCCCAGCAGCGCCACCACGGCGACGACGGTGGCCGCGGTCTTCCACACCGACGGGCTGGTGTCGAAGCGGGTGTCCGGGGTGATCCGGACCGCGGTACCGGCCGTCGGGTCGAGCGCGGTGTCCAGGTCGGAGTAGATCCCCACGACCTGCGGCCGCAGGTCGCCCTCGAAGGTCTGCGCGCCGGAGCCCAGGTCGATCGTGGTGGACGTGCCGTCGGAGGTGACCCGGACCTCCGAGGGGCCGGCCCGCAGTGGCGCCGTGGCGAGCTGCTGGCCGCGGTCGACCAGCGCGAGCTGGCCGTCGGCGACGGTCAGGACCATCCCGGAGCGGGCGCCCTCCGGCGACTCCGGCGGGACGGTCGACAGCACCGTGGCGGAGCCGTCGGTGCGGTCGTCGAGGCTGCGGATCGCGTCGGCGGGGACGACCACGGACATCGTCTCCGGGCGCAGCGCGACCAGCGGCGCGTTGACGTCGGCGGTGCCGTCCGTCACCGACGGCCAGACGATCGTGGTGGTGTGCTGCACCACGGGCAGGAACGGCACCGCGACGGCGAGCACGAACGCCAGGAGGCCGAGCCGGCCGGCCCAGCGCAGGCGTCGACGGTCGCGGAGCGTGTCGACCGGAGCCGGCGCGGCGACCGTCGCTTCGGAGGTGAGCACCGAACGACGGTAGCGGCCTCGCTCCGTGTGATCCGGGGAGCCCCCGGGGGTGATCAGCCCACCGGGACGTGGTGCCGGTCGCGGAACCGGCGGCCCTGCAGCCACCAGCCCAGCACACGGGTGATCCAGGGCAGCATCACGTACACCATGACCGGGGTCAGGACGACCGTCGTGACCGCCAGCCGCGGCACGACGTGCCAGTCCGCGAGCAGCGCGCCGAGGGTCACCGTGGCCAGCAGGTTCATCGGGAAGAAGACGAGCCAGATCGTCGTCGCCTGCTTCCAGCGGGGCGGGGTGACCTGGGGCGGGCCCGCCGTCTCCACCGCGGTGGGCTGGTCGAACCAGCCCTCGATCCCGGTGCGGCGCTCGGCCCGGGTCATCTCGGCCAGGCCCTGGGCGGACCCGAGCCACCAACGGCGCTCCGGGCTGGCCTCCCAGCGGCCGAGGGACTCCGGGGAGTCGAAGCGGGCCAGCATGTGCCATTCGTCGGAGCCGTCGCGGCTGCGGACCCAGCCGCCGCCGAGGAAGCCGGGGAACCCCTCGGCCATGAGCAGCCCGGAGCGGATCCAGGCGGTCATCTCCGCGGCGTGCCCGGGGTCGGCGCGACGGGTGAACGAGACCGTGACGGGGTCGCCGCCGGTCGGTGCGGGAGCGGACGCGGCGGCGGGGGTGGTGCCGTCGGCCCGGTCGCGGGTGTCGAGGGACATGCCCCTCATGGTGACCGCCGACCCGGCGGACTCCCAGCCCGGCCGCACGACATCACTCCGGGACACTCTCCGGAGCCCGCTCCCCCGCCGTCCCGCGTCGAGAGGTCCCGCCGTGCCCGTACCCGTCCTGCGCCGGGCCACGGTCCGTGACGTGCCGTCCGTCGTCGCGCTGCTGGCCGACGACCCGCTCGGCGCCACCCGGGAGACCCCGGAGGACCTGGCGCCCTACCTCGCCGCGTTCGCCGAGCTCGACGCCGACCCCCGGCACCTGCTCGTGGTCGCCGACGACGACGGCACGGTCGTCGGGACCCTGCAGCTCACGCTGCTGCCGGGCCTGGCCCGGCGCGGTGCACTGCGGGCCCGGATCGAGGCGGTCCGGGTGGCCACGGGTCGGCGCGGCGAGGGGCTCGGGGCGACCATGGTCCGGTACGCCGTCGACGAGGCCCGCCGACGTGGCGCGGTGCTCGTCCAGCTCACCTCCGACCGGTCCCGTACCGACGCCCACCGGTTCTACGAGCGCCTCGGGTTCCTCCGGACCCACGACGGCTTCAGCCTCCCCCTGACCTGACGGCGGCCGCTCCCCCGGCCCGGTTCGGCCCCGCCTCGTCGTGGCGAGTTCGTCGTCGTCGTTTCGGTGACCACGGGAAGGCGTCAATGATCCATTGACTCCAGGGGAAACGGGGCCGTCACCTCGATCCGGCGTACGGGTCGCGGCGAACCCGGGGCACAGACGGGTCCGGAGGCGGCGGGTGGACGGCTCCCCGTCTCCTGATCTGCCGGCGCGTGGCGACGTCGCCTCTCCCGGCACCGTGCCGCCACCCCGGTCCGCCGCCACTCACCCCGCCTGTCCGGCGCCGCGGTGCACCACAGCGCGGCCACCGACGCCGAGCCCGCCCCACCGGACGGCCCGCACAGGGCCGTCCCCAGCGCCTCGTGGACCTCCTGGACCTCCTCCCGGACGGCCGGCACCCGGTCCCGCCGCCGTGATCCCGGCTGCCGCGCCCCGGCCGGCGGCGCCCGCGGTCCTTCTCGTGTCCCGCTCCCCCGCGACACGCCGGTGTCGCGCAACGGTTGACCGCGCGTGCGCGTCAATGAACCATTGACAGCATGAGGTACGACGAAGCGCAGCGCTGGCTGGAACGGGCCGACCCCTCGATCGCGAAGAAGCGGGAGTCCATCACCGAGCAGCTGGACGGGATGAAGGAGCGCGCGGCCGACGGCGTCCTCACCCACGACGGGGCCGCCGCCTGGTACGCCCTGGTGCAGGAGATGCGTCGGCTGGCCGACTACTACGAGCGCGACCTGATCCGCACCCTGCGGGCCGGCGGGATGACCTGGAAGGAGGTCGCCGACGCCGTCCAGGCCCAGCTGTCGAGCCGTCAGGCGGCCCAGGCCAAATGGAAACGCCTGGTCGACCCGACCCGGCGGACCACCAACGGGAACATGCGCCGCGGCGGACGTCCCCGCCACGACCAGGTCCCCCGGCACGCCGGGACCACGGAGCCGGACGGGAGCACCGGGCAGGATCGGACGGAGTAGCCACTCCTCCCCGGACGGCCCTGTCCGGTCACGGTGCGCAACCTGCGGTGACCGCCGTCGTCGACCCTCGTGACGACGGCACCCGAGGAGGCCGCCGGTGGCCGGACAGGGCGACGACCGGCGCAGGTGCGGCGGTCGTCTCGATCGCGGTCGCGGTGTGCACGGTCGGTCTCGCTCCGGTGCCGCCCGCCCGGGCGGCGGCACCGGAGCCCGAGCAGGTCGCGTCGGTGCAGGACCTGCTGGACCCCTCCCCACCCGGGTCGAACGACTGGGGCTGCCGGCCGTCGGAGGCGCACCCGGAGCCGGTCGTCCTCGTCCACGGCCTCTCGGCCGACCAGGGGAGCAACTGGGCCTCCATGGCCCCGCAGCCGGCCCAGCGCGGTGTTCTCCCTGACCTACGGCCGCAACCCCCTGGCCTCGCCGCCGCTGACCCGGGTCGGCGGGCTCGCCCCGATGGAGGACAGCGCCGCCGAGCTCGCCGCGTTCGTCGACCGGGTGCGCGGGGCCACCGGTGCCGCGAAGGTCGACATCGTCGGCCACTCCGAGGGCTCACTGATGCCGAACCACTACGTCCGGTTCCTCGGCGGCGCCGACGAGGTCCGGCGCTACGTCGGCCTCACCCGCTCCGGGACGGCACGGACACCGCCGGGCCGGCGTTCCTCGACCGGACCGGTGAGCAGCTCGGCCTCGGCCCGGCCGTCGGCACCGTCCTCGGCCCGTCCCACGCGAACCCGGTGCGCAGCCTGCCGGTGGCCCCGGACGCACCGGCCGCCGCCTGACCGTGCCACGCTGTCGCCCGTGACGGCGGTGACGACGGCGGAGGACCTGCTCGCGGCGGCCCGGGACGGCGTCGAGGTCGGCTCGGCCGTCCTCGACGAGACCGACCTGCGGGAGACCGACCTCGCCGGGCTGGTCCTGCGGGGCGGCTCGCTCGCCGGGGCCGACCTGCGCGGCGTGCGGCTGGTCCGGGCGCGGATCACCGCGACGTCGCTGGCCGGGGCCGACCTGCGCGAGGCGGACCTGACCGACGCCGTGCTCAGCGGGGTCGACCTGTCCGGGGCCCGGCTGGCCGGGGCGACCCTCGGCGACACCCGGTTCACCGGCTGCCGGATGATCGGCACCGTCCTGCGCGGTCTGCGGGGGCTGACGGCGTCGTTCGTCCTGGACGACTGTTCGCTGCAGCTGGCGGACCTGCGCGACGTCGCGATGCGCGGGCTGCGGATCGCCGACTGCGACCTGTCCGAGGCCGACCTCTCGGGCGCCGACCTGCGCGACGTCCGGTTCGAGCGGTGCCGGCTGCGGGGCACGGTGCTGCGGTCCACCCGGCTCGACGGCGCCGACCTGCGGGGCTGCGACCTCGGCGAGGTCACCCCGGACACCCCGGGCGAGCTGCGCGGGGCGATCGTCTCCCCCACCCAGGCGGGCGCGATCTGCGCGGCGCTGGGGCTGACGGTGCTCGAGCCGTAGGCCGGGTCAGCCGACGGGGCGGTCGAGGCCGCCGCGGCGCATCGCGTCGTCGACCTGGCCGGCGATCCACGGGTCGTCGTCGCACTGCGGTCCGGTCGCGGTGAGCGGGCCGAGCCGGACGACGTCCGCGGCGCGGCAGAGCGGCGAGGTGTCGGTGAGGTCGTCGTCCCCGGTCTGCTCGTCGGGGACGACGGGGCGCGAGACGTCCGCGACCCGGTCCTGACGGGCCGCCTCGTCACGGTGGTAGGCGGCGAGCTCGGCGTCCCCGGCGGCGCGGGCCGCGTCGGCCCGGGACCGTGCCTGGTCGCGCAGCTCGGCGGCCACGGTGCTGACCCGGCCCGCGGTCCGCGCGTCGCCCGCCCGGGTGGCGGCGTCGCGGGCCCCGCCGACGGCGTCCAGCACGATCTCGCCGCGCCCGGGGACCGCGACGGGTTCGGTCACGTCGACGGCCGTGGCGTCGGCGGCTGCGGCGGCGGGGGTGGCGTCCCGGGCCGGGTCCGTGCCGTCGGCGCCGCCGGCGAGGGCGGCCGCCAGACCGGCTCCGCCGACCAGCGGGACGGTGCCGAGCAGGGCCAGGCGGCCGGGCGTGGTGCGTGGACGTCGGTGCCGTCCGCTCATCGTGATCGCCTCCTGTTCTGACGGTAGCCGGAGCCGGAGGGGCTCAAACCTGCATCGCCCGGCCGGACGTCAGCAGGGCACGATCACGGACCGGACGACCCGGCAGACGACGCCCTCGGTGCGCGGGACGCCCCCGGTCGGGGCGGGGGCCGCGGTCCGGGTGTCGTCGGGCGCGGTGCCGGTCGGCGGGGCCGAGGTGGGGCTCGGGTCGGGCGGGGTCGTGGGTGCCCCGCTCGGGGGGACGGTGGCGCGGCGGCGCGCGTCGGCCTGCTCGCGGGCCCGTCGGGCGGCACGGTCCTGCTCCGCGCGCCGCTCCGCGGCCCGGCGCTCCTGTGCGGCCACCTCGGCGGCCCGGCGTTCCTCGGCGATCCGCCGGTCCTCGGCGATGCGGGCCGTGGCCGCCCGCACCGCCCCGTCGGCGACGGCGGCCGCGCGCGTCTCGCGGGCCGCGACCGGTGCCGTGGTCGGCGCGACCCCGGTGTCGGAGCCGTACCAGCGCGACGGCATCGGGATCGACGAGGCGTCGTCGACGGTCGGGCCGGAGGCGAAGGTCGGTACCGGGACGTGGTCGTCGACCCGCTGGTCCGCCGGAGCGACCCCGCCGAGCACCCCGGTCCCGAGGAGGCCGGCGACGGTGACCGCGGCGACCAGCACCACCGGGACGACCCCGGCCAGGGTGATGCGCAGGCGCCGGCGGCCCCGCGGCGGCCGGGCCCGCCCCTCGACCGGTCGTGGCGCGTCCCACGTGCCGACGGGCGCCGTCGCGGTCGCGCCCCGGGAGCGGGCCGCGGAGCGCGGTCGCGCCTGGGGCCCGACCGTGGCCGGGTCCGGGCCGGCCGGGTCGGCCTCGCCCGGGATCCGGTGCCGGCCGGTCACGTGGTGGAGCCGCTCGCCGTGCGCATGGGGTGATCGTCACCGGCGGACGGCGGTACGACCATGCACCGAACGGGTGTGTCGCCATCGCGGGCCGTCCCGGTGGGGTGAACCGCGCGCCGCCCGGACGGGCGGCCGGGCTCAGCCCCCGAGCAGCGACCGCGCGGGTCCGGGCACCCGGACGTCGACGGGCGGGGTCTCGGCGATCCGCAGGCGTAGCCGGAGCAGCGCGCCGTCCGCCACACCGGTGCTCGGGTCGGCCGGTGCGACGGCGCCCGGGGAGACACCGGAGGAACCGCTGCCGGTCGGGTCGTCGTCCTGCGGCGCGGTGGACCGTGGGGCGGCGTGTGGCGGGACGGCCACGCGCGGGGCGGGTACCACCGGCCGCGGGACCGTCGGCCGGGACGGGGCGGACCACCCGGTGTCCCTGCTCCGTCCGGTGTCCCGGTCCGGTCCGGTGTCGTCGCCGGGTGCGCTGGCGTCGTCCGGCGCGGTGTCGTCGGCCGGGGGCGTGTCGTCGGCCGGGGCGGTGTCGGCCGGGGCGGTGTCGGCCGGGGCGGTGTCGGCCGGGGCGGTGTCGGCCGGGGCGGTGTCGTCCGGAGCGGTGACCTGGCCGGGTGCCGGCGCGGTCCCCGTGCCGGGCGCGACGGCGAGGGGTCCGGGCGCGGTGCGGTCACCGGCCGTGCCGCCGGCCGGGCCCGCCGGAGCGGGGCCGTCCGCCCCGCCGGTCGACGGCGGTGCGGCGGAGCGCGGCGCGGCGCCCCCGCCGGACCGGACCGGGCCGGGCCCGCCGGTGGCCGTGCCCGGCTCCCGGGGCGATCCCGCCGTGGGGTTCCGGGGCGCGGCGGCCGCGGCGTCGGCGGCCGCCCGCACCGGTGCCTGCGCAAGCGGTGCCGGGTCGGCCATCCGCGCCGGGGAGCCCCCGCCGGGCACCGCGGGACCGGCGGCGAGCGGCGCGGCCGGGCCGGGGTCGGTCTGCTCCCCCTGCCCCGCGACGGGCTGCTCCCCCGGCGTCACGGTGACGACGACCGCCGCGGCGAGGGCGAGCGCCCCGACCACGGGGACCGTCACGGCCAGGACCCGCCTGACCGGTCCGGCCCCCGCCGTCCTCCGGTGCCTGCCGCTCATCGCTCGGTCCTCCCCCGCGTCCGGTACCGCCTCGCGTCACCGAGCGTCGAGTCTGGACCAGACGGGGCCCCCGGGGCCACCCCGAACGGGTGAGCGGCGCGGTCTCACCGCTCCAGCGCGCGATGCACCCGCGCGAGCCGGTCCTTCCGCTCGGCCCGCAGCGACAGCGCCGTCTCCAGGTCGACCGCTACGAACCGGGTCCGGGTGCGCGGCGCCGACTGGGCGACGACGTCGAGGTCCCCGGAGATCACCGTCGCCACCATCATGTAGCCGCCGCCGGACACCGCGTCCCGGTGCAGCACGATCGGCTCGACACCGCCCGGGACCTGGATGGAGCCGATGGGGTACGGCGAGTCGACGATGTTCGACGGGTCCTGGCCCGCCCCGAACGGCGGCTCCCGGTCGACGGTCTCCAGCTCGCCACCGGTGTAGCGGAACCCGATCCGGTCCGCGACCGGGGTCAGCGTCCACGTGGTGTCGAGGAAGGTGCCGCGGCCGCGGTCGGTGAGCCGGTGGTCGTAGAGCCCCATCACGACCCGGACCTCGACGTCCTTCGCGAGCGACGGCCGCAGGTCATCGGGTACGACGAGCCCGGCCCGGCCGGTGCCGGACCCGACGGGCAGGACGTCGCCCTCGGCCAGCGGCCGGCCGTCGAGCCCGCCCAGGGCGCCGAGCGCGTAGGTGGCGCGGCTGCCGAGCTTCTCCGGCACGTCGATCCCGCCGGACACCGCGAGGTAGGCCCGTGCGCCGGCCTTGAGGTAGTCGAAGGCCAGCACGTCGCCCTCGGCGACGTCGAAGGACTCCCACACCGGGCGGGGCTCGCCGTCGACCGTCGGCGTGATCGTCGCGCCGGCCACCGCGACCGTCGCCGGGCCGGTGAACACCAGCTCCGGGCCCAGGTAGACGATCTCCAGTGCGGCGGCGCCGTCCGGGTTCCCGACCAGCGCGTTCGCGCAGGTCAGCGAGTACTGGTCCAGCGCGCCCGACGGCGGGATGCCCAGGTGGTAGTAGCCGGAGCGGCCACCGTCCTGCACGGTGGTGGACAGACCGGGCTTGCGGACCTCGATGCGTGTCACGCGAGCACCTCCAGCAGGCGCGTGTTGTAGCCGTCGGGGTCGTCGAGGAACGGTTGCAGGTCGAACGCCACCGGCCGGGCGGTGATCCGGTACTCCCCCGCCTCGGCGGCGGCCTGGAGCTGGTCGTACTCGTCGCGGTCGATGCCGCGGAACGTGACCATGTCCCCGGGCCGCATGAACACCATGTGCTCGGTGAAGTCGGGCTTGGTCTGGGTCGGGTCGTAGATCGGCGCCGGGGTGATGCCGAACATCTGGTAGCCCCCGGCGCCGCGCACCGAGTAGATGCAGGAGAAGCAGCCGCCGTAGCCGACGGTCTGCTTGGGGGTGTCGGTGCGCGGGCGCAGGTACTTCGGCACCACGATCTGCCGGTCCCGGGGCACCATCTGGTACTTGAACGGCAGCCCGGCGACGAAGCCGACCATCGAGGTGAACCAGGGCGAGCCGGAGTGCGCGGCGATGAACTCGTCCACACCGGCGTAGCCGTTGATGCGGGCCGCGTACTCGATGTCGGTGACCTCGGGGTCCTGGTGGCGGTCGCGGAACCGCATCAGGGTCTCGGTGGTCCACGGGTCCTGGTAGAGCACCGGGATCTCGACGACCCGGCAGTCCAGGGTGACCCCGAGGGCGTCGCCGACCCGGGTCTCCAGCTCCTTCAGCTGCGCCATCAGGGCGTGCGGGTCGAGCACGTCGGGGTCGTAGCGCACCTGGTACGACGCGTTCGCCGGGCAGATCTCCAGGATGCCGTCCGGACGTTCGGAGCGGAGCAGGTTGGTGATCGCGACGGCCTTGAAGTTGGCCTGCAGGCTCATCTGTTCGGCCAGCTCGACGAACACGAACTCGTCGCCGCCCCAGCTGTAGCGGGCGCTCATGAGGTCCCCTTCCCTTCGGCCAGCCAGTGTTCGAGGGTCCCGGTGTGGAAGTCGGCGTCGGCGACCCACGGCTCCCCGGCCAGGGTGCGGAGCAGCCCGGCGGTGGTCGGGATCCCGGCGACGGAGAACTCGTCGAGCGCACGCCGGGACCGGGCCAGCGCCTCGGTCCGGTCGGCACCCCACACCACGACCTTCGCCAGCAGCGAGTCGTAGTACGGCGGGACCGTCCCGTCGGGCTCCAGCCAGGTGTCGCAGCGCACCCACGGACCGGACGGCAGCGTGACCCGCCCGACGCCGCCGGGCTGGGGCAGGAAGTCCCGCTCCGGGTCCTCCGCGCAGACCCGGAACTCGATCGCGTGCCCGCGCCGCTCGATCCGGCCCTGGGTGAACCGCAGCGGCTCCCCCGCGGCGACGCGCAGCTGCTCGGCGACCAGGTCGATGCCGGTGACGAGCTCGGTGGTGGGGTGCTCGACCTGGATGCGGGTGTTCATCTCGATGAAGAAGAACTTGCCCGTCTCGTCGTCGACGAGGAACTCCACGGTGCCGGCCGAGGTGTAGCCGACCTCGCGGCACAGCGCGACCGCCGCGGCCGTCATCGCCTCGCGGGTCGCCCCGGTGATCCCCGGCGACACCGCCTCCTCGACGACCTTCTGGCGGCGGCGCTGCAGCGAGCACTCCCGCTCGAACAGGTGGACGGCGTCGCGGCCGTCGCCGAGGACCTGCACCTCGACGTGCCGGGCGCGCTCGACGAACCGCTCCAGGTACATGGTGCCGTCGCCGAACGCCTTCTCCGCCTCGGTCGAGGCCTGCCCGAACGCGGTGCGCAGCGCGTCGGCGTCGGCGACGACCCGGATGCCCCGGCCCCCGCCGCCCGCGGCGGCCTTGAGCATCACCGGGTAGCCGACCTCCTCCGCGGCGGCGACCGCGGCGTCGGCGTCGGCGACCCCGCCGGGGGTGCCGGGCACGGTCGGGACCCCGGCGGCGCGGGCGACCTCCCGGGCCGCGACCTTGTCGCCCATCCGCTCGATCGTCGCCGCGTCGGGGCCGACGAAGGTCAGGCCCGCGCCGGCGACGGCGGCGGCGAACGACGCCCGCTCGGACAGGAACCCGTAGCCGGGGTGCACGGCGTCGGCGCCGGTGTCCTTCGCCGCGGCCAGGATCGCGTCGGCGACCAGGTAGGACTTCGACGCGGGCGAGGGCCCGATCGCCACCGCGGTGTCGGCCAGGCGCACGTGCAGGGCGTCGGCGTCGGCCTTCGAGTGCACCGCGACGGTGCCGATGCCCAGGTCCCGCGCGGCCCGGATGATCCGGACGGCGATCTCGCCGCGGTTCGCGACGAGCAGCCTCATGCCGTCTCCACCACCGCCACGGGCTGGCCGGCGTCCACCTCGTCCTCGTCGCCGACCAGGAACTCGACGACGGTGCCGGTGGCGCCCGCCGGGATCTGGTGGAAGGACTTCATGACCTCGACCAGGCCGATCGCCTGGTCGTCGGTGACGGCGGCGCCGTCCTCGGCGAAGGGCGGGCTGCCGGGGTCGGGACGGCGGTAGAACACGCCGGGGATCGGGGAGACGACCTCGTGTCGGGGCACTGCGGGTACTCCTTCTCAGCTGCTCAGGTGGGGCGTCAGCGCGTCGTGCACGGCACGGGCGAGCTCGACGGCGTTCGGGGTGTCGGAGTGCACGCAGACCGAGTCGGCGCGCACGGTGAGCTCCTTGCCGTTCTCCGAGGTCGCCTTCCCCTCGGTGACCGCGCGCAGGGCGCGTTCCGCGGAACGCGCCGGGTCGAACGCCTCGTGCTCCCGGGTGATGATCAGCGAGCCGTCGTCGCGGTAGTCGAGGTCGGCGTAGTACTCGGCGACGAACCCCGCGGGCCGGTCACCCCAGACCTGTTCGTGCACGGTGCCGACCATGCCGACCAGCGGGGCGCCGAAGACGTCCGCGGCGTCGGCGATCGCGGCGGCCACCTCCGGGTCCCGGGCCGACATGCCGTAGAGCGAGCCGTGCACCTTGACGTGGTTGAGCTCCATGTCGTGCGCGCGCAGGAACCCCGCCAGCGCGCCGATCTGGTAGACGACGCCGGCGGTCAGCTCCTCGCGGTCCAGCCTCATCTCGCGGCGGCCGAAGCCCTCCCGGTCGGGCAGCGACGGGTGCGCCCCGACCTTCACCCCGTGCCGCTCGGCCAGCGCCACGGTCCGGGCCATGACCCGGGGGTCGGAGGCGTGGAAGCCGCACGCCACGTTGGCGACGGTCACGAGCGGCATGAGCCCCTCGTCGTCGCCGCAGTGGTAGATCGAGTACGACTCGCCCATGTCGCAGTTGATGTCCACCATGTCCGGTCTCCCTCCCGGTGGGTTCAGGCAGTCTGGCCGGACGCGGCGGTGATCGCCCGCCAGACCGCCTGCGGCGTCGCGGGCATGTCCACGTGGGTCACGCCGAGGTGGGCCACGGCGTCGATCACCGCGTTCACCACGGCGGGCGAGGATCCGATCGCGCCGGACTCGCCGATCCCCTTGACCCCCATCGGGTTCGTCGGCGACGGCGTGACCAGCTGCTCCAGCTCGAAGTGCGGCAGGTCGGTCGCGGCGGGCACGGCGTAGGACGCCAGGTTGCCCGCGGTCGGGTTGCCGGCCTCGTCGAAGGTGGCGTGCTCGTAGAGGGCCTGCCCGATGCCCTGGGCGATGCCGCCGTGCAGCTGCCCCTCGACGATCGTCGGGTTCACCACGACCCCGCAGTCGTCGACGGCGACGTAGCGGCGGATCCGGGTGAACCCGGTCTCGGTGTCGACCTCGGTGACGCACACGTGCGTCCCGAACGGCCAGGTGAAGTTCGGCGGGTCGAACGCCGAGTCCGCGGTCAGGTTGGGCTCCATGCCCTCGGGCAGGTCGTTCGCCAGCGACGCCGCGCCCGCCACCTCCTGGATGGTCACCGACGGCCCGGCCGTGCCCGCCACCGCGAACCGGCCGCCGGTGAACTCCAGGTCGGACTCGTCGGCCTCCAGCAGGTGCGCGGCGATCCGCATCGCCTTGTCCAGCACCTTCCCGGCGGCCAGGTGCACCGCGGTGCCACCGACGGCGAGGCTGCGCGAGCCGTAGGTGTCCCGGCCGAACGGCGCGACCAGGGTGTCGCCGTGCAGGACCTCGACGTCGTCGGGGTGCACACCGAGGCGGTCGGCGACGATCTGCGACCAGGCGGTCTCGTGGCCCTGCCCGTGCGGGGAGGTGCCGGTGACGACCTCGACCCTGCCGCTGGTCGTCATGCGCACGGTGGCCTGCTCCCAGCCGCCGGACTGCAGCCGGACCCCGGCCGCGACCTTCGACGGCGACAGCCCGCCGGACTCGGTGAAGTTGCCGAACCCGATCCCGATCTGCACCGGGTCCGAGGAGGAACGGCGGCGGGCCTGCTCGGCGCGCAGCTCGTCGTAGCCGACCAGCTCCATCGCCCGGCGCATGCAGGTCTCGTAGTCCCCGGAGTCGTACTGCACCCCCGACGGGACCGTGCGCGGCTCGAGGAACTTCGGGTGCAGGTTGCGCAGCCGCACCTCGGCGGCGTCCAGGCCGAGCTCGCGGGCCAGGTCGTCCATGATCCGCTCGTGGCCGTAGGCGGCCTCCGAGCGGCCGGCGCCGCGGTAGGCGTCGGTCGGGGTGAGGTTGGTGAACACGCCCTTCGCGGTGAACGAGTAGTGCCCGAAGTCGTAGAGCCCGCAGAAGGTGAACGCGCCGAACACGGCGATGCCGGGGGTGAGCAGCTGCAGGTAGGCGCCCATGTCGGCGAGCAGCTCCACCTTCATCGCGAGGATCCGCCCGTCGCGGGTGGCGGCGACGGAGACGTCCTGGATCTGGCCGCGGCCGTGGGTGGTGGCCTGGTGGTGCTCCGAGCGGGTCTCGGTCCACTTCACCGGGGTGTTCAGCCGGCGGGCGAGGACGAGGGCGAGGAACTCCTCGGCGTAGACGTTGAGCTTCGCGCCGAACCCGCCGCCGACGTCCGGGGCGACGACCCGGATCCGGGTGTCCGGGATGCCGGTGACCGCGGCGAGGATGTCGCGCACGAAGTGCGGCACCTGGGTGGCGGTGTAGACGGTGAACCCGGCGCCCACCGGGTCCGGCACGCACACCACGGCGCGCGGCTCCATCGGCGAGGGGATGACCCGCTGCTGCAGGTAGCGCCCGGAGACGACGACCTCGGCGTCGGCGAAGGCGGTGTCGACGTCGCCGGTGGCCAGCGGCCAGGTGTAGCAGTGGTTGGTGCCCATCTCCTCGTGCACGACCGGGGCACCGTCGGCGAGGGCGTCGGCCATGTCGACCACGGCGGGCAGCTCGGCGTACTCGACGTCGACCAGGTCGGCGCCGTCGCGGGCGGCCGCGGCGCCGGTGGCGAGGACGACCGCGACGCCGTCGCCGACGTGGTTGACCTCGTCGCGGGCGAGCGGGCGGTGGTCGGGGATGCGGATGTCCTCAGTGACCGGCCAGCCGCACGGGATGCCGGCGAGGAACTCGTCGTCGACGTCGGCGGCGGTGAGGACCGCGCGGACGCCGGGGACCGCGGCGGCCGCAGTGGTGTCGATCGCGACGATCCGGGCGTGCGGCAGCGGGCTGCGCACCACGACCATGTGCAGGGTGCCGGGCGGGGCGATGTCGTCGGTCCAGGTGGCACGGCCGGTGAGCAGCGCCTGGTCCTCCTTGCGCTGCATGCGGGTGCCCACCCACGGTGCCGCAGCGGTACCGGTCTCCTGCGTGGCGGTCAAAGCGCTCCCTCCGACGACGACTGCGGTCCGTGCCGGACAGCGTGATCCGGAACACGCCGACGCGGTAGTGTCCGGAGTGTCCAGTTCGATGTCCGGGACACGCCGGTCCGGCAGGGGGTCCGATGGCGCTGACGCTGCGCACGCTGTGTGCGAGCCGCAGTCTCGGACTGCGGCTCGCGTGTCCGTCCGCGGATCAGGATCGACCGCTCACGTGGGTGCATTCGAGCGAACTGTCCGATCCGACGCCCTACCTCGACGGCGACGAGCTGCTGCTGACCACCGGCCTCGGGCCGGCGTCCGACCCGGCCGGCTACGTGTCCCGGCTCGTCGCGCACGGTCTCGCCGGGCTCGGGTTCGGCTGCGGTCTGGGCCACGACGACCTGCTCCCCGCGCTGCGCGAGGCGTGTGCGCGGGCCGGGCTGGCGCTGCTGGAGGTCCCCGAGCGCACCCCGTTCCTGGCGCTGACCAAGGCCGTCGCCGAGGCCCGCGCCGCCGACCGCTACGCCGAGGTGGTCCGCACCGACGAGGCGCAGCGGGCGCTCACCGCCGCCGCACTGGGCGAGGACGACCCCGACACCGGCACCGCCCGGGTGCTCGACCGGCTCACCGAGCGTCTCGACGCCTGGGCGCTGATCTCCGGGACCGACGGCCGGGTCCGCCGGTCCGCGCCCGCCGGGGCGGCCCGGCGGGCGGACCTGCTGCGGGCCGAGATCGACCGGGTGCGCGAGCACCCCGGGCCGTCCAGCGTCACCGTCGCCGCCGGGGACGGGCAGGTCGTGCTCCAGCCGGTGCGCCTGATCGGACCCGCGGTGCTCGTCGTCGGGCGGGACCGGCGCTTCACCCCGGTCGACCGGCAGCTCATCGGGTCCGCGGTGTCGGTGCTGACCCTGGCCCACGCACGCAGCGCCGCGGCCGGGCGGGCAGAGCGCCGGGTGCGGACCGCGGTACTGCGGGCGCTGGCCGCGCTGCCGGGCTGCGGTGCCGAGGACGTGCTCGCCGAGACCTGGGGGCCGCTGCCCGGCGGGGACCTGGTCGCGGTCGCGCTCGGCGGGCGGGCCACCGGTGCACCGCCGGACGTGCTGCTCGACGCCCTGGAACGGGCCCCCGGGGTCGCCTTCCACGCCGAACTCGACGGGCGGGTGGCGGTGCTCGTCGGCGCCGGGTCGGCGCCGGCGGTGCTGGAGGTCGCCGGACGGGTGCGCGGGGTGCGGGCCGGTGTGTCCACGCCGGCGCCGGTCGGTGAACTGGGCCGCGCGCTGCGCGAGGCGGGCCGGGCGCTCGACGCCGCCGAACGCCGCGACCGGGCGGTGCTGCGCTTCGCCGACCTCGCGGGCAGCGGGCTCGCCTCGCTCGTGCGCCCCGAGGACGCCACCGCCTTCGCCGACGCGGTGCTGGCCCCGCTGGTCCGCCACGACACGGAGCGGCGCGGCGACCTCGTCGCCTCGCTGCGGGAGTGGCTGGCCCACCACGGGCAGTGGGACCCGGCCGCGTCCCGGCTCGGGGTGCACCGCCACACCCTGCGGGCCCGGATCACCCGGGCCGCCGCCCTGCTGGAGCGCGACCTCGACTCCCCCGGTGTCCGCGCCGAGCTGTGGTTCGCCCTGCACACCACCGACCCCGGCTGAGGAGGCGCTACCGGGCGGCGACCGACCCCACCGTGGCCTGCGGCGGCTCGGTGGTCGCCACGAACGCGACCCCGGGCGGCCGCGAGTACCGGGGGGGCGGGCGGGCAGGAGCAGCGGGGCGGCACCCACCCCGGCTCGCGCGGACTCACCACCGCGCCCTCGGTTCCGACGCAGGTCGCTGCGCCGGTCGGCGTCACCGTGAGGTGGGCGTGCCCCTCACCGGGCGGGGGGTAGGGTCCTGTGCATCGACAACGAGGGGCTCCGCCCGTGACCCCGTGGCAGCTGCTCACCCTGTTCGGTGCCGGCGTCGCGGCCGGCCTGATCGGCGCCGTCGCCGGGCTCGCGTCGCTGTTCTCCTACCCCGCGCTGCTGGCCGTCGGGCTCCCCGCGACGACGGCGAACATCACCAACACCGTCTGCATGCTGTTCCAGGGGGCGGGCTCGGTCGCCGGGTCGCGCCCGGAGCTGCGCGGCGCCGGGCCGCAGCTGCGCCGCTGGATCGGCCCGGCGCTGCTCGGCGGCGCGGCCGGGGCCGGGCTGCTGCTGCTCACCCCGGCCGGTGGTTTCGAGCGGATCGTGCCGTTCCTCGTCGCGGTCGCGGCCCTGCTGCTCCTGCGCCCGCCCCGGCCCGCGGCCGAACCGCGACCGCCCGGGCCGGGCGTCGCGGTGGGGGTGTTCGGCGTCGCCGTCTACGCCGGGTACTTCGGCGCCGCGGCCGGGGTGATGATGCTGGCGCTCACGCTGTCGCTTCCGGGCGCGACCCTGCTGCGGGCCAACGCCCTGAAGAACGCGCTGAGCTGGGCGGCGAACGCCGTCGCCGCGGTCGGGTTCGCGGTCTTCGGTCACGTCGCGTGGGCGGCGGTGCCCGCGCTGGCCCTGGGCCTGCTCATCGGCGGCCGGCTCGGCCCGGTCGTGGCCCGGCTGCTCCCGGCCCGCCTGGTCCGGATCGGCATCGCGGTCGCGGGCCTCGGCCTGGCCGTGCGGCTGTTCGTCCAGGCCTGGCTCTGAGCGACCCGGCGACGCCCGGCGGTGCGCCGTGGGTGGGGCGGGCCCTCAGCCCCGGCGGTACTCCAGCATCGCGGTGACCGGGCCGTCGGTGCGGTGCCCGTGGCGGCGCAGCCAGCCGTCGAGCTTGCCCTGCACCGTGGGCAGGTCCGGACGCCGGTGCGGCTCGGTGCGCATCGCCTGCTTGAGCAGCGCCAGGTGCGCGGTGCGGCTCGGCAGGTGGGTCAGTTTCGCCCCCGCCGCGGCGGCCCGCAGCCCGGCGACGGCGTCGGCGGACTCCCCGCGCGGCGGGTGCCCGCTCAGCGCGAACGACACCGCCGCCGCGAGCTGCCAGGAGTCCGAGGCGGGCGAGGCGGGCTTCCCGGCCGCGGCCTCCGGCGCCAGGTAGTCCGGCGTGCCCAGGACGTAGCCGGTCTGGGTCAGCGTGGAGTCGCCCTGCTTGCGCGCGATCCCGAAGTCGATCAGGTGCGGGTGCCCCTGCGGGTCGACGACGATGTTGCCCGGCTTGATGTCGCGGTGCAGCACCCCGGCGCGGTGCGCGGTGTGCAGGGCACCGGCGATGCCGGTCCAGATGCGGGCCGCGGAGATGTCGTCCACCGGGCCCTGCTCGCCGACGAGCTGGCCCAGGGACATGCCGTCGACGTACTGCATGACGATGACCAGCCCGTCCATGCCCTGCAGGCCAGGGTCGGACGAGGCGTGCAGCAGGTCGTGGATCTGCACGCAGCAGGGGTGGCGCAGCGCGCCGAGCGCGGCGGCCTCCCGGCGGATGCGCTCCTCGGTCTCCGGGTCCGCGGCGTGCGCGGACTTGACCGCGACGGTGTGGCCGAGCTTCGCGTCGTGGGCCAGCCAGACCCCGCCGAAACCACCGGCGCCGAGGCGGCGGATCAGCCGGAACCGGGATGCCCGCGGCGGACCGCCCGCCACGGGTGCGACGAGCGTGGGCCGGCGCGGCGGACCCGCCGGGGGCCGTCCCGCGCCGGAGACCGGGCCGCGGGCCGCTCCCGACACCGGGCCGCGCAGCGGACCCGCGGCGGGGTGTGCGGCCGGGCCGGTGAGCGGTGGCGGTCCGGCGGGCGGGCGTCCCGCCGGGCCGGGTGCGTACCCGGCGGGCGGCAGCGCGCCGTACCCGGACGGTGGGCGGGGCGCGGCGGCGAACCCGGCGTAGGGCGCGGACTGCTCGACCGAGGACGGCCCGCGGGTGCCGTTCGTCCCGGCGGTGCCCGGGGTCTCGCGGGCGGAGAAGCGCTGGGCGAGGCGCTCGGCGACACTCGGCGTCGCGGCGGCGCCGGACTGCGGGGCGAGCCCGTCGCCGCCACCGCGCCCGGCCCGCGACGACCCGGTGCCGGTGCGTCCCGCGGCGGACGGCTCGGCGCGGCGCGGCGGCGCGTCGCGCCCGGCGCGGATCCGCTCGACCGTCGCCCGCGACGGCGCGGGGAACAGCGGGACGACCAGCACCCCGACCAGGCTCGCGGCGAGGATGCCGACCCACAGGTGCTCGGCGGTGCCCGCGGGGACCGCGCCGGTCAGCACGATCAGCGCGAACAGCGGGAGCCAGAAGAACTTGGCGGGCCAGCGGGGCCCGCGACGGAGCGCGGTGCGCGCCTGGACCGCGACGAGCACGGTCGCGAGCAGCGGCACGACGCCGAGCAGGGCGACGGAGGTGACCGAGGTGACGACGTCCCCGCCGATGGACCCCGCCACGGTACCGCGGCCCAGGTAGCTGCTCTGGGTCCCGACGACGCTGCAGGTCTCGACCCGGATCGACGACGTGGCCGACGAGCTCAGGCCGGGGACGGCCGGCACCCCCGCGGTGGCCCGGCTGAACACCCCGCCCGCCCCGACGAACACCGCCAGCGGGAGCAGGCCCGCCGACAGCACACCGATCCCGGCCAGCAGCACGGACTCGGCCGAGCCGTAGCCCGAGGAGGACCCGGAGCCGATCCCGCGGCGCAGCAGCGCGACCAGCGCCGCACCCGCGGTGGGCAGCAACCCGGTCAGCACGCCGAGCGCGGTGACCGACCAGGCCCAGTCCCCCGGGCACACGTCCGGCACACCGAGCCCACGGATGCCGTCCAGCACTCCGGCGACGAGCGCCACCAGCGCGTCCACGCCCGTCCTCACCCCCGAACTCGCTCCGGGTGCGGGCCACCCGGACTGCCCACTATCGCATCACCCGGGTGGGGCCCGGCGGAGCAGCGGGGTACACGGACGCGCGCGGGCGCGGGGCGGACCCTCAGCGGACGAACAGGTCCAGGTCGGTGTTGAACCGGTCGAGCAGCTCGGCCAGGGAGTCGCGGTCGTGGGTCGGCCAGTGCGCGATGACCTCGCGCAGGGGCGCCAGGCGGGCCTCGCGGACCTGCTCACGGGCGGCGAGCCCGGCCGGGGTCAGGGTGACGCTGACCGAGCGGGGGTCGCGCTCGCGGGGGGACACGTCGACCAGGCCGGCCCGCGACAGACGCGAGACCTGGCGGCTGGCGGTGGGCTTGGAGACACCCAGCTTGCCGGTCAGCGCGGTGAGCGAGAGGGCGCCCTCGTCGTCGAGCAGCATGAGGACCGGGTAGGTGTAGCGGTCCACGGCGTCGTTCGCGCCGTAGCCGTGCGACCACACCGACTCCATGGTGCGGCGGACCAGCAGCGTGATCTGCTTCTCCAGCGAGTGCAGCGGGTCCTGGGTCGCCGTGGCGAGGCCGCCGGTCGCCACGGTTGCGTCGTCGTCAATCGGGCCAATCGGACGTTCCGTCATGATTCGCATGCTACACACGTTGCGGGCCGCAACATTGACGATCGCAATCACGTAAGCGGATCGAAAGGTTCGTGCGCCTTCACGCAACGATGCTGCGCCGAACGGGTGTGATCGGCGACGCCCGTCGTCGAGAGTGCCGGAAGCACCCCCGACTCCCCCTACGTGCCCGAGGTCGCCGAGTACGTCGGGACCTCGCCGCGCGCCACTCATGGAGCTTTGGTTCGGTGGCACCGGACCGAAGCTCCATGAGTGCACCACCCTGCGAGGAGGGGAACGTGGGACTCACCCGCACCGACGGCCCGCTGTCGCCGTACGCGCCGTCCACGGTGAACTACGCGATCGACGGACCGCCGCACAAGCTGCTGATGCATCCGTTCCCGAGGCGGGTGCGGGCGGAGTTCGCCGGGCGCACCGTGCTCGACACCCGGGCCGGGTTCCTGCTGCACGAGTCGAACCTGCTGCCCGTGCTGTACGTGCCCGAGGCCGACCTCGACCCCGGCGTGCTCGTGGCGACCGACCACTCCACGCACTGCCCGTTCAAGGGCGACGCGTCCTACCGCTCGCTCGTCGTCGGCGACCGGACCGCGGAGAACGCCGTCTGGCACTACCCCGAGCCCGTCGCGGCGGCGCCCTGGCTGCGTGGGCTCGCCGCGCTGTACTGGAACGCCGCCGACGCCTGGTACGACGAGGACGAGCAGGTCTTCGCCCACCTCACCGACCCCTACACCCGGGTCGACGTGCGCCCGACCCACCGCGAGGTCGTGGTCACCCACGTCGCGACCGACGGCGTCGAGACGGTCCTGGCCCGCTCGGCGCACCCGTGGGTGCTGTCGGAGACCGGGCTGCCGAACCGCTGGTACCTGCCCGACGCCGACGTCGCCGTCCCGAGGACGCCGAGCGGGCTGCGCACCCGCTGCCCCTACAAGGGCGAGGCGCACTACGAGCACGCCGACCTGCCCGGCGGGACCCGGCTGGCCGACGTGTTCTGGCACTACCCCGACCCGCTGCCGGAGTCGGCGCGGGTCGCGGGGCTGCGTGCCGTGGCGGGCGGCAGCCGTGACGACGGCTCCCGGGTCGTGGTCACCGTCGACGGCGCCGAGGCCTGAGGGGCCCCGCAGCGCTCAGTCCTCGTCGGCGACGATCAGGGCCTCGATCGCGGGCAACGCGGCCTCCAGGGCGGCGCGCTGAGCGGCGTCGAGCCGGTCGAGCCGGCGGGCGACCAGCGCGGTGCGCTGGCTGCGGACCTCGCGCAGCCGGTCCAGCCCGTCGGCGGAGATGGAGATGAGCACGCCGCGGGCGTCACCCGGGTCGGCGGCGCGCCGGACCATGCCCTGGTCGTCCAGCGCGGACAGCACCCGGGACATCGTCGGTGCGGTCACGCCCTCCCGGCGGGCCAGCTCCGACAGGCGCAGCGGGCCGTGCTGCTCGACGGTGACCAGGGTCGACAGCTGCAGCGGCGGCAGCGACTCGGAGCCGTCGATGCGGATCCGGCGGTTCAGCCGGCCCACGGCCAGGCGCAGCCGGGAGGCCACCTCGTCGTCGCTCGTCTCGAAGCGGCCGGCCACCACCGTGCCGCCCGCGCCGCCGGAGCCGCCGGACTCGCTGCCCGATCCCTCACTCATCGCCCCATTCTGCCAAAGAAGTGCTGAGCAATGGCATCGGCCCTCGGCGGCAGCTGGTCGTGGCGGGGTCGTGGCAGGGTCGCGGGGATGGAGACCCCCGACCCCGTCGCGCTCGCCGGCTCGCTGATCGCCCTCGACACCCGGGGCGGCGGGGAGCGCGCGGCCGCCGACCTGCTCGCCGGCCTGCTCGACGACGGCGGCTTCACCGTGCGGACCGAGCCCGACCCGGCCGACCCGGCGCGGGCGAACCTGGTGGCGCGCCGCGGCGACGGCCGCCCGCCGGTCACCCTCACCGGGCACCTCGACACCGTCCCCGCCGACCCGGCCGGCTGGTCGTTCGACCCGCACGCCGGTGACGTCGTCGACGGGCGGCTGCGCGGGCGCGGCAGCACCGACATGAAGGCCGGTGTCGCGGCACTCGTCGTCGCGGCGCTGCGCAGCGACCCGGCGACCCCGCTGCAGCTGGTGTTCACCTTCGGCGAGGAGACCGGCGGCGACGGCGCCCGGCTGCTGACCGGCCTGGAGCCGTCGCCGCTGCTGGTGGTGGCCGAGCCGACCGCCAACCGGGTGCTGCACGGCCATAAGGGCGTGCTGTGGCTGCGGCTGGTGCAGCACGGGGTCGGCGCCCACGGGTCGCGCCCGGAGCTGGGCGACAACGCGCTCGTCGCGCTCGGGCGGGTCGCGGCGGCGCTCCACGACCACATCTGGCCGGTCGGCCCGACGCACGGCGCCGCCACGGCCAACCCCGGGACGCTGCACGCCGGACTGCAGCCCAACCTGGTGCCCGACCGCGCGGAGCTGGAGGTCGACCTGCGCCTGGTCCCCGGCCTGGACGCCGCCGCCGCCCGCGACGAGGTGGCCGGGATCGCCCGCGCCGCGCTGGCCGGCACCACCCACCGCGGCGTCCCGGACGTCGAGGTGCGCCTGGACCTGCCCGCCGTCGGGACCGACCCGGCCGACCCGCGGGCGGCCGCGGCCGCGACGGCGCTCGGGTACGGCGGGCCGGCGGCGTTCGCGTCCTACTTCACCGACGCGTCGGTGCTCGTCCCGGCACTCGGGGACCCGGCGGTGCTGGTGTACGGACCCGGCGACCCCGAGCTGGCGCACGTCACCGACGAGACCTGCTCCGCGGCCCGGGTCGGCGAGGCGGCCGACGCCCTGGTCCCGGCGCTGGTCAGAGCTTGCGCAGCCGCACCCGCGTGACGTCGTGGTTCGGGCCCTTGGTCAGCACCGCGCTGGCCCGCGAGCGGGTGGGCAGCACGTTCTGCTCCAGGTTGGGCTGGTTGATCGTCGCCCAGATCTGCTCGGCCCGGGCGATGGCCGCGTCGTGGTCGAGCTCGGCGTAGCGGCGGAAGAACGACTGCGGGTCCCGGAACGCGGTCTGGCGCAGCCGCAGGAACCGCTCCACGTACCAGCGGCGCACGTCGGCGGTGGCGGCGTCGACGTAGACCGAGAAGTCGATGAAGTCCGACACGGTCAGCGCGCCCGCGACCGCGGGCTGGAGCACGTTGAGACCCTCGACGACGAGGATGTCCGGGCTGCGGACCACGAGCTGCTCGTCGGGCACGATGTCGTAGACCAGGTGCGAATAGACCGGGGCGGTCACCTCGGGGCGGCCACCCTTGATCTCGGAGACGAACCGCAGCAGCTTGCGGCGGTCGTAGGACTCCGGGAAGCCCTTGCGCTCCATCAGCCCGCGGGCCCGCAGCTCGGCGTTGGGGTAGAGGAACCCGTCGGTGGTGACCAGCTGCACGTCGGGGTGCTCCGGGGAGCGGGCCAGCAGCAGGCGCAGCAGCCGCGCGGTGGTCGACTTGCCGACCGCGACCGAGCCCGCGATCCCGATCACGAACGGGGTGCGGGCCCCGCCCGAGCCGAGGAAGCGCCGGTAGGCCCGGTACAGCCGCCCGCCCTCCTCGACGTGCAGGTTGAGCAGCCGCGACAGCGGCAGGTAGACCTCGCGGACCTCGTCGAGGTCGACGAAGTCGCCGTAGCTGCGCAGCTGCTCGAGCTCCCGGGACGACAGCGGCACCGTGGTCGAGGACGCGAGCTGCGCCCAGGAACGGCGGTCGAAGTCGACGAACGGTGAGGCGCTCCCCCGAGCCAGCCCGGAGCTGCGCCGACCGCCGTACTGCGGGGGCGCCGCCGCCGCGGGGGTCGCGCGCTCCGACGGGGGCGTCGGCTGCGGGGCGCTCACCGCTGCGCCGCGGTCGGGGCCCCGCCCACCGGCCCCCGGCGGCCGTCCGAGGGACCCGGTGGCGCGGGGAGCGGTGCGGAGGGCGACGTCGCCGTGGTCATGGCTGACCAACCTAGACCCCGGCCACGGACCGGATCACCGTCGGGACGCCGTGAGATCACTCGCAGCTCCCGTCGGGCGGTCGGGGCGCGGCGCCCGTATCGTCGTGCACCGTTTCTCCCTGATGGAGGCCCTGAACTCCGTGTCCGTCCTGCTCTCCTGTCTCGGGCTGCTCGCGGTCGTCGCGCTCACCCTGGGAACCGCCGTCTCCGTCGCCTCGGAGTTCTCCCTCACCGCGCTCGAACGCAGCCGCATCGACGCCGCCGTCGCCCGCAGCGACGACCGCCGCACCCGCTCGGTGCAGCGGGCGCACGAAGGGCTGTCGTTCCAGCTGTCGGGCTGCCAGCTCGGCATCACCGCCACCACCCTGGCTACCGGCTACATCGCCGAGCCCGCCGTCGCCGAGCTGATCCGGCCGGTGCTGGAGGCCGTCGGGCTGCCCGCCGGGATCGCCTCGGGCACCGCGACCGTCCTGTCGCTGGTCCTGGCCACGGTGCTGTCGATGGTGTTCGGCGAGCTGGTCCCGAAGAACCTCGCGATCGCCCACCCGATGGAGGTGGCGCGCTCGGTGGTGTGGCTGCAGGCCGGGTTCGCCTCGGCGTTCCGCTGGCTCATCACCGGCCTGAACACCGCGGCCAACGCCATCGTGCGCCGGTTCGGCATCGAGCCGGCCGAGGAGCTGCGCTCGGCACGATCCCCCGGCGAGCTGAGCTCGCTGGTGCGGGCCAGCGCCGAGAGCGGCAGCATCGACCCGGGCACCGCGGTGCTGCTGGAGCGCTCGCTGCGCTTCACCGACCGCGTCGCCGGGGACCTCATGACCCCGCGGGTGCGGGTGGAGACCATCGACGCCACCGACACCGTCACCGACCTGGTCGCGCTGGCCCGCCGCTCCGGGTTCTCCCGGTTCCCGGTCGTGGACGGCGACCCGGACGTCCCGCTGGGCCTGGTGCACGTCAAGCAGGCGTTCTCGGTGCCGCCGGCCCGCCGCGCCGACACCGCCGTGCGGGACCTGGCCCGCCCGGTCGAGACCGTGCCGTCGTCGCTGGACGGTGACGAGCTCATGACCCGGCTGCGGGCGGCCGGGCTGCAGACCGCCGTCGTCGTCGACGAGTACGGCGGCACCGCGGGCCTGGTGACCATGGAGGACCTGGTGGAGGAGATCGTCGGCGACGTCCGCGACGAGCACGACCGCGGCGAGCAGAACCGGGTGCGCCGCCTCGGCGACGGGGTCTGGGCGCTGTCCGGGCTGATGCGCGACGACGAGGTCGACGAGGCCACCGGCTTCCGGATGCCGCACGGGGAGTACGAGACCCTCGCCGGGCTGGTCGTGGCCCGCCTGGGCCGCATCCCCGACGTCGGCGACGCCGTCGAGGTCGACGGGTGGACCCTGGAGGTCCTGCGCCGCGACCGCAACCGGGTCGCCGAGGTCCGGGTGGGCCGCGCCACCGACCGCGCCACCGACCGGACCGCCGCACACGGGGCGGTGCCGGCGTGAACGACCTGCTCGCACTGCTCGCCGCCGTCGCCCTGCTCGGGGTGAACGCGTTCTTCGTCGCCGCGGAGTTCGCGCTGATCTCCGCCCGCAAGGACCGCCTGGAGGCCATGGCCGACGGCGGGTCCGCCGGGGCGCGGCGGGTGCTCGACGCCTCGCACGACCTGTCCCGGATGCTCGCGGCCTCCCAGCTGGGCATCACGATCGCCTCGCTGCTGCTCGGCCGGCTGGGCGAGCCCGCCGTCGCGCACCTCATCGACGGACCGCTCGCCGCCGTCGGGGTGCCGGAGGCGTTCGCCTACCCGGTCGCGTTCGCGGTGTCGCTGATGATCGTCGTCGTCGCGCACATGATGCTCGGCGAGATGGTGCCGAAGAACATCTCGATCGCGGGCCCCGAGCGCGCGGCGATCCTGCTGGTCCCGCCGTTCCTGGTGTGGACCCGGGTCACCCGCCCGTTCATCGACCTGTTCAACGCGATGGCCAACGGCACCCTGCGCCTGGTCGGGGTGACCCCGCGCGACGAGCTGGAGACCGCGTTCACCACCGGCGAGCTCGCCGAGATGCTGGGCGACTCGCGCCGGGAGGGCCTGCTCGACGACTCCGAGAGCTCCCGGATCGAGCGGACCCTGTCCTCGGCGGAGGCGACCGTCTCCGACGTCGTCGTCGCACTGGAGGACCTGGTGTGCCTCGACGCGGGCCCCGGCGGGTCGACGACGGTCTCCGCGCTCACCGAGGCCGTGGAGCGGACCGGGTACTCCCGCTTCCCGATCCGCGGCGCCCAGGGCAGGCTGACCGGGTACCTGCACGTCAAGGACGTGCTGGACCTCGCCGACTCCGAGTCGGCGACGATCCCGCCGCAGCGGGTCCGCAGCCTGCCCTCGGTCCCGGCCTCGGCCCGCCTGGACGAGGCGCTGGCGACGCTGCGGGCGGCCCGGGCGCACCTGGCCCGCGCCGTCGACGGGCACGACACCACCGTCGGGGTGGTCACCATGGAGGACCTCACCGAGGCGTTCGTCGGCAGTGTCCGCGACACCACCCACGCCCCCGGCACACCGGCCTGACCCGGACGGGTCGTACCGTCGGACACCGTGCCGACCCCGTCCGCCCCCGCCACCGCCGTGCCCGTCCTCGACGGCGCGGCGTGGCGGGCGCGGGCGGCGGCGCACCGGGAGCGGGTCGCGGTGTGGACCGTGCCGCACCGCGAGCGGCGCCGGCGCGGCGAGCCGCACCCGGTGTGGGACTTCCTGTTCACCTACTACTCCCACCGCCCCGTCCGGCTGGAGCGCTGGGACCCGGGCCCCGGAGTGGCACTGGCCGACGCCGCGGAGTTCGCCGACCGCCCCGGCCACGTCACCCGGCCCGACGGCACGGTGCTGTTCGACCCCGCGACGGCGCCGCCGCGGCTGCGGACGACGGCGGCGTTCGTGCACCGGCTGCTCACCGCGACCCGGTCCCGGGCGCCGCGGCTGGGCTGCTTCGGCCTGCACGAGTGGGCGATGGTCTACCGCACCGACGACGCCCGGCACCGCGACACGGTGCCGCTACGCCTCGGGCGGGCGGGCACCGACGCCGTCGTCGAGTCGGCGCGGATCAGCTGCACCCACTACGACGCCTACCGGTTCTTCACCGACGCCGCGGCCCCGCGCAACGAGCTCGTCCCGACCCGGGAGCGGCAGGTCGAGATGGAGCAGCCGGGCTGCCTGCACGCGACGATGGACCTCTACAAGTGGGCCTACAAGCTCGCCCCGGCGGTGCCGTCGGAGGTGGTGGCCGACTGCTTCGCCCTGGCCGCGGACGTCCGCGAGCTGGACATGCGGGCCTCCCCGTACGACCTGTCCGGCCACGGGTTCGATCCGGTGCGGATCGAGACGCCGGCCGGCCGCGCCGAGTACGCCCGCGCCCAGGCCGGGTTCGCCGAGCGCGCGGCGCCGCTGCGCGAGGAGCTGATCGACCTCGCGGGGCGCCTCGCCGGGGCCGGTGACCGTCCCGGGGACGACGACGGGGCCGCCGGGGAGGTCCCCGGCGGCCCCGCGACCGCGTAGCGGCTCAGCTCGCGACGAGCTCGTCCAGCAGGCCGTTGCGGGCCGAGGCGACCAGGTCGGCGAACTGGTCCACGCTCATCTGCACGCGCTGGCCGAAGTCGTCGGTGACCACGATGCGCTTCTCCGGCACGGCGGCGTCGTCGACGTAGAGCTCGGGGCATCCGCAGTTGCAGCTGCCGCAGAAGGTGGCGATGTGTCGCACTCGGGTGCTCCTCGTCGTCGGTCCGGGGTGGCGGGACGGGTGCCCGCGCCGTTGTGAGGGGTCGCGCATCCGGTTCCGCCGGTTCCCGACATCACCCGATGGGGTCAACCGGTCACCGTCGGACCACTAGTGCTCCGGGAGGTCCGCCGGGTCGGTGCCCTCGATGAAGAAGTCGATGTCGTTGTGCTCGGAGTCGCCGTACGGGGCGAGGTCGGTGACGCCGTGCGCGGCGAGCACCTCGTCGTCGATGAAGGTCTGCCCGGTGGGGCGGGCCGGGTCGGTCAGGACGGCCACGGCGGCGTCGGCCATGATCTCCGGGGTGCGGGCCCGCTTGCCCGCCTCGTCGCCACCGAGCAGGTTGACCACGGCCGCGGTGGCGATGGTGGTGCGCGGCCACAGGCAGTTGGCCCGGATGCCGTCGCCGGCGAACTCGTGCGCCCAGCCCAGGGTCAGCAGCGACATGCCGTACTTGGAGAGCATGTAGGGCGGGAACACGCCGAGCCACCTCGGGTCGAGGTTGATCGGCGGGGATAGGGTGAGTACCTGCGCGTCGTCGGAGGCCTTCAGGTGCTCCAGCGCGGCCCGGGTCAGCAGGTAGGTGCCGCGCGAGTTGATCGACTGCATGAGGTCGTAGCGCGTGGGCGTGACGTCGGCGGTGCCGCTCATGTTCAGCGCGCCGGCGTTGTTGACGACGATGTCGACGCCGCCGAAGGTCTCGACGGCGGTCGCGACGGCGCGGTCCACGTCCTGTTCGACCCGCACGTCACCGACGACGGCGACGGCCCTGCCGCCGGCCTGCTCGATCTCGGCGACCGCGGTGTGCACGGTGCCGGGCAGCCGCGGGTCGGGCCGGTCGGTCTTGGCCAGGATGACGGCGTCGGCGCCGCGGCGGGCGGCCGCGAGCAGGATCGCGAGGCCGATGCCGCGGCTGCCGCCGGACATGACGATGGTGCGGCCGTTCAGGTCCCGCTGGGCAGGCTCGGTCATGGGGTCCTCCGGTGACGGTGCGTCGGTGCACGTACTCGGAGCGGACTGTAACAGTCAGCTCTGACCGTTTCTGTGGAGGTGGATCACCCGAGCGGGTCGCAACCGGTTCAGAGCGGCCGCGACCTCGTGCCGCCGCGGCACCGCGACGTCCACGGGGGCGCCCCGGGTGATCGCGTCGGGTCCCTCGCGGCGCAGCGCCTCCTCCAGCCGGTCCAGGGCGTGGGCGAGGGTGACCCCGCGCAGGTCGAGGGCGGCCAGGGCGTACCCGACGCCGGTGGTCTGGCCGGGGTCGGCGAGCTGGGCGATCGCGGACAGGTCGATGTCGTCGGCGCCGAAGGTGAGCCGGCCGCGGCCGCGGGCGGTGACCCTGCGCCGACCGCGCACCGAGGCGTCCACGCTGCGGGGGTCGAACTCGCGGCGCGCGAACCCCGGGAACGCGGTGTCGCCCGCCTCGTCCGCCCGCCCGGCGATCTCCCGGGCCCGCCCGGTGACCTCGGCGGCGGCGTAGTCCTGCAGCAGGACCACCGTGTCGGCGCGGTCGAGGTACTCCCCCGACCCGCCCATGACGAGCACGGTGGACACCCCGTGCCCGCGGTGCAGCGGCCGGACCCGCTCGACGAACGGGACCAGCGGCTCGGCCGGGACCAGCGCGCGCATCCGGTCGTCGCGGATCATGGCGTTGGTGGCGGCGGTGTCCTCGTCGACCAGCAGCACCCCGGCGCCGGCCTCCAGGGCCTCGACCGTGGCGGCGGCCTGCGAGGTCGACCCGGACGCCGACTCCGTCGAGAAGTCGTCGGTGGGGTTCCCGGACGGCAGGCCGGTGACGAAGGCCGACACGTCGACGCGCTGCACCGAGCGCTCGTCCTCGGCGCGCACCGACACCGTGTCGGCACGGGCGACGACGCGCTCGCGGCCGTCGCCGGGGACGTGGTCGTACACGCCGTTCGCCAGCGCGCGCAGCAGCGTGGACTTGCCGTGGTAGCCGCCGCCGACGATCAGCGTGACCCCCTCGGGGACGCCCATCCCGGTCACCGTGCCGCGGTGCGGGACCTCCAGGGTCACCCGCAGCTCCGGCGGGGAGACGAACGGGACCCCGCCGGCCAGCGGCCGGTCGTCGACACCGGAGGCCCGCGGCAGCACCGCGCCGTCGGCGACGAACCCGACCAGGCCGCGCCCGGCCAGCGCGTCGCGCAGGGCACCCGCGTCGGTGACGGTCTCCACGAACTCCTCGGCCGCGGCGGTGTCGGCGGTCTCCCAGCGCAGCGCGCCGAGCACCGCGCGGGGCAGCACGACCGTCACCGCGGCGGCCGCGGCCCAGCCGTCGATCCGGCGACCGCGGCCGGGCAGCGGGACCGACAGCTCGGCGACGACCGTGCCGTCGGACCGGATGCGGACCGCGCTGCGGTCGAGCACCTCCTGGCCGCCCGCGTCGACCCGCAGGCTGCTGTGCTCCACGGCGCGGCGCAGGGCGCGGGCGAGGAACCCGCCGAGGGCACGCGCGCGGACGGGGCCGTGGTACAGGCCGGGCGGCAGTCCCGCGGTCCGTGCGGGCACGGTCACCCGCAGCCGCGACGGCGGCGCGAACGGGTCGGCCTGCACCGTCCGGATCTCGAGGTCGTAGCCGTCCTCACCCGTCCAGACGCCGGTGAGGCCCTTGTAGGAGCGGTAGGAGGCTCCGTCGAGGTCCTGCAGCCGGTAGCCGAGCGCGGCGACGTCGCCACGCCGGCGGGGCGCGTGCGGGCGGTCGTGCGGGGTCATGCGGGGGTTCTCTCCTCCACCGTCGTGGCGGCCACCCGCGGACCCCGCCGGCCCGGTCCACGGCGGACCGGGCCCGGGCGCGGGTCAGCGCGCGGTGAACGCCTGGATCACCAGCTGGTCCCCGGGCGGGGTGGCGGCGCAGCCGGTGCCCTCCATCGGGACGAACAGCGAGTCGGTCTCGCCGGGCGGGTAGACGCGCAGGCCGCGCACGGCCGTCGGGCGGCAGGCCGCCTCGTCGAAGTTCCGCACGTTCACCACCCGCAGTGTCGCACCGGCGGTCCCGCCGGGGGCGAGGCGCACCGGGTCGCCGTGCCCGCCCTGCATCGCGGCGGCCGGTCCGACCTGGTGGCCGTCGTCGCCGCCGACGTAGGACACGCCGGGGAAGCCGCGCACGTGGCAGGTGCGGGCGCCCTGGTTGCGCAGCGTCAGCGTCACGTACGAGGAGCCCGCGGCGCCGCCGCCCGGGTCGGCCGCGACCGAGCCGGCGAGCTCGGAGGTGTGGCAGCGCTCGTCGCCGCCCGCCTCGGCGCCACCGGTGCCGGGGTGCGTGCCACCGTTCCCGGCTCCCCCGGCCGATCCGGCGCCCCCGGCGTCGGACACCGGGGCGCTCGTCGTCGGCGCGGCGGCGCTCGGCGTGGCGGCGCTCGGCGTGGCGGAGGCGCCGCCGGACCCGGCGGCCGCCGGCCAGTCGCCACCGCCCCCGCAGCCGGCCAGCACGGCGCCGCAGGCGGCGATGGTCACGGCCCGGCGGGCGGTGCGGCGCAGGACGTACCCGTCCATGTCAGTCCCCCGATCGTCATGGTGTGTACGTCTTCTCGGACGTATCGGCACGCAACCGGTTGCCCCGATCCTTCGTGATGCGAACGAGGGTTCACCCGTCCGTCCCCGACCGTCGCCCGGTCGGTACCGTCCTGTCCTGTGTTGTCGCGTATGTCCGGTGTTCATCTGGCCCGTGGGGCCGCGATCGGCGTGGTCGAGACCATCCCGGGGGTCAGTGGCGGGACCATGGCGCTGGTCGTCGGGATCTACGAGCGCCTGATCGCCCAGGGCGCCCACCTCGTCGGCGCGGCCCGGGCGCTGCTGCCGGGCGCGGCGGGCGGTGACGTCGCACCCCGCGAGGAGCTGCGACGGCTGGACTGGGGCCTGCTGCTGCCCGTCGCGCTGGGCATGGTGCTGGCGGTCCTGGCGGCGTCGCAGGTGCTCCCGGGGCTGATCGAGGACCACCCCGTCGGCGCCCGGGCGGTGTTCCTGGGGATGGTCGCCGCCTCGGTGGCGGTCCCGCTGCGGATCACCGGGCGACCGTGCGGGCTGCGGGAGTGGGCGCTGGTCGTCGTCGCGTTCGCGGCGACGTTCGCGGTCAGCGCGCTCCCCCCGGCCGTCGGCGACGGCCGCCCGCCGATGCCGCTGGTCGGGCTGGCCGCGGCGGTCGCGGTGTGCGCGCTGGTGCTGCCGGGCTTCTCCGGGTCGTTCCTGCTGCTGGTGTTCGGGCTCTACGAGCCGACCCTGCGCGCGGTGCGCGACCTCGACCTTGCCTACATCGCGGTGTTCGGGCTCGGCGCCGTGCTGGGGCTCGCGAGCTTCGTGTCGGTGCTGACCTGGCTGCTGGAGCACCACCGCCGCACCCTCATGGTGATCATGATCGGGGTGCTGCTGGGAGCGCTGCGGGCGCTGTGGCCCTGGCAGGACGACGCCCGCGGCGTGCTGGCGCCCGACCCGGGCTGGTGGTGGATGCTGCTGCCGGCCGCGGCCGGCGCCGCGGTCGTCCTGGCGATCATGGCCGTCGAGCGGCGGGTGGACGGGTCGGGGGCGCCGGCCGCCGCGCACGGCGCCCCCGGCCACGCCCCCGACCACGCCCCCGACCAGGCCACGACGCAGGTCATGGACCGCGTCCCGGGCACCGTCGCGGACCCGGGCGGGAACCGCGCCGTGGACCGCGCCGTGGACCGCGCCGTGGACCGCGCCGTGGACCGCGCCGTGGACCGCGCCGTGGACCGCGCCGTGGACGATGCCGACGTGACCCGCCCGATCCCCCGGGTGGAGCCGCCGCGACGCCGCGACCGCTGATCGGCGGGCTCCGGACCCGGACCGCCGGACGCCGGCCTCGGCGCAGCAGCACTCCGGGCGTCCGGACCCGCGGGGAGGAGGAGCACCGTGCGGGTGCTCCCCGGCGTCGCGCTCGTCGTGACCTGGTCGGTCACCCCCTGGTGGTGCCCCGGCGGGGTCTGCGCGGTGGACGTGTCCGGGGCGGCCACCACGCCCCGGGCGCCGCGCTGCCCGCCTGACCCGCCTCAGGTGGTCTGGTCGGCCGAGGGCTGCGCGGCCAGGCGCGCCGAGTAGATCGAGTACCCGTCCAGCCACCGGGCCACCGCGGTCGCCACCAGCGTCGCGGCGACCAGCGGGACGGCGATCGCGAACCCGGTGCCGGTCAGCTCCAGTACCAGCACCAGACCGGCCAACGGCGCCTGCATCCCGGCTCCGATCATCGCGGCCGCCCCGACCAGGGCGAACGTGCCGACCGGGGTGCCCGGCCACAGCGCCGACCACGCCCCGCCGAGCGCGGCCCCGAGCACGGCGCCGGTACACAGCGTCGGGGTGAACAGCCCGCCGGACGCGCCGCTGCCCAGGCACAGCGCCGTCACCAGCGGCTTCAGCACGGCCAGCGCCGCGAACAGCAGCAGCGCCCCGCCGCCGAGGAACGCCTGCTCGGCCAGGTCGGCGCCGTTGCCGTAGAGCTGCGGGAACGCCAGCCCGGCCACCCCGAGCAGCCCGAACGCGACGACCGGGGCGGCGATCCGCCACCACGTCCGCCGGGGCCCGTGGTGCGACACGAACCCGATCAGCCGGACCCAGCCGGTCGCGAGCACCCCGATCAGCACGCCCGCGGGCACCGCCCACACCAGCAGCGACGGCGTCGTCGCCGGGACCGGCAGGCCCGGGTAGACCGGGCCCACGGGCAGGTACAGCCACGCGACGACGGTAGCGGTCGCGGTACAGGCCAGCGCGGGCAGCACCACCGGCAGCCGCACGGTGCCCACGAGCACCTCGGCGGTGAACAGCGCCCCGCCCAGCGGCACGTCGTAGACGCACGCCAGCCCGGCCCCGGCGCCGCAGGCGACCAGCAGGCGTCGCTGCTCGACCGACAGGCCGCCCCAGCCGGCCAGGACCGCACCCCACACCCCGCCCATCAGCTTGGGCGCGGCCTCGCGGCCGAGCGAGGCGCCCAGCCCGACGACGACCTCCGACAGCACCGCGGTGCCGGAGCTGCGCCGCACGCCGAGCCGCGCGTCGCCGGTCCAGATCGCGTCGTCGACGTCGGTGCGGCCGGGGACGCACCGACGCAGCAGGTACCCGCCGACCCCCGCGAGCAGCCCCGCCACCAGCAGCGGCCACACCCGGCCCCAGGCGTCGGCCCGCTCGACCGCCGCCTGGAACTCCTCCGCCGCCCCGGACCCCCAGGCCCGGTCCGACACCGCGTGCAGCAGCGCCATCAGCACGATCCCGGACAGCCCCGCGGCGACGCCGGTGACGACGAGCAGCACCCAGAACCGGGCGGTCAGCGGCGACGCGCCGTCGCCGGTGACGTTGGGCTGGTCGGTGGCGGCCCGCTTGGATCTGACGCGCGTCCGCAGGACGGGGGCGGGGACCCGGAGGCGCTCACTCGGTCGGCGTGACACCCCGCCATGATCCCCGCCCTGTCCGGACATTCTCCCGGTGGGCCGGTGCCGGCTCAGGCGAAGGCGTCCGGCGGCGGGCAGGAGCAGACCAGGTTCCGGTCGCCGTGCGCCCCGTCGATCCGCCGCACCGGCGGCCACACCTTCCGGTCGTGCACGCCCGGGGTGACCCCGGTCGGGTACGCGGCCAGCTCCCGCGGGTACGGGTGGTCCCACTTGTCGTCGGCCAGGCAGGCCGCGGTGTGCGGGGCGTTCCGCAGCGGGTTGTCCTCGGCGGGCCACTCCCCCGCGGCGACCCGGTCGATCTCGCCGCGGATGGACACCATGGCGGCGACGAACCGCTCGATCTCCGCGAGGTCCTCGGACTCGGTGGGCTCGACCATCAGCGTCCCGGCCACCGGGAAGGACATGGTCGGGGCGTGGATGCCGTGGTCGATGAGCCGCTTGGCGACGTCGTCGACGGTCACCCCGGTCTCCTTGGTCAGCGTGCGCAGGTCGAGGATGCACTCGTGGGCGACCGTGCCGTCGGCGCCCGCGTAGAGCACCGGGAAGTGCTCCCGCAGCCGGGTGGCCACGTAGTTGGCGGCCGCCACCGCGGTGAGCGTGGCGCGGCGCATCCCGTCCAGGCCCATCATCCGCAGGTAGGCCCAGGAGATCGGCAGGACGCCGGGCGAGCCGTGGCGGGCGGCGGACACCGGGCCGACGCCGCCGTCGGACCGGGGCGTGCGACCGGGCAGGAACGGCGCCAGGTGCTCGGCCACCGCGACCGGGCCGACACCGGGCCCGCCGCCGCCGTGCGGGATGCAGAAGGTCTTGTGCAGGTTGAGGTGGCTGACGTCGCTGCCGAAGGCCCCCGGGCGGGCGACCCCGACCAGCGCGTTCAGGTTGGCGCCGTCGACGTAGACCTGGCCGCCGGCGTCGTGCACCGCAGCGCACACGTCGCGGACCCCGGCCTCGTAGACGCCGTGCGTCGACGGGTAGGTGATCATCAGCGCGGCCAGCCGGTCGCCGTGCTCGGCGATCTTCGCGTGCAGGTCGTCGAGGTCGACGTCGCCGCCCGGGGCGGTCCCGACGACGACCACCCGCATCCCGGCCATGACCGCCGAGGCGGCGTTGGTGCCGTGCGCGGAGGCGGGGATCAGGCAGACGTCGCGGTCGTCCGCCCCGCGGCTGCGGTGGTACGCGGCGATCGCGAGCAGCCCGGCGAGCTCGCCCTGGCTGCCCGCGTTGGGCTGCAGCGAGACCGCGGCGTAGCCGGTGAGGTCGGCCAGCCAGGTCTCCAGCTGCTCGATCATCGCCCGGGTGCCCGCGGTGTCGGACTCGGGCGCGAGCGGGTGCAGGTCGGCGAACTGCGGCCAGGTCACCGCCTCCATCTCGGCGGCGGCGTTGAGCTTCATGGTGCACGAGCCCAGCGGGATCATCGTGCGGTCCAGCGCGAGGTCGGCGTCGGCGAGGCGGCGCAGCCAGCGCATCAGCGCGGTCTCGGAGCGGAACTCGTGGAACGTCGGGTGCGTGAGGTACTCGCTCGTGCGCCGCAGGTCCGCGGGCAGCGCGTCGGCGGTGTCCCCGTCGAGGGCGGTCACGTCCACCCCGGTGACGCCGAACGCCTCCCACACCGCGTGCAGGTGCGCCACGGTGGTGATCTCCGAGGTGGCGACGCCGACCTCGTCGTCCGAGGCGCGGCGCAGCGCGATCCCGGCGTCGTGCGCGGCGGCGACGACGGCGTCGGCGCGGCCGGGGACGCGGGCGAGCACGGAGTCGAAGAACGTGTCGTGGACGATCTCCACCCCGCCCGAGCGCAGACCGGCGGCGAGCACCGCGGCCATCCGGTGGGTGCGGGTGGCGATCGCGCGCAGCCCGTCCGGGCCGTGGTGCACGCCGTAGCAGGCGGCCATGACGGCGAGCAGGACCTGCGCGGTGCAGATGTTGGAGGTGGCCTTCTCCCGGCGGATGTGCTGCTCACGGGTCTGCAGCGCCAGTCGCAGGGCGTAGTGGCCGTCGGCGTCGCGGGAGACCCCGACCAGGCGTCCCGGCAGCTGACGGGAGTGGCGCTGCCCGACCGAGAGGTAGCCGGCGTGCGGGCCGCCGAAGCCGAGCGGCACCCCGAAGCGCTGGGTGGAGCCGACCGCGGCGTCCGCGCCGAGCTCCCCGGGCGGGGTGAGCAGGGTCAGGGCCAGCAGGTCCGCCGCGACGGCGACGAGCGCCCCGCGCCCGTGCGCGGCCTCGACCAGCGCCGACGGGTCGGCGACCCGGCCCGACGCGCCCGGGTAGGACAGCAGCACCCCGAAGAACTCGCCCTCGGGCAGCGCGCCGTCGCCGAGGTCGGCGACGACCAGCTCGATGCCGAGCGGCTCGGCGCGGGTGCGCAGCACGTCCACGGTCTGCGCCACGGTGTCGGCGTCGACGACGAACCGCGGGCTGGTCGAGCGGTTGGCCCGGCGCAGCAGCGTCATCGCCTCGGCGGCGGCGGTCGCCTCGTCGAGCAGCGACGCGCCGGCGACCGGCAGCCCGGTCAGGTCGGACACCATCGTCTGGAAGGTCAGCAGGGCCTCGAGCCTGCCCTGGCTGATCTCGGGCTGGTACGGCGTGTACGCGGTGTACCAGGCCGGGTTCTCCAGCACGTTGCGGCGGATCACCGACGGGGTGCGGGTGCCGTGGTAGCCGTAGCCGATCATCGGGACGGTGACGGTGTTGCGCCCGGCCAGCCCGCGCAGCTCGGCGAGCATCTCGGCCTCGCCGACCGGCGCGGGCAGCGACGCACCGACCGGTCCGTCGTCGCGGATGGTGTCGGGCAGCGCGCGGGCGGCGAGCGCGTCGAGCGAGTCGACGCCCAGCACCTCCAGCATCCGGGCCAGGTCACCGGGCCGGGGGCCGATGTGGCGCTCGGCGAACGGGAGCCCCCGCTCCAGCTCGGCGAGGGTGGGACGGTGCTCGGACGTCGGGCTCACGGCGCCTCCGGAGGTCGTCGGGCGGATCGGGGCAGGGCAACTCGCCCCTCCCCCTCTGTCCGTACCCGTGGAACGGGCGCCTGAGAGATTCACCGGAGGCTTCCGGCTTTCCCCGTCGGCGGACGGGCGCCCCGCACGCGTGTGCGGCCCGTCGCTTTCCAGAGGCGCCTCGACCGCGCGGTCCGTGTGCCTGAGAGATTCCGGGAAGGGGTTTGCTCCTTCGGCGCCCGGGCTCGTTCCCCGGGGCTCTCCCGCGCGGCGTCGACGACTACCGGGCCAGCCTACCTGCGTAGTTCTGCGGCGTCGCCGCCTGCGCCGGCTCGTCACACTTCCTGCCATGTCGAACACCAGCGCTCCGAACACCACCCCGGCCACCACCGCCGCGTTCCATACGCAGGCGATGTTGTCCTTCGGCGTCTCGCTCGCGGCCGTCGTCGTCGGGACCGTCTACCTGCCCGTCGACGGGTGGGTGAAGGCGTTCCTGGCCATCGCCGTGCTGTACGCGATCACCTCGGCGTTCACCCTGGCGAAGTGCGTGCGGGACCGGCAGGACAGCCTGACCGTGGTCAACCGGGTCGACCAGGCGCGGATGGAGAAGCTGCTGGCCGAGCACGACCCGTTCCGAGCCGTCGCCTGACCGGGTCCGGTCAGGAGATCGCGCGGCGCGCGCGACGGCGGGCCAGCTCGTCCTCGGGGGCCTCGTCGACGGTGCCGCCGTCGGCCCGCTCGGCCGGGAAGTCCTTGATGACGCCGGAGATCTCGCGCATCGCCCCGGACACCGCGATCCCGAACACGCCCTGGCCGCCCTGCAGCAGATCGACGACCTCCTCCGGGGAGGTGCACTCGTAGACGGTGGTGCCGTCGGAGAACAGGGTGATGCCGGCCAGGTCGCGGATCCCGCGCCTGCGCAGGTGCTCGACGGCGATCCGGATGTTCTGCAGCGAGACACCGGCGTCGAGCAGCCGCTTCACGATCTTGAGGACGAGGACGTCCTTGAAGGAGTAGAGCCGCTGGCTGCCCGACCCGGCGGCGCCGCGGATCGACGGCACGACCAGCCCGGTGCGGGCCCAGTAGTCCAGCTGCCGGTAGGTGATGCCGACGACCTGGCACGCGGTCGGCCCGCGGAAGCCGACCAGGCGGTCGGTCACCCCGTCGAGCCCCTCACCGACGAGCGGGTCCGGGAACAGCTCTCCCTGACCCGGCCCCTCGGGTGGTGGCGTCTGCACCGCGCGGTCTCCCTCGGTCGGGACCGTGGTCCTCCCCTACCATGTGACTCTGGGTAGTGGGTGAGTTCCACGGATGTCATCAGTCGTGATGACGGTAGGCCCAGTGGCCGAGGTGGTCAACGCGGCTCGCCGACCCGGGCGTACCGGACACCCGCCCGGGTCGGCAGGTACGGAGGGCGTACAGCAGGTGAACGGTCGGTGACGTCGGTGAACGGTCGGACGACGGTCCGCCCGATCCCGGCTCCGGATGACGGCGGTGGTCACCCGGACGGATCAGCCCGGCTGGGCCCCGCGGAAGTCCTCCGGCGACACGGAGTCGAGGAACTCGCGGAACTTCTCGACCTCGTCCTCCTGCTCGTCGGGGATGACCAGCCCCGCCTCGGCGAGGACGCTCTCGTCGGCGTGCACCGGGACACCGGTCCGCAGCGCCAGCGCGATCGAGTCGCTCGGCCGCGCGGACACCGTGACGCCGCCGTCGAAGATCAGCTCGGCGTAGAAGGTGCCCTCCTGCAGATCGGTCACCCGCACCTGCTCGAGCCGCCGCCCGAGGGCCCCGATCACGTCCTTGAGCAGGTCGTGGGTCAGCGGCCGCGCCGGCTTGACCCCCTGCTGCTCCAGGGCGATCGCCGTCGCCTCCACCGATCCGATCCAGATCGGGAGGTATCGGTCGCCGTTCGTCTCCCGCAGCAGCAGGATCGGCTGGTTCGCCGGAAGTTCGACCCGGACGCCCACGACGCGCATCTCGCTCATCAGCCCGCCTCCCCGGCCCTGTCGGGCCTGTCGGGCCACCCGGGTGGACACGCCACCCCGGCCGCCCTGATCGCCTTGCTCGCCCTGACCCGTGCGGCGGACCCGACGGGCTCCGTGTCGTTGCCACCGCACTGCCACCGACACCTGATGACGCTACACGGCGGCCCGCCCCGACGCGCGCCTCCGGACGGGGAGTGACGGGGTCCGTTCGACGATCGTCACACGCCCGTCGCGCGCGGCGTGTGGGCTCGACACCCGCCGGTACGGACGCACGCCGACGGCCCGCCGCGGTACGGGTGCCGGAGCACCCGTGGCCGCGACGGGCCGGTCGTGCGAGGGGCGCGGGCGGGCGGCGGTGGCGCCGGCCGCGTCCCGGGGTCAGCCCTGGGCGCCGGCCTCGCGCGGTCCGGTCAGGAAGACCAGGCGGAACTTGCCGATCTGCACCTCGTCGCCGTTGGCGAGCACGGCCGTGTCGACCGGCTCGCGGTTGACGTAGGTGCCGTTGAGGCTGCCGACGTCGACGACCACGAACTCGCCGGCGTCGCGGCGGAACTCCGCGTGCCGCCGGGAGACGGTGACGTCGTCGAGGAAGATGTCGCTGTCGGGGTGCCGGCCGGCGCTGGTGGTCGGCACGTCCAGCAGGAAGCGCGAGCCGGCGTTCGGACCGCGCCGGACGACGAGCAGCGCCGACCCGGCGGGAAGCCCGTCGACGCCCGAGACGGCGGGCTCGGCGGCCGGCTGCTCGACGTCGGCGAGGAAGTCCGCCCGGAAGACCGACGTGGTCTCCGGTGCGCGCTCCGGTGGCACGTCGCGCGGGTCGTTCGTGGTCACCTCGGGGACTCCTCCTCGCGGATGCGGTACCCGGACGGCGTCCGGGCGGTCAGGGCTGTGCGGGGCCGGTGTCCCGGTCCCCTCCGGACGGCACGTCCAGGGGATGTGAACCTACCGGTCGGAGCGGCCGGGGCGATACGGAGGTCGGCGCGCCGTGCCGCGTGGCGCGGCGGGCGGGCCGGCTCAGGCGCCGTCGGCCAGCTGGCGGTAGGCGTCGGCGTCGAGCAGGCCGTCGAGCGAGGCCCCCTCGGCCAGGCGGATCTCGACGATCCACCCGTCGCCGTAGGGGGCGGAGTTCACCAGCTCCGGACCCGCGTCGAGACCGTCGTTCACGGCCACGACCTCGCCCCCGACCGGCGCGTAGATGTCCGACACGGACTTGGTCGACTCGACCTCGCCCATGGCGTCGCCCGCGGCGAGGGTGTCACCGACGGTCGGCAGCTGCACGAAGACGACGTCGCCGAGCTGCGACTGGGCGTGGTCGGTGATGCCGACCCGGACCACCCCGTCCCCGCTGCGGCGGACCCACTCGTGGGCCTCGGTGTAGGACAGGTCCGACGGAATCTCCGAGCTCACGCCGGGGAGCCTATCCCCCGGCGCCGCCGTGATCGAACCGGGTCGCCGGGGCCGGGACGCCCGGTGCCGGGCGGCGCAGGGCCAGCCGGAACTGGGCCAGGTACAGCAGCCCCGACCACAGGTAGAGGGCCACGCCCCAGATGGCGAAGGCGTTCGCGACGACACCGACCACGGCCTCGGCGGCCGAGGGCCCGTCGCCGAGCAGGAGCAGCGGGAAGGCGTAGAGCAGGACGAAGGTGGCGGCCTTGCCGAGGTAGACGACCTCGAACGGCCCGTAGCCGCGGTGGCGCAGCACGAACACGCAGCCGGCGAGGACGACGTCGCGGGCCACCAGGGCGACCACCGCCCACCACGGGACGATGTCGCGGGCGGCCAGCCCGACCAGCGCGGCCAGGATGTAGAGGCGGTCCACGGCCGGGTCGAGCATGGCGCCGAACCGGCTGAACTGGTCCAGGACGCGGGCGAGCTTGCCGTCGAGCCAGTCGGTGAACCCGCCGATCGCCAGTACCGCGACGGCCCAGCCGTCGGCCTCCGGGCCGAGCATCAGCCACAGGAACAGCGGCACCCCGGCCAGGCGCAGCACGCTCAGCGCGTTGGGGACGGTCCAGAGCCGGTCGTCGTCGGTGGGCGGGCCGACGGTCTCGTGCACCGAGCCCCGCACGGTGTCGCGCACCGTGTCCCGGACGGTGTCACGGGCCCCGCGGACCGAGTCGGCGGCCCCGCGGGCGCTGCGGCGCACCGCTGCCGCCCGTCCGGTGTCGCTCTCCCCGCCCACACCGGGCACCCTAGTCGTCGGGTCGGGGTGTGCGGGTCGCCCCGTCGGGGTGAGGATGGGGACATGACCGACACCAACATCTCCCTGCGCGACCTCCAGGCCCCGCTCAAGCAGCAGTACCGCGACGACCCGGAGTCGGCGGTCATCACCCTGAGGGCGGACGGGGAGCTCGGCTCCGGGGTGGCGTGCAAGGTCTCGACCGGCCGGGCGATCGCCGAGGCGGGCCTGCACCCGGCCACCGGCGGCGACGGCACCCAACTGTGCTCGGGCGACATGCTGCTGGAGGCACTGGTGGCCTGTGCCGGGGTGACCCTGCGCGCGGTGGCGACCGCGCTGGAGCTCGAGGTGCTCGGCGCCGTGCGCGCCGAGGGCGACCTCGACTTCCGCGGCACCCTCGGCGTCGCGAAGGACGCCCCGGTCGGCTTCCGGGAGATCCGCCTGTCCTTCGACGTCGACGTCCGCGACGGCGGCGCGCCCGCCGCCGAGGACAAGGTCGCGACCCTCGTGAAGCTGACCGAGCGGTACTGCGTCGTCCTGCAGACCGTCCAGGGCGGCACGACCACCTCGGTCGCGGTCAACCCGGCCGCCTGACCCGCCCCGCCGCGCGCCGGACGGTGATCACCCGGACACGGGGTGCCACAGCCGTCCGGCGGGCACCGGGCAGCGCCGAACGGCCGTAGGTCCTGGTCGGACCGGGTCTGCCGAGCCCCGTCCCCCGCCGTCGGCGATCCGCTCGTCGCGCGTCACCGTCGGTTCGGCGCCCCACACGCTCCGAGGGCTCGGGCCCCCGCCGAGGGCCTCCGTACGGTTGGTCCGTCCAGGATTCCGTGACGGGGTGTGCCCGGCGCCGCGACGTGCGGCGGCGGGGCGCGCGCGGCAGGTGAGACGTGATCAAGATGGCGGACGCGCTGACGTCCGGCGATCACGTGTGCGCGGTCCCGGACAGTACGGAGCACCTCGGGGAGCTCGCCGCCGCCTACGTCGCACACGGTCTCGACCGGGGCGAGCGCATCCTCTACTTCGACGACGACGGCGCCGCCGACGTCCTGCTCCGCCGCCTCGCCGAGGACGGCGTCGAGGTCGACGACCCGCTGCGCCGCGGCCAGCTGGAGATCCTGCCCGCCGAGCAGACCCGGCGCACCTTCCGCACCCCGCTGTCCGACGTGCACGCCGGGATGTCCGGCGAGGTCGCCCGCTCCCGCGAGCTCGGCTGGAACGGCACCCGGATGACCGGGCAGATGCACTCGGTGCTCGGCGCCGGCGCCGCGGGCACCCTGCCCGAGTACGACGGCCTGCTGGCCCGGCTGGTCCGTGAGAGCGCGGGCGGGCTGACCGCACTGTGCACCTACGACACCGAGCACTTCCCGGCCGAGCAGATCGACATCATGCGGGCCCTGCACCGCGACCACGTCCCCCGCTCCACCGCCTACGACGACGGCCTGCTCCGGATCGTGCGCCTCGGCACCGGCCACGCCCGGCTGGCCGGCGAGGTCGACCACAGCAACCGCTCGAAGATCACCTCGCTGCTGCACTCGGCCCTGGACGCCGCGCTGCGCTCCGCGGACGCCTCCCCCGACATCGGCCTGGACATGGCCTCGGTGCGGTTCGTCGACGTCGCCACCGCGGTCGCGCTGGTGCACGCCGCCGAGGGCTTCCCGGCGACCCACCGCCTGGTGCTGCACCGGGTCCGGCCGCGGGTGCTGCGGGTGCTCGAACGCTGCGGCGCGGCCTTCTCCCCCCAGCTCGTGTTCGACGACCACCCGCCGGCCCCCGAGGTCGTGCACCCGGGAGGACGGCTCCGGTGAAGGTCAACGCCGCACCCCGCCCGCCCGGCTTCCGGCACGCCCTCGTGCACGCCGACGACCCGGTGGAGCTGCTGGCCGCCGTCGCCCCCGCCGCCCGGGCCGCGGCACGGGACACCGGCGCCCGGGTCGCGCTGGACCTGCCCGCACCGCTGGAGCAGGCGCTGCACGACGAGCTCGGCGACGAGGTCGAGCTCGGCAGGCTCACCTCGCTCACCAGCTCGGCCCGGGAGTCCGGACAGACCGTCGCCGCCTGGCGGGCCCGGGAGCTGCGGGCGCTGACCTCCTCGGGCCGCCCGGTGTTCGTGGTGGGCGCGCACGACCCGGACCTCGACGGCGTCGACGGCGGGTTCTGGGTCGAGCTGGAGGCCGCGCTCAACATCTCCCTCGCGGGGCTGCCGGTCCTGCAGGTGTGCGCCTACCCGCGGCTGCCGGTGCACGGCGCGGTCGGCGAGTCGGCGGTGGTCAACCACCCGCTGCGGCTGCGCGCCTCCGGGCTCACCGAGAACCCGCGCCACCGCCCGCCCGCCGAGGTGCTCGCGGCCCTGCCGATCGCGCCGCCGCACCTGCTCGGACCGCCGGACCTCACGCTGTCCTACAACACCTTCGAGCTGTCCCGGGTGCGCGACGCCGTCACCGAGGCCGCCCGGGTGTGCCGGTTCGACACCGCCCGCGGCGAGGACATGGTGCAGGCGGTCAACGAGGTCGCCACCAACGCGGTCGAGCACGGGTCCCCGGAGGCGGGGCTGTCGGTGTGGGCGCGCGACGGGGAGCTGGTCTGCGAGGTCCAGGACAGCGGCGCGATCGCGCTGCCGCTGATCGGGCTCGCGCCGCCGCACCCGTCGCAGGCGCGGGGACGCGGGACGTGGATCGCCCGGCAGCTCTGCGACAGCCTGCACGTGTGGCGGGCCCCGGACGGGACCCACGTCCGGCTGCTCTCCCGGGCCTGAGGCGGCTCTCACAATCCGGCCGTACCCGGATCTCACACCGTGGGCACTGCTGGGCTATCCTCGTCCCACGACACCACACGGAGACGCCGCCCGCCGTCCGTGTCGGTGCGGTTCCGTCGTGCCCGCTCCGCGATCCGAGGCCCTCCCGCCCGGCGCGCCCCGGCTCCGTACGGAGCCGACCGCGGGCCGCACGCCACGACCGATCCGGGGAAACGGCCATGTCCGACGATCACTGTCGATCCAGTGAGCAGAGCACTCCCACCCCCGCCCCGCACGTCCGGGTGCTGGGCTCGTTCGGGCTGCGCGCGGGTGACCGCGCCGTCCCGCTGCCGGTCGACTCCCGTCGCCTGGTCGCCCATCTCGCCGTCCACCGGCGGCCGCAGCCGACCGCGGCGCTCGCCGCGACGCTGTGGCCCGGGGTCGGCCCCGTGCCCGCGGCCCGGCTGCTCGACGAGGCCGTCGCCGGCGTCGACGTACCGGGTCTGCTCGACGCCGACCACCTCGGTCGGCTGCAGCTCGGCGACGACGTGGTCGTCGACCTCACCGAGGCCATGCTGCTGATCCGCGGTCTGTCGGCGCCCAGCATGCTGCGCACCGTGCGCGAGATCGGCGCCCCGGAGACCGCGCTGCTGGAGGCCGACATCCTCCCGTCGTGGACCGCGGCGTGGATCGCCGTGGAGCGCGAGCGGTTCCGTCAGCTTCGCCTGTCCGCCCTCGAGGGCCTGGCCGGCACGCTCAGCGCCGCCGACCGGCACGACGACGCCGTCGCCGTCGCGCGCCGGGCCGTCGCCACCGCGCCGAGCCGCGAGCGGTCGCGCCGCGCGCTGGTCGAGGCCCTGCTCGCCGGCGGGCACGTCGCCGACGCCCTCGCCGAGTACGACGAGTTCCAGCGGCTGTTGCGCAACAGCGTCGGCGCCACCCCGGACTCCGAGCTGGACCGCCTGCTCGCCCCGCTCGACGCGGGCTGGCCGCGCGGCCCGGGCCTGCACCGCCCGGCGCAGCGCTTCGCCGTGGGCATGCCCGGCACGGGCCGTGGCCCGCAGCGGTCGCGCCGGGTCGTCGCGGGGAGCCCGGCCAGCGGGCGCTGAGCGACCGCGACGGGGCACCCACTCACCCGCGGAGGGGGCGCGACCGGGTCGGTCGCGCCCCCTCCGTCGTGTCCGGGTGCGTCGTGGGCGAGGGTGCTCAGTGGAACTGCGGGCGGCGCTTCTCGCCGAACGCGGCGAGGCCCTCGGCGCCCTCCGGACCCGCGGCGCAGGTCGCGATGGAGTCCGCCTCGGCCTGGAGCTGCTCGTCGAGCCCACGGTCCCAGGTCACGGTCAGGAGCCCGCGGATGCGGCCCAGCGCGGCCGTCGGGCCCTGGGCGAGCCGGTGCGCGACCGCGGCGGCCTCGTCGGCGACCCGGTCGTCGTCGACGACGGAGGCGAGCAGCCCCAGCTCGGCCAGCGTCCCGGCATCCAGGACCTCGTCGGTGAGCAGGACCCGCCGCGCCCGCGCGGCACCGATCAGCCGCGGCAGCGTCCAGGTCATCCCGCCGTCCGGGGAGAACCCGATGCCCGGGTAGGCCGGGCGCATCCGGGTCGAGGTCCCGCCGACGGCGAGGTCGCAGGCCAGCGCGATGCTCATGCCCGCACCGGCGGCCCAGCCCGGCACCGCCGCGACCGTGGGCACCGGGGAGGCGGCCAGCGGGCGCAGCATGGAGTGGAAGGTGTCGGCGAGTTCGTGCACGGAGGCGTAGCGGTCCTCGGCCCCGGCGAAGGCGCGCACGTCACCGCCGGTGCAGAAGTTCTCGCCGTCGCCGTGCACCAGCACCGCGCCGGTCTCGGCCGGGTCGAGCGCCAGCAGCGCCTCGGTGACCTCGGCCGTGGCGGGCCCGTCGAGAGTGCCGTGGCGGCCGGTGGAGACCCGGCAGCGCAGCACCCGCCCGTCGCGGACCACCGCCGGGGTGCCCGCGGCGCTCACGCGAGCGCCCGCAGCCTCGGCGCGACGTCGGAGGTGAACTGGGTGAGGAACCGGCGCTGGTCGTGCCCCGGGCCGTGCACGACGAGGTGGTTCAGGCCCGCGTCGAGGTAGGGCCTGATCTGCTCCACGGCCTCGTCGGGGTCCGACGCGACGATCCAGCGCTTCACGACCTGCTCGATCGGCAGCTCGTCGGCCAGACGCTCCATCTCCTGTGCGGAGTCGACGGAGTTCTTCTGGTCCGCGGTCAGCGACAGCGGCGCCCAGAACCTGGTGTTCTCCCGCGCGGCGTCCGGGTCGCGGTCGTAGCTGATCTTGATCTCGATCATCCTGTCGATGGCGCCCGCGTCGCGGTCGGCCTTGCCCGCGCCCTCCTCGACGCCCGGGAGGAGCTTGTCGGTGTAGAGGTCCATGCCCTTGCCGGAGGTGCAGATGAACCCGTCGCCGAACCGGCCGGCGAACCGGGCGACCATCGGGCCGCCCGCGGCGACGTAGATCGGCACCGGCTGCTCGGGCCGGTCGTAGATCATGGCGTCGACGACGGTGTAGTACTCGCCCTCGGTGCTGACCGACTCCTCGGTCCACAGCGCGCGCATCAGCTTCACGGCCTCGCGCAGCCGGGCGAAGCGCTCCTTGAACTCGGGCCACTCGCGCCCGGACACCGCGATCTCGTTGAGCGCCTCGCCGGTGCCGACGCCGAGCGCGACCCGGTTGCCGGTGAGCAGCGCCATCGTGGCGAACTCCTGGGCCAGCACCGCCGGGTTGTAGCGGAAGGTGGGGGTGAGCACGGAGGTGCCGATCTGCACCCGCGTCGTGCGCTCCCCCACCGCCGCCATCCAGGGCAGCGCGGCCGGGGCGTGCCCGCCCTCGTGCCGCCAGGGCAGGAAGTGGTCCGACGCCCAGACGCTGTCGAGCCCGAGCTCCTCGGCCAGCACCGCGTACTCGACGAGGTCGCGGGGGCCGAACTGTTCGGCCGACGCCTTGTACCCGATCTTCAGATCCACGGATCAGTCCTTCTCGCGTGATCGCCCGGCGTCCGGTCTGCGAACGCCGTTGGTCCTGCAGGTCTTGCTACACCCCGGGGCCGTCCGGCGCAGCACCGCGGCGCCCGCGACACCCGGGCGGTGACCGGGACCACGCCCCGGCCCGGGGTCCGGCGCGGTCGGTGGTGCCGCGAGGCGAGTGCCGGGCGGGGCGGACGTGACGGGGCTCGTAGGATCGACGACGTGTTCGACGCCTCCGACCCGGACGAGATCCCGCTCCCGCCCGAGCCCGAGGACGACTACGGCGACGAACCCCCACCGGAGGACGCCCGTGCCGCCGCGCCCGCCGGGCCGGGGCGGCTGCCGGAGCCGGTCCCGGAGCGGGTGCACAGCAGCGACCCGCACGAGATCCTGCGCCGCGTCTTCGGTTACGACGCGTTCCGCGGCGAGCAGCAGGCGATCGTCGAGCAGGTCACCGGCGGCGGGGACGCGCTGGTACTCATGCCGACCGGTGGCGGCAAGTCGCTGTGCTACCAGGTCCCGGCGCTGGCCCGGCCGGGCACCGGGGTCGTGGTGTCGCCGCTGATCGCGCTGATGCAGGACCAGGTCGACGCGCTGCGCGCGCTCGGGGTGCGGGCCGGTTTCCTCAACTCCACCCAGGACGCCGACGAGCGCCGCCTCACCGAGCAGGAGTTCCTCGCGGGCGAGCTGGACCTGCTCTACCTCGCCCCGGAGCGGCTGCGGGTCGAGTCCACCGTGCGGCTGCTGGAACGCGGGCGCATCGCCCTGTTCGCGATCGACGAGGCGCACTGCGTCGCGCAGTGGGGGCACGACTTCCGGCCCGACTACCTGCTGCTCTCCGAGCTGCCGAAGCGCTGGCCGGACGTCCCGCGGATCGCGCTGACCGCGACCGCGACCGACGCGACCCGCGCCGAGATCGCGCAGCGCCTGGAGCTGACCGGGGCGCGGCACTTCGTCGCGAGCTTCGACCGGCCAAACATCCAGTACCGGATCGTCGCCAAGAACGAGCCGCGCCGCCAGCTGCTGGAGCTGCTGCGCTCCGAACACGCCGGGGACGCGGGCATCGTCTACTGCCTGTCTCGCAGGTCGGTCGAGCAGACCGCGGAGTTCCTCACCGCGCAGGGGATCCGGGCACTGCCGTACCACGCGGGGCTCGACGCGTCGGTGCGCCGGGAGAACCAGTCCCGGTTCCTGCGCGAGGACGGCCTGGTCATGTGCGCGACGATCGCGTTCGGCATGGGCATCGACAAGCCCGACGTCCGCTTCGTCGCCCACCTGGACCTGCCGAAGTCCGTGGAGGGCTACTACCAGGAGACCGGCCGCGCGGGCCGCGACGGCGAGCCGTCGACGGCGTGGCTGGCCTACGGGCTCGCCGACGTCGTCCAGCAGCGGAAGATGATCGACGACGGCGAGGGGGACGCCGCGCACAAGCGGCGCCTGGCCCAGCACCTCGACGCGATGCTCGCGCTGTGCGAGACCACCGAGTGCCGCCGGGGGCAGCTTCTGCGGTACTTCGGGCAGGGGCCTGGTGCGCAGATGTGCGGGAACTGCGACACCTGCCTGACGCCGGTGTCGTCGTGGGACGGCACGGTCGCGGCGCAGAAGGTGCTGTCGACGGTGTGGCGGCTGAAGAAGGAGCGCAACCAGGAGTTCGGCGCCGGGCAGGTCGTCGACATCCTGCTGGGCAAGCGCACCCCCAAGGTCGACCAGCACCGCCACCACGAGCTGTCGGTGTTCGGCGTCGGGACCGACCTGACCGACGTCGCGTGGCGCAACGTGCTGCGCCAGCTCGTCGCGCGCGGGCTGCTGACCGTCGGCGGGAACTACTCGACGCTGCGGTTCACCGACGAGTCCCCCGCGGCGATGCGCGGCGAGCAGAAGGTCATGCTGCGCACCGAGCCGGAGCGCGCCGCGCGGTCGTCGCGGTCGCGGGGCGGGTCGAAGCAGGCCGTGGAGATGCCGGCCGAGCTCGCGCCGGTGTTCGAGCGGCTGCGGGCCTGGCGGGCGGCGACGGCGAAGGAGCAGGGCGTCCCCGCCTACGTGATCTTCCACGACGCGACGCTGCGCGAGATCGCGACCCGCGCCCCCGCCGACCGGGCCGCGCTGGGCACGATCTCCGGGATCGGCGAGGGCAAGCTCGCGCGCTACGGCGACCAGGTGATCGACGTGCTGCACGGTGCGGACCCGTGAGGCCGGCGTGACCCTGCCGCTCCACGGGATCTCCTGCTGCACCGAGCGCGACGCCGCCGACCTCGCCGCGCTGCACCGGGCGCCGACCCGCGGCGTCCCGGTGCCGGGGATCTGCCGGAGCCACCAGCTGCTCGACGTCGCACTCGGCGGGACACGGCACCAGCACCTGCCCGACGCGCGGGTCGCCGCGGCCCGGCGCGCGCGGACCTCCGGGTTCCGCCCGGTCCGCGTCGCCGGCCGAGCGCACCGCCCCGCCACGCGGACCGCGGCCGTCCTCGATCGGCCCTAGCCTCCGGGGGCATGACGACACCCACCACGACCCTCGACTGGAACGCCGAGCTGCTCGCGCAGCTGACGTTCCACTGGGACACCTTGCTGCGCCCGCGGCTGGCCGGGCTGACCGACGACGAGTACCACCGCGAGCCGGTGCCCGGCTGCTGGGGCGTGCGCCGCCGCGGGGAGTCGGTGACCCCGCCGGGCGCCGGGTCCGGCGACTGGGTGATCGACTTCGCGTTCCCGACGCCGGAGCCGCCACCGGTCACGACGATCGCGTGGCGGTTCGGGCACCTCCTCGTCGGGGTGTTCGCGATGCGCTCGCACTCCCACTTCGGCGGCCCGGCCGTCGACTACCACTCCTACGCCTACCCCGGCACCGCGGCGGAGGCGCTGGACGCACTCGACGCCGAGTACGCCCGCTGGACCGCCGGGGTCGCCGCGCTCGGCGCCGAGGGTCTCGCCCGGCCGTGCGGACCGGCCGAGGGCCCCTACGCCGACGCGCCGCTGGCCACCCTGGTGCTGCACATCCACCGGGAGGCCATCCACCACGGGGCGGAGATCGCGCTGCTGCGCGACCTCTACCGGGCCGGCTGAGCCCGGTTCAGCCGGCCCGCCCGATCCGCTTCAGCACCGGCGGCAGATCCCCGGAGTGGAGCACCCCGAGGCGCTGGGTGGCCCGGGTGATCGCCACATAGAGGTCGTTGAGCCCGCGCGGGGACTCGTCCAGCATCTCCTGCGGCTCGACGACCACGACGGCGTCGAACTCCAGGCCCTTCGACGCGGCCACCGGGAGAACGACGACGGGGGCGTCGAGCTCGGACTCCCCGGCGGTCTCCTCGGTGTCGGGCCCGGCCGGCGTCACGAGGCCGGCGGCCTCCAGCACGGCGCGCACGTGGTCGACGCGGCCCTCGGGGGCGAGGACGACGGTGCGCCCGTCCCCGACGGCGGCGCGCTCGGCACGGATCCGCTCGACCAGCACCCGGTCGCCGTCGGCCCCGGCGGGCAGCGCCGCCGCCCACGGCGGCACCCCGGTCGAGCGCACCGACGAGGGCGGCTGCAGCGAGGCGTCGATCTCGGCGAGCACGTCGTCGGCGACGTCGGCGATCTCCGAGGGGGTCCGGTAGTTCACCGTCAGCTGCTCCAGGCGCCAGCGGCGCGCCACGAACGGCGACAGCACCTCGTCCCAGGAGCCCGCGCCGCCGCGGTCACCGGTCTGGGCGATGTCCCCGACCAGGGTCATCGACCGGGCGGGGGCGCGGCGCATGACCATCCGCCAGGCCATCGCCGACAGCTCCTGCGCCTCGTCGACGATGATGTGGCCGTAGGTCCACTCCCGGTCCGCGGCCGCCCGCTCGGCGGTGGAGTCGTAGCGGGAGACCTGCATGCGCTCGGCGAGCCGGTCGGCGTCGATGATGTCGGTCGCGCGGAGCAGCTCGGGGTCGAGGTCCTCCTCCAGGTCGAGCACGTCGAGCACACCCTGGGCGTACTCGACCTCCTCGCGCAGCGCGGCGGCCTCGGCCGCGGCCTGGGCGGCGCCGTCGTCGCCGAGCAGCTCGGCGGCCTCGTCGAGCAGGGCGACGTCGGCCGGGGTCCAGCGCAGGTCCGGGGGCACGTCGGCGCCGGGCGCCGGACGCTCCAGCAGGGCCCGCTCGGGGGCCGGGATCCGCCGGGCCACCGAGTTGAGCCGGCGACGGTCGGCGAACAGGTCGGTGAGCAGCTGCTCGGGCGACAGCGTCGGCCAGAGCTCCTCGAGCTGCGCCGCGACCTGGGCGGACTCGGCGAGCTCGTCGCGGATGTCGTCGACGTCGCGCCGGTCCAGCAGGCCGGCCTCGCCGCCGCCGACGCGACGGGCGACCTGCTGGGCGAGCAGCCGCAGCAGCTCCTTGCGAAAGATGCGGCGGGCCTCGTTGTGCGGCCTGCGGGAGCGCCGGGCCCGGGTGCGGGCCTGGGCGACGGTGTCCCGGTCGAGGACGAGCCGCTGCTGCTCCACGACGAGCTCGACCGGGGTGCGCGGCAGCTGCTGCCGGTCGCGCACCGCGGCGGCGATCACCGGCGCCATCTCGGCGCGGCCCTTCAGCTCGGCCGTCGCCGGGGACTCGGGCCGCCGGGCCTCCAGGCCGGGGAACAGCTGTGCGACGGTGCCGAGCACGACGCTGGTCTCCCCCAGCGAGGGCAGGACCTGACCGATGTAGCGCAGGAACGTCGGGTTCGGCCCGACGACGAGCACGCCGCGCCGGGCGAGCCGGTCGCGGTGGGTGTAGAGCAGGTACGCCGCGCGGTGCAGCGCCACCGCCGTCTTCCCCGTGCCGGGCCCGCCCTGCACGACCAGCACCCCGGACGGCTTCGACCGGATGATCCGGTCCTGCTCGCCCTGGATGGTGGCGACGATGTCGCCCATCCGCCCGGTACGGGCCGAGGAGACCGCCGCCAGCAGCGCGGCCTCGCTGGTGAGCCCCGAGGCGGAGCGGGCCCGCTCCGCCTCGGTCATCTCGGCCAGGTTGAGCGGCTCGTCGTCGACCGCGACGACCTGCCGCAGCCGGGTCCGCAGATGCCTGCGCCGCCGCATCCCCTCGGGGTTCGCGGCGGTGGCGGTGTAGAACGGCCGGGCCGCGGGTGCCCGCCAGTCCATCAACAGCGGCTCGTACTCGTTGTCCTCGTCGAGCAGGCCGATGCGGCCGACGTAGCGGACCTCGCCGTCGTCGGCGTCGAGCCGGCCGAAGGCCAGCCCGTGCTCGGCGGCGCGCAGACCGGCGAGCCGGTCGGTGAGCATCTCCGCGGCGGCGTCGCGCTGGGTGATGGCCTGAGGGGTGCCGACGGTCTCCTCGCGCAGCGTGTCGGCCAGCCGACGCGCGGTGTCGCGGCGGCGGTCCTCGAGCTGCTCGTAGAGCATGGCCACGTAGGACTGTTCGTGTGCCAGCTCCGGGTCGACCGGCGCGGCGGGGTCGGCCGCGGCAGCCGGGGAGCCGGCAGCGGAAGTGGGTTCGGGCACGGCGCGGGGATCCTCCACCGGGGGGACGTACACGACACGTCCGCGCGGTGGCAGGACGGACCTGTCGCCGACGGAGCGACTGGCCAGGCTACCAGTGGTGCACGACCATCCGGTGAACGACGGGCCCGGTGCCGGCCGCCCGCGACCGGCACCCGCGCCCGCACCCGGTGACGTGGCGGCGGCGGCCGGGCGCGGTCAGCCGCGGACCCGGGGGGCCCGCCCGTGGGGCTGCTCCACCGGCTCGACCCACTCCGGGGTGGGGGTCGGCGCGGTGGCCGGGCCCTCGTCGTCGAGCGCGATGGGCTCGCCGTGGTGGCGCAGCCGCATCGGGGCGCCGTCGGTGAGCCGGTACTCGGTCTCCTCGGGGGTGATCGAGACCCGGATCCGGCGCCCCTGCCACTTCAGGCCGAACGAGATCCGCGACAGCGACGCCGGGAGCACCGGCGCGAACGACAGCCCGTCGGCCTCGCAGCGCATCCCGCCGAAGCCCAGCACGACCGCGGTCCAGGTACCGGCCATCGACGCGATGTGCATGCCGTGGTCGGTGTTGCCCGCGAGGTCCTGCAGGTCCACCAGCGCGGCCTCGGCGAGGTACTGGTGGGCCAGCTCCAGGTGCCCGGTGCGGGCGGCCATCACCGACTGGGTGCACGCCGAGAGCGAGGAGTCCCGCACGGTGATCGCCTCGTAGTAGGCGAAGTTGCGGCGCTTCTGCTCCTCGGTGAACGCCTCCGGGAAGATCTGCATCGCCAGCACCAGGTCGGCCTGCTTGATGACCTGCTTGCGGTACAGGTCGAAGTACGGGTAGTTCAGCAGCAGCGGGTACCGCTCGGCCGGGGTGTCCTCGAAGTTCCACCGCTGGTGGTCGGTGAAGCCCTCGGACTGCGGGTGCACGCCCAGGCGCTCGTCGAACGGGATGAACATGGCACCGGCGGCGTCGCGCCAGGACGCGATCTCCTCGGAGTCCACCCCGAGCCGCGACGCCGACCGCGGGTGCTTCGCGGCGACCTCGGCGGCGTAGCGCAGGTTCTGCTGGGCCATCAGGTTGGTGTAGACGTTGTTGTCCGCGATCGAGGAGTACTCGTCGGGGCCGGTGACGCCGTCGATGCGGAAGTTGCCCGCCGAGTCGTGGCTGCCCAGCGAGCGCCACAGCCGCGCGGTCGCGACCAGCAGCTCCAGCCCGACCTCCAGCTCGAACTTGGTGTCGCCGGTGGCGTGCACGTGCCGCTTCACCGCGTCGGCGATGTCGGCGTTGATGTGGAACGCCGCGGTGCCCGCGGGCCAGTAGCCGGAGCACTCGTGGCCGCGGATGGTGCGCCACGGGAACGCCGCTCCCTGGAGGCCGAGGGTCTCGGCGCGCTCGAAGGCCAGGGGCAGGATCGACTTGCGCCAGCGCAGCGCGTCCGCCGCGGCCTCCGGCGCGACGAAGGACAGCACCTGCAGGCAGAACGTCTCGGTGTCCCAGAAGGTGTGGCCGTCGTAGCCGTCGGCGGTCAGCCCCTTGGCCGGGATGCAGCGACGCTCGGCGCGGGCGCCGGCCTGCAGGATGTGGAAGGTCGCCAGCCGCACGGCCTGCTGCAGCTCGGCGTCGCCGTCGATCTCGACGTCGGCGGTGGCCCAGAAGTCGTCGAGGTAGTCGCGCTGCTCGGCGACCAGGCCGTCCCAGCCGGTGTAGCGGGCGGCGGCGATGGCGGCGCGCACCTGGTCGTAGACGGCGGGCAGGCTCCGCCGCGACGACCAGCCGTAGGCGAGGTACTTGACCACGCGCAGCGACTGGCCGGGCCTGACCCGGGCGATGACGGTGGTGCGGGCGAGGTCCTCGTTGGCGTCGGTGGACACCTGGACGCCGTCCGGGCCGACCACCTCGTGCTCCATCGCGGCGCCGCAGCGCAGCTCCGACTTGCGGGTGCGGTGCACCAGGGTGGCCCCGGCGTCGCCGGCGCGGGACTGCTCGGGCTCGAGGACGTTGTCCAGCGCGGTGTCCAGGCGCGGGTCGTCCGCGTCGCGGCCGGGCAGCTGCTCGTTGGCGACGAGCTCGGACTGCAGCACCAGCAGCGCGGCGTCACCGGCCGCGCCGCTGCCGTCGTTGCCGTTGCTGACCAGCTCGACCTCGTAGGAGATCGCGGCGACCGCGCGCTGGGTCAGCGAGACCATGCGGGTGGAGCGGACCCGGACCCGGCGCCCGGCCGGGGACTCCCACTCGACCTCGCGGTGCAGCGTGCCGGCCTGCATGTCCAACACCCGCTCGTGCCGGTGCAGGGTGCCGTAGCGCAGGTCGAACGGCTCGTCGTCGACCAGCAGCCGGATCAGCTTGCCGTTGGTCGTGTTGATGATCGTCTGCCCGGACTCGGGGTAGCCGTAGCCGCCCTCGGCGTAGGGCAGCGGCCGGACCTCGTAGAAGGAGTTCAGGTAGGTGCCGGGCAGGACGTGCGGCTCGCCCTCGTCGAGGTTGCCGCGCAGCCCGATGTGGCCGTTGGACAGCGCGAAGACCGACTCGGTCTGGCCCATCGCGTCCAGGTCGAGGCGCGGTTCGCGGACCACCCACGGCTCGACGGTGAAGGTGGGCAGGTGGTCGGGCTTCACGAACGCTCCAGCAGGTCGGCGAGATCGGTGACGACGACGTCCGCGCCGTGCTCGCGCAGCGCGTCCGCCTGGTCGAGACGGTCGACGCCGACGACGGCGCCGAAGTCCCCCGCGTGGCCGGCCTGCACGCCGGCCAGCGCGTCCTCGAACACGACCGCGGCGGACCGGTCGACCCCGAGGTCGGCCGCGGCGGCGAGGAAGGTGTCGGGCGCGGGCTTGCCGGGCAGGCCGCGCTCGCGGGCGGTGACGCCGTCGACGCGGTGGTCGATGAAGGTCTCGAGCCCGGTGACCCGCAGGATCTGCTCGGCGTTCGCGCTGGAGGACACGACGGCGGTGGTGAGCCCGGCGTCCTTCACCGCCTCCAGGTAGCGGCAGGACCCCGGGTAGACGTCGACGCCGTCGGTGCGGATGCGCTCCTGCACGAGGTCGTTCTTGCGGGTCGACAGGCCCCACAGGGTCTCGGTGTCCGCGGAGTCGTCCGGGGTCCCCTCGGGCAGCTCGATCCCGCGCGAGGCGAGGAAGCTGCGGGTCCCCTCGAGGCGGGGCTTCCCGTCCACGTACGGACCGTAGTCGGCGTGGACGTCGAACGGGGTGTACCCGTCACCGTCGCGGGAACGGAGGTACTCGTCGAACATCTGCTTCCACGCCGCGGCGTGGACGCTCGCGGTGTCGGTGAGTACGCCGTCCAGGTCGAACAGGCACGCGCGTGTGCCCTCGGGCAGCCCCAGCATGGCGCGCACGCTATCCGGATCGATGAAGGTCCGTCGCCCCGGGCGGTGCACGCCACTCCCGCACCGACGGGTGTCACACGACGGGCACGCCCAGCGGCAGGACCAACAGGACGAGCGGGGCGCGGGCGGACCGCTCCGCCGGTCCCGCCGGATGGACCTCCACCCGGGCCGCGGGCCCGTCGGGGGCGTCCGGATCCAGCCGCACGTGGACCGCGCCGCCCGCGCTGTGCGGCTCGATCTCCTCCTGCACCCCGCGGCGGACCGCGGCGAGCACCGACAGCGGTGGCACCGCCGAGGACGGGTCGACCCCGGCCGCGGCCGGGTCGTCGAGCTCGGTGGTCAGCCGGGCGCCGAAGCGGGTCCGTTCGATCTGCAGGTACGCCCGCACGGCGGCGAGCTCCTCGTCGAGCCGGATCGACGGCTCCCCGGCCCGGTCCGCGGCCCGGGACAGGTCGGCGAAGCCGAGCAGCAGCTCCCGGGCCCGCGGCGGGTCGGTGCGCACCAGCGAGGCGATGGTGTTGAGGGTGTTGTAGACGAAGTGCTGCTCCAGCCGCCGCGACAGCGGCCCGTGCCAGGGGCCGTCCGGAGCGGCGGCCGGCGCCACGGGCTCCCCCGGGGCGGGCGGGACGGCGTCGCGGACCCGGATGCGGACGGTCTCGTCGGGGGCCGGGGCGCGGTGCGCACCGGGCCGCGCCACGCGGCCCTCGTCCGGTGACGTGTCCCGGTCGGGCCGGTCGGGCCGGTCGGGCCGGTCGGGGTCCGCGGGGCCGGCGCGGCCGGTGGAGCCCGGGGGGCGGGTGCCCGGCGGGGCGTCCCCGTCCTCGGCCGCGGGCCGGGTGCCCGGCGCGGCCGCGGCACCGGCGCGGGGCAGGACGACGGTCTCCGGGCCGTGCCCGGGTCCCTGCTCGGCCCCGTGGCCCGGGCGGCGCAGCGCGACGGTCGGGCGGGCCGCCGAGGCCGCCCGGCGGGCCGCCTCGATCGCGGCGGCCAGGTCCTCGTCGTGCTCGGCGGGCACGACCAGTCCGCGCCAGGACGGCAGGGTGAGCCGCCCGGCGGCCGTCCGGCCCCGGTGCTCGACCGCCGCGACCAGGCCGGGGGCCAGCCAGCGGGCGTCGACGCCGATCCCGTCGGGCACCCCGAGCGGCGGGGTCCCGGTGGCGGGGACGCGCAGGACGGTGCGGGCGTCGACGTCGGCGGCGCCGATCCCGACGCGGCCCACGTAGCGGAGCCCGTCGGGCTCGGGCAGCGCCAGCAGCACCGCGCCGATCCGCTCCCGGCCACCGCCGGGGCCCCCGGCGGGCACCCAGCCCGCGACGAGCACCTGCCGGTGGCGGCGCAGCGGCACCCGCAGCCAGTTCCGGGTGCGCCGCCCGGGCTGGTAGGGCAGGTCGAGCCGCTTCAGGTGCAGCCCGTCGAGGCCGTAGCGCTCCGCGGTGCGGACCACGAGGTCGGCCTCGTCGAGCCCGAACGAGGGCGGGACCAGGATCTTCGGCCCGGCCAGGTCGAGCGCCTCCAGCTCCGCGCGGCGCCGCCGGTAGGGCAGCTCGCACGTGCGGCGGCCGTCGCAGAACAGCAGGTCGGTGACGACGTAGCCGACCGGGACCTCGGTCCGCAGGGCCGCGTCCGGGGACACCGTCGCGGTGCGGCGCAGCAGCGGACCGCGCGACGGGCGGCCCGCCTCGTCGAGGGCGACGACGGTGCCGTCGAGCACCATGCCGCCCGGCGGGGCCTGGTCGCCGAGCACGGCGAGCTCGGGGAAGGACCCGGTCACGCTGCGCGCGGTGGAGGACAGCAGCCGGACGCGGCCGGGCCGGGCGTAGGCCACACAGCGGTGGCCCTCCCAGGCGAACTCGACCGCCCAGCGGTCCGGGTCGCCCGCGTCGGTCAGCTCGCCCGCGGCGGGCAGCATCGGCGGGACGAGGTCGGGCATGGGCGCAGCAGGACCCGCGCCGGCGCGCGCATGCCCGGCGCCGTGCGTCGCACCGCCCCCCACCACGGCATCCACGCTATCCCCCGCACGGGCGAGTGCGGGCGCCACCTCGGCGCTGCGGCGCCCGGTGTCGGGGGTGTCTGCGACGATCGGTCCCATCATGACGCTCACCGACCGGCTGCCGCGCTCCTCCGACCCCGCGAACCCCCCGGATCCCGCCGCGCTGGTGGACACCTTCGCCGAGTGGGCGTTCGACGAGCGCGGTCTGTCGCTGTATCCGGCGCAGGAGGAGGCGCTGCTGGAGCTGGTCACCGGCGCCAACGTGATCCTCTCGACGCCGACGGGCTCGGGGAAGTCGCTGGTCGCGATCGGCGCGCACGCCGCGGCGCTGGCCCGCGGGGAGCGCAGCTTCTACACCGCGCCGATCAAGGCGCTGGTCAGCGAGAAGTTCTTCGCGCTGTGCGAGGTCTTCGGCGCGGACAAGGTCGGGATGCTGACCGGGGACGCCGCGGTGAACGAGAAGGCGCCGATCATCTGCTGCACCGCGGAGATCCTGGCCAACCTCGCCCTGCGCGAGGGCCCCGGGACCGACGTCGGCTCGGTGATCATGGACGAGTTCCACTTCTACGCCGACCCGTCGCGCGGCTGGGCCTGGCAGGTGCCGATCGTCGAGCTGCCGCAGGCGCAGTTCCTGCTGATGAGCGCCACGCTGGGCGACACGTCGTTCTTCGCCGGGGACCTGACCCGGCGCACCGGGCGGGAGACCGCCGAGATCACCTCGGTGGAGCGGCCGGTGCCGCTGCACTTCCGCTACGTCGTCGAGCCGCTGCACGAGACGATCACCGAGCTGCTGTCGACCCGTGAGGCGCCGGTCTACGTCGTGCACTTCACCCAGCAGGCCGCCGTCGAACGGGCGCAGGCGCTGATGAGCGTCAACGTCACCTCGCGCGAGGACAAGGCCGCGATCGCCGAGACGATCGGGGCGTTCCGGTTCACCTCCGGCTTCGGCCGCACCCTGTCCCGGCTGGTGCGCCACGGGATCGGCGTGCACCACGCCGGGATGCTCCCCCGCTACCGGCGGCTGGTGGAGACCCTCGCCCAGGCCGGCCTGCTCAAGGTCATCTGCGGCACCGACACCCTCGGCGTCGGCATCAACGTGCCGATCCGCACGGTGCTGTTCACCGCCCTGTCCAAGTACGACGGGCGCCGCGTGCGCCCGCTCAAGGCCCGCGAGTTCCACCAGATCGCCGGCCGCGCCGGGCGGGCCGGGTACGACACCGTCGGCACCGTCGTCGCGCAGGCCCCCGAGCACGACATCGAGAACGCCAAGGCACTGGCCAAGGCGGGCGACGACCCGAAGAAGCGCCGCAAGGTCCAGCGCAAGCAGGCCCCCGAGGGGTTCGTCGGCTGGTCGGAGACCTCGTTCGAGAAGCTGCGCCACGCCCGCCCGGAGCCGCTGACCAGCCACTTCGAGGTCACCCACGCGATGCTGCTCAACGTGGTCTCGCGCGGCGGGGACACCTACGCGGCGATGGAGCACCTGCTCACCGACAACCACGAGCCCCGCAAGCGGCAGCTGAAGCACATGCTGCGGGCGATCGCGATCTACCGGGCGCTGCGCACCTCCGGCGTCGTCGAGCAGTACACCGTGGACGGTGCGACCCGTCCGCGGGCGCGGGTGGTCGACGAGCTGCAGCTGGACTTCGCGCTCAACCAGCCGCTGTCGCCGTTCGCGCTGGCGGTGTTCGAGCTCCTCGACCGGGAGTCGCCGACCTACGCCCTCGACGTGCTCTCGGTGATCGAGTCGACCCTCGACGACCCCCGCCAGATCCTCGCCGCCCAGCAGAACAAGGCCCGCGGCGAGGCGATCGCGGCGATGAAGGCCGACGGCATCGAGTACGAGGAGCGGATGGCCCGCCTGGAGGAGGTCACCCACCCCAAGCCCCTCGACGAGATGCTGCACGCCGCGCTGGAGACCTACCGCCGCGGCGCACCGTGGGTCGCCGACGCCGTCCTGTCGCCGAAGTCGGTGGTCCGGGACATGAGCGAGCGGGCGATGACGTTCACCGAGTACGTCTCGCACTACCAGCTCGCCCGCTCCGAGGGCCTGGTGCTGCGCTACCTGGCCGACGCCTACCGTGCGCTGCGCCAGACCGTGCCCGAGCACGCCCGCACCGAGGAGCTCACCGACCTCGTGGAGTGGCTGGGCGAGCTGGTCCGCCAGACCGACTCCTCGCTGCTCGACGAGTGGGAGAAGCTCGCCGCCGGCGCGGGTGCCGACGGGGAGGTGCTGCCGCCGGGGGCCGAGGTCGCGGTCGCCACGCCGACCGGGGTCACCGGCAACGCCCGCGCGTTCCGGGTCATGGTGCGCAACGCGCTGTTCCGCCGGGTGGAGCTCGCGGCGATGGGCCGCTACGCCGAGCTGGGTGACCTCGACGCCGACGCCGGCTGGACCGCCGACCGCTGGCGGGACGCCCTGGCTCCCTACCTCGCGATCCACGACCGGATCGGCTTCGGGCCGGACGCGCGCGGGCCCGCGCTGTTCGACCTCACCGAGGAGGCCGACCGCTGGCTGGTGCGCCAGGTCCTCGACGACCCGGCCGGCGACCGGGACTGGGCGATCACCGCCGAGGTGGACCTCGCTGCCTCCGACGAGGCCGGTGAGGCCGTCGTGTGGGTGACGGAGGTGACCGACGGGTCGCCGGCCTGACCCGTCCGGCCCGCGACAGGGCACCGACGTAACCCGGTCGGCCCCACCGGGCGGGTCGGATCGGTTACGGTGTTCACCGATCATTCCGATCATGAGGGAAGTCCCTCCCACCGGAGCGAACGGGGGCGGTGGATGCGGCAGGCCGACGTCGCCGCTGCTCGCGCCGACCACGGACGGGCGCTCGTCCCCGCAGCACTCCCCGACCCCGCCGACCTCGCCGGTCCCTGGGCCTCGGAGCTGGCCCGCCGTTCGGTACTGCCGGTCACCGAGCTGCGCCCGGTCCTCGACCGGGTGACCGGCCGGCTGCGGGAGGCCGCACTGGCGGAGCGGTACGACCCGGCCCTCCCGGCCGCCGCCGGCGGGGACCTGGTGCGGGCACGGATCCACCAGCCGGGCTGCATGGAGATCGGCATGGAGCTGCTCGGGGCGCACCTGGAGCCGGCCGCGGACACCGCCGCCCGGGTCCGGCGGATCGCGGCCGTGCTGGCGGCGTTCGCCCGCGGGTTCACCGAGGCCACCCGCAGCCTGGTCCTCGCCGAGCACGAGCAGGTCACCCGGGCCGCGCTGGAGGCCCGCCGCGTCGCCGAGGAGGCCCGTCGCCGCTCGGACCTGCGGCTGCGGACCGTCGTCGACTCCGCGGCCGTCGGGATCGTGATCTTCGAGCCGGACGGCCGGCTCGTCGAGGTCAACGAGACCGCCGCCGTCATGTCCGGGTACACCCCCGCCCAGCTGCTGAGGATGCGGGTCACCGACTTCGTCCCCCGGGCGTCGGCGCCGGAGGTGTGGGCGGAGGGGCCGCGGCTGCTCGACGGCTCCCTGGACCGGCTCCGGGTGGTCCGCCCGGTCCGGCGCGCCGACGACAGCGACGTGTGGATCGACACCGTCGTCACCCTGCTCGGCCCGGTCGGTGGTGACGAGCAGCTGCTCGTCGCGGTGGTGACCGACGTGACCGACCAGCTGCTGATGCAGGAGAGCCTGGCCCACCAGGCGTCGCACGACCCGCTGACCGGGCTGCCCAACCGGTCGCTGTTCTTCGAGCGCCTGGGCGCCGCGATCGACGCGGGCTCCTCCGGCGCCCGCCCGGGGGTCTGCTACCTGGACCTCGACGGGTTCAAGGTCGTCAACGACACCCTGGGCCACCAGGCCGGGGACCGGCTGCTGCAGGTGCTGGCCGAGCGGCTGCGGGGTGCGCTGGAGCCCGGCGGGCACCTCGTCGCGCGGATGGGCGGCGACGAGTTCGTCGTGCTGGTGCCGCGCACCGCCGACCGGGCCGAGCTGGAGGAGGTCGCGACCCGCGCGCTGGGGACCGTGCGCCGGCCGGTGCGCGTCGACGGCCGCGACATCGTGATCTCGGCGAGCGTCGGGGTGGTGCGCCACGACGGCGAGCTGGACACCGACGAGCTGATCGCCGCCGCCGACACCACCCTGTACTCGGCCAAGCGCGCCGGCCGCGGGCGCTACGTGTTCTACGACCGTGACCGGCACCGCGACGACGTCGCCCGCTTCGAGCTGTCCTCGCAGATGCCCGAGGCGCTGCGCCGCGACGACTTCGTGGTCGTCTACCAGCCGCTGGTGCGCCTGGCCGACGAGCAGACCATCGGGGTCGAGGCGCTGGTGCGCTGGCAGCGACCCGACGGGCAGCTGCTGGGCCCCGACCGGTTCATCCCGCTCGCCGAGGAGACCGGGCTGGTCGTGCCGCTGGGCCGCCGGGTCCTCGACGAGGCGTGCCGGCAGGGCCGGGTCTGGGCCGACGCGCACCCGGGCAGGCCGCTGACGATCAGCGTGAACGTCGCCGCCCGGCAGGTGACCGAGTCGGACCTGGTCGCCGACGTCGCGGCGACGCTGGAGCGCCACGACTGGCCGCCGGAGCTGCTGCAGGTCGAGCTGACCGAGTCCGACCTGATGGGCTCCCCCGGCCGGCCGCTGGCCACGCTGCGCGAGCTCGACAAGCTCGGCGTGAAGATCGCCATCGACGACTTCGGGACCGGCTACTCCAACCTCGCCTACCTGCGGCACCTGCCGGTGCACCGGCTCAAGCTGGCCGGGCACTTCCTGGCCGGGACCGCCGAGCGCGACGACGTCATCCTGCGCACGCTGATCTCGCTGGCCTCCGCGCTGGACCTGGAGGTCACCGCGGAGGCGGTGGAGACCCGGGAGCAGGCGGCGCGGCTGCGCGAGTACGGCTGCGCCAACGCCCAGGGCTGGTACTACGCACCCGCGGTCGTCGCGGAACGGGTCCCGGACCTGATCCGGGACCCGTTCCTGCGCGCGCTCTGAGCTCAGCCGTTGCGCTCGTCGCGCCAGACGATCCAGTCCTTCAGCCGGGACAGGTCGTAGCCGCCCTGCCCGTCCTGGCCGACGGTGAACAGGCGCACCCCGGCGTCGTACAGGGCGGCGCCGTCGTCCTCCGGGGCGCCCTCGACGCCGACCGAGCGTTCGATCTCGGCCGGGTCGCGGCCGATGTCGCGGCAGTGCCCGTCGAGGATGCCGCTCTTGCGGGTGACGGTGTCGACGTCGCCGAAGCCGTGCCAGATGCCGGCGTGCTCGGCGGTGTAGCGCAGGGTCTTCTTCTCGCCGCCGCCGCCGATGAGGATCGGGATGTCGCGGGTCGGGGCGGGGTTGAGCTTCGACCACCGGTCCCGGATGCGGGGCAGCGCGGCGGCCAGGTCGTTCAGCCGGCCGCCCGCGGTGCCGAACTCGTAGCCGTAGGAGTCGTAGTCGCGCTGGAACCAGCCGGAGCCGATGCCCAGGATCAGCCGGCCGCCGGAGATGTGGTCGACGGTGCGGGCCATGTCGGCGAGCAGCTCGGGGTTGCGGTAGCTGTTGCAGGTCACCAGGGCGCCGATCTCCACCCGGGAGGTCGCCTCGGCCCAGGCGCCGAGCATGGTCCAGCACTCGAAGTGCTTGCCGTCGGGTTCGCCGTAGAGCGGGAAGAAGTGGTCCCAGTTGAAGACGACGTCGACGCCGGCCTCCTCGGCGGCGGCCACGGTGCGGCGGATGTCGGCGTAGTCGGCGTGCTGGGGCTGCAGCTGCAGTCCGATGCGGACGGGACGGGAGTCGGTCATGTCCCCATCCTGGCCCCGGCGGCCGGGACCCGCAGGGCACCCGCGGGACCGGCGGGTCAGAGCCGGCGCAGCCCGGCCAGCACGCGGTCCATCAGCGCGACGCTCGGCCCGTCCTCCGCCGACGACACGCCGTGCACCACCAGGCGCCCCTCGGAGGCGAGGTCGTCGATGAGCACCCGGGCGACGCCCAGCGGCACCGCGGCCAGTGCCGCGACCTCCGAGACCGACCGCGGCCGGGTGCACAGCCGCAGCACCGTGGCGCGCTCGACCGAGTCGGCGCGCGGGACGGGGCCGGGGCCGGGCCGCACCGACACCAGGGTCTCCAGCCGCAGCTCGGCGCGGACCCGGGTCCGGCCGCCGGTCATGACGTAGGGCCGGACCGCGGCGAACGCCGGGACGTGCGGCGGCGCACCGTCCGCAGGCGCGGACGGTGCGACCCCGGGGCCCGACGGCGCGACCGGACGCCCCGGTCCCGGCGCGGGGCGGCCGGCGACCACGGGCAGCGGCGCGGTGTCGGCGGGCCCGGGCGGGCCGGTGTCGGCGGGCCCGGGCGGGCCGGTGTCGCCGTCCGGGCCGCCCACGGTCCCCGCCACCGCGGGGTCGCCGGTCGTGGTGCGGCCCACCGCGGTGTCGTCGGCCGGGTGCCCGTCCGTCTCCGCGCGGGCCGCCGCACGGCGCGCCGCCCGCTCACGGCGGCTCAGCCGGGTCCGCTTCGCGGAGTGCCCGCCGAACCGGGCCCCGGTCACCCCGACCAGGTTCTCCGGTCCGGACTCCGGCTCCGGGTCCACGACGGCGGGCTCCGGTTCCGGCTCCGGCGGCCTGCCGTGCGGGTACTCCGGGTCGGGGGCGTGCCGGGACGGGGGTGCCCCGAACCGGGCCCCGGTGCGTCCGATCTCCGACCGTGCCATCCACCCTCCGCGCCTCGCGACACCGGCGGCCCGCGGGCGCCGCTGTCGTCCGTGTCGTCCCACGGTGCGGTCGTCGTCACGACCCGCCACCGGGGAGCCACAGGGTGGCGCAGGACGGCTACCGCACCGTGTCGTCCGTGTCACGTCCGCGTGACGCGACCCCGTCGGTGCAGGTCACGGGCGCCACGGTTCACCCGATCCGGCGAGCGACGCAGCACCGTGGAGGACGCGGCCGGCGCGCCGGCACGGACGGGTGGTCCGCACCCCGGGCAGCGCCGGGCCGGGCGGCGACCGGTCGTGCGCCCGCGTGGCGACCGGGTCGCCGTCGCGGACCGGCGGCAGGGCCCGGCCCCGGCCCCGGCCCCGGCGGGGGTGTCGAGCACGGTCCCGGACGCGGGGTCGGGCGCCATGGTCGTGACACGCCTGCGGCCCCCGGGGGGATGCACAGGAAGCATTGTTCTAGTACATTGCAAACAAATTCGGATCACCCGACGAGAGGGACGTCATGACCACACCCGTCGCACACACGAGCCGTCGCCGGCTCCTCGCCACCGCACCGGCCACCGCACTGACCGTCGCGGGCCTGGCGACCCTCGTGGCCACCCAGCCGCCCGGCCGGACCCTCCCGAGCACCCTCGCGGTGGTCGTCGTGGGGCTGCTCGCGATCGGGCTGCCGCCGGCGCGGCTGCGCTCCGGGCGGCCCGACGTGGAGCGCCGCGCCGTCGGCACCGCCTGGGCCTTCGCCGTCATCGTGTGGTGGGTGCCCGGCACCCGGCTGGCCCCGCAGGTCCCCGGCTGGGCCTGGACCGTCGGCGTCCTGGCCGCGGTCGCGGCCGCCTACGGCATCGGACACCTGCTGGCCGGACCCGACGCCCCGCGGCCGTCGGCGACCGGCAGCGCCCCGGCCGGCGCGGCGCGCACCCCGCTCGCGCCCGGTGAGCGGTACCTGTGGGCCCGCACCGTGCTGTCCCGCCCCACCCTGCTCGTCGCGGCCGTGCTGCTCCTGGCGGCGGCCGCCCAACTGCCGGCCGGCGGCAGCGCGGTGCTGGTCGTCGTGCTCGTCGCCGCCGCCGTCGTCTCGACCGCACTGACCGCCGTCGCCCGGGTCCGCGTCGACGGCGACGGCGTGCACGTCCGGCAGGCGCTGCTCGGACGGCCGCTGGCCGAGGCGCCGCTCGCCGAGGTCCGCGGCGCGCGGTCGGAGCAGCTCGACCCGGAGCGCTTCGGATGGAACGAGTACGGCGTCCTGCGCCGGTCGCCGTCCGTGCTCGGCTACCGCGCCCGTCGGGCCGGGGAGGCGCTGGTGCTCGACCTCACCGACGACCGCCGGTTCGTCGTCACCGTGCCCGACGCCGCCACCGCCGCCGGGCTGGTCAACGCCGAGCTCGACCGTCGCGCCGGGCACGGCGCGGCCGGCGCCGCACCGTCGTGCTGATCCGGGTCGACCCGTCGTCGCCGGTGCCGCTCGGGGACCAGGTCGCGGCCTCGGTCCGCCGGGCGGTCGCCGACGGCCGGGCCGCCGCCGGGGACCGGCTCCCCCCGGCCCGCGAGGTCGCGGGCGCGCTGGGGATCAACCTGCACACCGTGCTGCGCGGTTACCAGCAGCTGCGCGACGAGGGGCTGGTCGACCTGCGGCGCGGCCGCGGGGCCGTGCTCACCGAGCGGGCCACCGGCGGCCGCGCCGAGCTGGAGCGCAAGGCCGGCGAGCTGGCCGAGCTCGCCCGGCGGCTCGGGCTCGACGAGTCCGACGCCCTCGGCGCGGTACGGGCCGCCTTCCGCTGACGCCGCGGCGCCGACGTCAGCCGAGCGGGCTGCGCGGCAGCAGCCGGTCGGAGATGATCTTGCGCTGGATCTCGCTGGTCCCCTCGAAGATCGTGGTCAGCCGGGCGTCGCGCCAGTGCCGTTCCACCTGGTGCTCGGTGGTGTAGCCGTTGCCGCCGTGCAGCTGGATGCCGTCCGCGGTGACCTCGGCGGCCATCTCGGTGGCCAGCAGCTTGACCATCGCCGCCTCCCGCTCGCAGGGCTCGCCGAGGTCGAGCCGGTGCGCCACGTTCCGGTAGAAGGCGCGGGCCTGCTCGACCCGGGCGGCCATCGTCGCCAGGGTGAACCGGACGGCCTGGAAGTCACCGATCGGGTGCTCGAACTGGTGGCGTCGCTGCAGGTAGCGCACGCAGTCCTCGACGGCGGCCCTGGCCAGCCCGACCGCCCGCGCGGCGGTGTGCACCCGGGCGATGTTCAGCCAGGACTGGGCGTCGGCGAAGCCCTCGCCGCCGGCGCCGAGCTGGTTGCCGACCGGCACCCGCACGCCGTCGAACTCCAGGTCCCAGGTGACGAAGCCGTGATAGCCGATCTTGTCGATCGGGCGGCCGGTGATCCCGGCGGGGAAGGTGTCGCGCTCCTTCTCCACGACGACCGTCGCCAGGCCCGCGGAGCGCTTCTCCCCCGGTGCCGGGTCGTCGGTGCGCACCAGCACCTGGATGAAGTCGGCGGCCTTGGCGTTGCCGGTCCAGCGCTTGTGCCCGGTGATGACGAACTCGTCGCCGTCGCGGACCGCGCGGGTCTCCACCCCGGCCAGGTCGGACCCGGCGTCGGGCTCGGACAGCGCGATCGCACCGATCCACTGCCCGCGGGCGGACCGGCGCAGCAGCTCGGTACGGCGCTCCGGGTCGGTGACGGCGGTCCCGGCGCCCTGCGCGCGGGCGATGATGGACCCGACGCTCATCCACGCCCGGGCGAGCTCCTCGGCGACCATGCAGTACTCGAACGCCCCGAGGCCGAGCCCGCCGTGCTGGCGGTCGACGGTGATGCCGAAGTACCCCAGCTCGCCCATCTCGTCGAGCAGGTCGCGCGGGATCTCGCCCTTGCGCGGGTCCAGTTCGTCGGCGACGGGCAGCACCCGGGTCGCGGCGAACTCGCGGGCCTGCTTCTGCAACGCCTCGCGCTCGGGGGTGTGGTACGGCGCGGTGAGCACCGGGACAGGCGGCTCGAGAAGATCGTCACTGGCCATGGCGGCAGTATGACCCGTCCCGACCGCCTCCGCCCGGACCGGACCCGGCCATCGGCACAGGACCGCTGCGGGACACGTCGCCGCGTGCGCACGACCGATCCCGCGCCCCCACGACGGTCCGGGCGGCCGGAGCCGGGCCGGTCGGGCCGGCCGCGGCGCACACCGCGCAGCTGCCGGGGGTCGGCCGCGGTCGTCGTCGGGGACGTGATCCCCGAGCGGCTCGCGCGGGCGCGCGGCCTCGGCCGGGAGCGGTCGACCTGTCCGGCGACGGCACCGGGTCCGGTGCCACCGGCGCGGGACGGGCCCGGCTCACCCGCCCGGCCCGGCCCCGGCCGCGCGCCGGTACAGCTCGGCGGCGGCGCGGGAGAAGCCGTCGGGCACCCCGGCGGCGGCGAACGCGTCGGCCGCCTCGTCCATCTCCCCCGCCCAGCGCCACGCCTTGCCCGCCATCCGCTCGCGGGCGCGGGCCAGCGCGGCGGTGTGGTCGACCCCGGCCCGGTCCAGCTCGGCGTGCAGGGCGCCGGTGACGCCGAACGCCGCCGCGGCCTCCTCCAGCGCCAGCCACAGCATCGGTGCGGCCTTGCTCTGCAGCGCGAAGCAGGCCTTCAGCCCACTCGCGGCGCCCAGGTCGGTCCCGGCGGTCCCGAGTACCCGGGCGGCGAACGGGCCGGGCTCGAACAGGGGGGCGGCGGTGTCCGCCCCGGGCCCGGACAGCCAGAGCGTGGTGGTGCCCGCCGTCCAGGCGGGCGGGCCGATGACGGCGCCGTCGCAGACCGTCGCGCGGTCGCCGAGCAGCGTCGCGATGCCGCGCACGGTGTCCGGGGACACCGCGTTGGCCTCGACGTAGAGCGGGCGGTCGGTGCGCCCGGCCAGCCCGGCGCCCACCAGGCCCGCGACCTCGCGCGCGGCGTGCGGCGGGCAGATCGACACGATCACGTCGGCCCGGGCGGCGAGGTCGGCGACGGTCGGCACCGCCTGCAGGTCGGCCAGCTCGGCGCGCTTGGCGGTGGTGTGCGAGCGGCCGGCGTCGGCCCAGATCACCGCGCCCGCGCGGGCCTTGAGCGCCGACCCGAGCGCGGCGCCCATCGCGCCGGGGTGCAGGACCCCGACCACCGGCCGGGCGGGCAGGGACACCGGCTGCGCGGACGGCGACGACATGGGGTGATGATGGCACCCCGCCCCACCCGACCCGGCGCGCGCACCCACGGCGCGGGCCCGCAGGGCGAGGTCGTCGACGAGCGCCGCGCGGCACCGGCCGGGCCCGGCGCACGGCCGACGAGCAGCAGGTCGGTCCTCCCGTTCACCCCGTTGCCCCCGGTCGTCACGGTCGGCGCGATCGGCGGACAGCCGAGGGGTGGAGGTCCGTGCGCGGGAGGACGCGGTCGGGCTCGGGGGAGCCCGGCGCACAGCGCGGTGGGGCCGCACCGTCCCCGCCCGCGGGCGGGGGGTTCTCGGTGGCACCGTCGCCGCAGCCGGCGAGCAGGACCGGGAGCAGCGAGACGGCGGTCTCGACTGGCGGGTCGGGAGCGTGGGGCGGCACGGTCGTCGCATGACCCCTGATCCCCTGTTCACCGGCGACGCGGTCGGTGGCTGGCTGCAGCTGCCCTCCCCCGCCGTCGCCGAGATCGCCGGCTCCGTCGGGTTCGACCTCGTCTGCGTCGACACCCAGCACGGCCTGATCGGCGACGACACCGTCCTGGGCATGCTGCAGGCCCTGTCCGCGACGGGGACGCCGTCGCTGGTGCGGGTCCCCGGGCACGGTGCCGAGGGCATCGGGCGGGCCCTGGACCGGGGCGCCGACGGCGTGATCGTCCCGCTGGTCGAGACCGCTGAGCAGGCCGCGGCGGCGGTCGCCGCCTGCCGCTACCCGCCGGACGGGGTGCGCAGCTTCGGGCCGGTCCGCCCGTCGTGGCAGGGCCGCGACGTGTTCGCGCCGCCGCACACGGTGGTGATGGTGGAGACGGTCGCGGCGGTGGCGAACCTGTCCGACGTCGTCGCCGTCGACGGGGTGGCGGCGGTGTTCGTCGGGCCGTCGGACCTGGCGTTGGCGCACGGGCTCCCGCTCGCCGCCCAGGGCGACGGCGGCCCGGAGTCCGACCGGCACGCCGAGCTGGTCTCCGGGATCGCCGCGGAGTGCGCCCGGGCCGGGGTGCCGGTGGGGATCTACTGCGACTCCCCCGCGCACGTGCGGCGCTTCCGGGCGCTGGGGTGCACGTTCACGATGCTCGCCGCCGAGCAGGCGATCCTGCGGTCGGCGCTGGCGGAGAAGCTGGCCGACGCCCGGCGCTGAGCGGTCGGCCCCGAGCGGTCGGGCACCGCGGGACGGCCCGGACCGCAGCGGGAACACTCCGGTGCCGCGCGGTGCCCGGGCGAGGCGGCGTCCGCGGCCGGGGACGCCGCCGTCGGGCAGCGCCGGGCGCAGCGCCACGTCGAGCACCACCCGCGCCGCGGCGGCGTCCGCGAGCCGGTCCCGCACACCGGTCGCGTCCTGACCGGCGGCGGCAGGTCAGCGCGACGGCGGGGACGGGCACGGCCGGCGCCGGGGTGCGCCCGGGGACCGGGACGGGTGGTTCAGCCCAGGACGTCGAGGATCTGCTGGGCGGCGAGGGTGGGGGTGAGCCCGCCGTCGCGGACCTCGGCGGTGAGCTTCGGGAGCCGCTCGGCCGTCGCCGGGTCGTGCAGCACCCGGTCCATGAGCCGGTCGCGCACCATCTGCCACATCCACTCGACCTGCTGGTCGGCGCGCCGGGTCGCGAGCTCGCCGCCCTTGTCGAGCGCCTCGCGGTGCGCGGTGACCTTTTCCCACACGGTGTCCAGACCCTTCCCGGTCTGCGCGGAGCAGGACAGCACCGGCGTGCGCCAGTGCGCCGAGGTGGGGGTCATCATGTGCAGCGCGCCGGCGAGCTCGCGGGCCGCGGCGCGGGCGTCGCGCTCGTGCGGGCCGTCGGCCTTGTTGACGGCGACGACGTCGGCGAGTTCCAGGATGCCCTTCTTGATCCCCTGCAGCGCGTCGCCGGTGCGGGCGATGGTGAGGAACAGGAAGGTGTCCACCATCCCGGCGACGGCGGTCTCGGACTGGCCGACCCCGACGGTCTCGACGAGGACGACGTCGAACCCGGCGGCCTCCATGACGACCATCGTCTCCCGGGTGCGGCGGGCGACCCCGCCGAGGGTGCCCGCCGACGGCGACGGCCGCACGAACGCGTGCGGGTCGACGGCCAGGCGCGGCATCCGGGTCTTGTCACCCAGGATGGACCCGCGGGTACGGGTGGACGACGGGTCGACGGCGAGGACCGCCACCCGGTGGCCCCGGGCGGTGAGCGTGGAGCCCATCGCCTCGATGAAGGTCGACTTCCCGACCCCGGGTACCCCGGAGATGCCGACCCGCACCGCGTGCCCGGCCTTCGGGGTCAGTTCCAGGAGCAGCTCCTGGGCGGCCCGCTGGTGGTCGGGCCTGCTGGACTCGACCAGGGTGATCGCCCGGGCGAGCAGGGTGCGGTCGCCGGCCAGGACACCGCGGGCGAGCTCAGCGGGGTCGGGGACGCGAGGGGCCATCGGCGGGACTCTCCTTGCGGGTCGGCACCGCGCCCGGTGCGCGGGTGGGCGCACCGGGCACGGCGACGGCGAACGCGATGACGGCGCCACGGTGCCGGCGGCTCTGTGGCGGCCGCTCCGTGGCGGCGGCACCGTGACGGCGGCACCGTGACGGCGGGCGTGGCTCAGTCGGCGTAGACGCTGCCGGCCTGTGCGGACGTGTCCGGCTCGTCGTGGCCGAGCGCGGCGGCCAGCTTGCCGAGCAGGTCGACGGCGGCCTCGGCGATGACCGTGCCGGGCGGGAACACCGCGGCGGCGCCCATCTCCAGCAGCTCCGGCACGTCCGCGGGCGGGATGACCCCGCCGACGACGACCATGATGTCGTCGCGACCCAGCTCGGCGAGCTCGCGGCGCAGCTCCGGGACCAGCGTGAGGTGCCCGGCGGCCAGCGAGCTGGCGCCGATCACGTGCACGTCGGACTCGGCGGCCTGCTTCGCGACCTCGGCCGGGGTCTGGAACAGGGGCCCGACGTCGACGTCGAAGCCGATGTCGGCGAACGCGGTGGAGATGACCTTCTGGCCGCGGTCGTGGCCGTCCTGGCCCATCTTCGCGACCAGGATGCGGGGCTGGCGGCCCTCGTGGCCGGCGAACTCGGAGACGAGCTCGCGGGCACGGTCGATCGCCGGGTTCTGCCCGGCCTCGGCGGAGTACACACCGGAGATGATGCGGATCTGTCCGGCGTGGCGCCCGAAGACCTTCTCGAGTGCGTCGGAGATCTCCCCGACCGTGGCCTGGTCGCGGGCCGCGTTCACGGCCAGCTGGAGCAGGTTCTCGTCGTCGGAGCGCGACGAGCCCTCGGCGATCTTCTCCGCGGCGCCGGTGAGCGCGCGCAGCGCCTCGTCGACGGCGCGGTCGTCGCGCTCGGCACGCAGCCGGGCGAGCTTGTCGAGCTGCTCGCGGCGGACGTTGGCGTTGTCGACCTTGAGCACGTCGATCTGCTCGTCGGCCTCGACGACGTACTTGTTGATGCCGATGACCGGCTGGCGGCCGGAGTCGATCCGGGCCTGGGTGCGGGCCGCGGCCTCCTCGACGCGCATCTTCGGGATGCCGGCGTCGATGGCCTGGGCCATGCCGCCCGCCTTCTCGACCTCGTCGATGTGCGCCCACGCCCGCTTCGCGATGTCGTAGGTGAGCTTCTCGACGTAGTACGAGCCGCCCCACGGGTCGACGACGTTCGTGGTGCCCGACTCCTGCTGCAGCAGCAGCTGGGTGTTGCGGGCGATCCGGGCGGAGAAGTCCGTCGGCAGCGCGAGGGCCTCGTCGAGGGCATTGGTGTGCAGCGACTGGGTGTGGCCCTGGGTGGCGGCCATCGCCTCGATGCAGGTGCGGACGACGTTGTTGTAGACGTCCTGGGCGGTCAGCGACCAGCCGGAGGTCTGCGAGTGCGTCCGCAGCGACAACGACTTGGCGCTCTGCGGCTCGAACCGGTTCACGAGCTTCGACCAGAGCAGGCGCGCGGCCCGCATCTTGGCGACCTCCATGAAGAAGTTCATGCCGATCGCCCAGAAGAAGCTCAGCCGCGGGGCGAACCTGTCGATGTCCAGGCCCGCGTCGACCCCGGCCCGCAGGTACTCGACGCCGTCGGCGAGGGTGTAGGCCAGCTCCAGGTCGTTCGTCGCCCCGGCCTCCTGGATGTGGTACCCGGAGATCGAGATCGAGTTGAACTTCGGCATGTTCCGGCTGGTGTAGCCGAAGATGTCGGAGATGATCTGCATCGACGGCTGCGGCGGGTAGATGTAGGTGTTGCGGACCATGAACTCCTTCAGGATGTCGTTCTGAATGGTCCCGGTCAGCTTCTCGGGGCTCACGCCCTGTTCCTCGGCGGCGACGATGTAGAGCGCCAGCACCGGCAGCACGGCGCCGTTCATCGTCATCGACACCGACATCCTGTCCAGCGGGATGCCGTCGAAGAGCTGGCGCATGTCGAGGATCGAGTCGATCGCGACACCGGCCATCCCGACGTCACCGGCGACGCGGGGGTGGTCGGAGTCGTAGCCGCGGTGGGTGGCCAGGTCGAACGCGATCGACAGGCCCTTCTGCCCGGCGGCGAGGTTGCGCCGGTAGAACGCGTTCGACTCGGCGGCGGTGGAGAACCCGGCGTACTGGCGCACCGTCCACGGCTGGTTGGTGTACATCGTCGGGTACGGCCCGCGCAGGTACGGGGTGATGCCCGGGTAGGTGTGCAGGAAGTCGACGCCGGCGAGGTCGTCGGCGGTGTAGAGCGGCTTGACGCCGATCCCCTCCGGTGCCTCCCAGACGTCGGCGGAGCCGGTCCAGGTGGTCGCGGGGGTGGTGTCGCCCAGGAGCGGCACGCCGGTGAAGTCGGGAATGCTCACTTCGAGCCCTCCAGGTGGGTGTACACGTCGTCGAGGACGGCGAGGGCGTCGCAGCCGGCGAACAGGTGGCCGTCGACGCCGGGGACCTCGTCCTTCGGCTTCCCTGCGAGCAGGATGCGCGCGGCACCGGCCTCGCGCAGCGCGGCGGCGGTCTCGGCGGCCCGCTCGTCGTAGAGGCTGTCCGAGGAACAGAGCACCACGACCGGCGTGCCGTCCTTGCCGTAGGCCTCGACGACGTCGGCGGTGGAGTCGGTCGGGCCGGCGTCGACGGTGTCGACGCCGCCCGCGGCCAGCAGGTTGCGGGTGAATCCGGCGCGCGCGGTGTAGACCGCGAGCGGGCCGAGGGTGGCGAGGAAGGCGGTGGGGCGCGAGCCCGTCTCGGCCAGCAGCGCGTCGGAGCGGTCCCGGTGGGCCTCGTAGACCTCGGCGGGGCGGTAGAGCGGCAGCCCCCCGCGCTCGACGGCCGGCGGCAGCGGGGTGCGCTCGACCGGCTTCTCGTTCAGGTCGGGGAACTCCGAGACGCCGGTGAGCGGCGTCCTCCGCTTCGCGACGTCGGCCTCGCGGCGGGCGCGGACCTCGCCGACCCGTTCGGCGACCAGGCCGGAGTCGAGCGCGGTGACGGCGCCGCCCGCGCCCTCGATCTCGACGAAGAACTCCCACGCCAGGCGGGCCAGGTCGTCGGTCAGGTGCTCGACGTACCAGGAGCCGCCGCCCGGGTCGATGACCCGGGCCAGGTGCGACTCCTCGACGAGCAGGTTCTGGGTGTTGCGGGCGATGCGGCGGGAGAACGGCTCGGCGACGCCGAGGGCGGCGTCGAACGGCGGCACGGTGACCGCGTCGGCGCCGCCGACGCCCGCGGCGAACCCGGCGACGGTGCCGCGGAGCATGTTCACCCACGGGTCGCGGCGGGTGAACAGCGCCTCGGGGACGGTGGCGTGCTGGGTCTGCGGCACGTCGGTGACGCCGGAGGCCTCCAGCACCCGGGCCCACAGCCGCCGGCCGGCGCGCAGGGCGGCGATCGTCGGGAACTGCTCGGGGGTGGCGGCGTAGCGGAACTCGAGCAGCCGGGCCGCGTCGGCGACCCCGATCCCGGCCGCGTCGAGCGCCCGCAGGTAGGCGACGCCCGCGGCCAGGGACCAGCCCAGCTCCTGGGCGTTCGAGCCGCCCGCCTCGCGGATGACGGTCGCGTCGACGGTGATCGCGGTGATCTTGTCGAAGGTGCCGTGGACTCGGCGGGCGACCTCGACGACCGAGTCGACGTCCGGGCCGGCCCCCGCGCGGGCGCGCAGCCCGATCGGGTCCACGCCCAGCGAGCCGAGCAGCTCGGCGTCCTCGACACCGTTGCGCGCGGCCAGGTCCAGGTAGGCGTGCGCGGCCGCGACCTGCTCGGTCCCGGCGTCGAGGGCGACCCCTGCCAGGTCCAGATGCACGCCCTCCAGGGCGCGTGCCAGGTCGGCGACGGCGACGCCGCCCCCGCCCACGCGCAGCCACACCGAGGTGACGCCGCACTCCAGGTCGGCCAGCACGGCCTCGCGGACGGCGGCCGGGTCGGTGCCGGCGTGGCGCTGGCGGATGTCCCAGCCGTCGGGGACGTGCCCCTCGGTGCGGGCGCCGCGGGTGAACGGCCACGACCCCGGCACACCGGTGGGCGGCAGGTCGGTGGTGTCCTCGTCGGCGTAGAGCGGCGCGACACGGATGCCGTCGGGAGAGGTGCGGGTCAGGGTCTCGACCCCGGCCCCGAGCTCGGCGTCCTCGCCGATCCGGCCCGACTTGCGCACCACCGCGTCCGCGGCGGCGAGCCACTGGTCACGGGTGACCGGGTCGAAGCCGCCCGCCAGGACCAGCTCCTCCGGCTCCACCGGACCGTCCACGGCAGAGCCCTCCGGACCGGCTGCGCGGTCGACCGCGCTGCGGTCACTGTCCGTCATCCGCTCTGTTCTCCTCACCGGCCCGCGGGGCGGCCTCGTTGCCCGCCGGATGGCGCCGTCGTCGACGCCACCGAAGTGCAGCGGAGTCTAGTGAGCCGGTGCCACCGGGGGCAGGCGCTGTGGCGAGGCGCGCACGGCCCTGTGATGCACCCGACTGGCGCAACGGGACCGTCCGGGGGCCTCGCGGCGTACACCCGGCGGTTCCCCGCCGGTAGTCCTCACGGGTGGCCCCGGACGCCCTGGACGCCGGTCGGGGGCCGTGTCGACTCCCGGACCGCGTCGGCCGTGCGGACGACGCACACCTGGTGACCCGAGACGGGCGGGAACAACAGGGGGCGGGGGTGCATTCTGGTCGGCATGCCCCCCGTGACCCGAGGATTCGTCGGGCGCAGGCCGCGGGACCGGCGGCTGCCACCCGGCCAGTACGACGCCGGCGACCAGTGGCCGGTGCTGACCGCCGAACGCGCCCCCACCCTGGACACCGCCCGCTGGACCTTCCGCGTCGACGGCCTCGTCCAGCGCCCGGTCGAGTGGACCTGGGACGAGATCCGCGCCCTGCCCCGCGAACGCTGGGACGGCGACATCCACTGCGTCACCACCTGGTCGAAGTTCGGGATGCGCTGGAGCGGGGTCGCGGTCGACACGCTGCTGGAGGCCGCGGGACCACTGCCGGAGGCGCGGTTCGCCGTCGCGCACTCGCACTCGGGCTACACCACGAACATGCCGCTGTCCGACCTCACCGGCGGCCGGGCGTGGCTGGCGTTCGAGGCCGCGACCGCACCCGCCCACCCGGCCCCGCTGACCCGCGAGCACGGCGGCCCGGCGCGGCTGCTGGTGCCGCACCTGTACTTCTGGAAGAGCGCGAAGTGGGTCGCCGGCCTGCGCCTGGCCGCCGAGGACGAGCCCGGCTTCTGGGAGCGCAACGGCTACCACGACCGCGGCGACCCGTGGTCCGAGCAGCGCTTCGCAGGGGACTGACCGTGGACACCACCCCGCGGCGCACCCTGCGCTGGCAGGCCGCGACCGTGCTGTCGGTGCACGACGAGGCCCCGGGGGTGCGGACGTTCCGGCTCGGTCTGTCCGAGCCCGCCACGCACCTGCCGGGCCAGTACTACGTGCTGCGTCTGACCGCCGAGGACGGCTACACCGCACAGCGCAGCTACTCGGTGGCCTCCGCGCCCGACGGGCGGCCGGAGATCGCGCTGACCGTCGAACGTCTCGACGACGGTGAGGTGTCGGAGTTCCTGCACGACGTCGCCGTCGTCGGGGACGTGCTGGAGGTCCGCGGCCCGGTCGGCGGCTGGTTCGCCTGGGACGGGGTCTCCCCCGCGCTGCTGGTCGGCGGCGGCTCCGGCCAGGTCCCGCTGGCCGCGATGCTGCGCCACGCCCGCGCCGCCGGCCGTCCCGACCTGGTCCGGATGCTGGTCTCGGTCCGCACGCCGGACGACCTGTTCTACGGCGAGGAGCTCACCGGCCCGCCGGTCACCACGGTGTTCACCCGGACCGCCCCGCCGGGCGCGGCCCGCCCGGCGGGCCGGCTCACCCTCGGCGACCTCGCCCCGCTGGTCCGCGGCGAGGAGACCGCGTTCGTGTGCGGCTCCGCCGCCTTCGCCGCCGCCGCGGCCGACCTGCTCGCCGCCGCCGGGATCCCCGACCACGCGATCCGGATCGAGCAGTTCGGGCCGACCGGGGCCTGACCCCGCGGCCCGCCGCGGGCGTGCGGCAGGATGACGCCCCCGCCCGCGCACCGCAGGAGCCGACGATGACCGTCACCCCCGCCGAGACGTCGTTCCCCAGCGGCGGGCTGCGCTGTGCGGCCTGGCACCTCGCCCCGGCCGGCGACGCGCTCGCGAACGACCGCGGCCGCCCCTGCGTGGTCATGGCGCACGGCTTCGGCGCCACCCGCGACTCCGGGCTGCTGCCCTTCGCCCAGCGTTTCGCCGCCGCGGGCTGCGCGGTGCTCGTGTTCGACTACCGCGGGTTCGGCGCCTCCGACGGCACCGGCGACCCCCGCCTGGACCAGGACGTCCACCACGGCAGGCACCGCGCCGACTACCACGCCGCGATCGCGCACGCCCGCACGCTGCCCGGCGTCGACCCCGAGCGGATCGTGCTGTGGGGCAGCTCGTACTCCGGCGGGCACGTCGTCCCGGTCGCCGCCCGCGACGGCCGGGTCGCCGCGGTGATCTCCCAGGGCGCGGCGATGGACGGGACCGCCGCGCTGCTGGAGATCCTGCGCTACGCCGGACCCGGGCAGCTGGCCCGCCTCACCGGGCACGGACTGCGTGACGCCGCCGCCGAGCTGCTCGGACGCCCGCCGCACCGGATCGCGGTGTTCGGACCGCCCGGGTCGACCGCGGCGATCACCTCGCACGACGCCGAGAGCGGCTACTCCTCGATCACCGGACCCGGGTTCCGCAACACCATGCGGGCCCGGGGCGCGCTGCGGATCCCGCTGAACCGCCCGGTGACGGCGGCGGCGCGGCTGCGGGCGCCGATCCTCGTCGTCGTCGCGGCGCGGGACTCGATCGCGCCGCCGGCGTCGGTGCGCGCGGTCGCCGCACGGGCCGGGGCGGGCTCGGAGGTGCTGGAGCTGCCGTGCGGGCACTTCGACATCTACCTCGGCGAGGTGTTCGAGCGGTCCGTGACCGCACAGGTGGACTTCCTGCGCCGCACGCTCGCCGTCGCCTGACTGGGCCGGACGGAGGACCCGGGGACCCCGGCCGGGGCAGCACGGCCTGTGAGCGGGCACACTCCGTAAAACTGAGCGCGTATCGCTTAGTTGCTCGCCGTAACGGGTCCCGATCCCGTGGCGATGTCACGGGGGACCACGGCGGCCTCACCGGTCCGCACCCCTGAACCCACAGGGTTGCTCCCCAGCCGGACCGCAGAAAGCGTCCCGTCGCCGTGTAGGGAGATGACGGCACGTGACGATGTCCCCGCCCCGCGCGGGGGTCGCCGTGGCGCGCCCGGCCCCGGCCGGAGCGCCCGCGCGACACCCGGACCGCCTGCACCGGTTCTTCGAGGCCACGGTCGCCCGGACCCCGCGGGCGGTCGCGCTGCAGGACGGCGGCCTGGAGCTGACCTACGCCGAGCTGGACGCGCGCGCGAACCAGCTCGCCCGCCACCTGGCCGGGCTCGGCGCGGGCCCCGGCCGGCGCGTCGGGATCCTGCTGCACCGGACCTGGCGGACCTACGCGGTGCTGCTGGCGATCGGCAAGACCGGCGCCGCGTTCGTCCCGATCGACCCGGCGGCCCCGGCGGACCGGGTCGGCTACATCCGCGAGGACGCCGGGCTGGACCTGCTGGTCACCACCTCGGACCTGGCGGGCGAGCTGCCCACGCCCGGGCTGGTGCTGCTCGACACCTGCGTCGACGTCGTCGCCGCGCTCCCCCGTCACCCGCTCGCCCCGGTCGCGGTCGACCCGGACCCGGCGCCGCTGGCCTACATCATCTACACCTCGGGCTCCAGCGGGCGGCCCAAGGGCGTCGCGATCGCCCACCCCAGCATCTGCAACTTCGTGCACGTCATCACCCGCGTCTACGACGTCCGTCCGCACGACCGCGTCTACCAGGGCATGACGATCTCCTTCGACTTCTCGATCGAGGAGATCTGGCCGACCTTCGCCGCCGGGGCGACACTCGTCGTCGGGCCGACGGACTCACGCCGGATCGGCGCGGAGCTGGGCGACTTCCTCGCCGACACCGGCGTCACCGTGCTGTGCTGCGTGCCGACCCTGCTGGCGACGATCCCGCGGGAGCTGCCCGCGCTGCGCACCCTGCTCGTCGGCGGCGAGGCCTGCCCGGCCGGCCTGGTGGAGCGCTGGGCGCGCCCCGGGCGCCGGATGCTCAACACCTACGGCCCCACCGAGACCACCGTGACCTGCACCTGGGGCGAGCTGCACCCGGGGAAGCCGGTCACGATCGGGCGCCCGGTGCCCACCTACTCCGCGGTGATCCTCGACGACTCCCTGCGCGAGGTCGCCCGCGGCGAGGTCGGCGAGCTCTGCATCGGCGGCCCCGGGGTCGGCATCGGCTACGTCAACCTGCCGGAGAAGACCGCGGACCGGTTCGTCCGCCACCCCGCGGCACCGGCCAACGGCGACGGACGGCTCTACCGCACCGGTGACCTCGCCCGGTTCGACGAGCACGGCGAGATCGTCTACCTGGGCCGCGCCGACGACGAGGTCAAGATCCGCGGGCACCGCGTCGACCTGGGCGAGATCGAGACCGTCGCGCTGGAGCACGCGGACGTGGAGAGCGCCGTCGCCGCGGTCGCGAAGACCGACGACGGCACCGGTGAGGAGCTGACCGTCTACGTCGTCCCGGCCGCCGGGCCGGGCGGGCCGGTGGACCGGGCGGCGCTGCACGAGCTGCTGCGGACCCGGCTGCCCGAGTACATGGTGCCGGGCTACCTCGAGGTGCTCGACGCCCTGCCGATGATGCCCAGCGGCAAGGTCGACCGGCCGAAGCTGCCGGCCCCGTCCGGGCCGCGGATCGTGGTGGCCCACGGCCCGCACGTCGAGCCGTCGACCGAGCTGGAGACCGGGGTCCGGGCGGTGCTCGCCGAGGTGCTGGCGCTCGACGCGGGTCAGGTCTCGGTCACCGCCGACTTCTTCGACGAGCTCGGCGGGCACTCGCTGCTCGCCGCCCGGCTGGTGACCCTGCTGCGCGAACGCGGCGTCGGCCGCTCCCCCGCGGTGCGCGACCTGTACGAGCACCCGACGGTCCGTGGCCTGGCCGCGGCGCTGGACCCCGACGCGGCGGGCGACGGCGGCGACGGCTCAGTGCCCCCGCCCCCGCGCCCGGAGCCGCTGCGCCACTCCCGGCGCCGCTACTCCGCCGCCGGGACCGCGCAGGGCGCCGGGCTGTTCGTCCTGATGCTGGTGATGACCCTGCCCGCGGCCGGGGTGTACGCCTGGCACAGCGGCCGGGTCGCCCCGGACGTGCTGGCCCAGCTCGCCGTCGGCGCGACCGCGATCTTCCTGCTGCAGCGCTGGCTGCTCGCCCCGCTCGCCGTGCGCGGGCTCACCGCCCGGGTCGCACCCGGCCGGTACCGCATGTGGGGACGGGTGCACCTGCGGCTGTGGGCCGCGGACCTGCTGCTGTCGATGTCGCCGCTGCCGGTGCTGTCCGGCGGTCCGCTCGCCCCGGCCTACCTGCGGATGCTCGGCGCCGCCGTGGGCCGCGACGTGCACCTGGGCACCTCGGTGCTGTCGATGCCCGCGCTGCTGCGGATCGGCGACGGCGCCACCGTCGGCTACGGCGCCGCGCTACGGCCCTGGACGCTGGCCGACGGCTGGGTGACCGTCGCCCAGATCGCGGTCGGCGAGGGCGCCCACGTCGGCGCCAGCGCGGTCGTCGAACCGGGTGCGGTGGTCGGCGCGGACGCCGTCGTCGGGGAGCAGTCCGCGCTCGCCGCGGACCAGGTGGTGCCGCCCGGCGAGCACTGGGCCGGGTCCCCCGCGGTGCCCGACGCCGCCGACGCCGCGGTCGCCGAGCTGACCGAGCGCGGCCCCGCGCCGTCCTGGACGCGGCCGCAGCGGGCGGCCGCACTGGCCGGGATCGCCGCGCTGGAGTTGGTGTCGCTGCTGGCGCTGGTCCCGGCGGTGCTGCTGGTGTGGTCCTCGCTGCTGCTGTTCGGCGACGGCCCCGCCCTGCTCGTCGCCGCCCTGGTCGGGCCGGTGTTCGTGGTGACGGTCTGCGTGCTGGTGGCCGTCGGCCGGCGGGTCGTCGCGCCCCGCACCGGGCCCGGGGTCTTCCCGGCGCGCTCCGCGCTGGGGTTGCGCAAGTGGTTCGGCGACAAGCTGCTGGAGATGAGCCTGACCTACACCAACTCGCTGTACTCGACGCTCTACACGGTCGGCTGGCTGCGGCTGCTCGGCGCCCGGATCGGGCGCGGCGCGGAGGTGTCCACCGCCTCGCACATCGACCCGGAGATGCTGACGATCTCCCAGGGCAGCTTCGTCGCGGACATGGCGAGCGTGGGCAGCGCGACCTTCCACAACGGCTGGATGGTCCGCCGTCCGACGCTGGTGGGTCGGCGCGCGTTCGTCGGGAACGCCGCCGTCGTCCCGGCCGGGTCGACGCTCGGCGACGAGTCGCTGATCGGTGTCGCGACGGTGCCCCCGGCGTCGGGCGTGCCGCGCGACACCACCTGGCTGGGGTCCCCGGCGATGCACCTGCCGGTGCGCCAGGACTCCGGGGACCACCCGGAGTCGCTGACGTTCGCTCCGTCGCGGCGCCGCGTCGCCGAGCGGCTCGGCATCGAGTTCCTGCGGGCCACCCTGCCCGCCTCGGCGATCTCGGTGTCGATCTACCTGTTCCTGCAGGGGCTGTCCGACGTGGCCCGCACCGGCGCGGCGTGGCAGGTCGTGCTGGCGGCACCGGTGCTGGCGCTGGCCTCGGCGCTCGCGCTGGTCCTGCTGGTCGCGGCGGTGAAGTGGCTGGTCGTGGGCACCTACCGGCCGCGGACCGAGCCGCTGTGGAGCCGCTTCGTGCGCCGCTCGGAGTTCGTCACCGGGCTGTACGAGGCCTCCGCGGTGCCCGGGCTGCTGAGCATGCTGTCCGGAACCCCGCTGCTGCCGCCGATGCTACGGCTGCTCGGAGCCCGGATCGGGCGCCGGACCTGCGTGTCGACGACCTACCTCACCGAGTACGACCTGGTCGAGATCGGGGACGACGCCGTCGTCGGGCGGGACGTGTCGCTGCAGACCCACCTGTTCGAGGACCGGGTCATGAAGATGTCGACGGTGTCGATCGCGGACGGCGCGTCGGTCGGGGACCGGGCGATCGTGCTCTACGACGCCGTCGTCGGCGCCGGGGCGCGGCTCGACCCGCTGTCGCTGGTGATGAAGGGCGAGCACCTGCCGCCCGGCACCCGCTACCGGGGCATCACCGCCCGCGCGGTACCCGACGCGGCTCCGGCCGACGCCGGGATCCGGCCCGTCCCGGAGGCCTCCGCCGCGGCACCGGCCGTGCCGCCTGCCGTGCCGCCTGCCGTGGCGCCGGAGACCGTGGCCGCGACCGTGCGGGTCGCGGCCGTCGACCCGGAGCGGACGATGGTCCTCACCCGGGTGCAGGGGGCCGACGACCCGGGCCGCACGCTGCTGATGCGCTCCGTACTGGCCGGGCGCCAGGCCCCGCGCCGCGGCAGCACCGGCCGGCACCGCGCGGGCGCCACCGGCTCGACCGGTGCCCCCGGAGGCGGACCCGCCGGTGCCGGGCACGGCCGCCGCGCCCCCGCCCGGCCGGGCGGCACGTCCCGTGCGCCGCACCGCCACGCCGCCGCGGGCCACGAGGACCGCGCCGGCGCGGTCGTCGGTGCGGGCGACGGCGGGCCGGGCCCCACGGCGCGTTCCGCGCAACACGGCCCGGCCCCCACGCCGCGTTCCGCGGAACGCGGACAGACCACCGGAGCAGCTGCCGCCGGGCACGGCCCGGGCCCGACGCCGCGTTCCGCGGACCGCGGACGGAGCCCCGGAGCAGGTTCCGCGGAACGCGGGCAGGGACCGGTGGCGCGTTCCACGGAACGCACCGAACGGGCCCTCCCGGCCGTGCCACACCAGCCGGGACCGGGGACGGCCCCGCCCCCGGTGTCGCGCCCCCGCGACCGCCGCCCCGCCCGATCCGGGCCGGGCCCGCGGTGAGGCTGCTCGACCGGCTGCTCGGCCGCCGCGCCCCGGACCCGGTCGGCACCGGCCGCCCGGTCGCGCTGGTCTACCGCGGACCGGCGTCGCAGCCGACCGGGTGCGCGGAGTCGGTGGCGGCGCTGCTGGCCTCGTCGCGGCACGGGTTCGAGGTGCACTACACCGGCCCGCGCGAACGGCTCCCGCTCACCGCGGACACCCTCGCCCGCGCGACGCTCTACGCCCAGCCCGGCGGCGGCACCCTGTCCGCCGCGTGGCGCACGATGCGGCCGGTGGCCGGTCCGCTGCGCGACTGGGTCGGCGACGGCGGCCGCTACCTCGGGTTCTGTCTGGGCGGCTACCTGGCCGGGGCCACCCCCGGGTTCGGGCTGCTGCCCGGCGACACCGACCGCTGGATCGACTCCCCCGGCGCCACCGTCGGCCACGACGGCGACGCCCTGGTCCGGCTCGACTGGCGCGGCCGCGACCGCACCCTGTTCTTCCAGGACGGCCCGCACTTCCTGCTCGACTCCGGCACCGTCCTCGCCCGCTACCCCGACGGGCTCGTCGCCGCCGCCGTGACCCCGTTCGGGCGCGGCCGGGTCGGCGTCGTCGGCCCGCACCCCGAGGCCGGTCCCGACTGGTTCGCCGACGCCGGCCTGCACCCGGCCGACGCCCGCGACCTCGGGCACCAGCTGATCGACGAGGTTCTGACATGACCCGACCGCAGCCGCCCGGCAGCCACCGCCGCGGCGCCGACCGCCCCGCGTCGTCCCGGCCGCCGGTGCCCGCCCTCGTCCCCGTACCGGGCGCGCCGTCGACCACCCCACCGCAGCCGCCCACCGCGGCGTCGCGCACCGGTCCGCCGCACACCGCCCCGCCGCACACCGCCCCGCCGCACACCGCAGCCCCGCCGACCGCAGCCCCGCCGACCGCGGCGCCCCGGACGGACGCCCCCCGGCGGAGCGGCACCGGCACCCACCGCACCCCGGAGGGACGGCCGGACTCCGCCACCCGGGCCGGGAGCCGGCCGCGCCGCCCGTCCGGTCCGCCCGGCACCACGCCCGGGACGACCGTCGCCGTCCCGGCCCCCCGCACCGCCGGTCCCCCGCCGGCACCGCCGGTCCCCGGGCGGACCCAGCGCGCCGCGGCCGCACCACCGGACGCCGCCGAGACCACCACCGTGCTCCCGGCCGCGACCCGGTCCATGCCCGCCCCGGCCACGGCTCCCCCGGCTCCCCCGGCTCCCCCGGCCGCGCCGGCCGCGCCGGCCGCGCCGGCCGCGCCGGAGCCCGCGCCGCCCCGCGAGCGCCTGATCGGTGTCGACGCCACCCGCGGGGTCGCGCTGCTCGGCATCATCGCCGTGCACGCCCTCGTCGAGGCCACCGACGACGGCACACCCACGCCCAGCTACCTCGTGTTCGGCGGCCGCTCCGCGGCGCTATTCGCCGTCCTCGCCGGGGTCTCGTTCGCGTTCATGACCGGGCGCGACCGGGTCCGCACCGGCCCGGACCTGCGCGCCGCGGCGGCGATGCTCGCCACCCGCGCCGGGGTCCTCATGGTGCTGGCACTGGCCCTGAGCTGGACCGACCCGTCGATCGCGGCGCTGATCCTGCCCTACTACGCGGTCGCGTTCCTGCTCGCGATCCCGCTGGTCGCGCTCCCGACCCGGATCCTCGCGCCGCTCGCGGTGCTGCTGTGTCTCGGGATACCGGTCCTCTCGCACCTGGTGCGCCCGTTCCTGCCGGTGCCCGACCTCGGCAACCCCTCGGTGCCCGACCTCGTCACCGACCCCGGCGCGCTGCTGTCGGAGCTGACCCTGACCGGCGCCTACCCGGCGGTGGTCTGGCTCGCCTACATGGCGGTCGGGATCGTCGTCGGACGGCTGCGGCTGTCGGACCGGCGCACGGCGGCCGCGCTGCTGGGTGGCGGCGTCGTCGCGGCGACGGCGGCCACCGGACTGTCGATGTGGCTGCTCGGCCCGGGCGGCGGGTACGCCGCGATCGCCGCGGTGAGCCCGCCGTCGATCCTCGACAGCGCCCCGACGATCGCCGACGTCGTCACCGGCTACCCCGACGGCGTCACCCCCACCTCGACGTGGTGGTGGCTGGCGACCGTCGCGCCGCACTCGGGCACCCCGCTCGACATTCTCCAGACCACCGGGTCGGCGCTCGCCGTGCTCGGCGCGGTCCTGCTCCTGGCGTCGGTCACCACCCGCGGCGCCGCCCCGCTGCTGGGACATCTGCTGCGCCCGCTCGCCGCCGCCGGGTCGATGACGCTGACCCTCTACGTCGGCTCGATCCTGTTCATGAACTCCCCGCTCGACGACCTGGGCCCCTGGGAGGGCTACCTGTGGCAGATCGCCGTCGCGGTCGGGATCGGGCTGGCGTGGCGGCGCGCGGTCGGGCGCGGCCCCCTGGAGACCGTCGTGTCGGCGCCCGCGCACGCCGTCCGGGACCGGCTGCGCGGCCGGGCCCGCGATCGGGTGGCGTAGCCGGGCGGTGCCGCACGCCGTTCGCCGCCCGCGGGCACCACGGATAGCCTCGCCGTCATGATCGACCTGACCCGGCGGCGCCGTGCCCTCGTCGGCGTCGCCGTCGTCCTGGCCGTGCTGGGAGGCTGCGCGGCCGGCGTGCCGCGGGTCGAGCGGGCAGCCCCGTCGCCGCAGCGCCCGGTCGTCGACGCGTCGCTGGACCTCGCACCGGACCTGTCCTCGGCCACCGGCCGCCAGACCGTCCGCTTCACCCCCGACGCCCGGATCTGCGAGCTGGTCTTCCGGCTCTGGACCAACCGGCCCACCGTCGTCTCCGGCGGCGGCTCGTCCCGGGTCACCGACGCGAGCGTCGACGGCATCCCGGTCACCCCGCGCACCGAGCAGGCGGGCGCCCCGGACGGCGCGCCCGGCACGCTCGTCGAGCTGCCGCTGCCGTCCTGCGTCGACGCGGGCACCACCGTCACCGCGCAGCTCGGGTTCACCCTCACCCTCGGCGAGGACTCCACCGAACGCATCGGCCACTCCCCGTCGGCGGGCACCGCCTGGCTCGGCAGCCCGCTGCCGGTGCTGGACCGGGTCCGCGGCCGCGGCTGGGTCCGCACCCCCGCGGTGCGGATGTCCGGCGAGACCGTCGTCGCCGAGGACTACCGGCTCGCCTCGCTCGCCGTCACCGCGGCGGCCGACCAGCAGGTCGTCGGCGTCGGGACGGCCACCGGCACCCGCGACGCCGGCGGCGGGCGCCTCACCCGCACCTTCACCGCCGACGCGGTCCGCGACGTCGCGGTCGCCGTCGGCGCCTACGAGGTCGCCGAGTCCACGGTGGGGACCACCCGGGTGCACGTCGCGCTGCCCACCGAGGGCCGCGCGGGGGCCCGACGCGGCGGCGAGCTGCGCGGCTCCGCGCAGGACTGGCAGCGCGAGGTCGCCCGCTTCCTGCCCGCCCTGGAGCGGCTGCTCGGCCCGTACCCCTACTCCGACCTGTGGCTGACGGTCGTCCCCACCCAGAGCGACGGCGTCGAGTTCCCGACCCACCTGCAGTTCGGCGACGTCGACGACGCCACCCGCCCGTCGCTGACCGCGCACGAGATCGCCCACTCCTGGTTCTACGCGCTGGTCGGCAACGACCAGGCCCGCGACCCCTGGCTCGACGAGGCGTTCACGACCTGGGCCCAGGCCATGGTCGCCGGGCAGCGCGACCTGTACCGGATCGGCAGCTTCGGGCCCGGCGACGTCGCGGGCCCGATCGGCGCCCCCGTGTCGTTCTGGGACTCCCGCGGCGGGTTCACCGACCTCGTCGACGGCGTCTACGACCAGGGTGCCGCCGCCCTGTTCGCGGGCCGCGACGCCGTCGGCGCACAGCGGTTCGACGCCGCGGTCCGCGCCTACGTCGAGGCGAACGCACACCGCGTCGCCGCCCCCGCCGACGTCGAACGGGCCTTCGCCGACCTGCCACAGGTGCTCGACGTGCTGCGCCGCCACGGCGCCTTCGACCCGCGCACCGGCGGCTGAGCAGCCCCGCCGCGACCCGCGTGTCCAGGTCCACCGGGCCCGGTTCCCCATTGATCTTCTACTTCCGGTAAAACTACAGGACGTAAAACTTCGCTCGGGAGGTCCGGATGGACGCGCTCGACCTGGCACGCTGGCAGTTCGGGATCACCACGATCTACCACTTCCTGTTCGTGCCGCTGACCATCGGACTCTCGGTGATCGTGGCGTCGCTGCAGACCGCGTGGGTACGCACCGGCAAGGAGGAGTACCTCCGGGCGACGAAGTTCTTCGGGAAGCTGTTCCTGATCAACTTCGCGATGGGCGTGGTCACCGGGATCGTCCAGGAGTTCCAGTTCGGCATGAACTGGAGCGCGTACTCCACCTTCGTCGGCGACGTGTTCGGCGCGCCGCTGGCGATGGAGGCGCTGATCGCGTTCTTTCTGGAGTCCACCTTCATCGGACTGTGGATCTTCGGGTGGGACCGGCTGCGGAAGGGCGTGCACCTGGCCTGCATCTGGGCCGCCGCGCTCGGGTCGAACCTGTCGGCGTACTTCATCCTCGCGGCGAACGCGTGGATGCGGAACCCGGTGGGCTACGAGGTCGACCGCGCCACCGGCCGGGCCCGGCTCACCGACATCGGCGCCGTGCTGACCAACCCCCAGGCCTGGTCGACCTACCTGCACGTCGTCGCCGCGGCGTTCCTGATCGCGGGCCTGTTCGTCGCCGCGGTGAGCTCCTGGAAGCTGATGCGCGAGCGCTGGGGCCGTCCCGGGGACACGGCCCCGCACCCGAGCGAGCACGCGCTGTTCCGGAAGACCCTGCGCGCCGGGTTCCTCGTCACCCTCGTGGCCGGGGTGCTGGTCATCGCCTCCGGTGACCACCAGGCCAAGCTGGCCGCCACCTACGAGCCGATGAAGCTCGCCTCGGCCGAGGCGCTGTGGCAGACCGAGGAGTCGGCCGGGTTCTCGTTGTTCGCCGTCGGCGACGTCCAGGGCAGCCGCAACCACGTCAACGTGCAGATCCCCGGCGTCCTGAGCTTCCTGGCCACCGGCAGCCCGTGGGGCCCGGTACAGGGCATCGAGAACGTGCAGGCGCAGTACGAGGCGCTCTACGGGCCCGGGGACTACCGGCCCAACATCGCCGTCCTCTACTGGGCGTTCCGGCTGATGATGGGCCTCGGCCTGGCCGGGGTCGCGGTCGCGACGGCCGGGCTCTGGCTGACCCGCGGCGGCCGGCTGCCCGGGTTCACCCGCGACGGCGCACCGGCTCCGGCCGGGCGGCTCCCGCGGTGGGCCTACCGCGGCGTGGTCGCCGCGCTGCCCGCGGCGCTGGCCGGGAACATCGCCGGCTGGGTGCTGACCGAGGTGGGCCGCCAGCCCTGGACGGTGCACGGCGAACTGCTCACCGCGCAGAGCGTGTCCCCCGGCGTGAGCCTGGGCCAGGTCGCGTTCTCCCTCGCCGCGTTCACCGCGCTCTACGGCGTGCTCGCCGTCGTCGAGGTGCGGCTGCTGTTCCGCTACGTGCAGGCGGGCCCCGGCGCCGCACTCCCCTACACCGACGACACCACCGACGACGCAGACGGCCCACGCGACGGCACGGACGGCGACGCCGCCGGGCCCGACGAGCGCCGCCCCGCGGCGTTCAGCTACTGACCCCGGAGGGACGACGATGGACCTGCCCACGATCTGGTTCCTGGCCGTGGCCGTGCTGTGGACCGGCTACCTGGTGCTCGAGGGGTTCGACTTCGGCGTCGGCATGCTGGTCCGCGTCCTGGGCCGCGACGACGAGGACGACCGCGAGGTCGCCCTCGGTGCGATCGGCCCGGTGTGGGACGGCAACGAGGTGTGGCTGATCGCCGCCGTCGGCGCGATGTTCGCCGCGTTCCCCGCCTGGTACGCCGCCATGCTGTCGGGCCTCTACCTGCCGGTGCTGCTCGTCCTGCTGGGCCTGATCGTGCGCGGGGTCGGGTTGGAGTACCGGCACAAGCGCTCCGACGCGCCGTGGAAGGCCCGCTGGGACCTGATGATCGGCCTCGGCTCGCTGGTGCCGGCGTTCGTGTGGGGCATGGTCCTCGCCAACCTGGTCCGTGGCCTGCCCACCGTCCTCAGCGCCCCGGGCGGCGGGCAGAACACCGTGGTCACCGCGTCGCTCGCGGACCTGCTGAACGGCTACGCGCTGCTCGGCGGTGTCGTCACCACGGCGCTGTTCCTGCTGCACGGCGCGGTGTTCCTGGCGCTGAAGACCGACGGGCCGGTGCGGTACCGGGCGCGGCGGTTCGCGCTGCGCGCGGTGGTCCCGGTGCTGCTGGTGACCGTCGCGTTCCTGGCCGCGACGCTCGCGCTGCGCGAGCCGTCCTGGACCACCACCGTCGCCTGGGTCTCCGGGGCGGCCCTCGCCGCGGCCGGGGTGGCGCTGCTGCTCGACCGCGAGGGGTGGGCGTTCACCGCCACCGCGCTCGCGATCGGTGGGCTGTCGGTCGTGCTGTTCGGGCAGCTGTACCCGACGCTGCTGCCCTCGACGACCGACCCCGCGCACACCCTGACCGTCGCGAACGCGGCGTCCGCGCCGTACACGCTCGGCGTCATGTCCTGGATCGCGGCCGTGTTCCTGCCGCTGGTGCTCGGCTACCAGTCCTGGAGCTACTGGGTGTTCCGCCGGCGTCTCGGCGGGACGCGGGTCGCACCGGCCGGGACCTCCGACCCTGGCGACACCGCGGTGCCGGCACCACGATGACGACCGTGTCCACCCCGTCCATCACCACCGGCGGGGCGCCGCCCGCGGGCGGCCCGCCGGTCGACCCCCGGCTGCTGCGCACGGCGAGCGCGGTCCGGGTGCACCTGGCCGTCGCCGCGGTCTGCGGGGTCGCCGCGACCGGGCTGATCCTGGCCCAGGCCTGGCTGGTGTCGCGGGTGGTGGCCGGGGTGACGCCGTCGTTCACCCTCGACGGCGCGCGCACCGGGCCGGGCGCCGGGCTCGACACCCTGGCCTGGCTGGTCGGGGGCGTCGCCGTCGTCGCGGTGGCGCGGGCGCTGCTGTCCTACGGCGCGGAGTCCGCGGCACTGCGCAGCGCCGCCCGCGCCAAGTCCCAGCTGCGGATGCAGCTCGTACGCCGGCTCGCCCTCGCCGCACCGGACCCGCAGCGGTCCTCCGGCGAGATCGTCACCCTGGCCACCCGCGGCCTCGACGCCCTCGACGACTACCTCGCCCGTTACCTGCCCCAGCTGGTGCTCGCGGTGCTGGTCCCGGTCGCGGTGCTGGTCGTCGTCGCCGACGCCGACTGGATCTCCGCGGTCGTCATCGCGGTCACGCTGCCGCTGATCCCGCTGTTCATGGCCCTGGTCGGGATGCACACCCGGGCCCGCACCGACCGCCAGTGGCGGCTGCTGTCGCGTCTCGGCGGACACTTCCTCGACGTCGTACAGGGGCTGCCGACGCTCGCGCTGTTCCGCCGCGCGCAGGTCGTCGCGGGCAAGGTCCGGGAGACGACCGACTCCCACCGGCACGCCATGACCGGCACCCTGCGGGTCGCGTTCCTGTCGGCGTTCGTGCTGGAGGTCCTCGCGACGCTCGCCGTCGCCCTGGTCGCGGTCGAGGTCGGGCTGCGGCTGCTCTACGGGGACCTCGACTACGCCACCGCGCTGTTCGTGCTGGTCCTGGCCCCGGAGGCCTACCTGCCGCTGCGCGAGGTCGGAGCCCGGTTCCACGCCAGCATGGAGGGCGTCGCCGCGGCCCGGCAGGTGTTCGCCGAGCTGGACCGCCCGGCCGGCGGCGCGACCGGCGGGACCGCGCCGGTGCCACCGGCCGACCCGGCCGGGCGCGGCCTGACCGTCGACGGGCTGCGGGTGCGCTACCCCGGCTCCGACGCCGACGCCGTCGCCGGGCTGTCGCTGGACCTCGCCCCCGGGGAGACGGTGCTGCTGCGCGGTCCGTCCGGGGCCGGGAAGTCCACCCTGCTCGGCGTGCTGCTCGGCATGGTCGCCCCCACCGGCGGCACCGTCACCGTGCACGGCCGCGACGGCACGGGCGCCGATCTCGCGGGCCTGGACCTCGACGCCTGGCGCCGCGGGGTGGCCTGGGTGCCGCAGCAGCCGCACCTGTTCGCCGACACCGTCGCCGCCAACGTCCGCCTCGGTGCCGGGCCCGACCGCGCCACCGTCACCGACGACGCCGTGCGCGCCGCCGCGCACCGGGCCGGGCTCGACGCCGTCGTCGCCCGGCTGCCGCACGGCTGGGACACCGTGCTCGGCGAGGGCGGCGCGCAGCTGTCCTCGGGCGAGCGCCAGCGGGTCGCGCTGGCCAGGGCGTTCCTGCGCGACGCCCCGCTGGTCCTGCTCGACGAGCCGACCGCGCACCTCGACCCCGACTCCGCCGACGCGGTCCGTACCGCGGCCGCCGAGCTGCTGCGCGGGCGCACCGCGGTCGTCGTCGCGCACGACGCGGGCTGGGCCGGGCACACCGACCGCACCGTCACGATCACCCCGGTCGCGACCACACCCGCCGGGGGACTCCGATGAGCCCCTGGTCGCTGGCCCGCAGCGTGCTGGCGCCCCGGCTGCGCGGCGTCGTCGGCGGCGCGCTGCTCGGCGCGCTCGCCACCGCCTGCGGCGCCGGGCTGCTGTCACTGGCCGCCTGGCTGCTCGCCACCGCCGCCCAGCACCCGTCGGTGACGGCGCTGTCGGTCGCCGTCGTGCTGACCCGTGCCCTCGGTGTCGGGCGCGGGGTGGCCCGCTACGCCGAGCGGCTGGTCGGGCACGACGCCGCGCTGCGGGCGCTGTCGGACATGCGCGGCCGCGTCTACGCCCGGCTCGCCGCCACCGAGCCGGTGCGCCGGTTCCGGTCCGGCGAGCTGGTCGCCCGGCTGGTCGGCGACACCGACTCGGTGCAGGACCTGGTGGTGCGCGGGGTGCTCCCGGTCGTCGCGGCCGCGGTCGCCGGGTCCGGTGCGGTGCTGCTCGCCACCGCGCTCCACGTCCCCGGCGGGGCGCTGCTCGCCGCCGGGCTGCTGCTCGCCGGGGTCGCGGTGCCCGCGCTCGCCGCGGCGCTGTCGCGGCGGCCCGCCGAGCGCGCCGGCGTCGCGCGGGACCGGCTCGCGACCGCCCTGGTCGACCTGCTCGACGGCGGCTCGGAGCTGCTGGCCCACGGCGCGACCGGCCACGCCGTCGACGCGGTCGCCCGGGCCGACGCCGAGCTGACCCGCACCGCCCGCCGCGACGCCGCGCTGCTCGGCCTCGGCGCCGGGTCCGGCGCCCTGGTCGCCGGGCTCACCCTGGCCGGGACGCTGCTCCTGGGCGTCGCCGCCGTCGACGCCGGTGCGCTGGATGCGGTCCCGCTGGCCGTGCTGGTGCTGACCGCGCTGGCGGCGTTCGAGATCGTCGCGCCGCTGCCGGCCGCCGCGGCCCGGCTCGCCGCGGTCCGTACCGGGCTGGCCCGGCTGGTGCCGGTGCTCGACGCCGCACCCGCCGTCGTGCACCGCGCCCCGGGGCCGGAGCCGCTGCCGCACCGTGGTGACCTGCGGGTCCGCGGGCTCACCGCCGCCTGGCCCGGGCCGGGACCGGACGGGCGCGGCCGCACCGTCCTGCACGGGGTGGACCTCGACGTCGATCGCGGGGAGGTCGTGGCGCTGGTCGGTGCCAGCGGGTCGGGCAAGTCGACGCTGGCCGCGGTGCTGTTCCGGTTCCTCGACCCGCGCGCGGGGACGGTCCGCCTCGACGGGCACGACCTGGCGCTGCGCCCGCCCGACGAGGTCCGTGCGGTGGTCTCCGGGGTGCCCGCCGACCCGCACGTGTTCGACTCGACGGTCCGGGAGAACCTGCGCCTGGCCGCCCCCGACGCCGACGACGCCCACCTCGGGGACGTCCTGCGCCGGGTCGGGCTCACCGGCCTGGACCTCGACGACGAGGTCGGCGCGCACGGCGCCCGGCTCTCGGGCGGGATGCGCCGACGGCTCGCACTGGCCCGCGCGCTGCTCGTCGACCCCGCGGTGCTGGTGCTCGACGAGCCCACCGCGCACCTCGACCCGGACACCCGCGACGCCGTCCTCGACGACCTGCTCGCCGCCGCGGCGGGCCGGGCCGTGTTGGTCATCACCCACGACCCGGCGGTGCTGCCGCGGGCCGACCGGGTGTACACGCTGCGCGACAAGCGGGTTCACCTGCGCGGCGGGGCTGCGTGCAGCCCTCGCGAACCGCGGCCCTACTCTGCTCCGAACGTCTGAGAGCGGGCCCCGGCCGGCTCCGGTCGTTCGCGAGGTTCTCTCAGGCAGGTCACAGGAGGCCCCTGACACGCTGGGAGCACCTCGCCGGGACACCGTCCCGCGCAGGAGTGCAGGAGTCAGTACGAGCCCGCGCGCGCCACGGCATCCGCCCGGCGCCGCGTCCGGTCAGAACGTGAGGTCACCACCCCGTGCGAGCGTCACGCCGTCCCGCCCCGACGACGCCGGGACCGAGGTCCCCGTCGCGGACCCCCCGGTTCCGGCCCGGCCTGCGCCGGACACCGGCCCTGGCCCTGCTGCTCGCGGGGGTCCTGGCCCTCGCCGCCTGCACCTCGGGGACCGGCGGCACCACCGGCGACACCGCGCCGTCGTCCGCGCTGGAGGCGTCGGCGAAGGCCGTCGACCTGAACGGCTGGCGCTGGGACAAGCAGCCGGGCCCGATGGAGATCGGGGTGACCCACACCCAGGACAGCCTCGACGACACCGAGCCCGCGCAGGCCCGCCAGCGCGGCGTCGACATCCTGTCGAGCCTCGGGCAGGAGTACCAGAACCACCACCTCATGGGCTTCGGCACGCTGAACCCCGAGCCCCGGCCCGGCGAGTTCGAGTGGGGCTCGCTGGACCGCCGGATGCAGCTCACCGAGGAGACCGGCGGCAAGGCGATGCTGACGCTGTGCTGCTCCCCGGACTGGATGAAGGGCGCGCCGCGCGACAGCGGCGACACCCGCTGGGACCGGCTCGAGAAGGCGCCGCTGCCCGAGCACTTCGCCGACTACGCCAACCTGGCCAAGGAGGCCGTGCAGCGGTACCCACAGGTCGACCGCGTCCTGGTGTGGAACGAGCTCAAGGGCTTCTACAACGAGGCCGAGAACCGCTGGGACTACGAGGGCTACACCACGATGTACAACGAGGTGTACCGCGCGGTGAAGTCGGTCCGGCCCGACGTGCAGGTCGGCGGCCCGTACGTGGTGATGAGCAGCGTCCCGGTCGACTCCGGCGACGCCTCGGACATCCGCGGCGCCTGGGGCGCGCTCGACCAGCGCCCGCTGGACGTCCTGGACTACTGGCTGAGGAACAACGTCGGCGCGGACTTCATCGTCGTCGACGGCTCCACGACCAACCGCGGCCAGCAGGACGCGATCTCCCCGGTCGACGTCGGCGCCGAGAAGTTCTCGGTGATCGACCGCTGGATCCAGGAACGGACGCAGCTGCCGATCTGGTGGGCCGAGTTCTACGCCAACGTCCCCGCCGACGCCCAGGCCGGTTTCGCCTCCCCCGCCAGCGCGGTCTCGACGATCGCGGCCCTGCAGGCGATGGCCCGCTCCGGCACCCAGGGCTCGCTGCTGTGGGGTCCCGAGGGCAGCAACTCGCTCGAGTACTCGTCGCTGTGGACCCCCGCGACCGACGAGGACGGCGGCCGGCCGACCCCGCTGACCGAGGCGTGGCGCTGGCTGGTGCCCAAGCTCCGTGAGGGCACCGTCGAGCTGGGCCGGGCGACCGACGGCTCGTCGCTGGGTGGTTTCCGCGCGGCCGACGGCTCGGTGCTGCTCGTCAACCTCTCCGCCGACGCGGTGCCGGTCCCCGGCCAGGACGACATCCCCGGCTGGGCGATCGTGCCGATGAACAGCAGTTCCTGACACCCTCCCGCGACGACGGACGGGCCGGCACCGCAGCTGCGGTGCCGGCCCGTTCGTCGTGGGCGGGTCAGGCCTTCGGGCCACCGGCCACGTAGATGACCTGGCCGCTGACGAACGACGAGCGCTCGTCGACGAAGAACGACACGGTCTGGGCGATGTCCTCGGGCGCGCCGGGACGCTGCACCGAGGTCTCGCTGGCCCGGGCGGCCATGAACTCCTCCCAGTCCATGCCGATCCGCTCGGCGGTCGCCTTGGTCATCTCCGAGGCGATGAAGCCGGGGGCGATGCAGTTCGCGGTGACGCCGAACTTGCCGAGCTCGATCGCGAGGGTCTTGGTGAAGCCCTGCATGCCGGCCTTCGCCGCGGCGTAGTTCACCTGGCCGCGGTTGCCCAGCGCCGAGGTCGAGGAGAGGTTCACGACCCGGCCCCAGGCGGCGTCGACCATGTGCTTCTGCACCGCGCGGGTCATCAGGAACGCACCGCGCAGGTGCACGCCCATGACCGCGTCCCAGTCGTCGACGGTCATCTTGAACAGCAGGTTGTCCTTGGTGATACCGGCGTTGTTGATCAGCACCGTCGGTGCGCCGAGGCGCTCGGTGACCGCCTCGACGGCGGCGGCGACGGCCTGCTCGTCGGCGACGTCCGCGCCGAACGCGGCCGCGGTCCCGCCGGCGGACTCGATGGCCTCGACGGTGGCCTTCGCGGCCGACTCCTCCAGGTCCAGCACCGCGACCTTGTGCCCGTCGGCGGCGAGCCTGATCGCGGTGGCGGCCCCGATGCCGCGCGCCGCACCGGTCACGACGGCGGTCCTCTGCTGCTGGGTCATGTCTCTCCTCGCTGATCCACGGTGATCTCCGGGTGTCTCCCGCAGCCGATCGTGTCACCACCTACCGCCGAGTCACATCGCGGCCCGTGCGACGTCGCTCACCCCGATCGGAGGCGTCGGGTGCACTAGCGTCGAGGTGTCCGTTCCCGACCAGGAAGGATTTTCATGGCCGTCGAGCGTTCCGAACCGACCTACCGGCTTGCTCTGCCGGAACCCACGACCTCGTTCGAGCAGGACGCGGAGTACTGCGTCCTGGACCTCGGACACGGGTGGACCGAGTACCGCTTCCACGACTACGACGAACTCTTCAAGATCCCGGGCCTTTACGAGAAGCTGTTCTACGACATCCTGCAGTGCCAGTCCCCGCCCGTGGTGGCCGGCGCGCTGGCCGAGCAGCTCGACGCCGTCGGCGTCGACCCGTCCGGGCTGCGGGTCCTCGACGTCGGCGCCGGCAACGGCATCGTCGCCGAGGAGCTGCGGGCCCGCGGCGTCGGCAAGGTGGTGGGGATCGACATCCTCGCCGAGGCCCGCGACGCCGCCGAACGGGACCGCCCCGGGGTCTACGACGACTACCACGTCGTGGACCTCACCAGCCTGGACGACGAGACCACCGAGACCATCTCCGCGGGCGGCTTCGACGCCCTGACCTGCGTCGCCGCGCTGGGCTTCGGCGACATCCCACCCGCGGCGTTCCGTGCCGCGTTCGACATGGTCGCGGTCGACGGCTTCGTCGCGATCACCCTGCGGGACGACTTCCTGGCCGACGGCGACACCTCCGGGTTCGCCGGCCTCATCTCCTCGCTGCTGGCGTCCGGCGAACTCGAGGAGCTCGGGTCGACCGTCTACCGGCACCGGCTCGCGACCAGCCGCGACCCGCTGCTCTACCGGGCCGTCGTGGCCCGCAAGCGCCGCCCGCGCGGCTGACCCGGCGCGTTCGCACCGGTGCGCGACAGCCCGCCGCCGGTGCGAACGCGTGCTTCGAGACGATCCGGACATTCCAGGTGAGGCAAGGCTCGGTCATCGTCCCGGCGTGCTAAGTCGACCGATCGTGCTGCTGGCGCCGGGTGAGACCGCCCGCGGCGAGGAGCTCGTCCGGACCGCCGACGTCGCGTTCACCGACGCCGACGCCGCCCACCCCGGGTTCCGCGGGAAGGTCGGCGCGACCGTGCTCCCCTTCGACGGGAAGTACGGCGCCTTCACCGACGCCGACGCGCGCGGCCAGTTCATGGCCGGGCTCGGCTTCGTCCAGCCGCCCGGTATCGCCGAGCGGGACGACGACACGAGCTTCTACGTCGAGATCGCCCCGGAGCAGGCACGGCTGCTCGACGGCGACGTCCTCGTCGCGCTCGCCGACGAGGGCAGCGCGAGGCGGCAGGTCGACTCCGACCCGGTCCTGCGCCGGATCCCGGTCGTGGCCCGGGGGGACGTGGTCGTCCCCGACGCCGACACCCGCGGCGCGATGACCTACAACAGCGTGCTGTCCGCCCCGTACGCCCTGGAGCGGCTCGTCCCCCAGCTCGCCGGGAAGCTCGCCGGCTGATCCGGGTTAGGGTCGCGGCGTGACTGTGATGGAGCGGTTCCGACTGGACGGCCGGGTCGTCGTCGTCACCGGTGCCTCGTCCGGCCTGGGTGTGGCCTTCGCGAAGGGCCTCGCCGAGGCCGGTGCGGACCTCGTGCTGGGTGCGCGACGGGTCGACAGGCTGGCCGACACGGTGGCGCTGGTGGAGGCGGCGGGGCGGCGCGCGGTCGCCGTCGCCACCGACGTGGCCGAGCCCGAGGACTGCCGGGCGCTGGCGCAGGCCGCCGTCGACGAGTTCGGCCGGCTCGACGTGCTGGTCAACAACGCCGGGATCGGCACCGCGGTGCCCGCCCTGAAGGAGACCCCGGAGCAGTTCACCGGGGTCGTCGACGTCAACCTCAACGGCTCCTACTGGATGGCGCAGGCCTGCGCGGCGCACATGGGCGCCGGGTCCAGCATCGTCAACATCTCCTCGGTGCTGGGGCTGACCACCGCGTCGCTGCCGCAGGCGGCGTACTCGGCGTCGAAGGCCGCCATCGTCGGCCTCACCCGGGACCTGGCCCAGCAGTGGACCGGCCGCCGGGGCATCCGGGTCAACGCGGTCGCGCCCGGGTTCTTCGCCTCGGAGATGACCGACCAGTACCAGGACGGCTACCTGGAGCGGATGACCGAGCGGATCCCGATGGGCCGCAAGGGCGACCCGGAGGAGCTGACGGCGGCCGTGCTGTTCCTCGCCTCCCACGCCGGTGGCTACGTCACCGGCCAGACCTGGGCCGTCGACGGCGGCATCACGATCACCTGACCGACCGGCCCGGTCCCGGGGGCGCCGTACGGCGCCCCCGGGACCTCCGCGCTCAGCTGCGGGGCACGTCGTCGGACTTCGGGGTGAGACCCGAGGCGGGCACCAGGTTCCAGCGTTCCAGCGCCGCCCGGACCTGCTCGGCGGCGTCGACGTTGAGCGGGCCCGAGGTCCACAGTGCGTAGGGCAGGTTCAGGAACCGGTTCTCCTTCACCGCGGGCAGGTCGCGGGTGTCGGGACGGCTCGTGAGGACCGCGACCTTCTCGGCGAAGGTCTGCGGCGGGTAGTCGACGAACAGGAACGCGGCGGGCTGCGCCGTCGCGACCCGCTCCCACGAGACCTTGGTCCAGGTGTCGTCGACGTCGGAGAGCGCGTTGCGCGCCCCGGCCGCCTCCATGATCGCCTGCGGGGCGCCGAACCGGCCGCTGGAGAAGGGCGTGTCGGTGCCGCTGTCGAACAGGAACACCGTCGGCGGCGTCGCGGCCTGCGGTGCCTTCCCCAGCGCGTCGAGCCGGGTGTCGAGGTCGGCGACGACGCGGTCGGCGTCGGCGGTGTGCCCGGTGATCGTGCCGAGGCCGTGCAGGTCGTCGCGCAGCGCCGTCCAGGGGTCGACGATGCCGCGGGCGCGCTGGCCGTCGACCTGGCGGCAGGACTCGGTCAGCACGTACGGGGCGATGCCCTGCTCGCGCAGCCGGGCCGGGGTGAGGTTCTTCTCCTCGCTGTAGCCGTAGTTCCAGCCGGCGACCATCACGTCGGGGTCGCGGGCCAGGACGGTCTCCAGGGTCGGGTACTCCGGCGCCGCCTGCGCCAGGCCGTCGACGGCGGCGCCGTAGTGGCGGCGCAGCGTGTCGGCGTCGCGCTGCATGCTCGACACCGCGGTGACGCGGTCCTGGGCGCCGAGCGCCAGGACCATCGAGATCATGTTGCCGTCGTTGACGAACATGCGCTGCGCCGGCGACGGGAACGACGCCGCGGCCCCGCAGTTCCGCACGGTGACCGTGCCGGCGGGGTCACCGGCGGCGGCGGGCGGCGGCGGGGCGGGGCGGGTGCCGAGCATGCGGCGAGGGCGACCAGCCCCGCGGCGAGGACGGCGGACAGGCGTGGCGGACGGGTCACGAGCTCTCCCTGAGCGAGTCGAACACGAGGCGGGACCGCCCGGTCACCGGATGCGTGACGCGGGCGGCGGCGACCCCGAAGACCCGTGAGACGGTGCCGGGGTCGAGGTCGGACACGGCCGGGACGGCCCGGCCGTCGTGCAGGACGACGAGGCGGTCGCACCAGCGGTCGGCCAGGTCGAGGTCGTGCAGGCTCACCACGACGGTCCGGCGCAGCGACCGGACCAGCTCCAGCAGGCCCAGTGCGTGCCGGACGTCGAGGTGGTTGGTGGGCTCGTCGAGCAGCAGGACACCGGCGTCCTGGGCGAGGCCGCGGGCGAGCAGCACCCGGCGCCGTTCGCCGCCGGAGAGCCGGTCGACCGGCCGGCCGGCGAGACCGTCGAGGTCGACCGCGGCCAGCGCGGCGGTGACCGCGGCCCGCTCGACCGCGTCGCCGCCCGACCACGGCGGCCGGTGCGGGACCAGGCCGAGCGCGACGACCTCCCCGGCGGACAGGTCCGCGGGGAGGTCCTCCTCCTGGCCGACGTAGGCGATCCGCCGGGCCCGCTGCCGGGCCCGCAGCGCGGTCAGCGGCGTGCCGTCGAGCAGCACGCGGCCCGCGGCGGGCCTGCGGATCCCCGCGAGGGCGCGCAGCAGGGTGGACTTGCCGCTGCCGTTGGGTCCGACGACGCCGAGCACCTCGCCCGGCTCGACCACGAGATCGACCCCGGTCAGGACGCTGCGCCCGCCGAGCACGCAGGTGACACCCTCGGCGCGCAGGCTCATGCCAGGCTCCCGGCGGTCCGGTAGCGCCGGCGTCCCATCAGGACCAGGAACACCGGGGCGCCGATCAGCCCGGTGACCACGCTCAGCGGCATCTCGGTGGGCCGCACCGCGATCCGGGCGGCGACGTCGACGACGACCAGGAACAGCGCCCCGCCCAGCGCGGTCACCGGCACCAGCACCCGGTGCCGGGAGCCGACGAGCAGCCGGGCCAGGTGCGGCACGACCAGGCCGACGAAGCCGACCGCGCCGGAGACCGCCACGAGCACGCCGACCGCGACCGCGCAGACCGCGAACAGCGCCGACCGGGCGGCGGTCACCGGCACGCCGAGCGCGGCCGCGGTGTCGGGGCCGGCGGTGAGCGCGTCGAGCCAGCCGCTGAACGCCGCGAGCAGGACCAGCAGCAGCACGACGGTCACCGCGGGCACCGCGACCCGGTCCCACTGCGCCCCGGACAGGCTCCCCAGCAGCCAGAACAGCACGGACTGGGCGGCGGCCGGGTCGCCGGAGCGGAACACCAGGTAGCTCGCCGTCGCCGAGAACGCCGAGCCGAGCACGGTGCCGGTGAGGATCAGCCGGATCGGGGTGATCCCGCCCTGGGCGACGGCGATCGCCCCGACCAGCGCGCCGGCCGCGAGGGCCCCGAGGAGCGCGCCGGTGAACAGCGCCCAGGTGCCGAGCGCACCCAGCGCCCCGGTGGTGATGACGGCCGTGGCGCCGACGCTCGCGCCGGAGGACACCCCGAGCAGGTAGGGGTCGGCGAGCGGGTTGCGCACCAGGGTCTGCACCCCGGCGCCGGCGAGCGCGAGGCCCGCGCCGACGACCGCGGCGAGCAGCGAGCGCGGCATCCGCAGGTCCCACACGATCGTCGAGACCGGGCCGGGGCGGTCGTGCAGCACCGCGTCGACGACCTTCCCGACGGGGAGCACCTCGGCGCCGAACGCGAGCGAGCCCACGAGCGCGACCGCCAGCAGCACGGCGAGTGCCACCGTCACCGTCCCGGACCGCACCGCCCGTCGTTCCCACACCTGAACAGTTCATCATGTGAAGGCACGGCCGCGGCTGCGGGGAAGATCACCGTGCGGGTCGCAGCCGGACCCGTAACGCGGCGAGCCGCGCCCCGACCGGCCCGCCCGGGTGCACCTCCACGAGCCCGGTCACCGGACCGGCGAGACGGGCGTCGGGGAACCCGTCGCGCAGCACCTCCAGCACCGTGCGCAGCTCCAGCCGGGCCAGGTGCGCACCGGCGCAGAAGTGCGGGCCGTGCCCGAAGGTCAGCGGGTGGCCGACGGCCGGGCGGGCGTCGATCCCCCGGATGTCGACCAGAACCGGCGCCCCGGCGGGCAGCGGCTCGCCGCCGAGGTCGACGGCGGTACGGGCGAAGCGCCACAGCGAGAACGGGGCGGGCGGGTGGACCCGCAGCACCTCGGCGACCAGCGCGTCGAGCTCGTCGGCGGTGCGGCCGGCGAGCCCGGAGTCCAGGGCGTGGGCGACGAGGTACCCGAGCGCGGCGTCGGTGGTGAGCTGCCCGGCGAACACCAGCCCGAAGACGAGGTAGCCGACCTGGGCGTCGGTGAGGTCGGGCAGGGCGGCGCGCAGCCCGGCCGCGACGCCGTCGCCGGTCCCGTCGGTGACCGCGGCCGTACCGATCGCCTGCAGCCGACCGAACGCCGCGCCCGCCACCGCCGGGTCGGGGCTCCACATCGCCCGGCAGGCGGCGACGGCGTCGTCGAGGAGCCCGGGCGGGGCGCCGACGACCTCGAGCACGACGGCCAGCGGATAGCGGGTGGTGAGGTCGCCGGTGAGGTCGACCTCACCGGGGCCGAGGTCGTCGAGCAGGGCGGCCGCGAGGGACCGGACGCGCCCGGCGTACGGGGCGAGCGCACGGGCGGACAGCAGCGGGGCGTGCGCGCGCCGCAGCCGGGCGTGCCCGGGGCCGTCGGCGGTGGTGAGCGACAGCCGCTCGGCGGCCGGCGGTTCGAGGTCGGTGACGCCGGGCGGGGCGAGCGCGGGGTCCTTGGCGAACCGCGGGTCGGTGAGCACCCGGCGGGCGGGCGCCTCCTCGGTGACGACCCACACGACGGTTCCGCCGGGCAGCGTCGTGCGCACGACCGGACCTCCGGTCAGGGCGGGGTCCGGCTCGGACAGGAGGCGGGTGCGGGCGGTGAACGGGCACGTCATGGGGTGAGCGTGACCGTCGACGCGGACGGCTCCGGTCCTCAGTCGAGCAGCACCGTGCGCAGGTCGAGACGGCGCAGCACCCGGTCGACGGCGTGCGGGTCGACGCCGGGCTCGCGCCGGGCGGCGAGCACCTCGGTCCGGGCCGCGGCCAGCGCCGAGGCCTGGGCCTCGGCGAACGCGCGCCGGGACCTCTTCACCGCCGCGATCCGGGACCGTTCCTCCTCCGAGGGCGTCTCCCCCGACAGCACCCGCTCCAGCCGCTCGACCCGCTCGCGCATCGCGGTGCCGACCTCCTCGGGCAGGCCCCGCACCGCGCGTTCGAACTCCAGGGTGGCGACGGCGGCGCGGCGCGCCCGCAGCACGATCTCGCGTTCGGCGCGCTCCTCGGCGTCGGCCTCGTCGTCGATGTCGAGGGCGCGGACCAGCATGCCGAGGGTGAAGCCGGGCACGAGCAGCGTCACGAACAGCACCGACACCGCGATGAGGACGAGCTGGTCGCGGGCGGGGAACGGCGCCCCGGACGCGGTCTGCAGCGGCAGCGACAGCGCGAGGGCGAGCGTGGCGAGGCCGCGCATGCCGCACCAGGACAGCAGCACCGCCTCGCGTCCGGTGAGCGGCGCGGCGCCGGCCGCGGCGGCGTCGTCGGCGCTGCGGGCCAGCACCCGCCAGGCGAGGACCATCCACAGCACCCGCACCGCGACGACGACCACGCACACGACCGCCGCGTGCGCGAGCATCGTCGGCAGCTCGTCGCCCGCGGCGAGCACGACCTGGCGCAGGTCGAGCCCGATCAGGCCGAACGCGAGCCCGGTGACCAGCAGCTCGACGACGTTCCACAGCGAGGACTGGGTGAGCCGCTCGGCGGCCTCGTCGGCATCGGCCCCGGCGCGCAGCTGCAGCGCGAGCACGACGACGGCGATGACCCCGGAGGCGCCGAGCTCGTCGGCGGCCAGGTAGGTGGCGAACGGCAGGACCAGGGTGAGCGCACTGCGCCCGGTGGCGTCGGTCAGCCTGCCGAGCACCCGGCGCGCCAGCCAGGCCACGCCCAGTCCGATGAGGACCGCGCCGGCGGCGCCGAACACGAACCGCAGGCCCAGCCCGAGCGGGCTCAGCTCGTCGCCGGAGACGGTCGCCAGCACCGCGGCCTGGAAGACGACCAGCGCGGTGGCGTCGTTGAACAGGCCCTCGCTCTGCAGCACCGCCACCACGCGGCGCGGGATCGGGACCTGCCCGGCGACGGCCTCGACGGCGACCGGGTCCGGTGGGGCGACCATCGCCCCGAGCGCGACGGCGGCGGTGAGCGCGAGCCCCGGCACGAGCAGCCAGACCGTCCCGGCGACCGCGGTGGCGGTGACCAGCACCAGGCCGACGGCGAGCAGCGCGATCGTCCGCCTGCGCGCCCGGAACAGCGCCCACGACGTGCGCTGGGCGGTGGCGAACAGCAGCGGCGGCAGGAACAGCGGCAGGATCAGCTCGGGGTCGATGACGAACGCGTCGGGCAGCCCGGGCAGCAGCGCGACGACCACGCCGAGCACCACCATCAGCGCGGGCCAGGGCAGCCGGAGCCGGTCCCCCACCCCGACCAGGACGACCGCGGCCACCATCAGCCCGACGAGCACGAGCAGCATCTCCACGGACCGACACCCTGCCCTCCGCGCGGCCGGACGGCAGCCGACGCGCCGTGCCAGGATCACGGCGAGACTCACCGCCACCGATCCGAGGAGGTCCATCCCGTGCCCCGCAACCCCTACGACGAGCTGCCCCCGGTCCCGTCGTTCACCCTGACCAGCACCGACGTGAACGACGGCGCCGCGCTCGCCACCCCCCAGCTGTCCGGCATCCTCGGCGCGGGCGGCGAGGACGTCTCGCCGCAGCTGTCCTGGTCCGGTGCACCGGAGGGGACGCAGTCCTACGCCGTCACCTGCTACGACCCGGACGCCCCGACCGTCGCCGGGTTCTGGCACTGGGCGGTGTTCGACGTGCCGGCCTCGGTGACCTCGCTGCCGTCCGGCGCCGGTGACGACAGCGGGTCCGGCCTCCCCGAGGGCGCGGTCCAGCTGCGGGGCGACGCGAGCCTGGCCCGCTACGTGGGCGCCGCCCCGCCGCCCGGGCACGGCCCGCACCGGTACTACTTCGTGGTGCACGCCGTCGACGTGCCCACGCTGGACGTGCCCGCCACCGCGACGCCCACGTTCCTGGCGTTCACCCTGTTCGGCCACACCGTCGGCCGCGCCGTCCTGGTCGGGACGCACGCGAACCTGAGCTGAGGCCGACCGGCGTGGACACCGACGCGGAGCTGGACCGGCTGTACCGGGTCCCGCCGGAGGACTTCGTCGCCGCGCGCGACGACGCCGCCGCCCGTGCCCGCGCCGACGGGGAGAAGGACGCGGCCCGGGAGATCGCCGCCGCCCGGCGGCCGACCCGGGCCGCGTGGCTGGCGAACCTGCTGGTCGACGACGCCCGCGACGAGGTCGAGGGGCTCCTGGCGCTGGCCCCGGTGCTGGCCCACGCCCAGCGCTCGCTCGACGGCGCGGCCCTGCGGGAGGTGTCCGCGCAGCGCAACCGGCTGGTCGGGGCGCTGGCCCGGCGGGCCGCGGCCCTCGGTCGCGCCGCGGGGGCCCGGGTGGACTCCGGTGTGGAGCGCGACGTGCGGTGGGTGCTGGAGTCGGCGCTGGCGGACCCGGACCTGGCCGACCGGGTCCGGTCGGGGCGGCTGGAGCGCTACGAGCGGCACAGCGGCTTCGGGCCGCTCGGGGACGCGGGGTCCGGCCCGTCCGGGCCACCGGCGGCGGGACCCGCCTCGGCGGACCGGCACACCGGCCCTCCGCGGGCCGCAGGCTCCACTGCGGACGCGGACCCCCTGCAGGACGCCGGGTCCCCGCAGCAGGACGGCGACGGGGAGGGCCGGGACGGCGACGGGGAGCTGGCCGGGCGACGGCGTGACGCCCGGCGGCGGGAGGCCGAGCGCCGCGCCGCCGAGGAGCGGGAGCGACGCGAGGCCGAGCAGCACGCGCGGGCGCTCGCCGAGGCGGAGAAGGCCGTCGAGACCACCCGGCTGGCCGCCCACGACGCCGCCCGGGAACGCGACGACGCCCGCGACCGCGCCGAGCAGGCCGGCGGCCGCCGCGACGACGCGCACCGCCGGGTGGACGAACTGACCGCCGAGCTGGACCGCGCCCGGGACGCCGCCGAGGAGGCCGACCGTGCCCGCGACGGTGCGGAGGGCGCCGCCCGGGACGCCGACGGGCGGGCCCGGCGGGCCGAGGAGCACCTGGCCCGGGCCGAGGAGGCGCTGGACGGGCTGCGGTCGGACTGAGCCGGCAGCCGGTCCACCCGGTACCGTGGCGACGCCCTGCTCCCGCCCGCCGATCCGTGGCGTCCCGGCCCGCCGACCCGAGAACGAGGAGACCCGTGTCCGACGATCCCCGTCGTCACATCCGTGCCCCGCAGCAGATCAAGGACCTGAACGACGACCTGCTCGCCCGGCGCGACCGTGGCGAGCTGCCGTTCGAGCTGCCCGTCCTGACGGTCCCCGGCCGGCGCAGCGGCACGCCCCGGCACACCCCGCTGACGGTGTACGCGACCGGCGGGGAGCGGTTCGTCGTCGGCGGGTTCCCGGGCGCGGACTGGATCGTCAACGTCCGGGCCGCGGGCGGGCACGCCACGCTGAGCACGGGTCCCGACGCCGACCCGGAGTCCGTCGTGCTGGTGGAGGTGCCGCCGGAGCAGGCGCGCCCGGTGCTGGAGGCGTGGCCGCAGGTGACCCCGGACGGCGTCGGGATCATGGTGGAGAACGGGGTCGTCGCCGAGCCGACGCCCGAGGCGCTGGGCGCCCTGACCGGCATCTGCCCGGTGTTCCGCATCGACCCGGTCCGATAGCCGTACGACGCCGGCGGCCGCGCGTGGCACCGTGACCGGCGGAGGCTCCGACGGACGCCGTGATCGTTGGCTTTCGACAACGATCGTGTCCCGACTCACCGCGACCCGGTACGCCCGTCCCATTTAGGCTCGGGTCGTGATCACACGGTGAGGTCCCGCCCGTCGCCCGCCGGATGGTGGCGCTGGCTGCTGCTCGCCGCGCCGACCGTGCTCGTGACCGCCGGGCTCGCCGCGGTCGACGTGCCCTCCCCCGCCCTGTTCGCCGGGCTGCTGGTCGCGACCGTGCTGGCCCTGTGCGGGCTCGGCCCCACCCGGGTCGCCCGCCCGGCGACGTCGGGTGCGCAGGCGGTGATCGGCGTCGTCATCGGCCTGCTCGCCCGCCCCGAAACCCTCGCCGCGGTCGCCGCCGAGTGGCTGCCGGTCCTGCTGATCAGCCTCGCGACGCTGCTGCTCAGCATGGGGTCCGGGCTGCTCATGGGTCTGCAACGCGGGGTCACCCCGCTCACCGGGATGCTCGCGCAGACCGCGGGCGGCGCGTCCGGGCTGGTCGCGATCAGCCGCGAGCTGGGCGGCGACGAGCGCACCGTCGCCGTCATCCAGTACCTGCGGGTCGGGCTGGTCACCGCGACGATGCCGGTGGTCGCCGCGTTCGTCTACGGCGCCTCCCCCGGCGCCCCGGCCGCCGCGGGCTCCGGGCCCGGTGCACCGTGGTGGGTCGGGCTCGCGGTGACCGCGGTGTGCGTGGGCGTCGGTGTCCCGCTGGGGAAGCTCGCGCGGGTACCCGCCGGGGCGCTGCTGGGGCCGATGGTGGTGGCGCTGGTCGTCAGCCTGGCCGGGTTCTCCGTCGCCGCGTCGGTGCCGCTGCCGATCGTCGACGTCGCCTACGCCGTCATCGGCTGGCAGGCCGGGCTGCGCTTCACCCGGGCCGCGCTCGGCACCGTCGCGCGGGTGCTGCCGCTGGCGACCGCGCTGATCCTGGGCGTCGTCGCGCTCTGCGCCGGGCTGGGGCTGCTGCTGTCGCACTTCACCGGCATGACCCCGCTGGAGGGCTACCTCGCGACCACCCCGGGCGGGGTGTACGCGGTGCTGGCGACGGCGATCTCCTCCGGGGTGGACGTCACCTCGGTGGTCGCGGTGCAGGTACTGCGGGTGATCCTGATGCTGCTGGTCGCGCCGTGGATCGCGCGGGTGGTCGGCCGGCGGCTCGGCCCGGGCACCGCGGCCTGAGACCCGCTCAGCGGACCCGCGCGACCCGCCCCGGCGGCGGCGCAGGGACCGCACCGGGGTGCAGCAGGGCGGCGATCGCCTCGACCCCGTCGACCAGGCGCGGACCGGCCCGCACCACGAACGACGCCGAGTCGATCGCGTGCACCCCGACCCCGGCGGGCAGCCGGGGCAGCGCCGCGCGGGCCTGGGCGAGCGCGTCGTCGAGGCCGAAGCCGCACGGCGCGACCAGCACGGCGTCGCACGGGGGCAGGTCGGCCGGGTCGACGGCGGTGCTGCGCCCACCCGGGGCGGCCGCCACCGGGACACCACCGGCCGCGGTGACCAGGTCGGGCACCCAGTGCCCGGGCAGGAACGGCGGGTCGGTCCACTCCAGCACCAGCACCCGCGGCGCCGGGCGGCCCCGCACCGCCGCGGCGACGGCGTCCAGCCGCGCGGTGAGCTCCCCCACCAGCGCGGCCGCCCGGTCCGGGACGCCGGCCGCGGCGCCGACCGCGGTCACCGCGTCGAGCACGTCGGCCAGCCGGTGCGGGTCCAGCGACAGCACCCTGGCCCGGGTCCCCAGTTCCGCCTGCACCTGTGCGACGGTCGAGCCGGGCAGCGCGCACACCGCGCACAGGTCCTGGGTGAGGATCAGCTCCGGGTCGGCGGCGGCGAGCCGGGCGCGGTGCACCTCGTACAGCGGCAGCCCGGCCGCGGCCCGCTCGCGGACGGCCGCGTCGATCTCCCCCGGCGACGCGGCGGGCGGCAGCGCGGTGTCGACGACCACCGGTACCCGGTCCCGGACGCCCACCGGGTCGTCGCACTCGAAGGTGACGCCGACCAGGTCGGCCGCCAGGCCGAGCCGCCCGGCGATCTCGGTCCCGGCCGGGAGCAACGACGCGATCCGCACACCGCGGAACGGTAGGCGGTGGCGTGGGCCGCGACGAGGGGGAAGGATCGCGGCATGACCGTGCACGAGCGCGCCGGGACCCCGGCCCGCCCCGAGGACCTCGTCGACGTCGACGCGCTGCTGGCCGCGTACGCCGCGACCCACCCCGACCCGTCGGTCGACGTGCAGCGGGTCGCGTTCGGCACGTCCGGGCACCGCGGGTCGGCGTTCACCGCGACCTTCAACGACGACCACATCGCCGCCACCAGCCAGGCGATCGTCGAGTACCGGGCCGCGCAGGGCACCGACGGCCCGCTGTTCCTCGGCCGCGACAGCCACGCGCTGTCCGAGCCGGCCTGGCTCACCGCGGCCGAGGTGTTCGCGGCGGGCGGCGTCGACGTCGTCGTCGACTCCCGGGACGGGCTGACCCCGACCCCGGCGATCTCGCACGCGATCCTCGTGACCAACGCCGGGCGCGACGGCAGGCACCTCGCCGACGGGGTGGTCGTCACACCGTCGCACAACCCGCCCGCCGACGGCGGCTTCAAGTACAACCCGCCGGACGGCGGCCCCGCCGGCACCGAGGCGACGTCCTGGATCGCCGACCGGGCCAACCAGCTGCTCGAGAACGGCCTGAAGGAGGTGCGCCGCGCCCGGTTCGACGCCGCGGCCGCGCACCGCTACGACTACCTGGGCACCTACGTCGACCAGCTCGACCAGGTGCTCGACATGGCCGCGGTCCGCGACGCCGGCGTCACCATCGGCGCGGACCCGCTCGGTGGCGCCTCGGTCGGCTACTGGGGTGAGATCGCGCAGCGCTGGGGCCTGGACCTGACCGTGGTGAACCCCGACGTCGACCCGGCCTTCGGGTTCATGACCCTGGACTGGGACGGGAAGATCCGGATGGACTGCAGCTCGCCGTACGCGATGGCGTCGCTGCGGGCCCGGATGGAGGCCGACCCGGCGCCGTTCACCATCGCCACCGGCAACGACGCCGACGCCGACCGGCACGGCATCGTCACCGCCGACGGCGGCCTGATGAACCCGAACCACTACCTCGCCGTCGCGATCGGCTACCTGTTCGCCCACCGCCCCGGCTGGCCCGCGGCCGCCGGGATCGGCAAGACCGCGGTCAGCTCGTCGATGATCGACCGGGTCGCCGGTGACCTCGGCCGCAGGCTGGTCGAGGTGCCCGTCGGGTTCAAGTGGTTCGTGCCCGGCCTGCGGTCGGGGGAGATCGGCTTCGGCGGGGAGGAGAGCGCGGGCGCGTCGTTCCTGCGCCGCGACGGCTCGCCGTGGAGCACCGACAAGGACGGCCTGCTGCTCGCCCTGCTGGCCTCGGAGATCACCGCGGTCACCGGGTCCACCCCCAGCGAGCACTACGCCCGGCTCACCGAGCGGTTCGGCGCCCCCGCCTACGCCCGCACCGATGTCGCCTGCTCCCGGGAGGACAAGGCGGCGCTGTCGAAGCTGGACGCCGACGCCGTCACCGCCACCGAGCTCGCCGGGGACGCGATCACCGCGAAGCTCACCCGCGCCCCGGGCAACGACGCCGCGATCGGCGGGCTGAAGGTCGTCACCGACGCCGGGTGGTTCGCCGCCCGCCCCTCGGGCACCGAGGACGTGTACAAGGTCTACGCCGAGAGCTTCCGCGGGCCGGAGCACCTGACGCGCATCCAGGACGAGGCGCGCGGCGTGGTCGCGGCGGCCCTGGAAGGATCGGGGGCGTGAGCAGCACGCACGCACTCGGGTTCGGTATCGACATCGGCGGCTCCGGCATCAAGGGCGCGCCGGTGGACCTGCACAAGGGCCGGCTGGCCGCGGACCGGGTGCGGATCCCGACGCCGCAGCCGTCCACCCCGGAGGCGGTCGCCGAGACGGTCGGGCAGATCCTCGACGAGTTCGACTGGCGGGACTCCTTCGGCTGCACGTTCCCGGCCGTCGTCCAGCACGGGGTGACCCGCACCGCGGCCAACGTGGACCGGGCCTGGATCGACTGCGACGCCGCCGCGGTCCTACGCCGGGTCACCGGCCGGGACGCGCTGCTGGTCAACGACGCCGACGCCGCGGGCGTCGCCGAGGCCGAGTTCGGGGCGGCCGCCGACCACCACCACGGGCTCGTGCTCGTCGTGACCCTCGGTACCGGCATCGGGTCGGCGCTGGTCAACCACGGGAAGCTGGTACCCAACACCGAGTTCGGGCACCTGGAGATCGACGGGTTCGACGCCGAGTCGCGCGCCGCCGACTCCGCCCGCGAGCGCGAGGACCTGGACTGGGAGGAGTGGGGCGGACGGCTGCAGCGCTACTTCACCCACGTCGAGAACCTGGTGTGGCCGGACCTGATCGTGGTCGGCGGCGGGGTGAGCAAGAAGTTCGAGAAGTGGTCGCCCCACGTGCGGACCCGCACCCAGCTCGTCCCGGCCGGGCTGCTCAACGAGGCCGGGATCATCGGGGCAGCGCTGCTGGCGCACGGCTGACCGGGTCCCCCGGCGCCGGCGCGGCGGCCGCTCCGGTTCCCGCGCCTTCTCCTGTGACACGCGTCCTCCGTCCGGGTTTGCGTCATGCAATAGTTTGCGGTGCTCACGAATGTACGAGCACACTGCAGTGACTGCACGACTGCACTCCCCGCACGTTTCGAGGGTGCGAGCCGCGCCGGGACCGGTGGGAGAGGTGGGACGGGCATGATCGGCGAGATGCCGGCCGACCGGGAGGCGCGCTGCCGCGGGCTGCGGGAACGCAAGAAGGTGCGCACCCGCCGGGCGCTGCGCGCCGCGGCGCTGGAACGCGCGCGTACCCAGGGCCCGGACGCGTTCACCGTCGAGGAGATCTGTGCCGACGTCGACGTCGCGCCGCGCACGTTCTTCAACCACTTCCCCTCGAAGGACGCGGTGCTCTTCGACTGGGACACCGCCTCCCTCGACGAGCTCGCCGCCGAGGTCCGCGCGCGGACCGAGGCCTCCCCGCTCGGGGCGGCGACGACGGTGCTCGCCGAGCTCACCGTGGCGCTGACGACCAGCCCGACCTGGCACGGGCAGATGGAGCTGCTGCGCACCCATCCCGAGCTGCACCCGCGGATCGCCCACGTCGGACGGACCGTGGAGCAGACCGTCGCGCAGGCGCTCGCCGAACGCGACGGCGCCGACACCCCCGCGAGCGCCCACCGGCTCGCCGCAGCCGGTGCGATGGCGGTGATGCAGGTCGCCGTCGCCGGCTGGCTGGCCGACCCGGCGGGCCGACCGGCCCGCCGGGTCTACGGCGACGTGCTGGCGGCCGCCCGCGAGGCCTTCGCGGCACTGCCGGACTGAACGCGCCCGGACTCAGGCGAGCGGCGGCCCGTAGGTCAGCCGGACCACGCCGTTCTCGTAGGTCTCGGACTCCCGCAGCCGCAACGGCACCCGGGCGCCCTCGGCGAACAGCCGCAGCCCGGCCCCGAGCGACACCGGGTAGACGAACAGGTTGAGCGTGTCGACCAGGCCGTCGGCGAGCAGCGCACGGACCAGGGTGACGCTGCCGGAGACGTAGATGCCGCCGTCGGTCGCGTCCTTGAGCTGCTGGATCCGCGCCGGGTCGTACGGACCGAGCACTCGGGAGTTCTCCCACTCCAGCGGGTCGGCCAGGGTGGAGGTGACGACGTGCTTCGGCGCGCCGTTGAAGAACGCGCCACCGGACTCGACGTCGTGCCCGCGGGCCGACCAGGCCGGGTGGAACATCTCGTAGGTGGTCCGGCCGAGCAGGATCGCGGCGTCGGTCAGCCGGCCGATCGCCTCCCCCATCGCGTCGGTGAAGCCGTACTCCGCGGTCCAGGACGGGTCGGACACGACCCCGTCGAGGCTGATGAACTCGTGCACGTCGATCGTGCCCACTGTGGTCTCCCGGATTCGAGGCGAGGGGTCATCGGCTACGACCGCAGACGTGTGGGGAACTCATCGGTTCCCCACTGCGCCGATCATGCGAGGTCGGCGACGGTCGCCGCGGCGCCGCGGGACCAGAGCGACTCCAGCGCCGAGCGGAACGCACCGGCGAACCGCTCGTCGGAGCCGAGGTCGCCGAACACCCCGCGGTGGGACAGGAACGACCCCGGGGTGTCCCGTTCGGCCCGCGCGAGCGCGGTCATCCCCTCGGCGAGCCGGTCCTGCTGGGTGATCGGCTCGCCCTGCTCGTCGGTGCCCTCGGCGTAGCGGCACCACCCGGCGACGACGGCCGCGGCCCGCTCGACCGGCCCGCCCGCGGCGAGCTGCTCGCGCACCACCGGCAGCAGGAAGATCGAGATCCGGTCGGAGCTGCCGTAGTTGATCCGCATCAGGGTGTCGGCGACGCCCGGGTTCGCGAAGCGTTCCAGCAGGGTGTCCTTGTAGGCGTCGAGGTCGATGCCGGGCACCGGGCGCAGCGTCGGGGTGGCCTCGTCGTCCATGTAGCCGCGCAGGAACGCCGCGAACGTCGGGTCCCGGGCGACCTCGTGCACGTAGCGGTGCCCGGCGAGGTAGCCGAGGTAGCCCAGCGCCTGGTGGGTGGCGTTGAGCAGGCGCAGCTTCATGAACTCGTAGGGGACGACGTCGTCGACGACCTGGACCCCGACCCGCTCGAACTCCGGGCGGCCCGCGGCGAAGTGGTCCTCGAGCACCCACTGGGTGAACGGCTCGCACACGACCGGCCAGCCGTCGCGCAGCCCGAAGCGCTCGGCGAGGGCCTCGCGGTCGGTGTCGGCGGTGGCCGGGGTGATCCGGTCGACCATCGAGTTCGGGAAGGTGACCGACTCCGCGACCCAGGCGCCCAGGTCGGCGTCACGGAGCTGGGCGACGCCGGTGAACACCCGGCGGGCGACGTCGCCGTTGCCCTGCATGTTGTCGCAGCTCATGACCGTGAGCGGGCCGGTGCCGCGCTCCCGGCGGCGCGCCAGCGCCTCGACGACCAGCCCGAACGCCCCGGTCGGGGCGGAGCCGGCGGCCATCGCGTCGAGGTCGGCGCGGACGCCGGGGAAGTCCGGGTCGAACTCGCCGGTCTTCTGGTCGATCGCGTAGCCGCCCTCGGTGATCGTCAGCGAGACGATCCGGGTGTCGGGGTGCGCGATCCGCTCGATGACGGCCTCGGGGTCGTCGGGGGCGAAGAGGTAGTCGACGAGCGACCCGACCACCCGGGGCGTCAGCGTCCCGTCGGCCTCCTTCAGCACGAGCGTGTACAGCCCGTCCTGGGCGGCGAGCACGTCGCGCATCCGGTCGTCGGCGGCGAGCACCCCGACCCCGCAGATCCCCCACTCCGGCGCCCCGCCGGAGGCGAGCAGCGCGTCGACGTACATCGCGAGGTGCGCGCGGTGGAAACCGCCGACGCCGATGTGGACGATCCCGCGGCCCACGGCGGCCCGGTCGTAGCCGGGGACCTCCACGCCCTCGATCCCGTCGGTCCAGATCCCGGTCTCGTCCAACGAACGCATGGTCCCCCTCGCCACGTCCCCGGCGCCCCACGGCGCCGTCGGGTGAGAGGCCGACCCTACCGCTCACACTGTCCGACGCAAGCGCTTCCGCGAGCGGCTCCCGCGAACTGGCCCACGCACCGAACGTACCCGGGTCGCACCCTTGTGCGCTGCGACGATCCGGACCCGACGCTTGCGCTAATCGCAAGTATCGGCCTACGGTCGCCCGGTGACCGACCCCCGTGCCCCCCGGACCGCCGAGGACGCGGTGGCCGGGCGGGTGCGCGCCCTGCTGGAGCGCGACGGCTGGACCCAGCGCCGGTTCGCGGCCGCGGTCGGGCTGGAGGAGACCAAGCTGTCCAAGTCGCTCGCCGGGCGCCGCCGCTTCGCCGCCGACGAGCTCGTCCGCATCGCCGACGTCACCGGCGAGACCGTCGCGCGGCTGCTGCACGGCCGCGACGGCGCCCGCGCCCGGACCGCGGTCCCCACCGGGGCCGCCGCCGCGGCCGCCGAGCCCGACCCCGGCCGCGAGCCCGGCGGCACCCACGGCACCCGCGGCCGGATCCTCGACGCGGCCTGGGAGCTGATCGCCGACCACGGATACCACCGGGTCCGCACCGCCGACGTCGCGCGGGCGGCGGGCACCAGCCCGGCGGCGATCCACTACCACTTCCCCACCCGCTCGGAGCTGCTCGACTCCGCGCTGCGACACAACGTGCGCCTCGCCTTCGACCGCCAGGTCGCCGAGCTCGACACGATCGCCGACCCGCACGAGCGGCTGCTGCGGCTGATCGACCTGCAGCTCCCCGACGGCGCGCTGCTGCGCCGCGAGTGGTCGATCTGGATCCAGGTGTGGGCGGAGTCGGCGATCGACCCGGCCCGGCGCGAGCTGTACTGGGACGCCTACGACCGCTGGTACCGCAGCATCGCGATGACGATCGCCGACGGGGCCGAGGCCGGGGTCTTCGTGTCCGGCCGCACCGGGGCGCTGGCCGACCAGCTCACCGCGCTGGTCGACGGGCTCGGCATCCAGGTGCTCGCCATGACACCGCGCGCCGGTACCGACCGGATGCGCGCCCTGCTGCACGACTTCATCGACCGGGCCGTGCTCGCGGCGCCGGCACGCACGGAGCGAACGGAGAACGGATGAACCGTGACGTCATCATCACCTGCGCGGTGACCGGGGCCGGGGACACGGTGGGCCGCAGCCCGCACGTACCCGTCACCCCGGCCGCGATCGCCGCGGACGCGGTCGCCGCGGCCCGCGCCGGCGCCGCCGTGGTGCACATCCACGTGCGCGACCCGGAGACCGGCAGCCCGTCGCGGGCGGTGGAGCTCTACCGCGAGACCGTGACCCTGATCCGGGACTCGGGCGTCGACGTCGTGCTGAACCTGACCGCGGGCATGGGCGGTGACCTGGTGATCGACGCCGAGGACCCGCTGAAGCCGATCGACGGCACCGACCTGGTCAACGCCCTGGAGCGGCTCCCGCACGTCGAGGAGCTGCTGCCCGACATCTGCACGCTGGACTGCGGTTCGCTCAACTTCGGCGAGGGCAACCAGCTCTACGTCTCCACCCCGGACATGCTGCGCACCGGCGCCAGGCGGGTCCAGGAGCTCGGCGTGAAGCCGGAGCTGGAGATCTTCGACACCGGCCAGCTGTGGTTCGCCACCGTGCTGGTCGAGGAGGGGCTGATCGACGCCCCGGCGCTGTTCCAGCTGTGCATGGGCATCCCCTACGGCGCCCCCGCCGACCCGGGCGTGCTGGCCGCCGAGGTGAACCTGCTCCCCCGAGGCGCCAACTTCGCCTCGTTCGCGATCGGGCGCGACCAGCTGCCGTGGGTGGCGCAGTCGGTGCTGGCCGGCGGGCACGCCCGCGTCGGGCTGGAGGACAACCTCTACCTAGCGCGGGGTGAAGGCGACCAACGAGCAGCTCACCGAGCGGGCGGTGGAGATCGTGCAGAACCTCGGTGCCTCGGTGGCGACGCCGGACCGTGCCCGGGAGATCCTCGGCCTGACGGAGCGCACCGGTGCCTGAGCCGCGTGGAGTGCAACAGATCCGGACCGTCGCCTGCATCGGCGCCGGGGTGATCGGCGCCGGCTGGGCGGCGTACTTCCTGGCCCGCGGGCTGCGGGTCCGGGCCTGGGACCCCGCCCCGGACGCCGGGGAGAAGCTGCGCCGGGTGGTCGACGCCGCCTGGCCCGCGCTCACCGAGCTGGGCCTGGCCTCCGGCGCCGACCGGGACGCGCTCACGGTGCACCCGACCGCGGCCGAGGCCGTCGCGGGCGCGGACTTCGTGCAGGAGAGCGCCCCGGAGGATCTGGAGCTCAAGCGCGCCCTGCTGGCCGAGCTGGCCGACGCCGCGGTGGCGGCCGGGCCGGACGTGGTGGTGGCGTCGTCGACCTCGGGGTTCCCGATGACCGACATGGCGACCACCGCGGCCGAGCCGGGCCGGCTCGTCGTCGGGCACCCCTTCAACCCGCCGTACCTGATCCCGCTGGTCGAGGTCGTCGGCGGCGAGAGGACCGAGGCCTGGGCGGCGTCGCGGGCCGCGGACTTCTACCGGCACATCGGCAAGTCGGTGATCGAGATGGAACGGGAGCTGCCCGGCTTCGTCGCGAACCGGCTGCAGGAGGCGATCTGGCGCGAGGCGCTGCACATGGTCGCCGCGGGCGAGGCCACCCCGGAGGAGATCGACCGCTCGATCACCGACGGCCCGGGGCTGCGCTGGCCGGTGCACGGTCCCTGCCTGACCTTCCACCTGGCCGGCGGCCAGGGCGGGATGGCGCACATGCTGGACCACTTCGGACCGTCGCTGAAGGCGCCCTGGACCCGGCTGGAGGCGCCGGAGCTGACCCCGCAGCTGCGCGACGACATGGTCGCCGGCGCCGAGGTCTCCGCCGGTGGGCGGCCGATGGCGGAGCTGGTCGCCGAGCGCGACCGGGCCGTGATCGCGGTCCGCCGGGCCGTCGCCGCGGCCCGGGAGACCGCAGCCCGGGAGAGCACCCGGTGAGCGCGCCGCCGGTGCACCACGACGTCGTCCGTCCCGAGTGGATCGACTACAACGGCCACCTGTCCGAGCCGTACTACGTGCTCGTGTTCGGTGACGCCACGACGGCGCTGATGGAGCACACCGGGATGGACGCCGGCTACCGGGACGCGACCGGCTGCTCGCTGTACACGGTCGAGGCGCACGTCCGGTACCTGCGCGAGATCGGCCCGGACGCACCCCTGGAGGTCACCACCCGGGTGCTGGGCCGCGACGCGAAGCGGCTGCGGCTGTGGCACGAGCTGCGCAGCGCGGGCCGGCTCTGCGCCACCGAGGAGCTGATGTGCCTGCACGTCGGCCCGGGCGGCGCCACGCCGTTCCCGGACGGCGTCGCCGCCGACCTCGACGCGCTGGTCACCGGCGACCCCGCACCCGGGCACGCCGGACGCGCGGTGCAGGAGGTGCCCCGGCCCCCGACCTGACCCGCGACCGCGGCCCCGCAGGTGCGGGGCCCTCCCCGAGGAGACAGCTCGATGACCAGCCCGACCCTGACGCCGCTGTCCCGGCGGCGACTGCTGGGCGGCGCGGCGGGACTCGCCGCGGCGGCCGTGCTCGCCGGCTGCGGCGGCCCCGCCGCGGCCCGCGACGCCGGACCCCCGCGCCGCGGCGGCGTCCTGCGGGTGGGGGTGACCGGCGGCGGATCGTCGGACACCCTGGACCCGCACAGCCCCGCCACGAACCCCGACATCGCCCGCACGCTCAGCCTCTACGAGCCGCTGCTGCACTGGGACGACGCCTACACCCTGCAGCCGGCCGTCGCCGAGTCGGTGACCCCGGAGCCCGGGGCGCGGGCCTGGACCGCGGTGATCCGCGCCGGCATCACCTTCCACGACGGCCGTCCGGTCACCCCGGACGACGTCGTCGCCACCTTCGCGCGGATCACCGACCCGGCCGACCCGAAGTCCGGGGCGTCGCAGTTCGGGATCCTCGACGACGTCGTCGTCGCCTCCGACCGGTCGGTGCGGTTCGTGCTGTCCGAGCCGTCCCCGGTGTTCGACCAGTACCTGGCCGAGTACTCGTGCGGGATCGTCCCGGCCGACTTCTCCCTGGAGCGCCCGGTCGGCACCGGTGCGTTCCGGTTCGAGTCGTTCTCCCCGGGCCAGCAGAGCGCGTTCGTCCGCCACGACGGCTACTGGCGCCCGGACCAGCCCTGGGTCGACCGCCTCGAACTGATCAACTTCTCCGAGGACGACGCCCGGATCAACGCCCTGCTGTCCGGGCAGGTCGACGCGATCGACCAGGTCCCGCTGTCGCTGACCGAGGTGGTCGGCTCCTACGACTCGATCCGGCTGCTGACCTCGGAGTCCGGGTCGTGGCTGCCGTTCACGATGCGCGTCGACGTCGCCCCGTTCGACGACGTCCGGGTCCGCCAGGCGCTGCGCCTGGTCACCGGCCGCGGGGAGCTGGTCAACCAGGTGCTGTCCGGGCAGGGCGCCGCCGGCGTCGACCTCTACGCCCGCTTCGACCCGGACTACCTCGACCCGTCCCGCGAGCAGGACCTCGCGCGGGCCCGCGACCTGCTCGCCGCGGCCGGGAAGCCGAACCTGGCGGTGGAGCTGGTGACCTCCCCGATCCAGGCCGGCACGGTCGAGGCCGCGCAGGTGCTCGCGACCCAGGCCCGCGGCGCCGGGATCGACATCGGGCTGCGCCGGGTCGACACCTCGACGTTCTTCTCCGACCAGTACCTGCAGTGGGAGTTCGCGCAGAGCTTCTGGAACACCCGCAACTACCTGCCGCAGGCCTCGCAGTCGTCGATGCCCGACGCGCCGTTCAACGAGACGCACTGGACCGACGCGCAGTACCAGGGCGTGGTCCGCCGGGCCCGGTCCGAGCTGGACCCGGGGCGGCGCGCCCAGCTGGTGCGCGCGGCGCAGCGGATCGAGTTCGACCGCGGCGGCTACCTGATCTGGGGCTTCCCGGACCGGGTGGACGCCCACCAGGCCTACGTCGGCGGGCTCGTCCCGAACCGCACCGGGCTGTCCCTGTCCGGCTACGAGTTCCGGAAGGCGTGGGTGGACGCATGAGCCCGCTCGTCCGCATGATCCTGCGGCGCCTCGCGCTGTCGGTGCTGATCCTGCTCGTCGTGTCGGTGCTGATCTTCGCCGCGACGCTGCTGCTGCCCGGCGACCCCGCCCGGGCCATCCTCGGCCAGCAGGCCACCCCGGAGCGGGTGGCGGCGCTGACCGCGCAGCTGGGCCTCGACCGGCCCGCGCCCGAGCGCTACCTGACCTGGCTGGGCGGTGTCCTGACCGGCGACCTCGGCTTCTCCGCCGCCACCGGCGGACCCGTGTCGGAGCTGCTCGGCGGCCGGATCGGCGCCTCGGCGCTGCTGCTGGTGCTGACCGCGGTGATCTCCACCCCGATCGCGCTCGCGCTGGGCGCGCGGGCCGCGGTCCGCCGCGGCACCCGTACCGACTCCGCGCTGTCGGGTGCCTCGCTGGTGCTGGCGGCGCTGCCCGAGTTCGTCATCGGTGTGCTGCTGGTCGTGCTGTTCGCGACCTCGGTGCTGCAGGTCCTCCCGTCGGTGACGATCGCCCGGCCCGGCGAGCCGGTGTGGGCGCGGCCCGAGCAGCTGGTGCTGCCGGTCGTGACGCTGGCGCTGGTGGTGATCCCCTACGTGGTGCGGATGACCCGCGCGACGCTGTCGGAGACCCTCGACGCCGGCTACGTCGAGATGGCCCGGCTCAAGGGGCTGCCCGAGCGCACCGTGCTGTTCCGGCACGCCGTGCCGCACACGATCGGCCCGGTCGCCCAGGTGATCGCGCTCCAGCTGGCCTGGCTCGCCGGGGGTGTGGTCGTCGTCGAGTTCCTGTTCCGCTACCCCGGGATCGGCCAGGCGCTGATCGACGCCGTCGCCAACCGGGACGTGCAGGTCGTGCAGGCGATCACGCTGATCATCGCCGCGTTCTACGTCGTGGTGAACCTCGCCGCGGACGTCGCCGGGATCCTGGCCGACCCGCGGATCCGGCACTCCTCGACCGGAGGTGGCTCGTGAACCCGGAACCCACCGCATCCGTGGACCCCGCACCCGTGGGCGACGGGGCACGCTCCGCACCCGCGGGGCTGCTGCGCCGCACCTTCCGTCGCCGCCAGGCGCGGATCGGTGCGGTCCTGACGCTCGTCGTGGTCGCGGTCGCGCTGCTCGGGCCGGTGCTCGGCCCGCTGCTGACCGGCTACGGCGTCGACGACTTCGCCGGGCGCCCGTTCCGCGCCGAGGGCGTCGCCGGCACCGACGACCTGGGCCGCGACGTGTTCACCCGCTTCCTCGCCGGTGGCGGACCGGTGCTGCTCTACGCGCTGGCCGCGACCGCGATCGGCATCGTCGGCGGCACGGCGCTGGGCATGCTCGCCGGATACTCCGGCACCACCGGCAGCAGGCTGGACACGCTGATCATGCGCGGCGGCGACGTGCTGCTGTCGTTCCCGCAGCTGGTCCTGGCCCTGCTCGCGGTCGCGGTGCTCGGCTCGTCGGGCTGGCTGCTGGTGCTGGTCATCGGCATCACCCACGTCCCGCGGGTCGCGCGCGTCGCCCGGCAGGCGACGCTGTCGGTCGCCGGGCAGGACTACGTGCTGGCCGCCCGGATGTACGGGATGCCCCGGCGGCGGATCCTCGCCACCGAGGTCCTGCCCACCATCACCGGCCCGCTGATGGTCGAGCTCGGCCTGCGGCTGACCTACTCCATCGGCTACGTGGCGTCGCTGTCGTTCCTGGGGCTGGGGGTGCAGCCGCCGGCCGCGGACTGGGGGCTGCAGATCAACGAGAACCGGATCGCGCTGATCGTCACCCCGTGGGGGGTGCTGCTGCCGGTGCTCGCGATCGCGGTGCTCACCGTCGGCACGAACATGATCACCGACGCGCTGGCGAAGGAGTCCGCGGACACGACGGGGGGCGGGGCATGACACCGACACCGACACCGACACCGACACCGACGATCGAGTGCACGGGGCTGCGGGTCGCGACGACCCACGGCCGGGAGGTGCTGCACGGCGTGGACTGGGCAGTCGCACCGGGCGAGATCCTGGCCCTGGTCGGCGAGTCCGGCTCGGGCAAGACGACCGCGGCGCTGGCCGCGCTCGGCCACTTCCGGGCCGGGCTCACCCACACCGGCGGGACGGTGCGCTTCGCCGGGCACACCGAGTCCCACGACGACCTGCTGACGCTGCCCGCGGCGACCCTGCGCGGGGTCCGGGGGCGGCTGGTGTCCTACGTGCCGCAGGACCCGGCGCTGTCGCTGAACCCGGTGCTGCGCATCGGGCCGCAGGTCGCGGAGGTCCTCACCGCGCACGGCTGGGAGGGGGACGTGACCGCCCGGGTGCGGGAGGTGCTCACCGACGTCGGGCTGCCCGGCGACGACGCCTTCCTCGGCCGCTACCCGCACCAGCTCTCCGGCGGCCAGCAGCAACGGGTCGGGATCGCGGCGGCGTTCGTGCACCGGCCCGACGTCGTCGTGCTCGACGAGCCGACGACCGGGCTGGACGTCACCACCCAGGACCTGGTGCTCGACACCGTGCGTGAGCTGGTGACCCGCTCGGGGACCGCCGCGCTCCACATCACCCACGACCTCGCCGTCGTCGCCGGGCTGGCCGACCGGGTCGCGGTCATGCAGGCCGGTGAGGTCGTCGAGACCGGGCCGGTGCGCGACGTGCTGACCGCGCCGGAGCACCCCTACACCCGGGCGCTGATCGCGGCGGTGCCGGACCTGCACCGGGCGAGCGGACGGGAGCCGACGACGGCCGGGGAGCCGGTGCTGCGGGTGCGCGGCGCCGGGAAGCGCTACGGCGAGCGCCCCGTGCTCGACGGCGTCGACCTGGAGCTGGCCGCCGGGGAGTGCCTGATGCTGCTGGGCGAGTCCGGGTCGGGGAAGACCACACTGGCCCGTGGCCTGTCCGGGCTGCTGACCCTCGACGCCGGGGAGCTGAGCCTGCACGGCGAGGCGCTGGCCACCCCGCGCAGCTACGCCCAGCTGCGCAGCGTGCAGTACGTGTTCCAGAGCCCGTTCGCGTCGCTGAACCCGCGACGCACCGTCGCGAGCTCGCTGGAGGTGCCGCTGCGCCACCTCACCGACCTCGACGCCGACGCCCGCCGGGACCGGGTGCTGGACATGCTGCGCCAGGTGCGGCTCGACGAGTCCTTCGCCCACCGCTACCCGGGCGGGCTGTCCGGTGGTGAGCGTCAGCGCGCGGCGATCGCCCGCGCCCTGGTGACCGCGCCGGACGTCCTGGTGTGCGACGAGGTCACCTCGGCGCTGGACGTGTCGGTGCAGGCCTCGATCGTCGAGCTGCTGGCGACGGTCCGTCGCGAGCTGGGCACGGCGATGCTGTTCGTGACGCACAACATCGCCCTGGCCCGGGAGGTCGCGGACCGGATCGCGGTGCTGCAGCAGGGCCGGATCGTCGAGCAGGGCACGGTGGAGGAGGTCCTCACCGCGCCGCGGCACGACTACACGCGCACCCTGCTGCAGCACACCCCCTCGATGACGGCCGCGCGGTGACGGCCGCGGTGGTGGGCCCGCTCAGGCGAAGTCGAGGACCTGCCCGGCCTCGAGGCGGGGCAGCCGCGGGTGCCAGGCGTCCGGGCCGGGGTGGCCCAGGTTGACCACGAGCAGCGCGCGGTGCCGGCCGCCGGGGAAGAACTCGGCGGTCACGGCGTCGGCGTCGAAGCCGGCCATCGGGCCGGTGGCGAGGCCGTGCGCGCGGGCGGCGAGCAGGACGTAGCCGACCTGCAGCGACGCGTTGAACCGCGCCATGGGCTCGCGGCCCTCGCGGCCCTGGGACTCCAGGCCCTCGCGGAAGCCGGGCTTGACCGGGAACGTGGTGTCCGAGTGCTCGTGGAAGTCGAGGTCGGCGGCCAGGATCGCGACGACCGGGGCGGCCTCGGACTTGGCCCGGTTGCCCTCGGCGAGCAGCGGCAGCAGGCGCTGCTTCCCCTCGTCGCTGCGGACGAAGGTCACGCGCAGCGGCTGGGTGTTGGCCGCGGTCGGCGGCCACTGGGCCAGGTCCCACACCGCGCGGAGCGTCTCGTCGGTGACGGGCTCGTCGGTGAAGGTGTTGGCGGTGCGGGCCTCGGTGAACAGGGCGGCGCGGCCGGCCTCGTCGAGGTGGGGCAGGAGCACCGGGGAAGCGGTCTGGGCAGTCACAGAAGGTAGAGCGTTCAACGACCTCTCCGGTGTTCCGCTCCGGGGATGATCCGGATCACCCGGTGGCGTGGACACCCCAGCGCAGGACCTGCGACTCGCCGGGGACGAGCTCGATCAGGTCGGTGCCCGAGTTCAGCGCGTCCGGCGGGCAGGTCATCGGCTCGACCGCGATCGCCCGCGACGGCGTCACGGCTCCGTCCGGGCCCTGGCGCGGGAAGTCCGACGGGGTGAAGACCTGCACCCAGCCGAACGCCGCGTCGGCCCACAGCTCGGTGCCGCCGCCGTCCCGGGACCCGACGCGGTGCCGGACCCGGCCGTCGGCGCCGCCGTCCGGGCCGTCGCCGGGGGTGCAGCCGCCGAACGCGCTGTCCAGGACCAGCCCGGCGAGCCGGGTCCGGGAGACCGCTCCGTCCAGCGGCCGTGCCGGGCCGTCCGGGAGCTGGTCGCGCAGCGGCAGCTCGGTCCGCGCGGACAGGGTCAGCTCCAGCTCGTCGGTCGGCACGTCACCGACCCGCAGGTACGGGTGGAAGCCGAGGCCGAACGGGACGGGCGCGTCCCCGAGGTTCTCCACGACCGTGGTGACGGTGAGCCCGTCGCGGCCGACGGCGTAGGTCACCGTGACCCGCACCGGCTGCGGCCAGCCGGGCTGCACCGGCGCGACGGCGGTCAGCGTGATCCGGTCCCCCGCCCGCTCCACGGGGGTCCAGGGCACGTGCCGCAGCAGGCCGTGGATGGCGTTGCCGGCGTCCGGCTCGGTCAACGCGAGCTGCCTGCGGGTCCCGCGGTGGGTCCAGGCGCCGCCGCGGACCCGGTTCGGCCAGGGTGCGAGCACCGCGCCGGAGCCCTTCGGCGGGCGGGCCGTGGGCGGGTGCGGATCGACCCGGACCCGGCCGCCCTGGGAGAACCCGGCCAGCGCCGCCCCGACCTCGTCGACCTCGGCCCGGGAGTCGCCGCTGACGATCACGAACCGTTCACCGCACGCGTCCACGTCGGTGAGTCTCCGTGATCGCTCCGCTCAGCCGGCCAGCGGGGTGGCGCGGGCGGTGTCGGCGTCGCCGACGACCTCGACCGGGGCGGGCGGCCCCAGCTCGGCGACGGTGAACCGGACGCCCGCGTCGCGGGCGAGCCCGACGACGTGCTCGTGGTGGGTGAACAGCAGCACCTGCGCGGTGGCGGCCAGCTCCCCCAGCACGGCGACGGCGGCGGCGCCGCGCTCGTCGTCGAAGGTCATGAGGACGTCGTCGAACACGACCGGCACCGTCGGCAGCCCGGCGGCGACCCGGTCGGCCTGCAGCTGCTCGATCCCGGCCAGGCGCAGCGCGAGGTGCACCTGGTCGGCGGTGCCCTCCGAGAGCCGGGTCGGGGCGAGCTCCTCGCCGTCGGCGCGCACCGCGACCAGGCTGCGTCCGGCGCCGCCCGCCTCGGCCGGGGGCCGCAGCGCGACGAACCGGCCGCCGGTGAGGCGTTCGAGCACCACCCCGGCGCGGACCAGCAGCGGGGAGGCGTGGCTGCGCTCGTAGGCCTCCAGCTCGCGACGCAGGATCTCGCGCTGCAGGTGCAGCACCAGGTAGCGCTCCGCGGCGTCGGCGACGCCGGCCAGCTCGGACTGGGCGCGGGCGTACAGCTCGGCGGCCCCCTCGGCCTCCTCCAGCTCACGGCGCCGGGCCCGCAGCCCGCCCAGCTGCTCACGCACCTCGTCCTGCTCGGCCCCGAGCTCGCGCTCGTGGGCCTGCGCCCGGTCCAGCGCCTCGGTCAGCGCACCGGGCTCGGTGTCCGGGGCGGCGGCGACCAGCTCGTCCGCGTCGAGGTCGGGCGCCGCGGCGGCCAGCAGCCGCTCCTGCTCGGCGATGCGGGTGTCGAGCACGGCGACGTGCGCGCCGCGCTGCGCCGCGGCCTCCAGCCCGCCCGGCTCCGGGGCCTCGGTCAGTGCCAGCTCGACGGCGAGCCGGTCCAGCACCGCGGTGGCCGCGGCCGCGCTGCGGGCGGCGCGGGCGGCGTCGTCCTCGGCGGCGGTGATGCCGTCGTCGAGGTGGCCCGCCGACACCGCGGCCTTGGTGACCTCGCGGACGCGGTCGGCGAGCTCGCCGAGCCGGTCCGCGGACGCGGTACCGGTCGGTGCGGGCTCCAGGTGCCGCTCCACCAGCGCGACGACCGCCCGCCCGTGGGCGGCGACGGCGCGCTCCAGACGGCGGGCCTGTTCGTCGTCCTGGCGGGCGAGCGCCCCCGCGGTGCGGGCGTCGGCGACGGTGTCGCGGCGGGTGTCCCAGCCCGCGGGCTCCAGATCGGTGGGCAGACCGGCGCCGCGCAGCGCGAACCGCCAGCGCTGGGTGGCCAGCTCCCGTTCGTGGCGGGCGGCGTCGGCCGCTCCCCCGGCGCGTTCGGCCTCGCTGCGCAGCCGGGCCAGCAGCACCCGCCGGTCGCGGGCGTGCTCGGCCTCGGTGGCGAGGTCGGCGGCGGCGACGAGCAGCACGTCCAGCGGGGCGCCGTCGCGTGGGCGCCCGGCCGCGGCGAGCGCGGAGCCCAGCGCCCGTTCCTGCACCTCGGCCTGGTCGCGCAGCCGGGCCAGGCGCTCGTCGGCGCGGGCGGCGTCGTCCTCGGCGCGGGCGGCCTCGGCCAGCGCGGCGACGACGGCGTCGGCGTCGTCCGGGTCCGGGACGGCGACGCCGTGCGCCCGCCACAGCGTCGCCCAGGCAGCGGCCGCGGCGGCGGTGCGCTCCCCGGCCGCGGCGGCGGCGGCCGCGGTGCGGGCGGCCTCGGCGTCGGCGGTGTCGAGCTCGGCGTCCCGGTGGGCCAGCTCGGCGACCCGGTCCGCGGAGGCGATCATGTCGTCGGCGACCCGGTCGGCCCCGGCGAGCGCGGCGGACAGCCTGCCCGCGGCCGCGGCGGCGCCGCCCGGCCCCGCGGCGAGCAGCTGCTCCAGCGCGGCGTCACGGGTGGCGCGGGCCGTGGCGAGCGCGTCCGCGCCGACCGGGCGGCCGTCGGCGGCCACCCCGTCGCGGGCGGCCCGGGCGCGGTGCGCACGGTCCGCGGCGTCCGCCGCGGCCCGCTCGGCGCCGCGCTGGTCCTGCTCGGCGGTGCGCAGTGCGGCCCGCAGCTCCCGGACCTCGCGGCGCGGCGGGGCCAGCACACCGCGACCGTCGACGGCGGGGCCGTCGGAGGTGCCCCGGTACCCGGCCGCGACGAGCGCCTCGGCGCGCCGGCTGCGGGCGGCGTCGCCGTCGGCGACGGCGGCCCGGCACAGCGCGGCGGCCGACCCGTCGGCCTCGATCGCGCGGCGGACCTCGGCGACCCGGCCGACCCGGTCGGCGTCGAGACCGCCCGGGACGTCGGCCACCTCGCGGACCTCGGCGAGCGCGTCGGTGTGCAGCCGCTCCGCACGGGCCTGCTCGGCGATCGCCTCGGTGAGGCGGCGGGCGTGCTCGTCGAGGTCGCGGGCCCGGTCGGCCGGCAGGTGGACGGCGGCGAGCCGGTCGGCGGGGCTGCGCCCGTCCTCGGCGACCAGCCCGGCCAGCGCGGTCTCCGCGCGGCGGTGGGCCTCGGCGGCGTCGGCGCGCAGCCGGGCCGCCCGCTCGGCGTCGCCGCGGCGGGCCTGGGCGGCGGACTCCAGCTCGCGGACCCGGGTGGCGTCGGCGAGCAGGTCCTCGTCGAGGTCGAGCTCGGCGCGGCGGGCCCGCAGTGCGTCGGCGGTGGCGCGGTGCTCGTCGCGGGCGGTCTCGGCGTCGGCCAGCGCGGCGGTGGCGCGGGTGTACTCCTCCAGCGAGGCCGCGTCGAGGGCGGCGCCGGTCGCGCACAGTGCGGCGCGTTCGGCGCGCAGCGCGGCCAGCTCCCGGGCCGGCTCCTGGCCGCGGACGGCCTGCCGGGCCCGGTCCGCCGCCCCCGCCGCCCCGCGACGGGTGCGGGTCAGCTCCGCGGCGCGGCGTTCCAGCCGGGCGATCTCCTCGGCCAGCGCCGTCACCTCACCGGCCCGCGACACCCGCTCCCCCACGGCCTTCTCGGTCTCGGTGAACCGGGCGAACGCCGCCCGCACCTCGACCGACCGGTTGCCCCGGTGGTCCTTGAACAGGGCGTCGGCCTCGGTGTCCAGCGCGGCGATCAGGGCGCGGGCGTCGCGGCCGCTGCGGGCGGTGAACACCAGCTCGGCGAGGTCCCCCTCCCCCGCGCACAGTGCCCGGCCGCCCTCGCGCAACTCCTCGTGGCCGAGCCCGAACCCCTCCCGCCAGCGGCGCCGGGCGTCGGCACCGGACTCGCCCCAGGGCGGGTCGGCGACGGCGCCGGTGTCGTCGTGCAGGCCGCGGGTGGTGCGGCGCAGCACGGTCTCGGCCCCCGCCGCACCCGCACCGGCGACCCGGGCCGCGACGGCCAGCCGCGACGGGCCGACGGCGTAGGCGTGGCGCACCGGGCGGGGCATCCCCCACAGCAGGTCGGACAGGGCGTCGAGCAGGGTGGTCTTGCCGGCCTCGTTGGGTCCGGACACGATCGTCAGACCGTCGCCGAGGGTCAGCTCGCGGCCCTCGTAGGCGCCGTAGCGCTCCAGGACCAGCGTGCGCAGCCGCGCGGTCGTGCTCACGACCCGGCCATCCGGGCCAGCAGCTGCTGCTCGGCCTGGCGGGCCAGCGTGGCGAGGCGCTCGTCGTCGCGCAGGTCCAGCAGGCCCGCCTCGCGCAGCCGGCGGCCGACCTCGCGTTCCAGCGGGGCGGCGAGCTCGCGGATGCGGTCCGGGTCGGCGGCCAGACCGGCCGCGGCGGCGGACACCGCGGCGGTCAGCTCCGGGTCGACGGCGAGCGCCCCGGCGGGCGGGCGGGTGCGGTTGCGGACCTTCTCCAGCACCGCGCCGCAGCGCTCGGCGAGCAGCTCCAGCTCGGTGCGGACCCCCTCGGCCGAGGTGAGGTCCGCGGCGGCCGGCCCGGCGCCGTGCAGCGTCACCTGGGCGACGACGGTGCGCGGCGCGGCGGCGGCGCACCGCTCGCGCAGCGCGGACTCGACGGCCTCGTAGACCTCGTCCGCGCCGCCGAGCCCGGCGATGTCGACCTCGACGAGCTCCCAGCGGGCGACGTCGAGGACCAGCGGGGTGACCGTCGCCCACCGCTCGGGCGCCGCGTCGACGAGCAGGGCGCCCTTCGCGCCGCGCTCCTGCGGGTGGCGGCCCTGCAGGTTCCCGGAGAACCAGGCCGGGTGCGGGCCGTCGCAGACGGCGCGCTGCTCGTGCACGTGGCCGAGGGCGAAGTACTCGTAGCCGCAGCCGGACAGGTCCTCGGGGCGGCAGGGGGCGTAGGTGTCGTGCCGGTCGTCTCCCTGCACCGAGGTGTGCAGCATGCCGACGTTGACCAGACCGGGGATCCGGTCGGGGTAGGCGGGGACGAGGTTCTCCAGCACCGCGCGGCGGGCGAAGCCCTGGCCGTGCACGGCGAGGCCGAGGTCGTCGTCGACGACGGTCTCGGGCGCGTCCACCGAGAGCCGGTGGGTGTTGGGCGGCAGCCGCAGCGACCGGGTGATCTCGGACTCGGCGTCGTGGTTGCCGCTGACGAGGAACACCGGGATGCCCTCGTCGTGCAGTCGCGAGAGCTGCCGGACGAAGAACGCGCCGGTCGCGTAGTCCTTCCAGTCGCCGTCGTAGACGTCACCGGGCAGCACGAGCGCCTCGGCCCGGGAGTCGACGACCGCGTCGACGAGGTTCTCGCAGGCCCGCCGGGTCGCCGCACGCAGCGTTGTGGCGAGCCCGGAGTCGCCGAGCCGCGACAGGCCGCGCAGCGGGCTGTCGAGGTGCAGGTCGGCGGCGTGCACGAAGCGCACGGAGGAACTCCCGGAGCGGTCGGGTACGGGGAACCGCCGAGTCTAGGACGGGGCCCCCGCCGTTCCCCGCCGCGACACCGCCCGCCCGCCCACCGATGACGACGTCGCAGGTCAGGTGGGGCGGCCCACACAGCGGCGCCGGTCACGTTCCGGTGTCCGGACGATGGCCGGTGGGTAGACCCTGGCCGTCCGATCCCGAGAGAGAGCCGCGAGGTCGAGCCCGATGATCCAGCTCTGCGAGCGCTGCTACGCCCCCGTCGACGCCGCGACCGAGCGCGTCTACCGGTTGTCCCACATCGAGTCGGCCGACGCGGCCGGCGAGGTGACCTGGCGCGAGGCCGTCGTGCACGTCGCGGCGTGTGTCCCCGCGGGCACCGTCGTCCCGGCCGGGCGGTGGGCCGCGTGATCCGGGACGCGCTGTGCGAGCGCTGCCTCAACCCGATCGACCCGACCCGCGAGCCGCTGCGGATGCGCACCCACGGCGGGACCGCGGCCGACGGCGGACCGGCCCGCAGCTTCGTGCACGCCCTGCCGTGTGTGCGCCCGGACACCGGTGACTGGGACCGCGGGCGGCGCGGTCTCTCGCCGGCCGCGGTGCGGCACGCCGCGGCCCGCGCCGACCACCGCTGAGCCGGCGCTCAGCCGTCCCGGCGGGGTTCGCCCTCCTGGTAGACGTCCGGCACCCCGTCACCGTCGGCGTCACGCGTCTCGATCTGCTCGGTCCGCCGGTAGTGGGCGTTGCGGGCGCGCAACACCACGGTGGCGAGCAGGGCCGCGAGCAGTGAACCGGCCAGCACACCGATCTTGACGTGGTCGTCCTGCGGGGTTCCGGTCCCGAAGGCCAGCTCGCCGACCAGCAGGGACACGGTGAACCCGATCCCGGCGAGCTGGGCGAGGCCGAGCAGGTCCCACCAGGACAGGTCGTCGGACAGCCGGGCCCGGGTGAACCGCTGCACGAGCCAGGTCGCGCCGAGCACACCGACGGTCTTGCCGAGCACCAGGCCGGCGACGATGCCGAGGGTGACGGTGTCGAGCAGGGCGCCGCCGATCCCCCCGCCCTCGCCACCGACGACGGTGACCCCGGCGGCGAAGAACGCGAACACCGGTACCGCGAACCCGGCCGACAACGGGCGCCAGCGGTGCTCGAAGTGCTCCGACAGCGACACCCCGTGCACCCGGCGGCGCCCCAGGACCGGCACCGCGAAGCCGAGCAGGACACCGGCGACGGTGGCGTGTACCCCGGACTCGTGCACGAGCACCCAGGTGATCGCGGCGAGCGGCAGCAGCACCCACCAGGAGCGGATCCCGCGCTGCACCGCGAGGGTGAACAGCGCCAGCGGGACGAGGGCGCCGAGCAGGGCGGGCACCGACAGCTGGTCGGTGTAGAAGACCGCGATGATCGTGATGGCCAGCAGGTCGTCGACGACGGCGAGGGTCAGCAGGAAGGTCCGCAGCGCGGTGGGCAGGTGGGTCCCGATGACGGCGAGCACCGCGAGCGCGAACGCGATGTCGGTGGCGGTCGGGATCGCCCAGCCGACCAGCGCGTCGGGGTTCGCGAGGTTGATCGCGACATAGATCAGCGCGGGCGCCGCCATGCCGCCGACGGCCGCCGCGACCGGCAGCAGCGCCGTGCGCGGGTCGCGCAGGTCCCCGGCCAGGAACTCGCGTTTGAGCTCCAGCCCGACGACGAAGAAGAAGATCGCCAGCAGGCCGTCGGCGGCCCAGGTCGCGAGCGACAGGTCCAGATGCAGCGCGGCGGGGCCGACGGTGAACCCGGCGAGCGCGGTGTAGGCGTCGCGCCAGGGCGAGTTGGCGAACAGCAGCGCCGCCGCGGCCGCGATGACGAGCAGGACGCCGCCGACGGTCTCTGTGCGCAGCACGTCGGCGACGCGACGGGCCTGTGCCCACGAACCGCGGGAGAACAGGCGGCGGGGGGCGGGGGTGGTGTTCACGGGGCTCCGGGGAGGTCGGGAGGGCAGGGGGCAGCGCTCGCCGACCAGACTTCCCGGCACACCGGAACGGGATCCTAACGGTCCCGGGCCCCCGCGTCAGCCCGTTCGAGGCGCTCGCCACCTCCTCGCCGGACGCCCGGGGGCGGCCCCCTCGTGCCGTCCCCGGGCGTCAGGATCGCGTCAGGACCCGGCCCGTCGGTGTCGCCGCGGGCGCACGATGACGCGATGAGCGACATCGCCGGGTGGGCGCTGATCCTGGTCTACCTCCTGCTGGCCGTGGCGGCGGCCAGGGCCGTGCTCGTGGTCCCGCGCCGTCAGCCCAGCGCGGCGGCGGCCGCGGCGAGACCGCGGATCCGGTCGAACTCCCCCGCGGCGACGGCGTCGGCCGGGGTGAGCCAGGAGCCCCCGACGCAGGAGACGTTGGGCAGGGTCAGGTAGCCCGGTGCCGAGTCGACGGTGATCCCACCGGTCGGGCAGAACCGCAGGTCCGGCAGCGGCCCGGCGACCGATGCCAGGAACGGGCGCCCGCCCGCGGCCTCGGCGGGGAAGAACTTGCAGGCGGTGTGGCCGCGCTCGGCGACGGCCATCATCTCCGAGATCGTCGCGGTGCCGGGGAGGAAGTCCAGCCCGGAGTCCTCCATCGCGTCGAGGAGCCGCGGCGTCGCACCGGGGCTGACCAGGAAGCGGGCGCCCGCGTCGACCGAGGCGCGGACGTCGTCGGGGGTGCGGACGGTCCCGGTGCCGACGACCGCGTCGGGCACCTCGGCCGCGATCCGGCGGACGGCCTCGAGCGCGGCCGGGGTCCGCAGGGTCACCTCGATGACCGGCAGCCCGCCGTCCACCAGGGCACGGGCGAGCGGGACGGCCGTCGCGGCGTCGTGCAGCACGACGACGGGGACGACGGGGGCCAGCTCCAGCAGCTTCTCGCTCATGGTTCCTCTCGGACGGGACGGTCTCTCGACCGGTCCCTCAGTGGGGCAGGACGACGGTCGCACCGGTGTCGGCGGGTCCGACCGCGGCGCGGAACGCCGCGAACAGCTCACGTCCGGTGCCGGTCGTCGGGCCGGACGGGCCGGCGGGCCGGGCGGGCTCGCGGGCGTCGAACTCGTCGGCGTCGACCAGCAGGGACAGGGTGCCGTTCAGGGTGTCCAGGCGTACCGGGTCGCCGTCGCGCACGTTCCGCAGCGGTCCGCCCTGCGCGGCCTCCGGGGTGACGTGCAGCGCGGCGGGCACCTTGCCCGAGGCGCCGGACATGCGGCCGTCGGTGACGATCGCGACCTGGTGCCCGCGGTCCTGCAGCAGCCCCAGCGCGGGCGTCAGCTTGTGCAGCTCGGGCATGCCGTTGGCGCGCGGTCCCTGGTACCGGACGACGGCGACCAGGTCCCGCCCGTCGAGCTCGCCCGCGGCGAACGCGGCCAGCAGGTCGTCCTGGTCGTCGAAGACCACGGCCGGCGCCTCGACGACGCGGTGGTCGGGCTCGACGGCGGAGGTCTTGACCACCGAGCGGCCCAGGTTGCCGTGCAGCACGCGCAGCCCGCCGTCCGGGGAGAACGGGTCGGCGACCGAGCGCAGCACCGACTTGTCCAGGCTCTCCGTGGTGCCCTCACGCCATACGAGGGTGTCCCCGTCGAGGAAGGGCTCGCGGGTGTAGCGGGACAGGCCGGGGCCGTCGACGGTGCGGACGTCGTCGTGGGCCAGGCCGTGGTCGAGCAGCTCGCGGATGAGCAACGCCGTCCCGCCGGCGGCGTGGAAGTGGTTCACGTCCGCCGTGCCGTTGGGGTAGATCCGGGCCAGCAGCGGCACGACGGTGGACAGGTCCGAGAAGTCGTCCCAGGTGATCTGCACGCCCGCGGCGGCGGCCATCGCGACCAGGTGCATCGTGTGGTTGGTGGAGCCGCCGGTGGCCAGCAGCGCGACGATCCCGTTGACCACCGCCTTCTCGTCGACGACCGCACCCATCGCCTTGTCCGGGTCACCCGCGGCGTCGAGCGCGCGGCGGGCGACCTCGTCGGTCAGGGCGTCGCGCAGCGCGGTGCCGGGGTTGACGAACGACGACCCCGGCAGGTGCAGGCCCATGACCTCCATCAGCAGCTGGTTGGAGTTCGCGGTGCCGAAGAAGGTGCAGGTCCCGGGGCCGTGGTAGCTGGCCGACTCGGCCTCGAGCAGCTCGGCGCGGTCGGCCCCGCCCGCGGCGAACGCCTGCCGGACGCGGGCCTTCTCCTTGTTCAGCAGGCCCGAGGTCATCGGGCCGGCGGGTGCGAGCAGCACCGGCAGGTGGCCGAAGGACAGCGCGCCCATCACGAGCCCGGGCACGATCTTGTCGCAGACCCCGAGCAGGACCGCGGCATCGAACATGTCGTGGCTCAGCGCGATCGCGGTGGACAGGGCGATGACGTCGCGGGAGAACAGCGACAGCTCCATGCCGGCGCGGCCCTGGGTGATGCCGTCGCACATGGCGGGGACCCCGCCGGCGACCTGGGCGACCCCGCCCGCGGCGCGGGCCGCGGCCTTGATCCGCGCGGGGTAGGTCTCGAACGGCTGGTGCGCCGAGAGCATGTCGTTGTAGGCGGTGACGATGCCGATGTTGCGGGCGGGCGACGCGGTGAGCGTCAGCTTGTCCGGCCCGCACGCGGCGACGGCGTGGGCGAGGTTGGCGCAGCCGAGGTCGGCGCGGCCGGGGCCGGCGGCGGGCCCCGTGGCGGCGGCCCCACGGATGCGCTCGAGGTAGGCGGCGCGGGTGGTGGCCGAGCGGGCGACCACCCGTCGGGTGACGGCGTCGACGACGGGGTGCAGCGGGACGGAGGCGGTCACGGTACGTCGATCTCCAGGTGGTGGGGTGCGTGGCGAACCGTTCGATAAGCACTCTATCGACTGACTTATGTACTCACAAGACGTTAGTGAGACACGATCAGCGTTTTACCAGGTCGAAGCCCTGTGGTTCACTGGACGAATGCGAGGACGCACCCCGACCAGCGCGCCCGCCACGGCGGGCGAGATCTTCCGGCTGGTCCGGGACGGCGTGGCCGGGACCCGGACCGAGATCGGTCGCGAGACCGGCCTGTCCCGGACCGCGGTCGCCGCGCGCGTCGACCGGCTGCTCGCCGACGGCCTGGTCACCGAGGTGGTCGGTGCCGCCGCGACCGGCGGGCGGCCCGCCGCGCGCCTGGAGTTCAACGCCGCGGGCGGCACCGTGCTGGCGCTGTCGGTCGGCGTCAGCCGGTCCAAGGCCGCCGTGTGCGACCTGTCCGGCGCCGTGCTCGCCGAGGACGTCGTGGACATCCCCGCCTCCGCCGGGCCCGAGCACCTGCTCTCCGAGGCGGTCATCCGGCTGGAGAAGCTGCTGCTCACCGCCGGGGTCGACGACGCGACGATCCGCGGCATCGGGCTGTCGGTCCCCGGCACCGTGGACGGCGCGCACGGCTGGTCGGTGGGCGTCCCCGCGCTGCCCGGCTGGGAGCGGGTCGCGCTGCCGCCGCTGCTCACCGCCCGCTTCCCCGCCCCGGTGCTGGTCGACAACGACGTGAACGTCATGGCCCTGGCCGAGCAGGACGCCCACCCCGACGTCGACGACCTGCTGATGGTCAAGATCGGGTCCGGGGTCGGCGCCGGGCTCGTCTGCGGCGGGGTGCTGCAGCGCGGCGCCTGGGGCGCGGCCGGCGAGATCGGGCACACCCCGGTCCACGACGGGCCGGGCATCGGCTGCGGCTGCGGCAACATCGACTGCCTGGAGGTGCTGGCCTCGGGCCGCGCCCTGGTGCGCGACCTCGCCGAGTGCGGGCAGCCGGTCACCGCGATCGCCGACGTCGTCGCGCTGGTCAAGCAGGGCGACCCGGACGCGGTGCGGCTGGTGCGCATCGCCGGGCGCCGGCTCGGCGAGGTCCTCGCCGCCGCGGTCAACCTGGTCAACCCCGCGCTGGTCGCGATCGGCGGGGACCTGGTCGGCGCGTTCGACCCGCTCGTCGCGGGCGTGCGGGAGGCGATCTACCGGCGCTCCATGGCCGCGGCCACCCAGAACCTGCGCATCGAGCCGGGCCTGCTCAGCGGGCGGTCGGGCGTGATGGGCTGCGCGATCCTGGTGCTCGACGAGGTGCTCTCACCCGGCTCCGTCGACGCCGCCCTGTCGGCCTGAGCCGCTCAGCGGTGCGGCGCGCGGAGCAGGTCGAACCGCATCGTGCGCGACAGGGTGAACCCCATCGCCCCGTAGAGCCGGATCGCGCCGAGGTTGTCCGCGGCCGCGTGCAGCACCGGACGCTCGCCGCGGGCGACGATCCCGGCGGCGACGGCGTCGACCAGGCGGCGGGCCAGCCCCCGGCCCCGGAACTCCGGGTCGGTGCAGACCGCGCTGATCTCGGTCGCCCCGGCGCCGCCGGCGCCGCCGATGCGCATGCGCTCCCCCGCCATCGCGACCAGCCGGCCGTCGTGGCGGACGCCGAGGTAGCGGCCCAGCTCGGCGGTGCGCGCCAGCCAGGGTCCGGGCCGGGTGCGGCCGGCCAGCTCCGCCATCTCCGCCCGGTCCGACGGCCCCAGCTCGACGAGGCCGTCCGCGGCCGCGCCCGGCACCGCGGCGCCGTCCATCTGCACCCCGGGGAACGCGCGCAGCAGCTCCCAGCCCGCCGGGATCCGCGGCGGCCCGGCGGCGGCGCGCACCACCACGACCTCGCTGCCCGGCGCGCAGAGCGCCGCGAGGTCGGCCCAGTCCCCGGCGCTGCCGTGACCGTCGGCGTCGAGCGGGAGCGCCGCGAACGGCGACACCTCCGGGTCGAAGCGCACCGCGGCACCGCGGGTCGCGCCGAAGCCGGCCAGCCGCCCGCGCAGGGCGGAGGTCACCGGGTCGGTCAGGGCGGTGTCGGGACGGTCGGGGGCGTCGGGCACGGCCGTCATCGTGCCCCGGCGCCCCGGCCGTCCGGCGCAGGGGTCGGCTACCGTGCCCGCGCCCCGGGCCACCCGCACACCCGCCCAGGAGACCACGCACCCGTACGACCGGAGCCGCCATGTCCACCGTCGCCGACGCCTTCGCCACCCGTCACGGGGCGGCCCCGACCGGGGTCTGGTTCGCCCCCGGGCGGGTCAACCTGATCGGCGAGCACACCGACTACAACGACGGCTTCGTGCTGCCCTTCGCGCTGCCGCACCGGGCCGTCGTCGCCGCGGCACCCGCGACCGGGGGCCGCAGCCGGGTCCGGTCGGTGCAGGAGCCGGGTGCCGCGGTGGAGTTCTCCGCGGCGTCGGTGGTGCCGGGTGAGGTGCCCGGCTGGGCGGCCTACGTGGCCGGGACTTGCTGGGCGTTCCGCGAGGCCGGGTACCCGGTGGGCGAGGTGGAGCTGGAGCTGGACTCCGACGTGCCGGTCGGGGCCGGGCTGTCGTCGTCGGCGGCGGTGGAGTGCGCGGTCGGCGTCGCGCTCGCCGGGCTCGCCGGGGCCGACGTCGACCCGACCACGCTGGCCCGGATCGCGCGGCGCGCGGAGAACGAGTTCGTCGGCGCCCCCACGGGCGGCATGGACCAGATGGCCTCGATGCACGGGCGCGCCGGCCGGCTGGTGTTCCTCGACACCCGCGGTGACACCGTCGAGCTGGTCCCCTTCGACCTGCCGGCGCACGACCTGGAGCTGCTGGTCGTCGACACCCGGGCGCCGCACGCGCACGCCTCGGGCGAGTACGGCGCCCGGCGCGCCGACTGCGAGGCCGCGGCCGCCGCCCTCGGCGTCCCGGCCCTGCGGGACGCAGGCCCGGACGACCTGCCCCGGATCGCCGACGAGCGGATCCGGCGCCGGGCCCGGCACATCGTGACCGAGAACGCCCGGGTCGTCGAGACCGTGCGACTGCTGTCGGGCGGCGCGGACCCGCGGGCGATCGGGCCGCTGCTCGACGCCTCGCACACCTCGATGCGCGACGACTTCGAGATCACGGTCCCGCACGTCGACGTGGCCGTCGAGGCGGCCCGCGACGGCGGCGCGACCGGCGCGCGGATGACCGGCGGCGGCTTCGGCGGCTGCGTGATCGCGCTGGTCGAGGCCGACGGGGCGGCCGCGGTCACCGCCTCGGTGCGGGAGGCCTTCGCGCAGCGCGGCTGGGCCGAACCGGTCGTGTTCCCGGGCACGCCGTCGGACGGGGCGGGCCGCCTCGCCTGACCAGGACCCCTTCCGCCTTTCGCGAGCGGAACGGAATCGGTACAGTACGGAAGTGCCCGTCACGCGGGCCCTGGCACCGCTCGACCCGCACCCGTTCGCTTACCGAGGAGACGGCTCGTGCCGCACCCCCTTCCCGTCATGGACCCCGCCGACGTCGTCGTGTTCGGCGGCACCGGCGATCTCGCGATGCGCAAGCTGCTGCCCGCGCTCTACCTCCGCGACCGCGACGGCCAGCTCGCCGACGACACCCGCATCGTCGCCGTGTCCCGATCCGGGCTCGACGACCCCGGCTACCGCGACAAGGTCGACTCCGAGCTGCGGCGCACCGCGCCGCGCTGGGCCGGCCCCGACGCCTGCGCCGACGACGCGCAGCACCACCGCTTCCTGGACCGGCTGCACCACGTGACCCTCGACGTCGCCGACGACGACTGGTCGCTGCTGTCGGAGCTGATCGGGGCGCCCTCCCCGGGGCGCACCCGGGTGCTCTACCTCGCCTCCGCCCCGCAGCTGTTCGGACGGATCTGCGTCGGCAGCGCGGCCGCCGGCATCGTCGACGACCGCACCCGCGTCGTGCTGGAGAAGCCGCTGGGCACCGACCTGGCCTCGGCGCAGGCGATCAACGACGAGGTCGGCTCGGTCTTCGCCGAGGAGCAGATCTACCGGATCGACCACTACCTCGGGAAGGAGACGGTGCAGAACCTGCTGGTCCTGCGCTTCGGCAACTCCCTGTTCGAGCCGCTGTGGAACGCCTCGCAGATCGACCACGTGCAGATCACCGTCGCCGAGTCGATCGGCGTCGGGAACCGCGCCGACTACTACGACGGCTCCGGCGCGCTGCGCGACATGGTGCAGAACCACCTGCTGCAGCTGCTGTGCCTGGTCGCGATGGAGCCGCCGGCCAAGATCGACGGCGAGGGCGTGCGCGACGAGAAGCTCAAGGTCCTGCAGTCGCTGCGTCCGCTCGACGGCCCGGACGTCGTGCGCGACACCGTGCGCGGGCAGTACGCCGAGGGCCTCGTCGACGGCACCGCCGTGCCCGGCTACGCCACCGAGCTGGCAGAGTCCCGCGCCGGGACCCCGCGGGAGCGGGAGCGGTCCTCCACCGAGACCTTCGTGGCGCTGCGCGCCGAGGTCGCCAACTGGCGCTGGGCCGGGGTGCCGTTCTACCTGCGCACCGGCAAGCGACTGGCGACGCACGCGTCGGAGATCGTGGTGCAGTTCAAGCCGGTCCCGCACTCGATCTTCCCGGCGTTCGGCGAGGAGATCCCGGCCAACCGGCTCGTCCTGCGGCTGCAGCCCGACGAGGGCGTCCGCCTGCACATGACGGCCAAGCAGCCCGGCCCCGGCGGCATCCGCCCGATCCCGGCACCGCTGGACCTGAGCTTCGCCCGCACCTTCGGCGACCGGCTGCCCGACGCCTACGAGCGGCTGCTCATGGACGTGCTGCGCGGCAACCCGACGCTGTTCATGCGCCGCGACGAGATCGAGGCCGCGTGGCGCTGGGCCGAGCCGATCCTGCGGACCTGGGAGGCCACCGACCAGCGGCCCCGCCCCTACTCCGCGGGCAGTCACGGCCCGGCCTCGGCCACCGCGCTGATCGAGCGCGACGGCCGGGCCTGGCACGAGGACTACTGAGCCGGGCCCTCCGGCGCCCGGCAGCGGTCCGCGCTGTACAGGTGCGAGTCCGGGAAGTGCCGGGCCGCCAGCGCCTCCCCGACGATGATCACGGCGGTACGCTGGATACCGGCCTCGTCGACGGCCTTGGGCATCTGCTCCAGGGTCCCACGCAGCACGATCTCGTGCGCACGCGACGCGTGTGCGACCACCGCGGCCGGGCAGTCGCCGCCGTAGGAGGGGGCCAGGGCGTCGACGACCTCGGCGATCCGGTGCACGGCCAGGTGCAGCACCACGGTGCCGCCGGCGGCGCCCAGCTTGTCGAGTCCCTCGTTCTCCGGCATCGGTGTCGCGCGCGCGGCGATCCGGGTGAGGGTGACGGTCTGGGCGACCGTGGGGACGGTGAGCTCGCGGCCCAGGGCCGCGGCCGCCGCCGCGTAGGCGGGGACGCCGGGGCACACGTCGTAGGGCACGCCCTCGGCCTCCAGGCGGCGCATCTGCTCGGCCATCGCCGAGAACACCGACGGGTCCCCCGAGGCGAGGCGGGCGACGTCGAGCCCGTGCCGGTGCGCGCGCACCATCTCGCCCGTGATCTCGTCGAGCGTCATCAGCGCGGTGTCGACGGTGCGGGCCCCGGGCGGGCAGATCTCCAGCATCTCCGGCGGCACCAGGCTGCCCGCGTAGAGGCAGACCGGCGCGGCCGCGATGAGGTCGCGGGCCCGCAGCGTCAGCAGGTCGACCGCACCGGGTCCGGCCCCGATGAAGTGCACCGTCACAGCTCGGTCCTCACAGCACGTTCCTCCAGCTCCACAGGGTCACGGGCATGGCGGGACGCCATCCGTGGAAGCCGCCGACGGGGACGGTGCGGGCGACCTGCACCCGTACGAGGTCCCCGCCGTGGGCGGCGTGGGCGGCGGCGAGGGCCGCCTCGGTCTGGACGGTGACCGCGTTGGCGACCAGGCGACCGCCCGGGCCCAGCGCGGCCAGGCAGGCGTCGAGGACACCCTCCCGGGTCAGCCCGCCGCCGACGAACACGACGTCGGGCCGTTCCAGCCCGGCCAGCACGTCCGGCGCGGGACCGGTCACCACCCGCAGGCCGGGGACACCGAGCGCCGCGGCGTTGGCGGCGACCCGGTCGGCGCGCTCGGGGCGGGTCTCGACGGCGATCGCGCGGCACCGCGGGTGCGCCCGCATCCACTCGATGCCGATCGACCCGGACCCGGCGCCGATGTCCCACAGCAGCTCCCCCGCGCGCGGCGCGAGGTGGGCGAGGGTGACGGCGCGGACCTCGCGCTTGGTGAGCTGACCGTCGTGGTCGTAGGTGTCGTCGGGCAGGCCGGGCGTCTCCCCCGGCGGGACGAGCCCGGCGTCGGGGACGCACTCGAGCGCGACGACGTTCAGCGCGTCCGCGTCGCCCCGCCAGGCCGCGGCGGTGGTGGACACCCGGCGCTCGTCGGGCGCGCCGAGCCGCTCCAGCACCGTCATCCGCGAGCCGCCCCATCCGGCGCCGGAGAGCAGCCCGGCGATCTCGGTGGGTGACCCGGCTCCGGCCGAGAGCACGACCAGTCGGGCGCCCGGGGCCAGCGCCCGGCGCAGCGCGTCGAGCGGGCGGCCGACGACGCTCAGCACCGCCACGTGCTCCGAGCCCCAGCCCAGCCGGGCGCAGGCCAGCGCCACCGACGACGGGTGGGTCAGCACCCGCAGCCGGTCCGGCCCGGCGACGCGGGCCAGCGTGGCGCCGATCCCGAAGAACATCGGGTCGCCGGAGGCGAGCACCGCGACGCGCCGGTCGGCGAGGGAGTCGAGGATCCCCGGCAACGCCGGGACCAGCGGCGACGGCCACGCCCGCCGCTCCCCTGCCACGTCGGCGGGCAGCAGGTCGAGCTGGCGGGGCCCGCCGAGCAGCACCTCGGCGTCGCGCAGCGCGTCGCGGTGGGTCTCCGGCAGCCCGGCCCAGCCGTCGGCGCCGACTCCGACGACGGTGAGCGGGTCACCCACCGGTCTTGTCCGTGACCCCGGCGGCGTCGAAGGTGGCGACGTCGGCCATCGCCCGCGCCGCGCCCTGCAGCATCGGCAGCGCGAGCAGCGCGCCGGTGCCCTCGCCGAGGCGCATGTCGAGCTCCAGCAGCGGCGCGAGGCCGAGGTGGTCCAGGGCGAGCGCGCCGCCCGGCTCGGCGGAGCGGTGCCCGCCCAGGCAGTAGCCGACGACGTCCGGCGCGAACGCGGCGGCGACCAGGGCGGCGGAGCCGGCGATGACGCCGTCGAGCACCACCGGGGTGCGCAGCGCGGCGGCGCCCAGGACGAACCCGGCCAGCCCCGCGTGCTCCAGCCCGCCGACGGCGGCGAGCACCCCGAGCGGGTCGGCCGGGTCGGGCCGGTGCAGCTCCAGGGCACGGCGCACGACGTCGGTCTTGCGGGCCAGGGTCTCGTCGTCGACGCCGGTGCCGCGCCCGGTCGCGACGGCCGGGTCGGCGCCGGTGAACGCGCACACCAGCGCGGCCGCGGCGGTGGTGTTGGCGATGCCCATGTCCCCGGTGAGCAGGCAGCGGTTCCCGGCGGCGACCAGGTCGCGGGCGACCTCGATGCCGTGCTCGAGCGCGGTGCGGGCCTGCTCGCGGGTCATGGCCGGGCCGGTGGTCATGTCGGCGGTGCCGCGGGCGACCTTGCGGGGCAGCAGCCCGGGCACCGGGTCGAGCTCGGCGGCCACCCCGACGTCGACGACGAGCACCTCCGCCCCGAGCTGGCGGGCGAACGCGTTCACCACCGCACCGCCCGCGGTGAAGTTCGCGACCATCTGTGCGGTGACCTCCTGCGGCCACGGGGTGACGCCCTGGGCGTGCACCCCGTGGTCGCCGGCGAAGATCGCGACCGCGGCCGGGGACGGCACCGGCGGCACCTCGGCCCCGGCGATCCCGGCGAGCGCGACGGCCACGTCCTCCACCCGGCCGAGCGCGCCGCGCGGCTTGGTCATCCGGTCGAGCCGGTCGCGGGCCGCGGACCGGGCGGCCCCGTCGACCGGTGCGACGGCGTCCACGGTGGACTCGAGCAGGGCGGTGGGGGCGGCGCCGGGCAGCCCGCGGGCGCCCCAGGTGTCCTGGTGCACCGCCCAGTCCAGCGGGCGGCGCCGGGCCCAGCCGTGCTGCTCCAGCTCGGGCCGGTCGGGGAAGGCGTCGACGTGGCCGACGCACAGGTAGGCGACGACCTCGACGTGCGCGGGCAGCCCGAGCAGCGCGCCGAGCTCGGTGAGGCCGTCGTCGCCGAAGAACGACACCCAGCCGACGCCGAGGCCCTCGGCGCGGGCGGCCAGCCACAGGTTCTGCACCGCGAGCGCGGCGGAGTAGGGGCCCATCTCGGGGCGTTCGTGGCGGCCGAGGGTGTGCCGGCCGCCACGGGTGGCGTCGGCGGTCACGACGACGTTCAGCGGGGTCTCGCGGATCGCCTCCACCCGGATCGCGCGCAGTGCCTCGGCGCGGGCGGCGGGCAGCGACGCGGCGTAGCGGTCGCGCTGGGCGGAGACGAGGGCGTGCACGCGCTCGCGGACGCCCGCGTCGCGGACCAGGACGAAGTCCCAGGGCTGGGAGAACCCCACGCTCGGGGCGGCGTGCGCGGCCTGCAGGACGCGGGTGAGGACGTCGTCGTCGACCGGGTCGGGCCGGAAGCCGGTGCGGACGTCGCGGCGGGAGTGCAGGACGTCGTAGAAGTCCGTCACGTCGGCATTCCTCCTGCGGTACACGGCTCGACGACGGACGAGACGACCACACGTCCGTAGAGGTGGTCAACTGTCCCCTGCGGGTCGGTCGGGCACCTCACACGCGGGATGGGGCATGCTCGACGACCGTGCTCTGCCCCTGCGGTACCGGCCGCCCCGAGGACACCTGCTGCGCCCCCGTGCTCGCCGGGCGCCCCGCCGCCACGGCGGAGGCGCTGATGCGCAGCCGCTACACCGCCTTCGTGCGGGGCGACCGCGCGTACCTGCTGGCGTCGTGGCACCCGTCGACGCGGCCGCGACGGCTCCGGCTCGAGCCGGGGTCGGTGTGGACGGGGCTGGAGATCGTGGCGCGCTCGGGCGGGACGATGTTCTCCACCGACGGGACCGTCGAGTTCCGGGCCCACCGGACGGACGGGGTGCTGGCCGAGCGCAGCCGGTTCGTCCGGGAGGACGGGCGGTGGTTCTACGTCGACGGGGACGTCGGGTAGGTAACGCCCCGTACCTCGCCCGCGACTCTCCGCGGACCGATCCGGGGGGACGATGAGCTGGCCGACGCGGTGGCTCGCGACGCGGCGCGGAACTGACACCCGACGTCCCGGGGACGACGAACGCGCCGCACACCGCCGTCTCCGGCGGAACGACGAACGGCCTCCCACCTGCGCCGAACACCTTCTATTCGAACATATGGTCGAGTATCATGGTTGCGTGACCGCGACCCAGGAACCACCCGTCCACGCCACCGGCGTGCCGGGCGGCGGGTTCACGTCCGGTGACCTCGCCCTGCTCCGCCTCCTGGTCGACCAGGTCGTCGACGACGACATCACCGTGCTCTCCGAGGCCGACCTGATCGACCAGATCCGGCAGATCGAGTCCCTGCAGGCCTCCCTCGCCGCGCTCCAGGCGACGCGCATCCGGGCGTTCGCCCAGGCACAGGTCGAGAACCGCCTCACCGACGACCGGGCCGACGTCGACGGGCTCCACCGCAGCGTGGTCGCGCAGGTCCAGCTCGCCTGCCGCATCTCCACGGCCGAGGCCCGCACCCGGGTGGCGAACGCCCGGGACCTGTACGCCGGACTCGGTCGTGTCCGGGACCTGCACATCGCCGGTGAGCTCAGCGCCGCGAAGGTCTCCGCGATCGCCGTCGGATGCCGCGACCTCGATGCGCGCCGGCGCAGGCAGGTCGATGCCCGCCTCGCCGTGCACGACCTGACCCGGCTCGGCATCGGACGGCTCCGCGCCATGACCCGCCGGCTCGTCGCCGAGATCGCTCCCGACCGGTTCCGCGCCCGGGTCCGTGCCGCCCGGGCCGAACGCCGGGTGACACTGCGCCCGGCACCGGACGCGATGAGCTACCTCACCGCCTACGTACCGGTCGAACAGGGCGCCGCATGCCTGGCCGCGCTGCAGAAGACCTTCGTCGAGATCCAGATCGACCCCGAGCCCTTGACCCGCACCCGCGGTCAGGTCCTCGCCGACACCCTCGTCGAACGTGTCACCGGCCAGGCCACCGCGACCGCGGTGAACCTCGAAGTCCAGGTCACCGTCCCGGTCCAGGCCCTGCTCGACCCACGGTCCCCGCTGCCCGCCGAGATCCCCGGGCTCGGACCGGTACCGGCCGACCTGCTCGCCACCCCCGAGGGGACGAAGTCCCTACGCAGACTGCTGACCGACCAGGGCATCGTGATCGGCGGCGACTCCCGACAGCGCACCTTCACCGGACTCCTCGCCACCCTCGTCAAAGCCAGAGCGCAGAACCGGTGCACCGAGCCCTACTGCGACGCACCCGTCCGCCACCTCGACCACATCCACCGCGACGCCGACGGCGGCCGCACCGAGCTGGACAACGGACGCGGAGTCTGCGAGTTCCACAACCACGTCCGCGAACAACCCGGCTGGCACGTCGCCCGAGCCCCCGACGGGACCGTGGTCACCCGGACCCCGACCGGGCACACCTACCTCGCACCCGACCCACCGTGAGCCGCGTCGCGACTGTCGCCGGTGCGGCGACGCGGCTAGCGTGCCGGCACGTGGATCATTCCCCGCTCGGCGACGACCCCACCGGCGGCCCGCTGGACGGCGTGCTGGTCGCCGACTTCTCCCGCGTCCTCGCCGGGCCCTACGCCACGATGATGCTGGCCGACCTCGGCGCGACGGTGGTCAAGGTCGAGGGTCCGGGCGGCGACGACACCCGCACCTGGAAGCCGCCGGCGGTCAGCGACCCCGAGCAGGGCGACATCTCCACCTACTACCTGTCGATCAACCGGAACAAGCGGTCCGTGGTGCTCGACCTGACCGACCCGGGTGACGTCGCGGCGGCACGCGAGCTGGCGCGGCGGGCCGACGTCGTCGTCGAGAACTTCCGGCCGGGCGCCGCGGCGCGGTTCGGGCTGGACCACGACAGCGTCGCGGCCGGCAACCCCGGGGTCGTGTACTGCTCGATCACCGGGTTCGGCGCCCGCGGCGGCGCCCACCTGGCCGGTTACGACCTGCTGGTCCAGGCGGTGTCGGGCCTGATGAGCCTGACCGGCGACGTCGACGGGCCGCCGTTCCGCGCGGGGGTCGCGGTGTTCGACGTCCTCACCGGGCTCCACGCCGCACTCGCGGTCGGCGCGGCCCTGCGGCACCGCGAGCGGACCGGGCAGGGCCAGCTGCTGGAGACCAACCTGCTGTCGGTCGCGATGTCCACCCTGGTCAACCAGACCGAGGCCTACGTCGCCGCGGGTGCGGTCGGGCGCCGGATGGGCAACGCCCATCCCAGCGTCTTCCCGTACCAGCCGATGCCCACCGCGGACGGCGACCTCATCGTCATCGCCGGCAACGACGGCCAGTTCCGGAAGCTCGCGGCCGTCCTCGGCGACCCGGCCATGGCGCAGGACCCGCGTTTCGCGACCATGTCCGACCGGATCGGCCACCGCGAGGAGATCGAGCAGCGGCTGCGCGCCCGCCTCGCCACCCGCACCGCCCAGGAGTGGTACGACGCGATCACCGCCGCCGGCGTGCCCTGCGGCCCGATCAACACCGTCGACGGCGGTGTCGCCCTCGCCGAGGAGCTCGGTCTCGACCCGGTCGTCCGGGCCGACGACGCCGCCGCCGTCCCGACCGTCCGCAACCCGGTCGGCTGGTCGGTGACCCCGCCGTCCTACCGCCGCTCTCCCCCGTCGCTGGGCGCCGACTCCGCCGAGGTCCGGGCCTGGCTCGACCAGAACGGATAGCGTCACTCGCCATTGTCGGATAGTCTCGGTATCCACACAGCACCGGGACGAGGGAGTCGACCGATGGCGCCGTACACCCGCACGACCACCGAGCCGACCGACGGGCCGGTCGTCGTGTTCCTGATCGGCATGCGCTTCAACCGGCCCTGGAGGGTCCGGGCCTGGCTGCCGGTGGTGAGCGCGATGTCCGGGATGCTGCGCGAGCTGGAGCGCGACCCCGCCCACGGGCTGCTCGGGACCCGCTCGGGGATCGGCCCCGGCGGCCCGTTCCTCGTGCAGTACTGGCGCGACCGCGAGTCCCTCTACGCCTACGCGAGCGACACCGCGGCGACGCACCGGCCGGCCTGGGCCGCGTTCAACCGCCGCGCCCGCCGCTACCCCGGCGCCGTCGGGATCTGGCACGAGACCTTCGTGGCCGGGGAGTTCGAGACGATCTACGGCGACATGCCGCCGTCGGGGCTGGCGAAGGCACTGGGCGTGCGGGAGGTCGACGCCGCCACCGACGGCGGCCGCCGCCGGCTGGACGCCTCGCGACACCCCGCCTGACGCTGAAGCCCCATGTTGCGGCCCGTAACGGGCGGCCGCAGGATCGGCCGATGAGCTCGGGGGCGCGGACGGCGCGGCGGCCGTCACAGTGGGCGATCTGGTTCTTCGGGGCACTCGGCGGGATCCTGTGGGGCTACGACACCGGGGTGATCTCCGGGGCGATCCTGTTCATCCCCGACGACATCCCGTTGTCGTCGCTGGAGCAGGGCACGGTGGTGTCCGGGCTGCTCGTCGGCGCGATGCTCGGGGCGGGTGTCTCGGGCCGGCTCGCCGACACCCTGGGCCGGCGGCTGCTGATCCTGATCGGCGGGATCGTGTTCGTGGTCGGCACGCTCGGTGCCGCGCTCGGCGTGAACGTCGCGATGCTCGTGGCGTTCCGGTTCGTCATGGGCACCGGCGTCGGGATCGTGTCGGTGGTCGTGCCGATGTACCTGTCCGAGCTGGCGCCGGCCCGGATCCGCGGGCGGCTCACGTCGCTGATGCAGCTGCTGGTGACCGTCGGCATCTTCCTGGCCTACGTCACCGACTTCGCCTTCGCCGAGTCCCGGGACTGGCGCTGGATGATCGGGCTGGGCGTGATCCCCGCGGTGCTCCTGGCGGTCGGTATCTACACCCAGCCGGAGAGCCCGCGCTGGCTGGTCGCGCAGAAGCCCGACGGCGGCGTGGAGGACGCGCGGGTCGTCCTGGAGCGGCTGCGCGGCACCCCGGAGGCGGCCGAGGCCGAGCTGTCGGAGATCCGGGAGAGCGTACGTGTCGAGCGGGAGAACACCGAGAAGGTCGCGATCGGGGCGCTGTTCTCCCCGCGGCTGCGGCGGCTGACCCTCATCGGGATGCTGCTGGTGTTCTTCCAGAACTTCGTCGGCATCAACACGATCATCTACTACGCGCCGACCCTGCTCACCGACGTCGGCTTCGGGGCGACCGGCGCGATCGGCGCCAACGTGGGCATCGGCGCGGTGAACATGCTGATGACGCTGCCCGGGATGTGGCTGATCGACCGTGCCGGGCGGCGCCCGCTGCTGCGCTGGGGCGCGGTCGGCATGTGCGTGTCGATGGTCGTCCTGGCGGTGACGAACCTGGTCGGGCTGGAGCAGGGGCCGCTGCTGCTCGGGCTGACGCTGGCCGGGATCGTCGTCTACATCGCGTCGTTCTCGATCTCCTGGGGGCCGGTGCAGTGGGTGCTGCTGCCGGAGCTGTTCCCACTGCGCGTCCGCGCCGGCGCGGTCGCGTTCTGTGTGACGTTCAACTGGCTGTTCAACATGACCGTCGCACTGCTGTTCCCGTCGCTGCTCGAGGCGTTCGGCGCGGGCTGGAACTTCCTGTTCTTCGCGGTGACGACGGCCGCGGCCTACGTCTACGCGACCCGGCTGCTGCCCGAGACGAAGGGCCGCAGCCTGGAGGAGATCGAGAGAAGCCTGCGGAACGAGTATCAGCACTGAGCGGGAGGGGTCCGGCCGGTCACGGCGAGGCCGGCGTGACCGGCGGGGTGTGCGCGGTGACCTCCGGGGCCTCGTGGTGGTACGGCTCCACCGCGACCGCGCACAGCTGACCGCTGCACCCCTGCGCGAAGCCCGACGTCCCCCGGTCGCGGGTCACGGCGTTCGGGTTGCCGTGCACGCAGAGGCCGTCGTCGCCGAGCTCGGGACGGTCCGGGTCGGGGCGCGGGTCCCACCACGCCCCGGTCGGCAGCTGCAGCACGCCGGGCCGGATGTCGTCGGTGACCCGCGCCGCGGCCAGGCAGGCGCCCCGGTCGTTGTGGAGGCGGACGACGTCGCCGTCGCCGATGCCGAGCCGGGCGGCGTCGTCGGGGTGGATGCGCACGACCTCGCGCCCGGAGCGTTTCGACCCGGCCGAGTGGGCGCCGAAGTCGAGCTGGGAGTGCAGCCGGGTCGCCGGCTGGTTGGACACCAGCCAGAACGGGTGCCGGTCGTCGGGGACCTCGGTCGGCTCGATCCACGCCGGGTGGCCGGGGTGGTCGGGCAGCCCGAGCGCGGCGATCGGGCCGGACCCGACCTGGACGCGGCCGGACGCCGTCGGCAGCGGGTGCCGGGCGGGGTCGGCACGGAAGCGGGCCAGCACCCCGCCGTCGTCGGGGCGCCGGGGCAGCTCCAGCTCGCCGCGCTCCCAGAACTCCTCGAACGACGGCGCGTCGAGCCCGCGGTCGGCCAGGCCCTTGCGGGTGCGGTCGTACATGTGGACGAGCCACTCGTGCGACGTCCGGCCCTCGGTGAAGGCCTCGCCGTGCCCGAGCCGCGCGGCCAGGTCGGCGAGCACGTCGTAGTCGTCGCGGGCCTCGCCGTGCCGGGGCACCAGCTGCTTCATCGCGACGACGAGCGGGTCGGAGCCGGTGGCGCCGATGTCGTCGCGTTCCAGGGTCGTCGTCGACGGCAGCACGACGTCGGCGTGCCGCGCGGTGGCCGTCCACATCGGGTCGTGCACGACGAACGTGTCCAGCTCGGCGACCGCGCGCCGCATCCGGCGCAGGTCCTGGTGGTGGTGGAACGGGTTGCCGCCGGCCCACCACGCCATCCGCACGTGCGGGTAGGTGTGCCCGACGCCCTGGTAGGAGTAGGTCTCCCCCGGGTGCAGCAGCATGTCCGCGACCCGCGCGACCGGGATGAACGAGGTCACCGGGTTCGGCGCCCGGGAGAACGTGGGCACCGGCACCGCGTTGCGCGGGCGCCCGTAGTGCCCGAGCGACCCGAGGCCGTAGTTGAAGCCGCCGCCGGGCAGGCCGATCTGGCCGAGCACCGCGGCGAGCGCCGTCCCGCCCCAGACCGGCTGCTCGCCGTGCTCGGCGCGCTGCAGCGACTGCGCGACGGTCACCAGGGTGCGGCCGTGCGCGATCCGCCAGGCCAGCTCGCGGATCGTCGCCGCCGGGATGCCGGTGACGCCCTCGGCCCACCCGGCGTCCTTCGCCGGGGCGGCGAACAGGTACCCGCGCAGCCGGTCCCAGCCGTCGCAGTGCGAGGCCAGGAAGTCGGTGTCGGCCCGCCCCGCCTCGACGACGGTGTGCATGAGCGCCAGCATCAGCGCGACGTCGGTGCCGGGCCGGATCGGCAGCCAGGTGGCGTCGACCTCCTCCGGCAGGTCCGGGCGCAGCGGGCTGACCAGCACGAACACCGCGCCCCGGTCGCGGGCGGCGCGCATGGCCCCGCGCTCGACGTGCCGGCTGACCCCGCCCGCGGCGATCGCGGAGTTCTTCAGCGCCATCCCGCCGAACGCGACGACGGTGTCGGTGTGCGCCGCGACCTGGTCCCAGGTCACCGCGTAGCGGGTCACCGCGTCGAAGGTGCCCAGCACGTGCGGCAGCACCACCTCGGCGGCGCCGCCGGAGTAGGTGTTGACCGAGCGGGTGTAGCCCCCGGTCAGCGCCAGGAACCGGTGCAGTTGGCCCTGGGCGTGGTGGAACCGCCCGGCCGACGCCCAGCCGTAGGAGCCGCCGTAGACGGCCTCGTCGCCGTGGGTGGAGCGGACCCGGTGGGTCTCCTCGGCGAGCCGGTCGAGCACGGCGTCCCAGGACACGGTGCGGTAGCCGTCGCGGCCACGACCGGGGTCACGGCCCGGGCCGCGGTCCCACCAGCCGCGGCGCACCGCGGGCGCGGCGACCCGGGCGGCGTGCCCGACGGCCGCGGGGACGTTGTCCAGCACCGGGGACGGGTCCGGGTCGCCCGGGTGCGGGCGGACCCGCAGCCTGCTGCCGTCCCAGCGGGCGTGGAACACGCCCCAGTGCGCGCTGTGGGTCCTCACGTTCTCGGTCACCACCGACCACCGTAACCCGCATGCGGGGGCCCGCATACGGGAAAGCCCGCCCCATGACGACGACCGCGGAACTGCTGACCGACCACGTCGGCCGGATCGACGAGCTCGTGCGCGAGGTGGTGGACGGCCTGTCCGAGGCCGACCTCGCCCGCCGCCCGGAGGGTGCGGACGGCCCGGGCAACCCGATCGGCTGGCTGGTGTGGCACCTGCTGCGGGTGCAGGACGACCACGTCGCCGAGGCGTTCGGGTCCGAGCAGGTCTGGACCGGCGCGGGCTGGGCGCGGCGCTTCGGCCTGGACCTCGACGTCGCCGACACCGGGTTCGGGCACACGTCGTCGCAGGTCGACGCCGTGCGCACGACCGCGGACCTGCTGGCCGGCTACGGCGCGGCGGTGCACGAGCGCACCGTCGGGCACCTCGCGGGCCTCGCCGACGACGACCTGTCCCGCGTCCTGCCGCCCACCTGGGGGGAGAACGTGACCCTCGGCGAACGCCTGGTCAGTGTGCTCGGCGACGACCTCCAGCACGCCGGTCAGGCGGCCTACCTGCGCGGGCTGCTCGGGGTGTGACCCCGCCCGCCACCTAGGCTGGTCCCGATGGCCACCGCACCCGCACGCGTCCCCGACCTGACCGCTCTCGCCCTGCTCCGTGACATCGCCTGCACCGGGAGCCTGTCCGCCGCGGCCGAGGGGCTCGGGCTGACGGTGCAGGCCGCGTCCGCACGGATCCGGGCGGCCGAGCAGCAGGTCGGGGGCCCGGTGCTCGAACGTGCCCGCCGGGGGCGGCGGTCCAGCAGGCTCACCACCCGCGGGGTCCTGCTGGTGGAGTGGGCGGGCCCGCTGCTGGCCGCCGCGTCCGACCTGGACGTCGCGGTCGCGGCGCTGCGCGACGAGCCGGCCGGGGAGGACACCGTCGTCCTGGCCGCGAACCCGGTGGTCGCGGAGTGTCTGCTGCAGGCCTGGCTGGTCGAGCTGCGCGACGGTCCGGGCGGGCGGGTGGTGCTGCGCGACACCCCGGACCCGGCGGCGGCGGTCCGGTCCGGTGACGCGGCGGTCGGTGTGGTGTCCACGCCCGGCCCGTTGGAGGACCTGCACGCGGCGACGGTGGGATCGGACCCGCTGGTGCTCGTCGTCGCCCCCGGGCACCCGTGGGCCGGGTCCGACGGCGTCGATGCCGCACAGCTGGCCGGTACCCCGCTGCTCACCCGGCCGCCCGGTGCCGGGGCCCGGCCCGCGCTGGAGGCCGCGCTCGACGCCGCCGGTGCCGGTGGGCCCGTCCCGCCGCGGCGCGAGTACGCCGCGGACGCCGCCCTGCGTGCCGCCGTCCGCGCCGGTGGGGGCCCCGCGGTGCTGGGGCGGGCGGTGGTCGGCGCCGACGTCGCGGCCGGGTCGCTGGTCGTCGTCGACGTCCGCGGCCTCGACCTGACCCGGGAGTTCCGCGCCGTCTGGCGCGAGGGCACCTCGCTCCGCGGCACCGCCCGTGACCTGCTGCGGATCGCCACCGGCGGCCGGATCCGCTGACCCGGCCCGGCCCGCGCGCGAACCGGCTCAGCCGGCGACGGCGGCGAGCAGCGCGTGCCCGGCCAGTGCGGCCGCGACACCGGCCACCGCGCTGGCCGCCGCATAGCCCACGGCGAACGCGGTGCGGCCACGTTCGAGCAGCGACAGCGTCTCCCAGCCGAAGGTGCTGTAGGTGGTGAACGCCCCGCAGAACCCGGTGCCGAGCAGCGCGGCGAACCCCGGCCCGGACAGCGGGGTCAGCGCCACCACGCCGCCGAGCACGAAGGACCCGGCCACGTTGATCACCCAGGTGCCCCACGGGAACGCCGAGGGCGTCCGCGCCTTCACCGCGGTGTCGACCAGGTAGCGCAGCGGCGCCCCGACGGCCGCCCCGAGGGCGACGAGCAGCGCCGTCACCGGGCTCCTCCCGGGGCGAGCGCGCGGGTCAGGGTCGCGCCGAGCGCCGTCGCGGCGACGGCGAGCACCGGGGTGCCGACCATCAGCGCCAGCGACCCCGGCGAGCCGAAGGCCGGCGCGGCGACGTCGACGGCGTAGGTGGAGAACGTCGTGTACCCGCCGAGCACCCCGACGCCCAGGGCCGGGCGGACGAGCGGATGGGCCCGGAACCGCTCGGTGACCAGCACCATCAGCACCCCCATCAGCAGGCAGCCGGTGACGTTGATCAGCAGCGTCGTCCACGGGGCGGGCGGGCCGACGAGCCCGAGCAGTCGGCGCACCTCGGCGCCCACCACCCCGCCGGCGGCGACCGCCGCGAGCACCGCCGGCCGGGCGGGCGCGCTCACCCGGCGGCCTCCGCCCGGGCGGCGCGGCGCGCCGTGGGCAGGCCGATCGCGGCCGCGACCAGGCAGGCCACCGCCCCCAGCGCGAGCCCGCCGCGACCGCCCCACTGCTCGCTGACCCAGCCGGCGATCGGGCCGCCGATCGGGGTGGACCCGAGGAAGGCCACCGACCACAGCGCCATCACCCGGCCCCGCATGTGCGGGGCCGAGGCCAGCTGCAGCGTCGAGTTGCCGCCGGCCATGAACGCGACGCTGGCCATCCCGACCAGCCCCATCGCGACCAGCGCGACCCACAGCGACGGCGCGACCGCGGCGAGCCCCAGGACCAGGCCGAACAGCAGCGCGGTGCGCACCAGCATCGGCACCCCGGTACGCCCCTGCCCGGCCACGACGAGCCCCCCGACGACCGCGCCGACGCCCATCGCGCCGGTGAGCCAGCCGTAGGTGCCGGCGTCGCCGCCGAAGGTCTGCGAGGCCACCACCGGCAGCACCACCGGGAACTCGTAGGCCAGGCAGCCGATCAGCGCCATCATCACCAGCGGCACCCGGAGCTCGGGGTCGCCGCGCACATGGGCGAGCCCCTCGCGCAGCTGTCCGGGAGCCCGGGGCGCCGGAGCGGTCGGCACGAGCGCGGAGGCGTCCAGGCGCAGCAGCGAGGTCACGACGGCGACGAAGCTGACCGCGTTCACCGCGAAGCAGATCCCGGTCCCGCCCGCGACGATGACCAGCCCGGCCACGGCCGGTCCGACCGCGCGCGCGGCGTTGACCAGGACCGAGTTGAGGGTGACGGCGTTGCGCAGGTCCGCGGGCCCGACCAGCTCGTGCACGAAGGTCTGCCGGGCCGGGTTCTCGACGGCCTTGTTCAGCCCGAGCACCGCGGCCAGCACGTAGACGTGCCAGAGCGCGACGGTGCCGGTGAGGGTGAGCACGGCGAGTGCCGCGGCCTGCAGGCCCATCATCGTCTGCAGGCCGACCATCAGCCGTCGCCGGTCGAGGCGGTCCACCCACACCCCGGCGTAGGGCCCGAGGAGCAGGGTGGGCACGGTCTGGGCGGCGACGACGGTGCCGAGCACCGCCGCGGACCCGGTCAGCTCGTACACCAGCCAGGACTGGGCGATCGACTGCATCCAGGTGCCGACCAGGGAGATCGACTGGCCGCCGATCCAGAGCCGGTAGTTGTGGCCGGACAGCGCGGCGAAGGTGCGGGCGAGCGCCCGGCGGGGTGCCTGGTCCGGGCCGGCGCTCACCGGGCGTCCCGCAGCGCGCCGGCGAGCGCGTCGAGCGCGGGCAGCGCGGCCCGCAGCCGTGCGGCGTGGTCGGGGGTCAGGGCGTCGACGTGCGCGGCGAGCAGCCGGGTGCGTTCCTCGCGGCGTCGGCGGTGCTCGGCCGCGCCGGCCTCGGTGACCGCGACGCGCACGGCGCGGCCGTCGTCGGGGTCGGTGTCGCGGACGAGCAGCCCGGCGGCCTCCAGCTTGCCGGCCAGGCGCGACAGCATGGTGGGGTTGACGCCCTCGACGCCGGCGAGCTCCCCCATCCCGATCGGGCCGCGGACGGCGACGGTGCCGAGTACCGACAGGGCGCTGCGGGTGAGGTCGGAGCCGCGGGTGGCCCGGTCCAGGCCCCGGGCGATCCGGGCCAGGTCCGTGCGCAGCCGCGCCAGCTCGTCGGGGTCGAGGCCGCTCATGCACCCTCCATATGTTTGCCTGTCGGCAAGCATATACCCGTGCAACGATCCACGCCGGGCGCGGGTGGGTGGGGCGGCGCCCCGGTCAGGCGGGGGCGGCCTCGGACTCGGCGGACCGGAGCCGGGACGCGAGCCGCTGCAGGTCGTCGCGGAGGCGGAACAGCTCGTCCATCGACATGCCGGTGGCCTTGATGACCTGGTCCTGCGCGGCGGCGGCCTGCTCGCGCAGCGCCTTGCCCTTCTCGGTCAGCGACACCTGCACGGTGCGCTCGTCGTCCGGGCGACGGGCGCGGGTGAGCAGCCCGTGGCCCTCCAGCCGGGTCAGCATCGGCGACAGCGTGCCGCTGTCGAGGAACATCCGCTCGCCGAGCTCACGCTGGGGCACCGTCTCCTCGGCCCACAGCACGAGCAGGACCGCGTACTGGCTGTAGGTCAGGCCGATGGAGTCGAGGATCGGGCGGTAGCACCCGGTCATCGCACGGGACGCCGAGTGGAGCGCGAAACAGAGCTGCTCGTCGAGCGCCAGCGGCGCAACGGTTCCGTGCTCGGTCATTCCCACAGGGTAAGCGCTCGACGTCGGGAGTTCATCCGAGCCCGCAGGATCGGGCGCGACGCGACGGCGCACGCAGGTCGGGGAGGGCGAGGAACGGGTCCGGGGCGCGACCACCCCCGAAGCGGTCGCACCCCGGACCCGGGGCCGACGGACCGGAAGGCTCCCCAGCGCCCGGTCCGTGCAGAAGCTCGTGTCGTGCCGTTGTGCACCTCGGATTCCCCGTGTCTGCGCGACTCAATCGCAAACCGGCCCGGTTCACCCGCAGCGCCCAGTGCCGGCGCGCACCGTGACCCGGTCGTCGGCACCCCGCTGCGGCAACGGGGTGACGGCGGGTCCGTACGACGGCGGTACCGCGACCGGCCGTCAGCGCCGTGGAAGGGTGGTCCCCGTTCGGCCGGGGGTCGCGGATCCCCGGGGTCGACGACGTCCGGAGGCGCCGTGCACGCGGTCCGCACCACCGCCCGACTGCTGCTGGGCGCGTTCCTCGTCGCCGCGGGCGTCGCCCACCTGCTCGTCCCGACCGAGTTCCTGGCCCAGGTGCCGCCGTTCCTGCCCGCGCCCGGCGCGGTCGTGCTCGTGTCCGGTCTCGTCGAGATCGCCGTCGGGGCCGTGGTCCTCCTCGCCCCGGCCCGGTTGCGGCCGCACGCCGGGCTGGTCGCGGCGGCGCTGTTCGTGCTGGTGTTCCCCGGCAACGTGGCGCAGTACGTCACCGGCACCGACGCGTTCGGCCTCGACAGCGACGGCGCCCGGGCGACCCGGCTGCTCGTCCAGCCGCTGCTGGTGGCGTGGGCCCTGTGGGCGTGCGGCTCCGGCGTCCTGCTGCACCGCGGCCGCCGCCGCGCCGCCTAGGACCTCGGGCGCAGGACGCCGACGACGGTCCGGGAGACCTCGCGGTCCGGCACGTGGCTCGCGATGTGCACGGTGACGTCGTAGCGGCCCATCGGGCGGTCGCCGAGCCCCCCGGCCGCCGAGACCGGCTCGCCCTCGGCCGACACCAGCATCCCGGAGCTGTCGACGGCCACGTGCCCGCGCGGGTCGCGGAGCACGGCGACGATCTCGGCCGGGCCCGCGTCGACGATGCGCGAGGTCTCGATCCGCTCCTCGCCCAGGAACCCGCTCATGCCCCTGTCCGGCCGGTCCGGCCCGGGGGCGGGGCACGACGGTGGTGCGCTCAGGAGGCGGGGCCGACCGGGAAGCGCAGGACGGCCCCGACGCCGTCGGTGAGCGTGACGTCGTCGCCCGGGTGGACCAGCACGACGGCGGCGCCGGTCGCGGCGGCGGCCCGGACCAGCACGTTCGCCGCCGGACCGGACAGCACCGGGGTGTCGCCGACGAGTTCGTCGGCCTTCTCCCCCACCGCGGCCGGGTCGGACCCGGCGACCAGCTCGGTACCGGGTACCGCGGAGGGGTCGACCAGCAGCGTCTCGACGGCGTGCGCGCGGGTGGCCCCGGCGACGTCGCCGAGCCCGGTGACGGCGAGCCCGTCGCTGCGCCCGGACGCGGTGGCGAAGCTCGTCACGGCCTCGCCACGGCGGGTCTCGCGGACCTCGTCGGCGGCGGCGCGGACGGTGTCGTCGACCTGCTCGGGCACCGTGCCGCCGGTGTTCTCGATCTCGGCCATGATCCCGGCCGAGGCCGGTGGGAGCTCGTCGCGCAGGCGGGCCCGGGACTCCGCGTCCCCGGCGACGACGAGCAGGCCCGCGTTGCCGGCGCGGACGGACTTCTCGACCCGCTCCGCGACGGCCTGGGCGTTGCGCTTCCACGTCTCCTCGACCCGGGCGTCCGCGGAGCCCTCGCCGGGGCCCGCGGTGTTCGCCTTGTGGACCGGGCCGCCGGAGTCGGTCGACACCTGCTCGACGGTGCCGTCGACGCCACGGACCCGGCCCCCGGTCCGGTCGACCGAGACGACCACGGTCGCCACGTCCTCCCCCACCGCGCCGAGCACGGCCAGCAGGTCCGGGACCGCGCCCCAGGCCGCGGTGCCGCGCTCGGGCGGGAACTCGGTGTGCCGGTCGAGCAGGACCCGCGCGGCGTCGGCGACGAGGACCCGCCCGGCCGTGCCGTCGGGGGCGTCGGCGGCGGTCACGGCCTCGTCGAGGACGGCGAGTGCCGCCTCGTCGGCGCCGTCGTCGACGAGGCGCTCCCGCAGGTCGCGCCAGCGCAGGCGGTACTGCTCGGTGGCGTCCGAGGTGTCGTGCGTGGCGTCGAGCACGACGGTCGCGAAGGGGCCGTCGCTGTCGTTCAGGGGGCGGATCCAGTCGGTACGCATCGCCCGTCGCCTTCCCGGCACACCCGGCGGCAAACGTCGCGCCGGCTCAGGTCGACGACGCACCGAGCAGCGTCAGGGCGTCGCGCAGCGCCCGCAGCCCGGTGACGGCGGGGTCGTCACCGGGCAGCGCCGCGAGGTGGGCGTCGACGCACTCCCGGTACAGGCCGGCCAGGTGGTCGGTCAGCAGCGTCCAGGCCGCGACCCGCTCGCCGAGCGCCCCGCCACGCCACCGCAGCGCCGCGGTGACCAGGTCGCGGTGGGCGCCGTCGTAGGAGGCGACGGCGGCGTCGTTGCGGCCGATCTCCCCGGTCGCGAGGGTGTGCAGGAACCGGACCGGGAACAGCACCGTCTTCGTGACCGGCCGCGGCCCGCGGGCCAGCAGCGCCGCCGGGTCGGCGACCCCGGCGAGCCAGGCGTCGTCGACCCGCTCGACGAGGAAGGCGGCCGAGCCGCGGACCAGCTCGTCGTGGGTGGGCGGCACGGCGCCGTCGCGGACGTCGGTGCCGTGGCGCAGCACGCCGGAGTCGAGCAGGTCGAGCCGGTCGACGGCGGGCAGGCGGGCCGGTCGGCCGCCGCGGCCGTGGCGCACGGTCTCCGGGTCGGCCCAGAACACCGAGAGCCGCTCGGCCAGCCCGTCGGTGCCCGCGGCGGCGTCCCGGGCCGCGGCGACGACGTCGTGCACCCGCGAGGCCGTGCCGCCGCCGGTCTCCCGCAGCACCAGGGCCAGGTCGACGTCGCTGACGGCGGGGGCGAACCCGCCGTGCGCGAGGCTGCCGAGCGTGTAGGCCGCCACCAGGTCGTCACCGAACTCGCGGCTGGCCGCGGCGGTCGCCGCGGCCAGCACCGCCTCGCCCCGCTCGTCGTCCGCCACCGGTCCAGCCTGCCACGCGGGACCGCCGGACGACCGCCGGACGACCCGCAGCGCCCACCCGTCCCGCCACGGGTTGCGCACGTCCGGCTCCCGAGGATGATCACCGCGTGCTCTACATCGGACCGGTGGAGATCCCCGGATCGGACGACCACGAGGGGTTCGTCAGCGCGGACACCGCCGACGGCCGCGCGACGGGGATCTGGACCGACGCGCGCCATGCTCCGGCCGTCGCCTACCGCGCGGCCTGCGAGTGCGGCTGGCGCGACGACGTGGCGTTCGTTCCGGACCGGCTCGGCCACTCCGCGGCGCTCCGCGCATTCGTGGACCACCACTTCACCCCGGTCACCGGCTCCCCCGCGCTCGACCCGGCGCGGCACTTCCTCCCGGCCTGGGCCGCCGTCGTCGTCGCGCGGGAGCCCGCGCCCGCGATGGCCTGAACGCCCGGTTCGTGCACGTGCGGCCGGTTGTCGGCAGACTGCGAGGATGCCCGCCCCACACCGCCACGCCGCCCCCGACGTCACCCGCTCCACGCCCGTCCTGGCCCTGCGGGTGCTCGCGACCGCGTCGGTCGTCGTCCTGGCCTGGCAGTTCGTGACCGCCGCCGGCCTGTTCACCGGCGGCGACGTCGGCCCGCACGGCACCGGCGCGATCGTGCTGCACGTCGTCACCGGGCTCGCCGCGGCGGCCGCGGTGTGGCTCCGCGTCGTCACCACGGGTTCGTGGTGGCCGTCGGTGCTCGCCGCGGCGGTCTTCGCGTTCACCTTCGTCCAGGCGTGGTTCGGCGAGATCCCGGGCCTGGTCGTGCACGTGCCCGGGGCGATGGCACTCGTCGCCGGGTCGGTGTGGCTGACCGCCTGGTCGTTCCTGCGGGCCGGCTGACCGTCCCGGCCGGTCGGGAGACGCGGGTCACCGAACCACGCGGCCCTTCCGTCCGAACCCGACCAGGGGTGGACCGTCCGATTCGGCGCGCGCGATGACGACGCCCCCCCTACCCTCGACAGGACCCGGTCCGGCGGTGCCCTCGGCCCCCGACCGGGCCCGGACGTCGACGTCCGGCCGCTCACCACCCCAGGCGACCCGACGGGAGGCCGCGCGATGTTCGTGGAAACCGGGCACGACCGGCGACTCGAGCACGTCCCCACCCACCCGGACTGGGTCGCGGAGATCCGCGGCCGGGTCCGGAGCCACGTGGACGAGACCGTGCGGCTCCGGTGCGCCGAGCACGTGCACTCGATACGCGGTGCGGACTTCGTCGCCGGGGTCCTGAGCGACTTCGTCGGCCGCGGCAAGTACCTGCGGTCGATGTTCGGCTACCTGGGCTGGCGGGCCGCCGCCCCGGAGTCGCCCGCCGCGCTGGCGGCCGTGTCCGGGCTGGAACTGCTGCACGCCTTCGCCCTGCTGCAGGACGACGTCATGGACCGCTCGCACCTGCGTCGCGGCCGGCCCACGGTGCACGTCCAGCTCGCCTCCTGGCACCGCGGCCAGGGTATGTCCGGCTGCCCGGACCGGTTCGGCGAGTCCGGCGCGGTGCTGCTCGGTGACCTGTGCCTGGTGTGGGCCGAGCAGGCGATGCGCGAGAGCGGGCTACCGCGTGCGGTGCTCGACCGCGGCTGGCCGCGCTACGACGAGATGCGCTCGGAGCTGGCCGTCGGGCAGTTCGCCGACCTGCTCAACGAGGCCCGCCGCGTCCCCACCCTCGACGAGGTGATGGACGTGCTGCGCCGCAAGTCCGGCAACTACACCGTGCGGCGCCCGCTGGAGCTCGGCGCCGCGATGGCCGGGGCCGGACCCGAGCTGCTGGCGGCGCTCGGCGACTACGGGACGATGGTCGGCGAGGCCTTCCAGATGCGCGACGACGTGCTGGGCGTGTTCGGCACCGACGCCACCGGCAAGTCCGCGGGCGACGACCTGGCCGAGCGCAAGGCCACGAGCCTGGTCGTGCTGGCCCGCGAGGTCGCCGGACCGGCCACCCGGGGCACCCTCGACGCGCTGCTGCACGGCTCCGACGAGACCGACGGCCCGGTCGACGTCGCCGCGGCGCGGGTGGCGATCGAGTCCACCGGGGCGCGGCGCCGCATCGAGGAGCTCATCGCCACCCGGGTGCAGGGTGCGCTGCGGCTGGTCGACGGGGCGGTCACCGACGGGGTGCTCGGCGAGGACGTCGCCGCGGTGCTGCGCGCGATGGCCGTGCGCTGCGCCGATCGTGTCTCCTGACCGGGCCCGCCCCCGGAGAGTGACTGCGGTACAACAGGATGCGACCCGACGCGCCGTGCGACGCCGGCAGTCCTAGGCTCGCGGACATGGTCGACCGTTCCCCGTCCCGTCCCACCCGCCCCGGAACCGTCGGCCGCGGCGGCCTGCCCCGCGAGCAGGTCCCGTCGCACTTCGACGACGGCGCGGCCGACTACGACCGCCTGGTCGGGATGAACCCCGGCTACCACGACCACCTGCGTGCGTCCGCGGCCCGGATGCGGCTCCCCCGTGACGGCGCCGGGTTGCGTCTGCTCGACGCGGGCTGCGGCACCGGGGCCTCCACCGCGGCTCTGCTCGGGGTCGCCCCGCGCGCCGAGATCGTCGCCGTCGACGCCTCGGCCGGGATGCTCGAGCGCGCCCGCACCAAGCCGTGGCCGGCGTCGGTGCGGTTCGTGCACTCGACCGCCGAGACCCTCGCCGAGAACGGGGTCGAGGGTCCGTTCGACGGGATCCTCGCCGCCTACCTGCTGCGCAACCTCGACGACCCGGACGCCCAGCTGCGCCGCTTCCACGACCTGCTGCGCCCGGGCGGGGTGCTCGCGCTGCACGAGTACTCGGTCGCCGACTCCCCCCGCGCCCGGCTGTCCTGGCACGCGGTCTGCTGGGGGATCATCGTGCCGCTCGGCCGGATGACGACCGGCGGGACCGCGCTGTACCGGCACCTGTGGCGCAGCGTGAACACCTTCGACGGCATCGGCCGCCTGCGCGACCGGGTGCGCGCCGCCGGGTTCGACGCCGTGCACTCCGAGACCATGACCGGCTGGCAGAACGGCGTCGTGCACACCGTGCTCGGGACGCGGTCGTGACGGCCCGCCCGACCGACCCGCGCCGCGTCCGCCACGAGCCCGCCGGCGGCCTCGGCGACGCCGGGCAGCTGGGACGGCGGCCGCGGGCGGTCGTCGTCGGGGGCGGGATCGCCGGGCTGGCCGCGGCGACCGGGCTGGCCGAGCGCGGCGTCGTCGTCGAGGTGCTGGAGCGCGAGCACCACCTGGGCGGGCGGGTCGGTGGCTGGTCGGAGACGCTGCCCGACGGCACGCCGGTGTCGATGAGCCGCGGCTTCCACGCGTTCTTCCGGCAGTACTACAACCTGCGGGCGCTGCTGCGCCGCGGCGACCCCGGGCTGGAGCGGCTGGTGCCGCTGGAGGACTACCCGCTCGTCGACGCCGAGGGGCGCCGGGACACCTTCCGCGGGCTGCCGCGCACGCCCCCCTGGAACGCCGTGCTGTTCGCGCTCCGCAGCCCCACCTTCCGCCCGTCGGACCTGCTGCGGCTCGACGCCCGCGCCGCCGCGCCGCTGGCCGCGGTCAGCGTGCCCGGCATCTACGAGGCGATCGACCACGTCGACGCGCAGAGCTTCGTCGAGTCGATCAACTTCCCGCCCGCGGCCCGGCACCTGGCCTTCGAGGTGTTCTCCCGCAGCTTCTTCGCCCCGCCCTCGACGATGTCGGCCGCCGAGCTCGCGACCATGTTCCACATCTACTTCCTCGGCTCCTCCGAGGGCCTGATGTTCGACGTGCCCGACACGGGCTTCGACACCGCGCTGTGGGAGCCGCTGCGCCACTACCTGACCACCCGCGGTGTCACGTTCCGGACCGGGGTCGTGGTGTCCTCGGTGGAGCGGTCCTCGGTGGACGGTGTCGGCAGTGGACGGTTCCACGTGAATCACCGCGACGGCGGCGGCAGCGAGGCGGACGCGGTCGTCCTGGCCCCGGACGTGCGGGGGCTGCGCGACATCGTCGCCGCCTCCCCCGGCCTGGGCGACCCCGCGTCGGCCGTCGACGGGCCGGACGCGCTCACCCGCTGGCGCGACGACGTCGCCGCGCTGGGCAGCGCCCCGCCGTTCCTCGTGCAGCGGCTCTGGCTCGACCGGCCCGTCGACGCGACCCGGCCGCCGTTCCTCGGCACCGGCGGGCTCGACCCGCTCGACAACATCTCCGTGCTGGACCGCTACGAGCGCGACGCCGCGGGCTGGGCGGCCCGGCACGGCGGGTCCGTCGTGGAGCTGCACGCCTACTCCGCGGCGCCGCCGCCGGGCGTCGACGACGACACCTGGACCGCCGACCTGCGCCGGCGTTCGGTCGCCCGGCTGCACGAGCTCTACCCGGAGACCGCGGGCGCCGGGGTGGTCGGCGAGCTGGTGCAGTGGCGGGCGGACTGCCCGCTGTTCGGCGTCGGCGACTTCGCGCGGCGGCCCACCGTCGCCACCCCCGTCGACGGCCTGGTGCTGGCCGGCGACGGCATCCGGATCGACCTGCCGGTCGCGCTCATGGAGCGCGCCGCGAGCACCGGGTGGCAGGCGGCGAACCGGCTGCTCGCCGGCTGGGGCCTGGCCGGCCACCCCCTCGAGACCGTCCCCACCAGCGGCCGCCTCGGTCCGCTGCGGCGCGCCGCCGAGTACGCGATGCGCACCTGACACCCGTCGAAGGACACCACGTCATGACCCTGCTCTCCCGTCTCACCGCGAACTGGCCGTCCCACTGGCCGCTGCAGCCGCTGCCGTCGCAGAAGTGGGCGGCGCAGAAGCCGACCTACGCCGGCGCGGACCCGAAGCTGATCTCGGCCGCGCTGGAGCGGGCGCAGGCACGCCCGTCGGGGAACTGGTTCGTGGTCGCCGCGAGCCGGGAGGTCCGCGGCGACCGGCCGCTCGGCGTCCGCATCGGCGGGGTCGAGCTCGTCGCGTGGCGGGAGGAGGACGGGACGGTCCGCGTGGGTCCCGGCGCCTGCCCGCACCTCGGTGCGCCGATGGCGCTGGCGGCGGTCGACTGCGGCGAGCTGGTGTGCCGCTGGCACGGGCTGCGCCTGGGCGCCCGGTCCGGCCCCGGCTGGGCGGTGCACCCCGTCCACGACGACGGGGTGCTCGTCTGGGCGCGGCTCGACGACGTGGGCGGTGAGGAGCCGACCGACGCCCCGGTCGTCCCGGCCCGCCCGGCCGGCGCGGTCCTCGACGCCGTGACCACCCTGACCGGGGTGTGCGAGCCCGAGGACATCGTCGCCAACCGGCTCGACCCGTGGCACGGCGCCTGGTTCCACCCGTACTCGTTCCAGAAGCTGACGGTGGACTCCGCGCCCGCCGTCACCGACGTCGCCGAGTCCGACGACCGCTTCCTGGTCACCGTCACCTTCAAGGTCGGGCCGGGGCTCGGCGTCCCGGTACGGGCGGAGTTCGTGTGCCCGGAGCCGCGGACGGTCGTGATGCGCATCGTCGAGGGCGAGGGCGTCGGCTCGGTCGTGGAGACCCACGCGACCCCGCGCGGCACCGACCGCGACGGTCGGCCCCGGACCGCGGTGATCGAGGCCGTCGTCGCCGGATCGGACCGGCCCGGGTTCACCGTGGCCACCAGGCTCGCCCCGGCGATCCGCCCGGCGATGGCGGCGGCCGCCACCAGGCTGTGGCGCGACGACCTCGACTACGCCGAGCGCCGCTACGCGCTGCGCGCCCGGTAGGACCGTCGGCGCGGCCGAGCCGGGCGTCCCGCACGGGTGGGCGTGATCCCCTCCCGCGTGGCGATCATGGCTCCGCTCCACCCCTGGAACGTCCGCACCCGGCGCGACGCCCCGCCGGCGCGTGCGACAGGCCCGGCGCCGCGCAACCCGGCCCACGGACGCGGACCGTGCCACGGACATCGTCCCGAGCAGGGTCCCGAGCAGGCGCCGCGGAGCGGACACCGGCGGCGGCAGCCAGCGCCCGGGACGGGTGCCGGCGGGACTCGCGCCCGGCCGGACCGCGGACCGGCCCGACCGGCGGGCTCGTCAGGCCACCGGCAGCCCGGCCTTGCGCAGCTCCCGCGGGGGCGTCCCGAACCAGCGCCGCGAGGCGCGGGACAGCGCCGACTGCTCCGCCAGCCCGATCATCGCCGCGACCTGGGTGAACGGCAGGTCGGTCCGCAGGATCAGGCGCTCGGCGGTGTCCCGGCGGGCGTCGTCGACGACCTGCTCGAACGTCGTCCCCTCCCCCGCGAGGTGCCGCTGCAGGGTGCGGGGGTGCACCCGCAGCAGCCGGGCGACGGAGCCGATCCGCACCGGGCCCGATCCCAGCGACCGGTCGACGGCGGCCCGCACCCGGTCGGTGACGGTGCGCCCGGGCCGGTCGAAGTGGGTCTCCAGGTACTCGATGGCGATGGCGCGCACGGTCTCGTCGCCGCCGGCCAGCGGGCGTCGCACGAGGTCGGCGGGCACCCGCAGCACGGCGGCGGGCCGGTCGAAGCGGACCTCGGCGCCGAAGAACCCCCGGAAGCGGTCGGCGTCGGCGGGAGCGGGGTGCGGCAGGTGCACCGACCGCAGCCCGTAGGGCCCGCCCGACAGCAGCCCGACGATCCGGTGCAGCACCCCCACGCCCAGGTCGGCGACCTGCGGCGGGAGCGGGTCGGTGCTGCCGTACTCCAGCCCGGTCACCCCGGCGACACCCTCCGGGTCGGCCACGGCGCCGATCGTCAGCGCCGGGCTGTGCACGTAGAGGTAACGCGAGGCGCAGTCGAGCGCGTCGCCGAGGGTCGCCGAGTTCTGGACGGCGACGGCGAGCGGCCCGAGGATCTCCGGGCCCTGCCGCTGCGCGAGGCGCAGGCCCAGGTCGCCGCACCCGAGCTCGGCGGCCGCGGTCTCCAGCACCCGGGCCACCGACCGGGTGGGGACCAGCGCGTCCGGATCGGTCCCCTCGACGGCGTCGATCGGGATGCGGAACCGCGCGAACAGCTCCGCGCCGTCGCCGCCCAGCTCGCCGACCAGCGCGACGAGCCCCCGCAACGCCCTCGCCCGGGTGAGTGATCCGGTGCCCATGTCGTACGAGGGTAAGTTGTTGTCGCGCCAGGTCAAGTTACTCCGGGTAGGTTCGGGGCAGACTGGACCCCGGTCGACAGAGGTAGTCAGCGCGGACGCGCCCGATGAGGAGGACCACATGACGCAGGCCGGCACGACGCCCGCTCCGGACAGCACCGCCGTCGAGCACCGCGACGTGATCATCGTCGGGGCCGGGCTCTCCGGCATCGGCGCCGCGGCCCGGCTGCACCGGGAGCTGCCCGGCAAGGACTACGCGATCCTCGAGGGCCGCGAGAACATCGGCGGCACCTGGGACCTGTTCCGCTACCCGGGCATCCGCTCGGACTCGGACATGTTCACCCTGGCCTACCCGTTCCGGCCGTGGCGCGAGCCGAAGTCGATCGCCGACGGCGCCGACATCCGCCGCTACATCACCGAGACCGCCCGCGAGTACGGCGTGACCGAGCGGATCCGGTTCGGCACGAAGGTCGTCGGCGCGTCCTGGGACTCGGCCACCGCGCGCTGGACGGTCGACACCATCACCGCCGACGGTCCGAAGCGCTGGACCTGCTCGTTCCTGTTCATGTGCTCGGGCTACTACGACTACGACAAGGGCTTCCAGCCGGACTTCCCGGGCCGGGAGGACTTCGCCGGCACCTGGGTGCACCCGCAGTTCTGGCCGGAGGACCTCGACTACACCGGCAAGAAGGTCGTCGTCATCGGGTCCGGCGCCACCGCCGTCACGCTGATCCCGTCGCTGGCCGCGAAGGCCGGGCACGTCACGATGCTGCAGCGCTCGCCGTCGTACCTGACGGTGCTGCCCAGCAAGGACCCGGTCGCCGACCAGCTGCGCCGCTTCCTGCCCGCCAAGGTCGCACACGCCATCCTGCGGCTGCAGTACGTGACGCTGACCCAGGCCTTCTACCAGCTCGCGCGGCGCCGCCCGGAGCGCGTGAAGAAGGTGCTGCGCGGCCTCGCAGTGAGGTTCCTCCAGGACGAGTCCTACGTGGACCAGCACTTCACCCCGAGCTACGACCCGTGGGACCAGCGCCTGTGCGTCATCCCCGAGGGCGACTTCTACAAGTCGATCAACCGGGGGGACGCCTCGGTCGTCACCGACCACATCGAGCGGATCACCGAGAAGGGCATCCGGCTGCGGTCGGGCGCGGAGCTGGAGGCCGACGTGATCGTCTCGGCGACCGGCCTGTCGCTGAGCCCGCTGGGCGGCATCACGATCCACGTCGACGGCGAGCAGGTCGACATCGGCAAGACCGTCACCTACCGCGGCCTGATGCTGTCGGGCCTGCCGAACCTGGCGTTCTGCATCGGCTACATCAACGCGTCCTGGACGCTGCGCGCCGACCTCGTCGCCCGCTACGTGCCCAGGCTGCTCGCGCTGATGGACCGCGAGCGGATCGCCGTCGCCACGCCGGCGCCGACCGCGTCCCCGGACCGGCCGCTGCTCGACATCGAGTCGAACTACGTGAAGCGCTCGGAGCACCTGTTCCCGCGCCAGGGCCGCAAGGACCCGTGGCGGCTGCACCAGAACTTCTTCCTCGACGCCGTCGGGCTCGGCCGCGCCGACCTCAAGCGGGACATGATCCTCACCCCCGTCTCGGCGCTGGGTGCCCGCGACGCCCGCGTCCCCACCCCGACCGCGTCCGGCATCGCCGCGGACAGGGCCGCCGACAGCTCCGTTGACAGGGCCGCCACCCCGGCGACCGCACAGCAGGAGGTGGCCTCCTGATGGCCCGCCCACCGTTCCGCTTCGCCGAGGGCACCGCCGTCGTCACCGGTGCCGCCGGTGGCATGGGCGAGCACGTGGCCCGGCTGCTCGCCGAGCGCGGCAGCGACCTCGTGCTCGTCGACCGCGACGGTGACCGGCTCGACACCGTCGCGTCGGCGATCCGCGCGAAGCACCCCGGCCTGTCGGTGACCACCGAGACCGTCGACCTGGCCGACCGCGACGCCGTCGACGCGCTGTCCACCCGGATCCTCGCCGGTCACCCGGAGATCCGGCTGCTGGTCAACAACGCCGGCGTCGCGCTCGGCGGGGACTTCGCCCGGCTCACCCTCGACGAGTTCGACTGGGTCATGGACGTCAACTTCCGCGCCCCGGTGCGGCTGACCCACGCCCTGCTGCCCGCGCTGACCGCGCGGCCCGGCGCGCACGTGGTCAACGTGTCCAGCCTGTTCGGGCTGATCGCCCCGCCCGGGCAGTCGGCGTACTCGTCGTCGAAGTTCGCGATCCGTGGCTTCTCCGAGGCACTGCGCGCCGAGCTCGCCCCGGTCGGCACCACCGTCACCACGGTCCACCCGGGCGGCATCAGGACCGGGATCGCCGCCGGCGCCCGGGTCGGGGTCAACATCCCCGCCGAGGAGGCCGAGCGCGGCAAGAAGGACTTCGAGAAGCTGCTGACCTTCCCCGCCGAGAAGGCCGCCGAGCTGATCGTCGACGCGATCGCGACGCGCCGCCCGCGGCTGCTCATCGGGATCAGCGCGAAGGTCCCGGACCTGCTGGCCCGGCTCGCCCCGGCGAACAGCATCCGGATCTTCGCGAAGCTGGTGGGCGCCTCGGGGAACGCGAAGGCGGCGCGCACGCGATGACCGCCCCGCAGACCCGCTTCGTCGACGTCGGCGGCACCCGGATCCGGGTCCGCGAGTCCGGCGACCCCGCCGGTGAGCCGGTCCTGCTGCTGCACGGGATCGGCCGCAGCCTGGAGGACTGGGACCCGCAGCACGAGTTCCTGTCCCGGTACCGGGTGGTCGCGCCCGACCTGGCCGGGTTCGGCCACTCAGACCGGGTGCCCGGCCCGGCGACGCTGGAGAAGCTCGCCGACACCGCGCTCGCCACCCTCGACGCGCTCGGGGAGACCCGGCCGGCGCACGTCATGGGCAACTCGCTCGGTGGCGCCGTCGCGCTGCTGCTCTCCACCCGGCACCCCGAGCGGGTCGTCTCGCTGGTGCTCGCCGACCCCGCCGGGTTCGGTGCCGAGGTGACCCCGGCGCTGCGGGTCATCGGGGTGCCGCTGCTGGGCCGGTTCCTGCTGGGCCACCTGGACGCGAGGGCGGCGCGACGCTCGGAGCGGTCCCTGTTCGTCGACGGCTCCCTGGCCACCGACGAGCGGGTCGCCCGCGCCGTGGAGATCGCGCGGCGGCCGGAGTTCGCCCAGACCTTCGCCGAGGTCGCGGCCGAGCTGGGCACCGTCCGCGGGGTCCGGCCGGGCTGGCGGCGCGCGCTGCTCGACGCGTTCGCCCGCGCCCCGAAGCCGACGCTGGTCGTGTGGGGTGAGCGGGACCTGATCCTGCCCGCGGCCCAGCTGCGGGCGGCGGGCCGGCTCCCGCAGGTCACGACGCACGTGTTCGGCCGGGTGGGGCACCTGCCCCAGGTCGAGGTGCCCGAGGCGTTCGCGACGCTGGCGTGCGATCACCTCGCCCGGGCGGGGCGGCGGACCAGCATCTCCAGCGACAGCCGCGCCGGCACCAAATAGGGCAGGACCACGGCGGGCGGGCCGTGCACGGTCAGCCAGGTCCGGGTGCCGGCCCCGGACGGCCGCACGCCGTGGTCCAGGCCCAGCCGCACCCGGTTCAGCGGGGAGGCACCGGCGCCGAGGGCGACGTCCCAGCTCCAGGTGCGGGCGCGCTCGTCGACGTCGGTGACCGCGAAGGACACCGTGACGCCGAGCGGGCCGCGTACCTGCCCGGTCACACCGGGGCGGATCCGGTCCGCCGCGGCGTCGACGCCGAGGATGTAGGGCGCCCACTCCGGCCAGCGGGCGGGCACGGCGTAGCGCTCCCAGACCTCGTCGGCGGGTTGCGGGCCGCGGGCGTGCAGTGTCAGGCGCATCGACGACGATCCTGGCGGCTGCGCGCCCCCGCCGCGCGACGGGCCGGTACCGGCCGTAGCGTCGGGTTCATGCGGATCGCCCCCTGGCTGGCCGCCCTGGTCACGCTCCCCCTGCTCGCCGCCTGCGGCACCGGCCCCAACCCGGTGACCAACGCGCTGTCCGGCGCCGAGGCCCCGGTCGCCGCCGCGGGCGCGGACCTGGTGCCGGTCACGGTGTCGGTGCCGCCCGGGGCCGCGACCGCCCCGTTCGACGAGCCCCGCGAGGCGCTCGTCCCGGCCGGCTGGACGGTGTCGGTGTTCGCCCGCGTCCCGAACGCCCGGCTGGCCGTCCGGACCCCCGACGGCGAGCTGCTCGTCTCGGTGCCCGACGACGGCCGGGTGCTGGCGCTGTCGCCCACCGGTGAGCAGCGGCCGTTGCTCGACGGGCTCACCCAGCCGCACGGGCTCGCGTTCTCCCCGGACGGCGGGACCCTCTACGTCGCCGAGTCGAACCAGGTGTCGGCGTACGCCTGGGCGCGCGGCGCGGCGACCGGGCGGCGGGTCGTCGTGCCCGGCCTGCCCGACGCCGACTCCCCCGACCTGCGCGGCGCCTACGGCCACGAGCTGAAGTCGGTCACCGTCGGCCCGGACGGCGCGGTGTACGTCTCGGTCGGGTCGACCGGCAACATCTCGGTCGCCGACCGGGACGCCACTCCCCCGCGCGCGTCGATCCTGCGGATGCCGCCCGGCGGCGGACCCGCCGCACCGTTCGCGACCGGGGTCCGCAACGGCACCGGGCTGGCCACCGCGCCCGACGGCTCGGTCTGGACCGCGGCCAACGGCCGCGACAACGTGCCCTACCCCTACGACCGGCCCTACGGCGACGCCGGCGGCTCGTCGTTCGGGAAGGTCGACGACGCCTACGTGACCGACCACCCGGCCGAGCCGCTGGCCCGCCTCACCCCGGGCCGCGAGCTGGGCTGGCCGTTCTGCAACCCGGACCCGGACACCGACCCGGGTGTGGCCGGGTCCGCGCAGGACTTCGCCGACGTCGGCCTGGTCGCCGACGCCGAGCTCAACCCCGGCGGGCGCGCGATGGACTGCGCGGCGCTGGCACCGGTGGAGCAGTCGTTCCCGGCGCACTCGGCGCCGCTGGGCCTGTCGTTCACCGAGGGGGTGCTGCCCGCGCCGTACGCGGCCGGGGCGCTGGCCGGGGTGCACGGCTCCTGGAACGCGGACCCGCCGCGGGCCCCGGAGGTGTCGTTCTTCCCGTGGCGGGACGGCACGCTGAGCGCGCAGCAGACGCTGGTCGGCGGGTTCCAGGACCCGTCGGGGTCGCGCTGGGGCAGGCCGGTCGCGGCCGTCGCCGGGCCGGACGGCGCGGTCTACGTGACCGACGACGACGCCGGTGCGGTCTACCGGGTGGCCCCACCCGGACGGTGAGCACCCGCCCGTGACCGGGGCCGCAGTCGCCCCGGCCGCCCGCGGCGCCGGGGTACGTTCACCCCGGTGCCCGAGGTCGGGTGACCGGGGAGGGTACGGGCGATGCGGATCGTGGACTGGGCCGGCGACGACGAGGGCGGCCCGGCGGTGGTCCTGCTCGACCAGCGCGCGCTTCCCGGCGCGACCGAGCACCTGTACCTGCGCACCGTCGACGAGCTGATCGAGGCGATCCGGTCGCTGGCCGTGCGCGGTGCCCCGAGCCTGGGCATCACCGGCGCCCTCGGGGTCGCGCTCGCCGCGCACCTGCACGGTACGGCGACGCCGGTCGCCGTCGCCGCGGTGCGGGCCGCGGCCGAGCGGATCGCCGTCGCCCGGCCCACCGCCGTCCCGCTGGGGCTGGGGGTGGCGCGTGCCCTGGAGGCGCTCGACGGCGGCCCGGCCGCGGTGCTCGCGCAGGCCCGCGCCGTCGCCGCGGAGGCCGCCCGGGTCAACGCCGCGGCCACAGGACGGGCCGCGGACCTCGCGCGCGAGCTGTGCCCGGACCGCCCGCTGCGGGCGCTGACGGTGTGCAACACCGGCCCGCTGGCCACCGGCGACGGCGGCACCGCGCTGGGGGCGGTCCTGCGGCTGCACGAGCGCGGGGAGCTGGCCGAGGTGCTGGCGTGCGAGACGCGCCCGCTGCTGCAGGGCGCGCGGCTGACCGTCTGGGAGCTCTCCGCGGCCGGGGCGCCGCACCGGCTGTGCGTCGACTCGGCCGGTCCCGCGGCGATCGCGTCCGGGCTGGTCGACGCGGTGTTCGTCGGCGCCGACCGGATCGCGGCCAACGGCGACGTCGCGAACAAGATCGGGACCTACATGCTGGCCTGCGCCGCGGCCCGGTCCGGGATCCCGTTCGTGGTGGTCGCGCCGGAGGAGACGATCGACCCGCACACCCCGACCGGGGCCGACATCGTCGTCGAGCAGCGGGGGGCCGACGAGGTGCGCGAGCACGGCGGCACCCTGCTCACCCTGCCCGGGACCCCGGTCTACAACCCGGCGTTCGACGTGACGCCGTTCGACCTGGTGACCGCGATCGTCACCGAGGAGCGGGCGTGGGGGCCGTCGCTCGCACCTTCGCCCGCTGGGCCGCGAACCGCCCTCGCACCGCGCTGATCTCGGCGTCGGGGAGCAGCCGCGGCTCGCCGACGGCGCGGGCGCGCAGCCAGACGTCGCAGAGCCACTCCAGCTGGCGGGCGCCGTCGTAGGCGGCACCGAGGGTGTCGCCGAGCACCAGCGTGCCGTGGTTGCCGAGGACGACGGCGGTGGACTCCCCCAGCGCCGCGAGCGCGTTCACGACCAGCTCCCGGCTGCCGAACGGCGCGTACTCCGACACCCGCACGCCGTCGCCGAACATCGCGAGCTGGTAGTGCACGGCCGGGACGTGGTCGGACAGCGTCGACAGCGCGACCGCCGCCGGGGAGTGCGTGTGGACCACCGCGACGGTGCCGGGCCGGGCCTGCGCGGCCACGTGCAGCCCGAGCTCGCTGGTCGGCTCCCGGGTGCCGTCGACGACCGTGCCCTGCGCGTCGACGAGCACGACGTCCGCGGCGGTCATCGTCTCGTAGTCCACACCGGACGGGGTGACAGCGATCAGGTCCCCGGTGCGCAGCGACAGGTTCCCCGAGGTGCCGACGACGAGGCCGTCGCGGACCATCCGGCGGGACCAGGTGCAGAGCAGCTCGCGGGCGCGGGTGTGGTCGTGGGCGGTCACCGCGGAAGGATCCCACGGCGCGGGCCGCACACAGTGGATCGTCAGTTCTGGGTACGTGCGGTCCCGGTGCGGCCGCGCTCGATGACGATGGGGACATGCCCACCACGGAGGACTCCCCGCCGGTCGCCGCTACCGCCCGCGAGCGGCTCCGGGAGCTGCACACACGGCTCCCGGCCGGGACCGAGCCCGCGGCGGAGGACCTGGCACGTCTGCTGGAGCTGACCGAGCGGGCGCTGGCCGACGACGAGGCCGCTGCCGCCGCCGGGGAGGATGCCGCATACCGGCACAGCACCGGGGTCGTCGTGGTCGCGGCCGCGGCGCTGGCGGCGGCGGTGGTGGCGGTCCTGGTGGTGCTGCTCGCCGTCACCGGGGGTGCGGCCGGGCCCGCGGCGGTCGGGGCCGGGGCCTGTGGGCTGCTGCTCGCGGCCGGGACCGTGCTGCTGCACCGGCGGTCCGGGGCCGGTGGGCACCGACGGCGGGCCGTGTTCGCACCGGTCGTCGCCGCGGCCGGGACGGCGGGGCTGCTCGCCGTCGCGCTCGGGGCGCCCGGCCCCCTGTGGTTCCTGCTGCTGGCCGCCGCGGTGGTCGCGCTGCTCCTGCTCGCCGGGACCGTCACCGCCCGGGACGGTGTCCGGTGAGCCCGCGCGACGCCGCCGCCGACACCGACCGCAGGCTGGGCCGGCTCGAGGGCGAGCTGACCCACCGCGCCACCCGCACGGACCTCGCGGCCCTGCGCGACGGCCAGGGACGGCAGGACCAGCGGGCCGAGCAGCACGGGCGGAAGCTGACGGCGCTGGGCCGCGAGGTCGAGGAGCTGACCGCCGCCCTGGAGGCGGTGCGCCGCCGGTCGCTGCGCGCGGCGGCCGACGCCGCAGCACGGGTCGACGAGCTCACCGCGACCGTCGCCGACCAGGCCGGGCGGATCGAGCGGCTGCACGGCGAGCTGGTCAGGCTCGACGACCGGCTGCGGGTCGCGACGGGCGTCCCGGACGCCGACCTCACCCCCACCGGCACCGACCGGGAGCTGGCCGCGACGGTCCTGCGCGGCCGGGAGCACGACCGGGCCCGGCTCGGCGACGCCGACCGTGCCGCACACCGGCACGACGCCGCGGGCCCGGAGCGGTGGGAGCGCGAACGCGCCGCCGCGGTCCGCGCGGTGCTCGACGCCAGCCGCGCCGTCGCCGACGGGACGGACGGGACCGCGGTCCTCGCCGGCCGGTTCCGGGCCGCCCGTGACCGCCTCGCCACCGTCCGCGCGGCCGAGGACGGCGTGCGCGCGGCGGCGGCCCGCGCCCGGACCGAGCTGGACGCCGACGCCGAGCGGGAGCTGCGGGACGGCGCCGTCGCCGCGGCGGGCCGGGACGCCGGGAGCACGCTGACCGGGCGGCTCCGGGATCGGCTCGTCGCCGCCGTCGCCGCGGGGCACCGGCTGCCCCCGTGGTTCACCACGGCGCTGGGCTCGGGTCCGCCCGCGCCGCCGGAGGACTGGTACGACACCGCCGTCGCGCTCCTGGCCCACCGCGTCCTGTACGGGATCACCGACACCGCCTCGGCGCTCGGCCCGCCGGACGGTTCCGCGGAACGCGCCGCGGAGCACGCCGCCCTGGCCCGGCGGATGCGGCCCTACGGTCTGCGCTGAGCGCCGGGGGAGCCGCCGGCGGCCCGTCGTCAACTTCGTGTATTCCGCTCGGAACGGACGGCGGGGCGGTCCATCATCGGCGGATGGATCCGGACACCGACGTCGCGGGGACGGCCGCGCGCAGGAGGGGCGAGCTGCGGCTGCTGCACGACTCCCCCGTGGCCGACCCGCCGACCGAGGAGGAGCTGGTCCAGATCGTCGAGGCGACCAACGCCGTGCTCCGGGCGGAGCAGGAGGAGCGGGACCGGGCCGGGGAGCTCCGGGTCCGGGGGATGCACCGCGCGGTGTACCTCCGCCTGGGGCTGCTGGCGGTGCTCGCACTGCTCGTACCGGTGCTCGCCGGGTGGCGGGGGCTGTCCGGATGGGGCGCGCTCGTCCCGGTGTCGTGCGTCCTGCTCGCCGCGGCTGTCCTGTCCGCCGTGGTCCACGCCCGCACGGGCCACGACCGGCCTCCCGTACGAGGGTGGTTCGGCACGCCGCTGCTGGTGGTGGGGGCACTCGCGCTCCTGACGACGGCCGCCCTGCGGTCCTGGTGGGTACCGACGCTCGGGATCCTCCTCGTCGTGCTGACCGTCGGTGCCGAGCGTCGCGCGCTCGATCCGGGCGGTTTCTCGCCGAGGTGGTGGACGCTGTGACGCCGGGAGAGGACGAGCTGCGCCGCACCGTCGCCGCGCTCTCCGAGCGGTTGGACCGGGTCGAGCGGCTCCTCGCCGGGGCGCCGCGCCCCGCCGGCGGGAGCGCCACCCTCGAACCCGCTCCGGCTCTGGTCGAGCTGGCCCGCAGCGCCGAGGCCGGCCGCGCACTCGCGGCCGACCTGCTCTCCGATTCCGACATCAGCCGGATGACGCAGCAGGTCGAGTCGTGGGAGGAACGGCGGCTCCGGTACCCCCTGGCTGTGAAGGACCTCGTCGACGCGAGCCGCGCGATCGCCGCGGGTGCTCCGGGAACGCCCGGCCGGACACGCGCCGAGGCCCGCTACCGGGAGCTCCTCCCCGAGGTGGGGGACCTGCGCCGGCTCCGCGAGACCCTCGACCGGGGGGCACTCGACGCCCGGGACGCGCTGGCCGCCGACGCCCGACGCCGTCCCCGCGACGCCGACGCGATCGAGGCCGGGGACCGGGCGAGGACCCGGCTGCGCTCCGAGGTCCGGGCCATGATCGCCGAGCGGGTCGCCGCCGGGGGCCCGCTGCCGCGGTGGTTCACCGCCGTCCTGGGGAGCGGGCCCGCCGAGTCCGCCGGGGAGTGGCTCACCGCGGCGACCGACGTCGTCGTGTACCGCACGACCTACGGCGTCGTCGACCCGATCGACGCGCTGGGCGAGGAACCCGAGGACGTCGACCACCGGTGGTCGGAGTTCGCACGGATCGGTCGTGAGCTGTCCCGCTGGCGGGTCCGGACCCCACCGTCCCCGCCGCCGCCCGACGACGGTGCGGTCCCGGTCGTGGTGCGCGTCCGCGCCTGACCCGCCTCCCGCGACGCCCGCCCCCGACCGGGGGTCACACCTCCGGGTCGACCTGCGCCCGTCGGGGCGCGCCGGTCACCGGCGGAGCCGCAGGATCGTCACACCGCGGACGCCGGGCTCGGCCGGGACGCCACGCGGAGGGCGGTAGGACCCCGACCGCGCCGGCTCCCGGCGCAGGAAGCGAGCACATCGTGAGGACCGCCCTGCGTGCCGCCACCACCGCGGCGGGCGCCGTCGCCGCCGCACTCGCCCTGGCCGCCGTCACCGCCGGGACGGCGTCGGCCCGGCCCACCCCGCCCGCCGATCCGCCGCTGAGCCCCGCCGACCAGGCCGCCCAGTTCGCCTGCCTGCAGAAGTACCTGGACCTCGGGGCGCTGCCGGGGCAGTCGCTGAAGGACCCGGTGGCGTTCTCGCTGCTGGTCGCGCAGGCCGCCCAGGAGTGCGACGCGGTCCGGGCGCCGGCCACTCCCGTCGCCCCGGTGCCGGGGACCTGACCGCGGGTCAGAGCAGGTCGCTGCGGCTGAGCACCCCGACCAGCACGTCGTCGGCGTCGACGACCGGGACGACCCGGAACCCGCGCCGGGACAGCAGGCCCTCGGCGTCGGTGAGCGGGTCGCCCGGGTGCACGACCTCGACGTCGCGGGTCATCACCTCCGAGACGGTGCGGGCCCGCAGCCGTCGGCCGCCGTCGAGTGAGCCGTGCACGAGGTCGGCCTCGGAGACGATCCCCAGCAGGTGGTCGCGGTCGTCGACGACCGGGACCGCGGTGAACCGGTAGGACAGCAGGACCTCGGCGGTCTCGTCCAGGGCCAGCTCCGGCGGGATCGCGACCAGCCCGCCGTCGGTCATCACGTCCGCGACCCGCAGCGACGAGGTCGGCCGGCCGCCGATCCGGCCGGCCCCGCGGGGGGCCATCGCCTCCGGCAGCGGCGCCACGGGTACGACCCCGCCGATCCGGCGGGCGGTGCGGCGCAGCCGCCCCCCGGAGTGCCGGTACCGCAGCAGGTCGCTGCGGGTCATCACGCCGACCAGGATGCCCTTGTCGACGACGGGCACCAGCCGCAGCTCGCCGTAGACCCGCATGCGGTGCGCGACGACGGAGATGCTCGTCGTCGGGAGCACCGACACGACCTGCTCGGTCATCGCGTCCCCCACGACGGCGTGCCGGTCGTCGCGGTGGCGCAGCACGTCGACCAGCGAGATCACCCCGACCAGGGAGGACCGCCGGTCGATCACGGGCAGGGCGGAGAACCGGGACTCGGCCATCCGCTCCTGCGCCCGCGCCAGCGGAGCGTCCGCCCAGATCGTGACGACGCGTTCGGTCATGACATCACGGGCACGCACCACCATGGACGCACCGTAACCGCGGCGGCGTCGCGGCCGCCATCGCTCACCGTTCGAGGTGGCCGAACCGGTGCCGGGTCCGGCTGACCGCCTGCTCGCGCAGCACGGTGAGCAGCTCCCGGCGTCCGTCGAGCACCACCGGGGTGTCCACGACGGACGCGCCCACCTCCGCGGCGGCCGCCCGCAGACCGTCGGGCACGGTGCCCAGGGCCCGGATCCGGTCGCCCGCGACGGGGACGAGCCCGTCGCCGCCGTGCACCCCGCCCGGGACCCCGCCCGGCGGGACCCCCGGCCCGTGCAGCCGTACCGGCACCCCCGCGGTGGCCGCGGCGAGCAGCACCCGCAGGACGTCGGCGCGGGCCGTACCGGTGCCGCACCACAGCGTCGCCGACGGGGCGGGCCGGTAGCGGAACACGTTGGACTCCGCGGCCAGACCGGTCGGGTCGTGCTCGATCCCGAACTCGGTGTCCCACGCGCGGGCGTCGGAGGCGGCGGCGCGGACGAGGCGGTCGCGGGCGGCCGGGTCGAGGTCGGCCGCCGCGGTCAGGACGCGGTCCGCGGCCGGGCCGGACGTCGGACCCGGTGCGGGCAGGTCACCGTCGTGCCAGGTGCCGAACTGGGCGACGTAGTTGGGTCCGCCGGGCTTGGCGCCCGGGCCGAGCACCGAGCCCTTCCAGCCGCCGAAGGACTGGCGCTGCACGATCGCGCCGGTGATGTGCCGGTTGACGTAGGCGTTGCCGACCTCGACGCGGTCGAGCCAGTGCGCGACCTCGTCGGGGTCGAGGGAGTGGATGCCGCCGGTGAGGCCGAAGCCGGTGGCGTTCTGCCAGGCGATCGCCTCGTCGAGGTCGCGGGCGGCCATCAGGCCGAGCACCGGGCCGAAGCACTCGGTGCGGTGGAACCAGCTTCCCGGCGACACCCAGGCCCGCACGCCCGGTGTCCACACCGTCTCCGAGACCCGGCGCGGACGCACCAGCCACCGCTCCCCCGGCTCCAGCGTGGTCAGCGCCCGGTGCAGCTTCGCCGAGGGCGCCTCGATGAGCGGGCCCATGGTCGTCGCGAGGTCGGTGCCGGGGCCGACGCGCAGGGTGGTGACGGCGTCGACGAGCTGGCGGCGCAGCCGCCTCCCGATGGCCGAGCCGGTCGCGGCGGGGCCGACGAGGATGGCCAGCGACGCCGCGGAGCACTTCTGCCCGGCGTGCCCGAACGCCGAGCGCACGAGGTCGGCGACGGCGAGGTCCGGGTCGGCGGCGGGGGTGACGACCAGTGCGTTCTTGCCGCTGGTCTCGGCGACGAGGTTCAGGTCGGGCCGCCAGGACCGGAACAGCGCGGCGGTCTCCGACGAGCCGGTGAGCACGACGCGGTCGATGTCGGGGTGGGTGACGAGCCGGCGTCCGGCGTCGGCCTCGTCGGTGGGCAGCAGCTGCACGGCGTCGCGCGGGATCCCGCCGCGGTGCAGTGCGGCGACGCCGGCCTCGGCGCACCCGCGGACCTGCGGGGCGGGCTTGAGCAGCACCGGGGCGCCCGCGGCGAGCGCGGCGAGGCAGCCGCCGAGCGGGATCGCGACCGGGAAGTTCCAGGGCGGGGTCACGGCCACGACCCGGTCCGGGGTGAACGGGGCGCCGTCGAGCTCGGCGGCGCGCTCGGCGTAGTAGGCGGCGAAGTCGACGGCCTCGGAGATCTCGGGGTCGGCCTCGGCGACGGTCTTGCCCGCCTCGTGCAGCATCACCGACAGCAGCGTCCCGCGGGCGGCGGCCAGCGCGCGGGCGGCGCGGCGCAGCGTCGCGGCCCGCTCCGCGGCGGGCACGTCGCGCCAGCCGCAGGTGCGGGCGCGCTCCACCGCGGCGTCGACCGCGGCCGGGTCGGTGACGAGGGGGACCTCGGTCCGCACGACGGCGGTCGTCGCGGCGCGACGGGCCCAGTCCCGGTTCGCGGGCAGCGACGGGTCGGTGTCGGGCTCGGCGCGGAACCCGGCCGGCACGGGGTCCCCGGGCAGCGGGCCGTCGGCCCCGACGGGTGCGGACACGGTGCGGTCCTGGGTGCGACGCGGGGTGTCGGCGACGGCGTCGCGGTCGCGCACCGAGGCGAGGAACCGCTCCCGGTAGGTCGCCGGACCGCCGGAGCCGGGGGCGAACAGCGTGTACAGGTAGCCCTCCGGGGAGGCGTTCTCCTCCAGCCGCCGGACCAGGTAGGACACCGCGGTGTCGAAGTCGCCGCGGTGCACGACGGGGGTGTAGAGCACCAGCTGCGAGCCCGGCCCGGACTCCGGCAGGTCGCCCGCGACGGCGTCGGCGAACGCGGGGGCCATGCCCTGCAGCATCTCCAGGTCCAGCTGGGACCGGGCACCGCGGGCGTCGGCCAGTTCCAGGGCGAGCGCGACGTGGTGCAGGTGGTGCGACGCGACGCCCAGGCGCATCCCGTCGGCGTGCGGGCCGCCGATGCCGCGGTCGAGGAGCCGGACGTAGTTGGCGTCGACCTCGGCCTTGGTGGCGTAGGGGGCCTGCGGCCAGTCGTGCAGCTCGGCGTCGACCCGTTCCATCGCCAGGTTCGCGCCCTTCACCAGGCGCACCTTGATCGGCGCCCCGCCCGCGGCGGCGCGGCGGCGGGCGAACTCCCCGAGCTCGTCGAGCGCGGCGACGGAGTCGGGCAGGTAGGCCTGCAGGACGATGCCGGCGGGCAGGTCGTGGAACTCCGGGCGCGCCAGCAGCGTGGTGAACAGCGCGACGGTGAGGTGGAGGTCCTTGTACTCCTCCATGTCGAGGTTCACGAACACACCGTGCTCGCGGGCCGCCCGGTAGAGCGGCAGCAGCCGGTCCACGAGCAGGTCCCGGCTGCCCACGAGGTCCCACGGCACGAGCTGCGCGACGACCGAGGACGCCTTCACCGACACGTGGTCGACGCCCGGCCGGCGCAGCAGCGCGATCGTGCGGGCGAGACGACGGTCGGCCTCGGTGCGGCCGAGGACGGCCTCGCCGAGCAGGTTCAGGTTCAGCCGGTGCCCGTCGCGCCGGGCCGCGGCGAGCCGCCGGTCCAGGCCGCGCCCGCCCGCGTCGACGATCAGGTGCCCGACCAGGCTGCGCAGCCGCGACCGCGCCGCGGGCACGACGACGTGCGGCAGCGCCGTCGCCAGCCGGCCGCCGGCCCGCAGCAGGAGCCGGTCGGTGCCGGCGACGAACGCGGGCAGCGCGGCGCCCGCCCCGGCGAGCCGGGCCAGCTCACGGGCCGCGACCCGGTCGTCGGCGGGGCGGGCGACGCGGTCGACGAAGCGCAGCGTGAAGTCGACCCCGGCGGGGTCGTGCATCAGCGCGGCCAGCCGCTGCGTCGGGTCCGCTCCGCGGCCGGAGCCCGACGACGGGGCGGTGCCGGTGCGCTCGGTCCAGCGGCGCACGCGCTCGACGGCGCGCCCGGTCAGCGCGTCGTCGAGGGCGGGGACGGGGTGGGTGGGGTGCACGCTCACCCGCCCAGTCTGGACCCACCGTCTCCGACCGTGTCACGACAACGGTGCTGACGATTCGGTGACGACCGCGGTCAGGACTCGGTGAGGTCGGTGTCGGGCAGCGGCCCGAGCAGGGCGAACGCGTCCAGGTAGGGCTCGACGTCGCCGCGCTCGGTCCAGGCCCGCAGCTGCGCCGCCGACCGGCGGGTGACCAGGGCACGGGCCAGGTCGAAGTCCGGGGCCCGCACGACGACCGCGGCCCCCGCCTCGTCGCCCGCGGACACCCAGCGGCGGCCGTCGCCGACCAGCGCGATCGGCGGGAGGTCCCCGAGGGCGTCGGCGAACCGGCCCAGGAAGCGGTCCATGATCGCGTAGAGGCCGGGGGTGTGCTGCCCGCCGGGCTCGCGCAGCGCACCACGCAGGTCCTGCTCGTGGACGATCACGTCGCCGAGCGGGCGGGTCGTGTTCGCCGCCATCCAGTCGCGCAGCGGGCCGGTCAGCGACTCCCACTCCGCGACGAGCGCGGCCACGTCGCGGTCGCGCCGCGCCCGCACCTGCCGGTTCGTCCACTCCTCGTTGTGGTCGTCGGGCTCGTCGCCGGCGACCACGTCCGCACCCAGGCCGACCATGTGTGAGAGCAGGTCGCGCACCGTCCAGTCCGGGCAGGACGGGACCGTCAGCTCCGAGCGCTCGGGCGGCAGGTCCCGCACCAGGTCCCCGCGGCGTGGAACGCACCCCCGGCACCGAACACCAGCCGGGCGAACCGCTCCCCCATCCGCAGGTGCGCCTCGGGACACGGGTGCAGCCGGTCGGGCAGCGGCAGCTCGGCCGCGTCGTCGTCGCCGTAGAGCTTTCGGCCGTCGAGGTGGGCCAGCGCCGGGTCCTCCGGCGTGCGGCCGGCCACGATCCGGGCCAGCTCCTCGCGGATCACCGACAGCGTCAGCTTCCCCGCCGCCACCTCGGCCGGGTCGCCGGTCGCGCGGAACCGCAGCCGCCCGTCGACGACCTCCGGCGCGCCCGGGCCCGGGGTGTGCTCGTGGATCGGGCACAGCACCGGGGACACCACCAGCAACGGGGTGTCGGGGTGCCCGTCGCGGATCGTGTCGAGGAACCCGTGCACGGCGGGTGCGAAGGCCCGTCGGCGCATCAGGTCGGCGTTGACGACGTTGATCCCGATCTTGACGCTGATCAACGCGGCCGGGGTGTCGCGCAGCGTGCGGGCGACGAACGGGTCCAGCATCGCGCTGCCGGAGAACCCCAGATTGACCAGCTCGACACCGGCGGCGCGGGCGGCGAGCGCGGGCCAGGTGGTGCTGGGACCCGCGGCGTTGCTGCCCTGGCTGATCGAGCTGCCGTGGTGCAGCCACACCGGGCGCCCACCGGGCGGGACGACGGCGACCGGCGCGTCGGTGCGCAGCGCGACGACCTCGGTGATCTCGTTGTGCGGCAGCCAGATCTCCACGAGCGCGTCGCGGCCGGGCAGGGTGAACCGCACCGGGCCGGGTGGGCCGTCGGTGACCGTGACCTCCCCCGTCGCCGGGTCGGTCATGAGCAGCTTCCCGCCGGAGGTCGTGGCGCTGCCCGCCGGCCGGCCGTCGACGAGCAGGTCGTAGGCGCCGTCGGGCCGCAGCGGGGCACCGACGAGGCCGATCCGGGTGCGCAGGGTCTCCAGCTCGACGGTCCGTGCGGCGGTGCGGAACACGACGCGCACCCCGGACGGCTGGCTCTGCGCGCCGGCCAGCTGCGGGTCGGTGTTGCGGGCGCGGGCCGGGGCGGGCAGCCGCTGCGGGAGCAGGCCCCGCTCGCCGTCGACGGCGTCGAGGACGCCGTGCAGCAGCGCGGGCCCGATCGCGGTGGTGATCACCCGGGCAGCCTGGCACGCGCGCGGCGCCGGTTCACCCGAGAATCGGACGGTGCTGATCGCCGCCGTCGTCCAGGCCGTCGCGACCGTGCTGCTGGCCGGGATCGCCTGGACCGTGCAGGTGGTCGTCTACCCGGCGTTCGCACTGGTCCCGGCGGGGTCCTGGGCCCGCTACCACGCCGCGCACAGCCGGGCGGTCACGCTCGTCGTCGGGCCGCCGTGGGTCGCGCAGGGTCTCGCGACGGCGGCGCTGCTGGTCCTCGCGCCCGGCGAGCCGCTGGTGTGGGTGGCGGCGGTGGCGGCCGCCGCGGGTGTCGCGGTGACCCTGCCCGCGGTGTCGCTGCACGGCCGGCTCGACCCGGCCGCGCACCCGGGGGACCTGCGCAGGCTGCTGCGGGTCAACCTGGTCCGTGCGCTGGTGTGGTCGGCCGGGTCCGTGGTGGGGGTCCTGCTGGTGGCGGCCTCCGACGCGTGACCCAGGATGGCCCGGTGACTGCGACCGAGGACGAGCGCACGGCGGTCGACGACCGCGCGCACACCGGGGTGGGGCGCGTGCTGGTGATCGCCGCGCACCCCGACGACATCGACTTCTCCTGCAGCGGCACCGTCGCGGTGTGGACCGCGGCCGGGGTCGCGGTGACCTACTGCCTGGTGACCGACGGCGACGCGGGCGGCTTCGACCCGGCCGTGGCGCGCAGCGACATCGCGGGCATCCGCCGAGCCGAGCAGACCGCCGCGGCCGCCGAGGCCGGCGTCACCGACCTGGTGTTCCTCGGCCACCCCGACGGTCGGCTGACCGTCACCCTGGAGCTGCGCCGCGACCTGGCCCGGGTGATCCGGCAGGTCCGCCCGGACCGGGTCGTCGTGCCGCAGCCGGTGCGCGACCTGCGCAGCATGTACGGCAGCCACCCCGACCACACCGCGACCGGCGAGGCCGCCCTGTGCGCGGTCTACCCCGACGCGCGCAACCCCTACGCCTTCCCCGAGCTGGCGGAGGCCGGCTACGAGGCGCACACCGTCGGCGAGGTGTGGGTCATGGGTCCCGCCCCCGACGACGACCCCGACGGCGCCCGGCACGTCGACATCACCGACACGATCGCCGTCAAGATCGCGGCCCTGCGGGCGCACGCGAGCCAGACGGCGCACATGACGGGCCTGGAGGACATGATCGGGCAGTGGTCCGGGTCGCTGGCGAAGCGGGCCGGGTTCCCGTCCGGGCGGCTCGTGGAGTCCTTCCACGCGCTCGACACTCGCTGAGGCCGGCCGGCCGGTCGGCGTCGCCGCCGTACCGGCGCAGGGCGTGCACCGGCCCGCTCACCCCGCCCCGTCCCCGGCGAGGCCCAGCGCGTCGGCGGGGCACAGGGCGTGCCGCTCGCGGGTGCTCGTCTGCAGCTGCGGGGCGAACCCGGCGCCGCAGCGTAGGAGCAGCCGGGCCACACCGGGGCGCAGGTTCACCAGCCGGAGCCGGACGCTGACCGGGAGCTCGTCGGCGGCGTGCACGAGGTCGACCGCACCCGCGACGTCGACGAACCGCAGCGCGGACAGGTCCGCGGTCAGCGTGCCCTCGCCGACGTCGCCGCGCACGACCCGGTCGATCAGCCCGGCCAGCACCCGGCGGACCTGAGGCCGGTTGGCGTGGTCGACCTCGCCTGCCAGCCGGACCCGGGCCGGGCCGGTCTCGGTGATCCGCAGCAGGCTGTCGTCGTAGAGCGGGGCGGCGGCGAGCTCGGCGGGGTGCAGGCCGCGCATCGTCGCGATGAGCTCGTCGGGGTAGCGCAGGTGGTCGTAGACGCACAGGGCGCGCAGGGGGTGGTCGCGGACGGCGTCGTCGAGCCTGCGGTCGTACTCGTCGAGCACCTGTCCGCCGGGCCGGCGCAGGCCGTGGTCCATCTGGCCGCTGAAGCGCAGGCCGGCCCAGCCGTCGTCGAGGGCCGAGGTGACGTTCTGCTCCATCAGCCCGGTCAGCTCGTCGAGCGGGGCGTGCAGGGCGGCGCGGGTGAAGCCGCCCGGGACGAGCTGGAACTGCCCGGACCGCAGCGGCCCGGTGACGTCGACGCCGTCGTCGGCCAGGCGGGACAGGACCAGGCCGGCGGTGTCGTCGTCGAAGTAGGCGACCCGCTCGCCCGCCGCGAGCCCCTCGGCCAGGAACGCGGAGACGTCCTCGGCGAGCTGCTCGTCGCTGACCGGCACGGTCAGCACGTGCCGGTGGGGATCCCGTACCGGTGCGGTCACACGTCACCCCCGTCGTGGCGTCACCGACGGCCCCCCGACAGGTGTGACGCTGCGTACACGTTAAGTGATCACAGGTTCCACGGCGACCCGACGCTGTTGTTCAGGCGCGCCGAGGCGTAGAGTTAGCCGGACCGAACTCCGGTGTTCGGGGCGCACGGTGCGGGCAGGGAGCACGGGCGCCGAGCAGGAGGTGGACGCCATGTTCCGAGCCGCTCCGCAGTCGCGGGCGACCGAGGTGCGCACGGTCGTGCTCGCCGGCGTGCTCATGGTGCTGCTGGCCGTCGCCACCATCGTCTCCGTGTCGCTGGCCCCCACCGCCGTCACCCTGGTCCTGGCCGCCACCGCGCTGGCCGTGCGGCCGCTGGTCGTCGCCCACGTGCGCCGCGGCGCCCGGGCCGAGCGGGTCACCGCGCGCCGCTGACGGCACCTACGGTGGGGGGCCGCGACCCGAGGAGCCCCCCATGACGACCGTCGGCGAGGCCGGCTGGCAGGTGCTGACCGCCCACGGCATCGACACCGTGTTCGGCAACCCCGGCTCGAATGAGCTGCCCTTCCTCGCGGCGATGCCCGACGGGGTGCGCTACGTGCTCGGCCTGCACGAGGGCGCCGTGCTGGGCATGGCCGACGGCTACGCCCTGGCCACCGGCGGCCCGGCGCTGGTCAACCTGCACGCGGCGTCCGGATCGGGCAACGCGATGGGCGCGCTCACCAACGCCGTCTACTCCCACTCCCCGCTCGTGCTCACCGCGGGCCAGCAGTTGCGGTCCACGGTCGGCCAGGAGGTCATGCTGACCAACGTGGACGCGGCCGCGCTGCCGCGCCCGCTGGTCAAGTACGCCGCCGAGCCCGCGTCGGCCCAGGACGTGCCGCGTGCGCTGTCCCAGGCGGTGCACACCGCGCTGCTGGCACCCCGGGGGCCGGTCTACCTCTCGGTCCCCTACGACGACTGGTCCCGCGAGGCCGGCCCGGACGCCGCGCACCTGCCGTCCCGGCGTGCGACCGCCGCCGCCGAGCTCGGCGGGGCGGCACTGGAGGAGCTGGCCGGCGCGCTGGCCGGGGCGGCGAACCCGGTGCTGGTGCTGGGCCCGCAGGTCGACGCGGACCGGGCCAACGACCACGCCGTCGCCCTCGCCGAGCGGCTCGCCTGCCCGGTCTGGATCGCGCCGTCGGCGTCGCGGTGCCCGTTCCCGACCCGGCACCCGGCGTTCCGCGGGATCCTCCCGGCCTCGGTGCGCGACGTGTCCGACCGGCTGGCCGGGCACGACGTGGTGCTGGTCGCGGGGGCGCCGGTGTTCCGCTACCACCAGTGGGTCCCCGGCGACCTGCTGCCGGCCGGGGCGCGGCTGCTGCACCTCACCGCCGACCCGGCCGAGGCCGCGCGGGCCCCGATGGGCGAGGCCTGGGTCGGCCCGGTCGGCCCCGCCCTGGCCGCGCTCGCCGGACGGGTGCCCGCCTCCGGGCGGGAGCCGCTGCCGCCCCGGTCCGGGCCGCCCGCCCCGCAGGGCGCCGAGGACCACGTCCCGCCGCAGCAGCTGTTCGCCCTGGTCCGCGACGCGGCCCCGGCCGGGACCGTGCACGTCTGCGAGTCCACCTCGACCATCGACGACGTCGTCGCCCAGGCCGACCTCACCGAGCCGGGCAGCTACCTGTTCCCCGCCTCCGGCGGCCTGGGGTTCGGCCTGCCGGCCGCCGTCGGGGCGCAGCTGGCCCACGGCGACGCGCGCCGGGTGGTCGCACTCGTCGGCGACGGGTCGGCCAACTACGGCATCACCGCGCTGTGGACCGCGGCGCGGTACCGGGTGCCGGTGGTCTTCGTGATCCTGAAGAACGGCACCTACGGTGCGCTGCGCGGCTTCGCGGGGCTGCTGGGCACCGGGGAGACACCGGGCCTGGACGTCCCCGGCCTGGACTTCGTGAAGATCTCCGAGGGCTACGGCGTCCCGGCGGTCTCGGTGTCCGACGCCGCGTCGGCGGCGGCCGCGCTGACCGACGCGTTCGCCGCCGACGGGCCGCGGCTGGTCGAGGTCGTCACGGCCCCGGGCGTGACGTAGCCGCTCACACCGTCGCCGCTCACACCGTCGCCAGCGCGGCGTAGCGGCCCGCGTCGGCGAGCAGCTCGTCGTGGCTGCCGGACTCGACGATCCGGCCGTGGTCGACGACGGCGATCCGGTCGGCGTCGCGCACGGTCGAGAGCCGGTGCGCGACGGTGATCGTCGTGCGGCCGTGGGCCAGCGCGTCGAACGCGGCCTGCACGGCGCGCTCGGTGCGGGTGTCCAGCGCGCTGGTGGCCTCGTCGAGGACGAGCACCTTCGGGTCGCGCAGCAGCGTGCGGGCGATCGCGATGCGCTGCTTCTCCCCGCCGGAGAAGCGGTGCCCGCGCGAGCCGACGACGGTGTCGTAGCCGTCGGGCAGGGCGGTGATCAGGTCGTGGACCTGCGCGGCCCGCGCGGCGACCTCGATCTCGGCGTCGGTCGCCTCCGGGCGGGCCTGGCGCAGGTTCTCCCGGACGGTGGCGTGCACCAGGTAGGTGTCCTGGCCGACGACGCCGACGATCCGGGTGCGGTCGGCGGCGGCCATGTCCCGCAGGTCCACGCCGTCGATGGTGACCCGGCCCGCGGTCGGGTCGTGCAGCCGGGCCACGAGCCCGGCGAGGGTCGACTTGCCCGACCCGGTCTCGCCGACCAGCGCCAGGGTCGTCCCGGCCGGGACGTCGAGGTCGATGCCGGCGACGGCGGCGGCGTCGCTGCCCGGGTAGGCGAACGTGACGCCCTCGATCCGCACGTGGCCGCGGACGCGGTCGTGGTCGACCGGCACCGGGTGCTCGGGCTCGGCCACGTCGACGATCAGGTCGAGGTACTCGAAGATCCGGGCGAACAGCGCCAGCGACGCCACGATCTGGACCCCGACACCGAGCAGTCCCATGACCGGCCGGAACAGCCCGCCCTGCAGCGCGGTGAACGCGACCAGGGTGCCGATGCTCATCGTCCCGGCCGCGAAGGGCAGTCCGGCCGCGAGGTAGATGACCGCCGGGACCGCGGCGAAGACGACCTGCGTGACGGCCATCGTCCAGCGTCCGGCGAGCTGGGAGCGCAGCTCCAGCCCGATCAGCCGCGACGACGAGGTGGTGAACCGGCGGGTCAGCTCCGGTCCGCTGCCGAGGGTCTTGGACAGCGCGACGCCGTCGACCGACAGGCTCTCCTCGACCGTGACGTTGAGGTCGGCGAGCTCGCGCTGCTGGGCGGCGGTGATCGCGCGGCGGGTGCGGGCGACCCGGCGGGTCAGCAGGATCGCCGGGGGCAGCACCACCAGCGAGACCAGCGTGAGCTGCCAGGACAGCGCGAGCATCGCGACCAGGGTCGCGACGGTGGTGGTCAGGTTCGACGCGACCGAGGTGGCCGTGTTCGTGACCACCGACTGCATGCCGCCGATGTCGTTGGTGATGCGCGACTGCACCTCACCGGTGCGGGTGCGGGTGAAGAAGGCCAGGCTCTGGCGCTGCAGGTGGGCGAAGACGCCGGTGCGCAGCCCGTGCATGACCTCCTGGCCGATGCGGGTGGAGATCCAGGTCTGGGCGACGCCGAGCGCGGCGGTGACCGCGGCGACCGCGACCATCCCACCGGCGAGCCAGGCGAGCAGGGTGACGTCGCGCTGCGGCAGTGCCACGTCGATGACCTCGCGCAGCAGGAACGGCGAGGCCATCCCGACGATCGACGAGGCGACGATCGTCACGACGACGACCGAGAGCGGGCCCCGGTGCGGGGCGAACAGGGCGCCGATGCGGCGCAGCGAGACCGCGCGGGCCTGGTCCTTCTCCTCCGGGGAGGAGGTGCGGGTGTCCGGCCGTCCGGGCCGGGTCGGGGGTCGGGTGTCCAAGGGGGCTCCTCGCGATGTTGTGGTTACCTCACTATGAGGCGACAACAGCGTCGCTTGCTAGTCTGTTCCCGTGCCGGAGCCCGACCTCCCGAGCGACCTCGTCGACGCGTTCTGGGCCGTGGCGCGGCGGCTGCGGCACACCTCCGCCGAGCGGCTGGCGGACTGGGGGCTGTCGCCGTCGCAGGCCAGGGCGCTCATGGTGCTGGCCCGGCACGGCGAGATGCGCCCCGGCGAGCTGGCCGGGCACCTGCGCATCGCGCCCCGCTCGGCGACCGAGGTCGTCGACGCGCTGGCCGGGCTCGGGATGGTGGAGCGCGCGGCCGACCCGGGCGACCGCCGGGCCGTGCTGCTACGGCTGACCGGGGACGGCGCGGCGACCGCGCGCGCGATCCGGGCGGGCCGCGCCGACGAGGCACAGCAGTTCTTCGGCAGGCTCGGCGACCACGACCGGGCCGAGCTGGCCCGGATCCTGGGCACCCTGCGCGACGAGGTGCACCGCGACGCGCACCGCGACCCGGACGGTGGCCCTACCCCCTCCGGCGGGTCCGCAGCACCCTGACCACGGCCCGGAGCGCGAACGCGCCGAGCAGCACCGCGGCGCCGGACAGCACCGACACCGGCGGCAGCGACAGGGCCAGGGCCACGCACCCCGCGAGGCCGGCGCCGGACAGCACCCGGCGCCACGGGTGCCCGGGCAGCGTGAGCGCGGCGGCGTTCGCGACGGCGTAGTAGAGCAGCACGGCGAACCCGGACAGCCCGATCGCGGTGACCGGTGCGGCCGTCAGCACGAGCACGAGGACCACCGCCCCGACGGCGAGCTCGGCGTGGTGCGGCACGGCGCGCCGCGGGTGGACGGCGGCGAGCCCGGCGGGCAGCTCCCGGTCCCGGGCCATCGCCAGCACCGTCCGCCCGACGCCCGCGACCAGCGCGACGAGCACCCCGGCCGAGGCGACCGCTCCCCCGGCCCGCACCAGCGGGGCGAGCCCGTCGCCGGCGGCGGTCGCCAGCGGTGCCGGTGCGAGGGCCAGCGCGTCCGGACCGGCGGCCCGCAGCGCGGCGATCGCCACCACCGCGTAGACCGCGAGCACGATGCCGAGGGCGAGCGGGACCGCCCGCGGGATCGTGCGCGCCGGGTCGCGGACCTCCTCGCCGAGGGTCGCGATGCGCGCGTACCCGGCGAAGGCGAAGAACAGCAGACCGGCGGCCCGGGCCACGTCGAGCGGCGCGGTGTCGGCCCACCCGGCGAACGGGGCCGCCACGGCCGGGCGGAACAGCGCCGACACCACGACCGCGGCGAGCACGGCCAGGGTGAGCGCGACCAGCACCCGGGTCACCCGCGCGGTCCGGGTGACCCCGCACAGGTTGACCGCGACGACGGCGACGACCGCGGCCGCCGCCACCGCGCGGGCGTGCCCGGGCCAGGCGTACGCGCCGAGCGTCAGCGCCATCGCCGCGCACGACGCCGTCTTCCCGGTGACGAACGCCCACCCGGCGAGCACGCCCCAGGTCTCCCCCAGCCGGCGTCGGCCGTACACGTAGGCCCCGCCCGACTCGGGGTGGCGCGCGGCCAGCCACGCCGTGGACATCGCGTTGGCCGTCGCCACGGCCCCGGCGAGCAGCAGGGCCGGGAGCAGCGCGGTGCCGGCGACCGCGGCCGCCGGGCCGAGGACGGCGAACACCCCGGCGCCGAGCATCGAGCCCAGGCCGAGGACGACGGCGTCGCCGGGGCCGAGCCGGCGCTCCAGCCGGCCGGACGGGGAGGGCGTTCCGGTCACCCGGACAGCCTCCCGCACCCGGCGGCGGGCGGGCCGGTCACCTCGTCCGGGCGGCGGGGGTCAGCAGCTCCGGCAGGTCCGCGACCCCGTCGACGACGTCGGTCGGCCGGGCCGCGAGCAGCTCGGCGCGGGTCTGCGCGCCGGTCAGCACCGCGACGACGCGCCCGGCGCGGGCGTTGCGCCCGGCCTGCACGTCGAGCACGGTGTCGCCCGCGGTGAGCACCGCGGCAGGGTCGTCGACGCCGGTCAGTGCCATCGCCCGGTGCACCATCGCCGGGTCCGGGCGGCCGGCGCCGACCTCCTCGGCGCACACGACGGCGTCGAGGGCGCCGGTGAACTCCCCGGGCAGCGCGGCCAGCAGCGGGTCGGTGACCTGCCGGTCGAACCCGGTGGTGAGCACGACGGCGACGCCCGCGGCGCGCAGCGCGGCGCAGGCCCGCGGCACGCCGGGCAGCGGGCGCGGCGGGGCCGCGGCGTAGGCGTCGGCGAGCGCGGCGACGAACGCGTCGTGCAGCTCCTCGACCTCGCCGGGGGTGCTGCGCCCGGTCAGCGCGGCGAGGGCCTCGCGCTTGTCGGCGCCCATCCAGCGCCGGATCGCGGCGTCGGACGGTGGACGCCCGGCGCCGGCGACGACGTCGGCGAGCACGCGGTAGACCGCTCCCCCCTCGTCGACCGTGGTGCCGGCGATGTCCAGTGCGGCGAGGCGGATCATGCGTCACTCCCGAGTCGGCGGCGGACCAGTGCGGAGACCTGGTCGACCGCGACGATCAGCACCAGTACGACGAGGATGTGGGTGAGCATCTCGTCGAACCGGAACAGCTGGATGGACTGGTTGATGAGGAACCCGATGCCGCCGGCGCCGACCAGGCCGAGCACCAGCGACGAGCGGACGTTGACGTCGAAGCGGTAGAGCAGCAGCCCGACCAGCTGCGGGGTGACCGACGGCAGCAGCGCGTGCGCGGCGACCTGCAGGCGCCCGGCGCCGGCGGAGCGCAGCGCGGTGGGCGGTCCGGGGTCGGCGTCCTCGAGGGTCTCGGCCCACAGCTTGCCCATGACGCCGACGTTGTGCAGCAGCAGCGCGAGCACGCCGGGGAACGGGCCGAGCCCGACGGCGGTGACGAAGATCAGGGCGAAGACGACGTCGGGCACCGCGCGCAGGAACGACAGCAGCCCGCGGGCGGCCTGGTAGGTGAGCGGCCCGGCGGCGGTGCCGCGGGCCGCGGCGAGGGCGAGCAGCAGCGCGAACGGGATCGACAGGGTGGTGCCGAGCAGGCCGATCCACAGGGTCACCAGGGCGCCCTCGAGGCTGGGCCCGAGGACCGACCAGGACAGGTCGGGCGGGATCGACTCGGCGAGGAACCCGGCCATCCCGCCGGCGCCGTCGACCAGCGTCGCGAACGACATCTCGGTGGTGCGCCAGGCGATGACGTGCACGACGAGCAGCCCGGCGGCGACGGCGGCGGCCAGGGCGAGGGTGCGCGGCCCGCGGCGGCGCGGCGGGACGGGGACGCGGCGCACGTCCGGGGCGGTGGTGGTCACGGTGCGGCCTCCCGGGTGGGGTCGGCGGTCCCGGCGGGGACCAGGTCGGGGCCGGGGGCGGGCGGTGCGGGGTAGAGGGCGCGGACGTCGGTGCCGGGCGGACCGTCGAGGACGACGTGCCCGTCGCGCAGGCCGACGACGCGGTCGGCGTGCCGGGCGGCGAGGTCGGGCTGGTGCAGCACGGCGAGCACGGCGAGGCGCTCGGTGTGCGCCAGCTCGGCGAGCAGCCCGAGGACCTGCTCGGCGGCGGCCGGGTCGAGCGCGGAGACCGGCTCGTCGGCGAGCAGCACCCGGGCCCGCTGGCACAGTGCGCGGGCGACGGCGACCCGCTGCTGCTGGCCGCCCGACAGCGACCCGGCGCGGTCGTGGGCGCGGTCGGCGAGCCCGACCCGCTCCAGGCAGCCCATGGCCTCCTCCCGCACGGCGCGCGGGAACAGGGCCGGGACCAGCGAGGACCGCAGCGGGAGCCGGCCCAGCGCCCCGGCGCACACGTTCTCCAGGACGGTGCGGCGGGTCACGAGGTGGATGCGCTGGAAGACCAGGGCGACGTCGAGGCGGCCGCGGGGCCTGCCGTCGACGAGGACCTCGCCGTCGCAGGGGGTCAGCCCGGCGGCGGCGCGCAGCAGGGTCGACTTCCCGGAGCCGTTCGCGCCGAGCACGGCCAGCAGCTCGCCGGCCGCGACCCGGACGTCGACGCCGCGCAGGACCTCGCGGGTGCCGTAGCGGACGCGGGCGCCGCGGACGTGCAGCAGCGCGTTCACTCGACGTCGCTCTCGGTGAGGCCGAGCGTCGTGGCGAGCTCGAACAGCGGGGCGTAGGTGTCGCGGGTGACCGGGACGAGCTTCCCGGGCGGGCTGACGTCGAGCAGGGCGCCGATCTCGCCGACGGCCTGCGCGTCGAGGTTCAGCAGCGCGTCGGTGACCGCGGCCTTGAACGCCGGGTCGAGGTTGCCGCGCACGGTGACCGGATCGTTCGGGATCGGCTTCGAGGTCCAGACCTGCCGGAACCGGGCCGGGTCGATGATCCCGGACGCGGTCGCGGAGGCCAGCTGCTGGGTGTTGATCTCGGCGGCGTCGACCTTGCCGTTGGTGAGCGCCAGCAGCGCCTCGGGGTGGCCGCCGGCGTAGTCGACGCGGACGTCGCCGGGGGCCAGGCCCGCGTCGAGGAGAGCCTGCCGGGGCAGGGCGTCGCCGGAGGTGGAGCCGACGGCGCCGAGGGCGAGGGTGCGCCCGCGCAGCTGCTCGACCGCGGTGATGTCGGAGCCGGCCGGAACCCAGATGCCGGCGGTGTAGGTCGAGAGCTCGCCGGTGGCGGTCCCGAACGAGGCGACCGGCTCGGCGCCGGCGCGCTCGGCGGCGAACACGTAGCCGAGCGGGCCGAAGATGCCGAGCTCCAGGCGGTCGTTGCGCATCGCGATGACCTCGGCCGAGTAGTCCTCGGTGACCTGCACCTCGACCGGGCAGGACAGGCGGCGTTCGAGGGCGTCGCCGAGGATCTCCGCGGCGGGGACGAGCTTCGCCGGGTCCTCGAAGGGTTCGACGCCCATCCGGATCTGCCCGCCGGGGCAGGTGGGTGAGTCGGCGGCGGCGGGACCGGACGGTCCGCCGCAGGCGGTGAGTGCGAGGCTCGCGGCCAGCACGGCGGCGGCGAGCAGGCGGGGGCGGCGCATGGGGGTCTCCCGTTTCAGAGGACGCGGTCGAGCACGGCCGGGGCGAGGCCGAAGGCGGTGGTCATGCCGATCCCGGAGGTGACGGTGACGGCGGTCGTCGCGGGTGCGACGGGGCGGATCAGGAACTCGCCGGGGGCGTCGGCGTAGACGCCCCGCCAGCGGGCCACGACGTCGACACCGGTCCCGAGCAGCGCCCGGGTCTCGGCGAGCAGCAGGTCGTCGAGGGTCTCGTCGGTCCAGGGGTCCGGGGTGCGGTCGTAGTGGTGGGTGTCGCCGACGACGAGGTCGCCGCCGGGCAGCTGGGTGAGCATGTGGTTGACGCCCGCATCGAGCAGCTCCGGCCGCTCGGTGCGCCAGCGCTCGCGCAGCGCGGCGGCGCCCGCGGTGCCCGACAGGGCCGGGTAGCGCAGCATCGAGCTGCCGGTGAGCACCGCCGGGCCGATCGTGAGCGGGGTGTGTGGTCGGACCTGCAGCATCTGCAGGACGCACCGCCGCAGGCCCGCGTCGTCGGCGACGCCGGGGACGAGGCGGTCCAGGTCGTGACCGACGCAGAGCAGGACCCGGTGGGCCCGGAACTCCCCGCGCCCGGTGCGGACGGCCACCGGGCCGTCGCCGCCCCCGGCCGCGGCCCCGATCCCGGCCCCACCCGACCCGACCCCCGACCCGACCGCGTCGATGTCGTGCACCGGGCAGCCGAAGTGGATCTCGGCACCGGGCCGGGCCGCGAGCCACGTCGCGATCGCCCCGACCGCCCTGCGCTGCTCGACCCGCAGGTCGCGCGGCAGGAACGCCCCGCCGTGCAGGCCGTCGCGGGCGACCGGGACCCGGTCGACGACCCGCGCGGGGTCGAGCAGCTCGACGTCGTCGCCGCGGGCGGCTGCGAGCTGCTCGAGCGCGGCGCGCTCCTCGGCCGACCGGGCGACGACCACGGTGCCGCACTCGGCGACGCCGAACCCGGCCTCGGCGCCCAGCCGCAGCCAGGTGCCGCGGCCGCGGGTGGCGAACCGCAGCGCGTCGCCGGTCTGGGCGGTGAGGCAGCCGTGGCCGAAGTTGCGCACCGAGGCGCCGACGGCGTGCCCGTCGCGCTCCAGCACGGTCACGGTCAGCCCGCGCTCGACGGCCTCGACGGCGTGGGCGAGGCCGACGACGCCGGCCCCGACGATCAGGAGGTCACTCGTCCGGGTCACGGCGGGGACGGTGCCAGCCGGACGTCCCAGACCGCAATGACTTGTCGATACAAGTAGGGATCCGTTCACCTGCCCGACCCCTGGAGGTCGTGCTCAGCGACCTGACACTTGTAGAGTCACCGTCCGTGGGGACCCCGTTGCACCGCACACTGGCCGACGAGCTGCGCACCCGCATCCGCAGCGGCGCCATCGGGGTCGGCGAGGCGCTGCCGTCCGAGGCCGAGCTGTGCCGGGAGTTCTCGGCGTCGCGCGGCCCGGTCCGCCAGGCCCTGGCCGCCCTGCGCGACGAGGGCCTGATCGGCGGCGGGCAGGGTCGGCGCCCGGTGGTGCTGGACGCGGTGCCCGCCCAGCCGTTCGAGTCGTTCCTGTCCTTCACCCGGCGTGCGGAGCTGACCGGCCACGTCCCCGGCCAGCGCCTGCACGAGATCGCGCTGCGGCACCCGTCGCCCGCGGTCGCCGCCGCGCTGGGCCTGGAGCCCGAGGACTACGCGGTCCAGCTGATCCGGCTGCGCCTGCTCGACGACCGTCCAGCGATGCTGGAGCGGATGACCTACGTGGAGAAGGTCGGCCGCGCCCTGCTCGACGCCGACCTCAACGCCGGGTCGATCTACGCCCTGCTCACCGGCCGGGGCGTCGACCTGCACACGGCCCGGCACACCTTCGACGCCGTCGCGGCCGACGAGCTCGACGCGTCCCTGCTCGACGTCGAGGTCGGACACCCCCTGCTCCGCGAACGACGGCTGACCTGGGACTCCGCCGGGGACGCCCTCGAGTGGTCGGAGGACCGCTACCGCCCGGACGTCGCGACCGTGACGGTGACGAACACCCGCAGCGGGCGGGGTGGGTTCGCGCGGGAGTGAGCGGGTGGGGTGGGGTGGGGTGGGGTCGCCCGCGCGTGGGCGGCGACGCGCTCCAGTGCACGACGGCACCGGATCGGAGTCGCACCGCCGCCACAGTCGCCGCCGCCTTCGCCGCCGCCACCCCTGCCACCGCCACTGTCGCTGCCGCTGCCACCCAGAGGTGCCCCTGTTCTGAATTCGCTTACCGGGTAAGCGAATCGACACACATCCCCCTCCGGAGCCGGGAGGACCACCGCCCTGCCGAATCGGTTCATGCGATGAGCTGTTCCCGCAGCCCCACGTCGGGTCCGCTGTGGCGCATCGGGTGGATACGCGCGCGACACCAGCGGCCGGCATCCGTAGGACCGGAGGAGCCCGCGCGCACCCGCCGCATGGACCGTCTCCGCAGACATGGTGCTCCGGACCGCGTCGGGCGGGCGGCGGCGACGGCAGCGACCCGGCCCCACCGGACCCGCCCACACCCGCGCCCGACCGGACCCGGACCCGGCCCGAGGCGGCCCGGCCCCGACCCAGCCAGACCCGAGCCGGCCCAACCAGCCCCGGCCCGGCCCGGCCGGACGATCGGGCGCGACGTCAGGGCCGCACGGCCTGGCGCGGCGCCGCACCCGGCGCCCCGGCGGCGGCGAAGGCGTCGTCGAGCGCGTCGAGGGACCACGGGCCACCGGTCAGCTCGGCGAACGGGAACCGCGTGTGCTCGGCGACGAGGAACGCGACCGCGGCGGCGAGGTGGCGGGGGGCGTAGTTGTGCACGCCGACGACCGTGTGCAGCCCGCGGACCAGGCGTTCCGGGTCGAGTCCCACCGCGGGGCCGGGTGAGACCGACCCGGCGAGGACGGCGGTGCCGCCGACGTCGAGCGCGTCGAGGCAGGCGCGCACGGCGGCGGGTGCGCCGGACAGCTCCAGCGCGACGTCGAACGCCCGCTCCGGCGGGGTCCCGACCGTGTCCGCGGCGCCGAAGCGGCGGGCCCGGTCGCGGCGGTCGGCGTGCGGGTCGGCGACCACGACCTCGGCGCCGGCGCGGGAGGCCATCGCCGCCGCGGTCACACCGAGCATGCCCGCACCCGTCACCAGCACCCGCGCTCCCGGGCCCGGCGAGCCGGCGGCGTCGAGGACCGCGGCGACCGTGGCCGTCGCGCACGACGCGGGTGCGGCGACCTCGTCTGGCACCGCGTCGGGGACGACGACCGTCGCCGTACCCGGGGCGAGCAGGCAGTGGGTGGCGAACCCGCCGGTCAGCGGGCGGGCCTCGTCCAGCGGGGCGTGGCCGTACTTGTGCAGGTCGGTGCACTTCTGCGGGATCCCGCGACGGCAGCGGCGGCACTCCCCGCAGGACGCGGCGACCGAGAAGACGATCCGGTCGCCGGTCCGGACCGGCGCGCCGTCGACGTGGCGCAGACCCGGCGCCGTCGCGACGACCCGCCCGACCTGCTCGTGCCCGAGCACCCCCGGCACCGGCGACGAGCGGTGGCCGCGGGTCGTGTGCAGGTCCGAACCGCACACCGTCGCCAGGTCGACCGCCACCAGGACCTCCCCCGGCCCCGGCTCGCCGAGCGCGGTCGTGACCAGGCGGAACGGGGCGCCGACGCCGTCCCAGCGGGCGTAGCGGGCGGTCGTCACGGGAGCTGCCATGCCCGCGACGGTCGCACCACCTCGCCGGGCCGTCCACCACCCTGTATGGACAAGTTGATGAACGCACGGCGGCGCGGTTCACCGGCACCGGGCGGGGGTACGCCGCGCGGGCACCGCACGAACGACCCGGAGGCACCCCGATGTCCGACAGCACGCTCAGCAAGGACCCGACCGCGGACCCGGCGGAGCACGAGGCGTACTTCCCGTCGCCGTACTCGCTGGACGCCTACACCGCGCCGCGGACCGACTTCGACGGTCTCGCCACCGAGCGGCACGCCTGGTCCGGCGGCCGCTGGAAGGTGCTCGTCCTGGCCACCGACGAGCGCTACCTGCGCATGGGCAACGGCACCTTCTTCTCCACCGGCAACCACCCGGTGGAGACCCTGCTCCCCCTGCACCACGTCCTGGAGGCCGGGTTCGGCGTCGAGATCGCGACGCTCACCGGCAACCCGGCGAAGTTCGAGTGGTGGGCCTACCCCGGCGAGGACGAGGCGGTCGCCAGCGCCCGCGAGAAGCTGCTCGCGCAGTGGCGGGCCCCGACGTCGCTGGCCGAGGTCGTCGAGCGCGAGCTGGGCGAGGACTCGGACTACCTCGCGGTGTTCGTCCCCGGCGGGCACGGTGCGCTGTCCGGGCTGCCGTTCTCCACCGACGTCCGCGACACCCTGGAGTGGGCGATGCGCACCGACCGGCTCGTGGTGTCGCTGTGCCACGGGCCCGCCGCGTTCCTCTCGACCCGCATCGGCCGCGGCCGGTCGGTGTTCGAGGGCTACGAGATGTGCGTGTTCCCCGACGCGCTCGACGCCGGCGCCAACATCGACATCGGCTACCTGCCCGGCGAGATGCCGTGGCTGCTCGGCAAGGCCCTGCAGGACGAGGGCGTCCGCGTGGTCAACGACGACATGACCGGCCGCTGCACCGTCGACCGCAACGTCATCACCGGCGACAGCCCCGTGGCCGCGAACGAGCTGGGCCGGCTCACCGCGACCGCGCTGCTGGAGCACGCCCGCCGCCGCGGCTGACCGCCGTGCCTCAGGACACCGTGCCTCAGGGCGCCGTGCCGCCGGCCGCGAGCCGCCACACCCGGTCGCGGCTGAACGGCTGGTGGTACGGCCGCACCCCCAGCGCCCGGCGGATCGCGTTCGCGACCGCGGGTGCCACCGGGTTGTACGGCGCCTCGCTCATCGACTTCGCCCCGAAGGTGCCGAGCGCGTCGTGGGTGCGGGCACAGCGCACCTCGGTCACCGGGACGTCGGCCATCTGCGGGACCCGGTAGGTGCGGAACACCGGGTTGAGGATCTCCCCGGACTCCCCGACGTACACCTCCTCGTAGAGCGCGCTGCCCAGCCCCATCGCGGCGCCGCCCTCGACCTGGCCGCGCAGCTGCTCGGGGTTGAGGACGGTGCCCGCGTCGACGGCCTGCACCGATCGCAGCACCCGCACCTCGCCGGTCGCGGTGTCCACCGCGACCCGCACCCCGTGGCAGTTCGCGGTGATCGCCCGCTCCGTGCCGGGCTCCTCCCCGGCGGCGGACAGGCCGTCCGGCGACGACGTCGCGGCCAGCACGTCGTCGAGGGACCACGCGCGGCCGGGGGTGGTGACCCCGTCGGCGTGGAGCTCGCCGCCGCCCGTGACGGCGAGGATCCGCTCCCGCAGCGCGGTCGCCGCGGCGTGCAGCGCCTTGCCCGCGACGGTGGTGCCCGCCGAGGCGAACGCGCCGGTGTCGTAGCCGCAGGCGTCGGTGTCGCCGTGGTGGGCGTCGACGCGGTCCGGGGTGGTGCCGAGCACGGTGGCGACGACCTGGCGGTGCGTGGTCGTGGTGCCGTTGCCGAACTCGACGGTGCCGGCGCCGAGCCGGTAGCGCCCGCCGGGCAGCAGCGTCACGGTGGTGGCGGCGGCGTGCCCGAACGGGGCCATCGTCGTCATCATCCCCAGGGCGACACCCTCGCCGACCCGCCAGGTCGGGCCGTCGGGGACCGGGTCGCCGGTGCCGTCGGCCAGGGCGTCCTGCACGAGGTCGAGGCACTGGTCCATGCCGTAGCTGGTCCAGTGCAGGTCGTGCTCGGGCTCGCCGTGGTGGGCGACGTGCAGCGGGTCCCCGGCCCGGACCATGTTGCGCCGCCGCAGGTCGAACGGGTCGACGTCCAGCGCGATCGCCAGCTCGTCCATCGCGGACTCGACGGCGAACATCACCTGGCCCAGGCCGTAGCCGCGGAACGCGCCGCTGGGCACGTTGTGGGTGTAGACGACCTCGGCGTCGAGGTGTTTGACGGGGCAGTTGTAGACGCTGACCGACTCGGCGACGGAGTGGAACAGCACCCCGCGGGAGTGGTTGCCGTAGCCGCCGGTGTCGGACAGGACGTCGAGCTTCATCGCGGTGAGCCGGCCGTCGTCGTCGGCGCCGAGGGTGACCGCGACCCGCATCGGGTGGCGCAGCGCGGTGCGGGTGAACTCCTCGGACCGGGTGAACTCGTGGACGACGGTGCGCCCGGTCCGCAGCACGGCGAGCCCGACGAGGTCCTCGGCGAACATCTCCTGCTTGCCGCCGAACCCGCCGCCGACCCGGGCGGTGTGCACCCGGACCCGGTCCGGGTCGAGGCCGAGCACCCGGGCGAGCTCGCCGCGGGTGAGGAACGGGACCTGGGTGCCGGCGCGGACGACGAGGCGTCCGTCCCGGTCGAGCGAGCCGACGGCACCGTGGCACTCGAGCTGGGCGTGCGCGACGCGGCTGGTGCGCCAGGTGCCGGTGACGGTGTGCGCGGACGCGGCGAGCGCGGCGTCGACGTCGCCGCCGTGCCCGCCGTGCAGGGCGAGCACGACGTTGCGGGAGGCGTCGTCGACGCGGTCGGCCGGGGTCCGGTCCGGGTGCACCAGCGGAGCGCCGGGCCGCCGCGCCGCCTCCGGGTCGAACACGGCGGGCAGCACCTCGTAGTCGACGGCGATCAGCGCGCAGGCCGCCTCGGCCTGCGCCGGGGTCTCGGCGACGACGGCGGCGACCCGCTGCCCGACGTGGCGGACGACGTCGTCGAGCATCCGGGTGTCGTCGGGGTCGTCGGTGCGGTGCTCGTGCCGGGCGGTGGAGTAGCGCAGGTCCGGCACGTCGTGGTGGGTCAGCACCAGCGCGACGCCCGGTGCGGCCGCGGCGGCGGTGGTGTCGATCGACCGGATGCGGGCGTGGGCGTGCGGGGAGCCGAGCACGCGCAGGTGCAGGGCCCCGGTGAGGTCGGTGTCGAAGGTGAACGGCTCGCTGCCGGTGACGATGCGCTCCGCGGCCGGGGGCCGCGCCGAGCAGCCGACGGTGCCGGCGGTCCCGCCCGCGGCGCGCGGGGTGCCGCCGCCGCGGACGCCGGTCTCGATCGCCTCGCGGATGCTGCGGTAGCCGGTGCAGCGGCACAGGTTGCCCTTCATCCGCCGCGGCAGGTCGTCGAGGTCGTCGGGGGTGAGCGCGCTGGCGGTGACGATCTGGCCTGCGGTGCAGAACCCGCACTGGAACCCGAACCTCTCGACGAACGCCTGCTGGACCGGGTGCAGCGCCCCGTCCGGCCCGGCCAGCCCGGCGACGGTGGTGACCCGCGCGCCGTCGAGGCGCTGGGCGGGGATCAGGCACGAGTGCACGGGCCGGTCGTCGAGCAGGACGGTGCAGGCGCCGCAGTCCCCGGCGTCGCACCCCTTCTTCACCTCGAGGTGCCCGTGCTCGCGCAGGAACGTGCGGGTGCACTGCCCCGGGGCGGGCTCCGCCTCCAGCTCGGTGTCGTTGACGTGCAGTTTCACGACAGCTCCTCCCGGATCTGCTCCAGCAGCACCGCGCTGACACCGTGGCGCCAGTCCGCGGAACCGAGCGGGTCGGTGTACCAGCCATCGACGGCGTCGACGTCGGCGCGCAGCCGGTCCGCGCCGGGCACGCCGGCCGGGTAGCGCAGGACGGTGGGCGCCTCGGTCGCGGCGGTGATCACGAACGTGGCGGCGCCGCCGTCGGGTGCGGTGTCGACCCGCCCGGTGAGCACGGCGCCGGAGCGGCCGAGCTCGGCGAGTGCGATCCTGCGGAAGGCGGTGCGGGCGCGGAGTGCGGCGCCGGGCAGCTCGACCGCGCGCAGGACCTCGCCGGGGCGCAGCGCGGTGGTGCCGTTGCCGGTGACGAGCGCCGCGACCGGGACGCGGTACTCCTCGCCGTCGGGGGTCCAGACGACGGCGAGCCCGTCGAGCGTCGCGGCGAGCGCGACCATCCCGGCGGCGGCGTAGGCGCGGCACACGTTCCCGCCGACGGTCGCGGTGTGCCAGATCTTCCACGACGCGAGCAGCGCGTGCGCGCACTCGGCGAACAGCGGGGTCCCGGTGCGCCCGCCGTACGCGGCGAGGTCGGCGATCGGGCAGGTCGCGGCGACCGACAGGCCGCCGTCGGGCAGGTCGGAGAGGGGCTCCCAGCCCATCGTGGTGAGGTCGACCAGGCCGGTGACGCCGGGCTGCGGCTCGGAGAACAGCCACGTCCCGCCGGCGAGGATCCGCTCCCCCGGCGCCAGCGCCAGGTCGGCGCGCTCGCGGGCGCGCCGGAACCCGGTGACGGTGTGCAGGTCCATCCGCTCACCCGGCCTTGGCCACGAGGGCGCGGTGCACGGCGGCGCACTCGGCGGCGACGGCGTCGGTGTCGACGGTGAGCACGGTGTCCCGTTCGACGACCGGGCGCCCGTGCACGAGCAGCAGCTCCAGCGGCGGCGGGGTGCCCAGGACGAGGGCGGCGACCGGGTCGGCGACGTCGCGGTGCCGGAACCCGTCGAGCCGCCACAGGGCGAGGTCGGCGAGCTTGCCGGTCTCGATCGACCCGATCTCGTCCTCACGACCGAGCACCCGGGCACCGCCGAGTGTGCCGAGCTCCAGGGCCTCGCGCACCGACAGGGCACGGGGGCCGCCCGCGGCGCGGGCGAACAGGACGGCGTGCTTGACGTCCTCCAGCAGGTGGGTGCCCTCGTTGGAGGCGGCGCCGTCGACACCGATCCCGACCCGGGCGCCCGCGTCGACGAGGTCGCGGACCCGCGCGATGCCCGCGCCGAGCCGGCCGTTGGAGGTGGGGCAGTGCGCGACGCCGGTGCCGGTCGCGCCGATCGTCTTCACCGCGTCGTCGTCGAGGTGCACGGTGTGGGCGAACCACACGTCGGGCCCGGTCCAGCCCAGGTCGGCGACGTACTCGGTGGGGGTGGCACCGAAGCGCTCCCGGCAGTACGCCTCCTCGTCGTCGGTCTCGGCGAGGTGGGTGTGCAGCCGCACCCCGAGCTCGCGGGCCAGCGTCGCGGACTCGCGCATCAGCTCCGGTGTCACCGAGAACGGCGAGCAGGGGGCCAGCGCGATCCGCAGCATCGACCCCGGCGACGGGTCGTGCCAGCGGGCGACGGCGTCGGCGGACGCGGCGAGGATCTCGTCGCGGTCGGAGACGACGTGGTCCGGCGGCAGCCCACCCGCGCTGCGCCCGAGGTCCATCGAGCCGCGGGTCGGGTGGAACCGCAGCCCCACCTGCTGTGCGGCGCGGATCTCGGCGCCGAGCACGTCCCCGCCCTCGCGGGGGAAGACGTAGTGGTGGTCGGTCGTGGTGGTGCAGCCCGACAACGCGAGCGCGGACAGCGCGCCGGTGGCGCCGGTGTGCACGGCGTGCTCGTCGATGCCCGCCCACACCGGGTACAGCGTGGTCAGCCACTCGAACAGCGTGTGGTCGACGGCGAGCCCGCGGGTCACCCACTGGTAGAGGTGGTGGTGGGTGTTGACCAGGCCCGGGGTGAGCAGGCAGCCGCGGGCGTCGACCCGGCGGTCGTAGGACCCCGCCGGGGCGGGACCGGGCCCGACGCCCGCGATCCGTTCCCCCTCGACGACGACGTGCCCGCCGGGGATCTCCTCCCCGGTGACGGTGACGACGTGGGCACCTTCGATGGCGGTCCGGTGTGCGGTCCGGCCGGCGCTCGGCTGCTGCATGGACCCAGTGCACCGCGCGCCGGTCACCGGGAGAAGGCACCGCCGTGACGAATCGGGATCCCCCGCGGCGCACCGAGTTGTAGGTTCCTCCCATGCTGCTCTCGGAGCTCGTCGCACGCCCGGAGCTGCGGCTGCGGGTCCTGCACGGCTCGGCGGCCGACCTGGACCGGTCCGTGCGATGGGTCTACCCGACCGACCTGCCCGACCCGTCGCGCTACCTGGGCGGCGGTGAGCTGGTCGTGTCCGGCCTGGTGTGGCGGCGGACGCCCGCGGACTCGGAGCGGTTCGTCGCGGCGGTCGCGCGGTCCGGTGCGGCGGCGCTGGTGGCCGGGGAGGCCGTGTTCGGCGACATCCCGGCCGACGTCGTCGACGCCTGCCGCCGCCACGACCTCGTGCTGGTCGCGGTGCCGGTCGACGTGTCGTTCGGCGCGGTGACCGAGGCGGTGATCGGGGCGCTGTCCGCGGCCCGCGGGGACCGGCTCGCCCACACCCTGGGCCGGCACCGGCGGCTGCTCGCCGCGTTCGCCGGCGGCGCGGAGCTGGCCGACCTCGCCGCAGCGGTGTCGGCGGGCACCGGCCTGGTCTGCCGGGTGCTGACCGCGGCGGGCGGGCTGCTCGCCGGGCCGGGCCTGCCCGACGCCGAGCGCGACGCCGTCGTCGCCGGGTTCCTGACCGCGGGCCGGCTGCCGGTGACCGTCCCGGCCGGCCCGGCGGGCGCGGCGCACCTGGTGGTGCCCGCGGCACCGGGGACCGCCCGGGCCACCGGCTGGCTGGTCGCGGCGCAGCTGCCGCCGGGCGTGCAGCACGCGGGTACCGACGCCGTCGACGCCGTCGGGGAGCTGGCCGCGATCGCCGCGCTGGACCGGTCCCGGCGCCGTGAGGGTGCCGCGGTGGCCCGCCCGATCGCCGACGACGCGCTGGCCCGGATCGCCGCCGACACCGGCGACCGCCCCGAGACCCGGGTGCGGCTGCGCCAGGCCGGGGTCGAGCCGGACGGGACCCTGGCCGTGGTCGTGCTGCGCGCCTCGGGCGTCGCGGACCCGGCCGACACCGCGCACACCGTGCTGCTCGACGCGCTGGTCGGCGCCGGCCCGGCCGCGGTCGGGGTGCAGGGCGGTGACGCGGTCGCCGTCGTCGCGGTGCCCGGGGTCGGGGACGTCCCGGACCCGGTGGAGCAGGTGCTGGCCGCGGTGCACCGGCTCGGGCCGGGCCTGGCCGGCGGACGGCTCTCGGCCGGGGTGTCGCGGCCGTCGACGGCGGACGCGCTGTCCGGTGCGCTCGCCGAGGCCGGGCACGCCGCGGGGCTGGCGGCGGCCCGGTCCGGGCCGGTGACCTCGGTGCGGGCCGGGGAGATCACCTCGCACGTGGCGCTGCTGGCCGGGGTCCCCGACGACGTGCGGCGCGGTTTCGCCGCCCAGGTCCTCGGCCCGGTGCTCGACCACGACGCGCGGTCGGGCACCGGGCTGCTGGAGACCCTGGAGGTGTTCCTCGACGAGTCCGGGTCGTGGAACCGGACCGCGGCCCGGCTGCACCTGCACGTCAACACCGTCCGGTACCGGATCGGCCGGGTGGCGGAGCTGACCGGGCGCGACCCGTCGTCGTTCGCCGACCGCGTCGACCTCTACCTGGCGCTGCGCGCGCGCTGACGGCGGTTCAGCGGCGGGCACCGGCGGGGCGGCGGCGCACCGGCTTGGCCCCCGGCCGTGGCGCCCGGCTGCGTTCCGGGGCCGGCGGGGCGACGACGACCGGTGGCCTGCGGTCGAGCAGCCGGGTGAGCACGAGCTGCTGGACCAGGGTCGCGACGCTGCCGGTCATCCAGTAGAGCAGCAGCGCGACCGGCGCCGGGTAGAGCAGCCCACCGGCGAGGACGCCGACCGGTGCGATCCAGGGCAGGGCCGCGAGGACCCGGGCGGCGCCCTGCGGCGCGGCACCCGGGTCGACCCGGGCGTAGCGCATGCCGAGGTGGGTGCAGACCGCGGCGAGAACGGTCAGCACGACCACCACGACGGCGACCGCCGCCCCGTCCACGGGCGGTCCGCCGAACGCGGCGAGCTGCTCGGCGGGCATCCGCAGCCACGCCGCCAGCGGCGCCCCGAACAGCCGGGCCTGCAGGAACGAGGCGACCTGGTCGGGTGGGAAGGCGTAGTTGGCGATCGCGGCGTTCTGCTCGAAGGTCAGGCCGGGCCGGTGGAACGCGCGCAGCACGTGCAGCAGCGCGACGAACACCGGGAGCTGCAGGAAGACCACCCCGAGCCCGGCGACCGGCGACGAGCCGTGCGTGCGGTGCAGCGCGGCGGTCGCCTCGGCCAGGGCACGGGCGTCGCCGCGGTGCCGTTCGCGCAGGCGGGCGACCTGCGGGGCCAGTGCGCGGCCGATCCGGGCGGCCCGCATCCGGGTCCAGGCCGAGCGCACCAGCAGCGCCCGGACGGTGAGCACGAGGAACACCACCGACAGCGCCCAGGACAGCCCGGTGGCCGGTCCGAACAGCGCGCCGAACAGCTCGTGCCACAGGCGCATGACGAGGGAGACGGGGTAGTACAGGAAGTCGAGCACGGATCACTCCAGGGACGTCCGAGGGTGGGGACGGGTCCCGGAGCAGGGACGACGGCGGTCCGGTGCGCAACCGCGCACCGGCCGGCGGGGCGGCGCGTCAGGCGGCCGCGACGGTGCCGGGGACCTGCTCCGGGCGGAGCGGTCCCGGGGCGCGGGGCCGGGCACGGCCTGCCGCGTCGGGGTCGGTCTGGCGGACGGTCCCGGCCCGGGGCCGGGCCCGACGGGCCTCGCGGACCGGGGTGGTCGCGGCGGTGGCGACGAGGTGAATCGCGCCGAGCTCGCGGTGCCCCGCCCAGGCGAGGACGGCGAGCGCGACGACGGCGCCGACGAGACCGGTGTCGACGTCGGCGGGCAGCAGGACCGGGGCGAGCAGGAGCAACGACGCGACCAGCAGGGCCGCCCCCGCCCGCGCGCGCCGTCCGATCCCGAGGTCCACGCCGCCACCGTACCGGCCCGCAACGACCGCGACGGCCGGCGCGGACGTCCCGCGCCGGCCGGTGGGCCCGGTGGCCCGGTCGGACACTCAGCCGGGCACTCAGCCGGGTACGAGGTCGTCGAAGCGGTGCCCGGCGACGGTCGCGACGGCGACGAGCGCGGCCGCGTGCTC